>CBFDDH010000001.1:0-180610 GCA_965603515.1 uncultured bacterium
GAGACCAATTACATAAACAATCCCTCCACGCTTAGGTACCTTTGTCCTGTATCAGCAAAAACACCGACAATCACTTTTCCTTTATTCTGTGGACGTTTGCCAATCTCCAACGACGCGTGGACCACTGCTCCTGATGAAATACCAACTAATAAACCTTCAAGGCGCGCGAGTTCTCTACATCTCTTGAATGCTTCAGTTTCACTTACTAAATAAATTTCATCAATTACTTCACGGTCGAGTGTTTCGGGAACAAAACCCGGCGCTGTACCCATCATGCGGTGTGGACAGAAGATACCTTTTGAGATAAAGGGAGACTCTTTTGGTTCAACAGCTATCAATTGTACAGTTGATTTCATTTCTTTAAGATAATGACCAGCTCCACAAATTGTACCACCCGTTCCTAGCCCAGCTACAAGGACATCAATCTTTCCTTCTGTATCTTCCCATATCTCTGGACCTGTAGTATGATAATGGGCTTTTGGATTTGATGGATTAGTGTGTTGTCCAACATAAAAGTACTCAGGGTGTTCTGTTAATATCTGTTTCAGTTTTCGGCGCGCCCCTTTGGTTCCCTCTGAAGCAGGCGTAAGAATTAATTCAGCACCAAGAGCTTTTAATACCTTTCTTCGCTCCAAACTTTGGATCTCTGACATTACCAAAATAGCTTTGTATCCTCTGATTGCCGCAATATACGCTACAGCCATTCCTGTATTACCGCTTGTAGCCTCAATTAATGTATTGGCAGGCTTGAGTTTACCAGATTGTTCTGCATCTTTGATGATCTGAAGAACAGGGCGGTCTTTTATGCTCAAGGGGTTCATGAATTCACATTTAGCATAAAATTCCAGGTCTTTCGCTATTCGTGCCAGTCTGAGCAAAGGTGTGTTCCCGATCATCTCGGTTATATCGTTATAACATTTCATACCAGCAGCCCCTTCCCACCTTATATTCTATTTCAGATCCAGAGAAATGTGACATCAGCATCATACTAATGCCACATTATAAGCCGCAGTGATATGATGTCAAGATAACACAAGATATTTGTAATAATTGCTGTTATTGGATTGCAACGGACTCTAGTGGATTTCGCCTCCTTTTTGGCTTTGGTGAACAGGTTAACACCTGGCTCTCACATCCTTGACAGACTTAAGTCAATATATATAATTATATATATGTATATAACAAATACCAAGAAAGGAGGTGCAATTGAATATCTTACCCGTAATGCTTATATTATTTGGCGCTGATTTTCCCATCTGTTCTGAAACAAACCATCAAAATACCCCGGTGGCTCTGTTTGAAAACAACCAGTACTATGCATTCTGGCAGGATGCTCGGTTTCTTACTACCCAGTATAAATATGCTTTGTGCGCCGCTCGAGTAGCCAAGAACGGTACGGTAATCGACCCTGATGGTAAAGTTATCTATTCTGATAGCGCGGCAGGTATTATTGATGCGGCATACGATGGTTCTAATTTCCTTGTTGTTTTCCGCGACCCGAATTGCTGAGGTGCGGGAAATCTTCTTGGAGTGCGTGTCACTCCACAATGCGATGCAATTAATACCATTACAATATGTCAGACTGATAGCGTCCAGGCGAATCCAGCAGTGGATTTTGACGGCACGAACTATGTTGTGCTCTGGAATGATAATACTGTTGGATTAAATCGTATTCTTGCAGCACGCGTGACCCCTGGTGGAACTGTACTTGATGCAGGAAATCACGTAGGTGAGACTGATGTTGATGAAGTGTATCCTGATATTGTGTACAATGGTTCTAATTACTTTGCTGTCTGGTGCCACTATTCAGAGCCCTACGGTGTGCGTGGTAGATTCGTAAACACCCAGGCCCTGCCCAGCGGTTCAGCAATTGCTATTGCAACTACCGAAACGTATAAATATGTTACCCCACGAGTTGCATATAGCGGTCATAACTATTTTGTAACCTGGGCAGACATGATTCCATCAACCTTCAATTTCAATATCTATGGTCAGTTGATCGATGCTGATGGTTCTTTGGTCGGGAGTAAGGTTACGATCGCTGATGAGTCAGCACCTGAGAACCAACCTACGATCGTGTTTGATGGCGCAAGATTCATAGTTGCCTGGAATGATTCAGGAACGATCTGGGGTAGGTATGTTGATACCCTTGGACAATGCCAAGGTCCAAGCTTCTCTATTTCTGAAAGTACTAGTCGCACGCGCAGTAACCCCTGGGCAATCGCGTCTGACAGTAACTTCCTTGTGATCTGGGAAGAGGATTATACTGATCAGGATATTTACGCCAATGTTGATCTCGTGATCGGCATAGAGGAGAATGATGGTGCAATAACACCGGTGAATCCGTGTTTCCCAACGATGATTGCTGGGCAACTGCCATTACCTGCACATGGCAACTATTGTATTTACGATATAACCGGTCGGCAAATAAGTACCATGCATGTACAGCCAGGTATCTACTTTTTAGAGATCGATGGAGAGATCACTGCCAAAATAGTCAAAGTCCGATAGGAATGAAGTCTTAATTCCTATTTGATAAGGAAATCTCAACCCGTCTGCTCTTTTCAGGATTTTCTTTGATCAGTTTCGCCATTGAGTATGCAAGGGTGGGCAACTACTGAGCGTAATGCGTAATACGATCCAAAAGAAACAGATAAACCGAACAAAACAAATGGACTGTATGAACGTTCTAAACGTAAGAATTGTTTAATTACCAAATTACTTAATTACAATTCGCATTGGTTTATTTCACTTTAACAAGCTTTCCTTTACCGATTAGCTGACCATCTGAGCATATCGTCATAAAATATACTCCGGCAGGAAGGGCACGAATGATCGCATTAGACAGCCATATGGTTGTGGCAGAAGATGGGAAGGTTTGATAAGAAACCATTGCTCCACTGATGTCATATAATGCTATTGTAAATGGATTTGTTTGTGCGTGGGCAAAGCATATACCTATTGTATTGCTGAAAAGTGGTGTGACAATGTTGAAGCCTTGATGAACGAGTCGTCGGTTATTTTCCACAATACCAGGATTCCCAGCAGGGTTACGCTTATAGTATATCTCGTCATTACCTGCCCGTCCATCTCTCCAGACAACATGGAGCATTGAATCAGCTGCTGCGATATGGGGAAACTGTGACCATGAACCGTCATTCGTTAAGCGCGTATCAGATGACCATGTCAATCCCTGATCAGAGGAGACTTTGTAGTAGATCTCGTAATTACCATCACGGTTATCCCACCAGACGACATGTACATTATTCGCCGATGCCGCAACTGATGGTGATTCACTTGTTTCACTGGCATTGGTAAGACGCGTATCAGGACCCCAGGTCAAGCCATAGTCTACTGAACGTTTGTAATACAATTCCCAATTGCCATCTCGTGAATCCTGCCATATGACATGAACCATGGAATCCTTGGTGACTGCACACGGTCCGAATGAAACTCCTGGATCATCAGTTAAGCGTACATCCGATTCCCAGGTGAGTCCTTGATCAGTAGACCGTTTATAATAGATCTCATACGCACCACCGTCGCGATTGTCAAACCAGAGGACATGGAGTATTGAACCGATTACTGCTATACAAGGTGTTTCTGAGCTCCCCGAGGCTTGGGTTAAGTTCGTATCCGGCCCCCAAGTCATTCCCTGGTCAGGGGAACGTTTGTAGAAAATTTCGTAATTACCGTCCCTGGTTTCCCGCCAGACAACATGCAAATTTTGGCTGGTAAACGCGATCGATTGGTACCAGGAAATCGCTGGGTCATACGTGAGTCGAGTGTCTGCACTCCATGTTACACCAGCATCAGTCGATCGTTTATAGTATATCTCAAAATTATTCATACCCGCTCTGGTATCGAACCAAGCAACATGTATGATCGTATCTTGTAGTAATATTGAAGGCAGAGCTGAGGAAGCTGGATCATCAGTAAGTCTCATATCCGCTTCCCAATGATCACCTGCATCCAGCGACCGTTTGAAATAGATCTCAGAGTTCCCATCACGAGTATCAGTCCACACAATATAGACCGAATCATGACGAGCTGCAATTGACCATGTGTTACTACTCCCGGTTACGGACGATTCATCGTCATAAGTTAAACGTACATCAGGCTCCCATTGAGCAAACCCGATCGTTGTAATTAGCGTACAAATCAATGATATAAAAAGGACTTTTCGTTCCATTGTTCCCCCCATTATCGAACTTTTACCACGCGCAATGGTGTATGATCACCAGACCTCGGAACGATGAAATACACACCAGCAGGTAAATAAGTTCCAACTTCTTTCCCTGGATAACTATCAACATGCATGCCAGTAATATCATACACAGAGTATATTTCGTATTCATATCCGAAGATCGTGGTGTAATGTGAAAACGGATTGGGATATACACGGGGCATGATCGATACTTTATGCATTTTTCGTTCTTGAACACTTGAAATACCCTGCGGGTCGGTCTTGATGAGTAGAAAATCATCACTGCCCCCATATTCCCATGTTATTGCCGCAACTATGTAACCGTCATCATTTGCTTGCTGGACATCAGTACCATTTGCAGCACCATAGATCGATGCTTTTATCCTTGTCCACAGGGTATCACCGAAACTGTCGGTCTTAAGAAGCCATGCAAAACAGTATTCAGGATCAGGGTCTGTTCGAGTACCACCAATTATAATATAACCACCATCACTCGTGTGGCGTATTGCCCGGCCCCAATCTGGATATGACCCTCCATAGGTTTTTGTCCATTCTGTATTACCGATGGAATCGGTTCTTACCAGGTAAAGATCACCGCTCCCCGCGCCATATGATGTCGTACTGCCCACAAAGATATAACCCTTGTCTTGGGTTTGCAGGATTCCTTGCACATTCTCACTGCCAGACCCACCATACCGTTTTGTCCACAAGGTATCTCCTTGGTCGTTTGTTCGTATTATATAGATCTGTTGTCCAACACCGGTTTCATAAGTCGTTCCACCTACAATATACCCGTTATCATCGGTTTGATGGACGGATTCCCCACTTTCATACTGCGATGTACCGTATGTTCTTGTCCATAGAGTATCACCTTGAGCGTCTATTTTTATCAGGTATACATCATGCAAACCTGCCCCGAATGATTCGGTCGAGCCTACCAGGATATAGCCACCGTCGGTTGTCAGACGTACCTCATGACCAACATCATTAGTATATCCTGTACTATTTGTATCCCCATAAACTCTTGACCAAAGGCTATCACCTGATTCATTAATTTTAATAAGATAAACATCATGCGGTCCGGTTTGAAGGGTCGAATCAGTGGCACCCAAAAGAAGATAACCGTTATCATGTGCTTGGACAACCGACCAGCAGTAGTCATTATATTGTGAACCGTAATTATTTATCCAAACCGTATCTCCATACATATCGGTCTTTACTACATACATCTCATAGCATTTATGGGGGTAAGAAGCGCTTAAACCAGCAACAACATACCCTCCATCTGGTGTGAGTGAGACTGAAAAAGCCTGGTCCCGACCACTTCCACCAAATATCCGCTCCCATTTCTGCTGAGCTGATGCTAATGTGATCAAACAAGCAGCGAGAATGATGCTTCTTTTTGCACACTTCATAGAACCTCCTTATTACTATATATTTTACTGTATATTATATAGAAAGACCATAACAAAAGCATAACAGAATTGTGGGGGTTCATCCGCTTGCTCTTGATTCGCTACTTCAGCAGAGTTTGAAATAAACGTTGGGTTTCCTGTGTTGGAGCGCAATGAACTTCATTACGAAGTGCTTTTTCCAAAGATTGGTACACGACCTTTATTTCTGACAATCTATCCAGTTTCTTGAGACTTTTCATACAAATACACGCAATTTCTTCTGATAATGGTTCCATTGCAAGATATTGTTTGCAGTAGTTTATACAAGCAAGATCATCGTTTTGAACCGATACTATCTGTACCATCTTTCGCAGTGTATTGAGTTTGTGTTCATGTAGAATCGATCGTTGTGAATCAACCCATTGATCGTAGATATCTGGAAGGAAATCTGCTTGCGTGATATCGATCGCTTTTTTAAGCGCGGCCTTTTTTTCATCATCTGAATGAGCGATGTCTGCCAGTTTCATGAGACGGTCAAACTCATCCATATCGCACTCGATCGTAATATTAGGGAGCAGAACATATCGTCCTTGCTTGTAGGTGAATATAAGTTCTTTGGTCACTCCTTTTATACACGCTTCCCTAATGGTCCGGCGCATGCGATATGCGGTTGTCCGAAGATTCTCTTGGGCTTTTTTCTTGCTCAATCTTGACCACAGGGCATCAAGTACTTGTGCCCGTGACAACGCTCTTGTTCGATGGACCACTAAGAATGCGAACAGGGATCTGGTTTTTTCAGTTGGCCAGTTCAGTGCGAGGCTTTGGTGTTCACTGTCCTCAATGCGCATTTCACCAAAAAGTTTCACGAATAGGGTTGGATGTTCTGGAGTATAATACACCTGATGCTTATCCAGATAAGATCTATACTTAGGAAATTGTCGAATATATTTCACCAGGTCTGGTTGGTGTCGCAATTCTATTGAAAGGATCCCATGGTAACCCTTTTTTTGTGCTAATTTGATCAGCGAATCGATCAACTGGACAGATCCCTTTTTATGTTCATGCGTTAATGATATCAGTGTATTGACCAGCAGTGTATAGAACTCTCCAAGATGCCAGTGCATTATACGCGCTTGCCGCTGACACTTGGCAATGGTCTTTCGCGCCTTGGAATATTTGCCAAGCTCGATCTCAAGGAGAGCCCGGTCAGCAAGTAAAAACGTTGCATGCGCTGATTCTCCAGGACCAAGACCACCGAGCAATCCTTTCGCTTGTTTAATCGACTGTAAGCTATTTGATATATCTCCTTGTAGTCGCTGCAAAGTACCTATATTGCGCAAGACCGAAGATTCCATACGCTTCCATCGCAGCATTTGGAACACTTTATGGGCTTCCTCAAGGTGTTGTTGGGCAGAATTCCACTGTTGCTTATGCATATGGAGGAGACCGAAGCAGTGGTTGAGGATGCCAAAAGAAACCCTGTCCTCATAAGGGCGACATATATTCCAACCCTGTTCCAGACAAGACTCAGCCCAGCTAAGATCCCCAAAATCAAGCGCTGCGCGTGCTGAATTCGCATATATAACACCGACTTTGTAATAGTAATACTCACCGAGTTGCGGTATCAGAGGTTTGCAAGTATTATACGCCCTTCGTATTTCTCCTTCTTGCAGAAAGATCGTTGCGATATTCGATTCCAAAACAATTTTATTATAAAAAACATTGAGCTCCTTAGCGATTTTCTTTGCTTGCCGCAGGTAGCTTTTTGCCTTGGTGAGATTGGAAAGATCTTGCCAGGCAAGTCCAAGAAGGTTGAGGATATGAAGTTTCATTTTCAATTCCGAACCAGGACAGGTGCGGAGTGCTTTTTTCAATATTTTAAGCGCTTCGTTATGGTTACCCTGCAACCAGTGAAGCAACGCCAATTCTGACAAACCATGAGCACACGTGGTCATATCGTTCGACCTTCGGCTAACCTGTTCAGCAGTGCGATAGAGTTCTTTCGCTGCCTCATGATCACCAGCATCTCTTTGCAGGGTTCCTTTAATAACCAATAACTGGGGTAATCTTTGCAGGACCTTTTGTGGTATTTCATACAAATACTTCCGCAATAATGTAGTATCGATCCCTCCGGAAATACGACCGGTAATATCTTCCTGGATAGACCGCAATATCATCTTGCCTACCTGTAGGTACTCCTTTGCTGATAAATAGTGTTTTATACTCAGGTCATAGTGTTTATTCTTACGATAATATTGTGCCGCACGGATCTGTAATTGTCGGTATCCTTTACACGTGCTCAGGCGTTGGTTAAGGAATTTTCTGAACAAGTGATGGAATTTATATCCCTGATCTTCAACTTCGTACAAAAATAGGTGACGGTGTTCTAATTCCTTCAACAATGCATGTGAAATTTTTCTACGCAGAATCATATTACATGCATGTGGTGTCAGGTTCTCAATGACCGAGCTTTGTATCAAAAAGTCCTGTATGTACTGGGGCTCATACGATAGAACTTCGCTGGCGAAGTAGTCAAATAATGGCTGGTGAGCTTCAAGATAACCGTTCAGCGTATCTTTAATAGCTGTTCGGTGAAGCCCGGATGATTGAAGGATCAATTGAATACCTGTAACCCATCCCTCAGTATACTGCACGATCCGCTGTAATTCAATATGGGGTAGAGATAAGCTGTATGTATCGGAAATGAGTTGCTTTATCTCCGTACTGTTGAAACAGAGATCCTGACGTCCTAATTCAAAAACCCGCTGTTTTGATCGCCATTTAATCAATGCGGGAAATGATGGCAAAACACGGGATGCAATGATGATATGTAATTTGGTTGGAAGATGATCGATGAAATAATGTAATGCCTCGTGTACAACACTTGATTCAGTAATCGCATGGTAGTCATCTAGAATAATATAATAATCTTTCTTGCATTTATCTTGGAGTTCATTGACCAATGTACCCATCACCGTGCCAATATTATTTTCTAATTCTTTATTATACGTTACTAGTTCCTTTGTTCTTTTTAAAAAATCCTTCTCGAGCTTTTCAAATCCAGCGATCAGATGAGTGAGAAAAAGATCGAGACTGCTGTCTTCTTCACTGAGTGCATAAAAAACATTAGCGCATCCTATAGCGTTGACCCATTGACTGATGAGTGTGGTTTTACCATAGCCTGCATCTGCAATAATAAGTATGATCTCTTTATCCTTATTATCATGCAATAGTGCTAACAGACGGTTTCGCTCAATGATCTTACCCTTAGTTTCAGGGAGAATAAGTTTTGTACGCAGGAGCATAGATGAGGGTGTCTGTATTTTCGTTATTTTGTATTTGCGCATTAGAATTTCAGTAAATTATAATTGCTGAACTAGAAGTGTCAAGAGATATAAGTTCTGCATTGACATGTAGGTGAAAACCTGGCTCTCACTGTTTTCAAAATCTGAGCTTTCAATTTCATAGCTAATGAGTATAACATAGTGTATAATCAAGTCAAGACGCCATAACCCAGTGACTTGATTATTGTTATATTCTATTTGGATTTTTGTCGAGTGCTTTAGCTTTTTTATTGTACAAAGCGGCGAGTTTAGTTTCACCGATGTCTTTGAGTATTTTCGCATACTTTTCATAACTATTGCTCAATAATTTAGTGCGGCCAAGTTTAGTCATTAACTTGACTGCCTGTTCCATATATTCCTCAGCTTTTTCAATATCCTGCATTACTGCATATATTCTCGCATACGCAAGAGCGCAATCAGCCATGCCTGATTTATTACCGATCTCATTTGCCATGGACCAGCCTTTATTCAAATAATCCAATGCTTCCTTAAAAGACTCACCTTTCAAACGCTTGACGTTCGCAAGATGGACATAGGCGGTTCCAAGCATTTGCTTATTACCCAGTTCCTTGAAGATTTTCACGGCACGCAGCAGGTATTTCTCGGCTTTGTCGAATTCCTTCGTATGAATGTACAAAATAGCCAGATTACCAAGAGCAGCGCTCATATTGGCTTTATCGCCAATATGCTCAGCGATCTTGAGGTACTTCTGGAAATATTCGTGCGCCTTATCGTGTTCCTCCTTACCAAGGTAGGATTGAGCCAGGTTGCTGTATGCCATACTTTCGCCGCGTTTATCTCCTATCTCAAGGCTGATGCGTAATGATTTTCGATGAAAGTCCAATGACTTCTGCGACTGGTCCAAATATGAATACATGATACCAAGGTTATTACAAGTACGACCGATATTTTTCTTGTCACCGATCTGCTCAAGGACCGCAAGGCTCTGCTCGTTCAGATCGATCGCTTTTTTATAATCACCTTTCATGTGATGTACGATACCCAGCAAGTAAGTGACACTCGCAATATCCTGTTTATCATTCAGTTCTTCAAGCAAAACCTTGCTCTGCTCGTACATCTCGATGGCTTTATCATAATCGCCATGGTTACGGAAGATGGCGCCAAGGCTTTTATAAGAGGAAGCCCTGATTTTCTTCACCCGGTCATTCATACCAACTTTCTCGACAATACTCAAAGCTTTTTCCGCAGCTTTCTGCGCGTCACCAATGGCTCCCCGTACTTCATGAACTGCACCATGAAGCAGATATATCTCGGCGTTTTCAATGAGAGAGTCGACAGAATCGCCAGACAATTCCTTTAGCGCCTTATCAAGTGTATCACGCGCATCAGTGAGATTGCTCTGGTGCCAATAAACTCTGGCAGACTTGCGCTGTGCCCGCACGCTCATAATGGTATCCTTATTCTGTCTGGTTATTGCTGTATATGCTTCGATCGCTTTATCATAGTCAGCGCGTATTGCATGGATATCGCCTAAAGCTTCATAGGCTTTCAGCTGAATGCTCTTATGGTGATCAGTTGCTTTAGCAAACCCATTGATAACAGAAACGACCTTTTCGAAATACTTGATCGCTTCTTCATTAGCATACCGCTCTTTAGCATGAAAACCAGCTTTTTCCAGCCATTCGATGGACTTATCCTGGTCATCACTATTTGTGTAATGGTGAGTAAGGAGTTCGGTGAATTCATCTATGCGCTCAGACAATAGTTCCTCAATGAGCCTTGCGACCTGACCGTGCATTTCCCGACGGTTTTTCTTTGGCAGACTATTGTAAGTGACCTCCTGCACCATAGGGTGTTTAAAAATGTACTCCAGTTCCGGTTCTTTTGCTAATAAACGGATATATTCAAGCTCTTCCAGGGTTGCCAAATGGACACTCATCATTAGGCTGTCGACTTTAGTCAAGCGCTCGAGTAAAGGTACAAGGAAACTCCGTCCGATGACCGCTGCTTTCTGAAGCACCACTTTGAGATCAGTCTCAAGGAGATCAAGACGGGTTGCGATGATCTCCTGTATCGAATCAGGGATACCGGCAATCGTAAGATTCTCGCTGGCTTTCCACATACCTGAGTCATAAACCAAAAACCCCTCATCAATAAGAGAACGAATTATCTCCTCAAGGAAAAGAGGATTGCCCTCAGCCTTGGCAAGCATTTGTTTCTGCACATTCGGGGTAAGCCCGGAAAGCTTTAATATATTTTCTGTGAGCTGTTGACTTGCTTCATTACTGAGCATACGCAGCTCAATTTCAGCAAAGCTGTCACCCAGATTTTCCCGGAAAAATTTCTTAACATTGTGTCCCTCACTCTCTCTTTCAATACGTGAAAGACATAAAAGCAACAGCGGTTCGTCATCTGAAGTGTCAAAAATAAATTTAAGCAGATCAAGCGAAGCTGAATCGATCCAATGATAATCCTCGATCACCATAAGCAACGGGCTCTTTTTCGCAGCTGCCTTTAGCAGATCTTTTAAAGCCACGGATATTTGCAGGTTCAAACCCTTAGCATCAAGATACTTCACTTTTCCCTTAAATTCCAGGGGTAATGGGATCGAGAATAGATACAGGATGTACGGCGCAATTTCCTTATTCTTTTCAGGCAACAGTTCCTGGCACGTGCTGAGTATTTTCTCCTTGATCGTATCCATGGGGTCTGGGTCAGATATATCGAAGAGTTTTTTCAGAACCTCGAGCAGCGGGAAATAGGTTATCATTTCCCCGTACGAAAGACAACGTCCTTCAATAATATTTATCGCCATTTTTTCTACGCTAATGTGCTTTTTCAATTCATCATAGAGCCGTGATTTGCCGATACCTGCTGCGCCCAGCACAAAAACAACACCGCCCTTTTTCTTTTTGTATAAGTCTTGCACCTCTTTACAGAGCAGGGCGAATTCTTTGTCGCGACCGACCATTGCCGATTTAAAACCCTCAATGCCGCGCTTGGGATCGGGTTTATCCTTGACTTTAAGCGGTTTGAATACATGAACTGGCTTGCTGATACCTTTAACCTGGATCGGTTTCAGAGGCTTGTATTCAAACATATACCTCGTCTGTCGAAAAACACGTCCGGCTACGAGTATCTCTCCATTATCCGCGGCATTCATAAGACGCGATGCCATGTTCACTGCTTCTCCGATTATGGTATATTCTCTTTTTTCTTTTGAACCGATCGCGCCCGCAAATACAGTTCCCAGGTTTATACCCATATGCAATCCAAGGTCACATGCGGTGTTCAGTTTTGCTCTCAGAGCTTTGTTGATCTCAGGGATGCACGCCAACATTACCAGAGCGGCTTTGACCCCTCGTTCAGGATCATCTTCATGAGCCTGGGGTAAACCGAATATTGCCAGGACAGAATCACCCTCGTATTTGTGGATCGTCCCGCCGTGACCAGTGATGATACGGTTGAGGATCTCAAAACAAACATTGAGCGCATCGCTGAGCTCCTCTGGGTCAAGACCTTCGGAAAGGGCGGTAAACCCGGAAAGGTCAGCAAAGAGTATTGTAACTAAACGGCGCTCTTTCTGGATCTCTTCGTGTGGGGGCTTTTTCATGCTTAGAAAAGTGTATTCATTTTAATAGACATGTCAATTGTAGGACTAAGCGTATTGCGTCAGGCGGAAAAGAAAAGAACCAAACGATATTAACGAACCAAACGTTTTCTATATCAAAACAACCAAGACATTGACATAACATCATAAATTCATAGAATAAGACTTAAATCTTGATTACATATAATTATTATCACCTGTGCATTGCACAAAAGGAGAACTTTATGCTCTATAAGAAAATCTTCTGCATTTCCTTTATTATAGCAGTCATGGTGTATGGTCAAACACGCAGATCAGTCTCAAATGATACGCGCCAGGCGCCAAAATTGCTAAATTATCAAGGGTATCTCACTGACACGCTCGGTATACCCATTGATGACAATCTGGACATGACGTTTACGATATATGACCAGGTATCTGGCGGTGAAGTTTTGTGGACTGAAGATACTTCGAATGTACCGGTTGAGAAGGGCATCTTCCATACGATCCCGGGCAGTATTAATCCCATACCAGACAGTGTCTTTGCTGATTTTACCAGTACATGGTTAGAAATAACTCTCGAGGGACCGCAGACACTAACGCCGCGCACAAGGATCACAAGTTCATCTTATGCCTTATATGCACACGATGCTGATTTACTCGATGGCAAGCACGGTTCTGAATTTGTTGAGATCGACGGCGATACAATGAGCGGTCTGCTTGATGTACCAACGATCTATACATCTGAGATAATCGGACCTGCAGCCACTGATAAATCACGACAAACCGATGCTTTAATTTTGAAATCCGGCAATACGAGTAGCAATGTACCGAGACTTTCGATAACGACCAGTCTTGGTGTCGGAGTTCCTGCTTTGGTGAAAGTTGAAAATGCGCGCTTGGCTTTTCCTGGAAACAGTGCGCTGAGTCTACCAACCTCAGCAAGCACTGTTGAAGGCGCGTTATGGTACAACAGCGGTAATGTGCTCTATCGAGATGCGAGCGCGGCAAGAACACTTTTAACAACTTCAAATGCTTTCATGCAGAACGGCAATTCATTCGGCACCACTGCTGTATTGGGTACGAATGATGCAAATGACCTTAGTTTTGAAACAAATGGTACATCTAGAATGACCATAAATACATCAGGGGATGTTGGTATTGATACAACAAGTCCAAGCAGTAAGCTACATGTAAATGGTAATGCCGAAATTAATGGAACTCTTGATATGGCAAATAATCTAGTAGACAATGTCACATATGTGGATATTGCTTTGGGGGACAGTTATGGCGTTAGATTTGCGGGCGGCAGCAATTCCTTCGCGATAAACATGGGTAACAGTGCTGAATTTCACTATGGTCCTGTTACAAGTTGGAGCATAAAGATGAATATGAATTCTACAGCTGATCGTGGCTGGACTTGGGGAGTTGACGGTTTGACACCGGTAGCTGCGCTCTCTAATGTTGGAGATATGCAAGTTGCTGGAAATCTATATGCTATGGGTAATGTCGGTATCGGGACAGCTAGTCCGTTAAATAACTTGGATATTAACACTAGTTCAAACACTTCCGGCATATCCCTTGATGGTAAAAAGGCTCTTGGAGGTTACTCAGCAGATGTCGCACTCCGGCTTAATCCAAGTGGAGACTTTGCAGGAGGCGTCTATATTAACCAGAATAGGTTAACGGTTTCGGACGGAATCAAAGTGGGAGCCTGGAGTGCAACCGGACCTGGACCAGGTAACTTGCACGTTGATGGTGTCGTCGGCATTGGAACAATTGCTCCAGATGAGGAATTACATGTGGTCGGTAACATTAAAATGGTCGATGGGAATGAGGGAGCAAATAAGGTTTTAACCTCTGATGCTAATGGCGTAGCGTCATGGCAGGATGTAGTAGCGGATACCGACTGGGTAATATCAGGTAGCGATATATACTCAGGTATTTCCGGCAATGTTGGTATCGGGACATCAAGTCCAGGGTATAAACTCGATGTTACTGGCAATATACGAGCTTCTGGTACATTATATGTTGCTGATATCTATGACGGCACATATTATCTGGATCCGAATGATGCTAATTGGTCAATATATGTTGCTGGTAACATAGCGTGTGTAGGAGGTATGCATGTCGGCAGTGGCGGCACTGTTAGTGATGATAATCTGATCGTGGATGGGAGTACTGGGCTTGGTACATCAACCCCAAGTCAAAGGCTACACGTTTCAGGAAACATGCGTTTAACTGGCGCATTATATGATGCAAACAATGAAACTGGTACCAGCGGACAGGTATTATCGAGCACAGGTTCTGGGGTTGATTGGGTCGAGGTACCTCCGCAGGTGTCCTTTCTTGCATATAATTCTGGTGATGACGTAATTGCTGCGGGATGGCATAAAGTAGAGTTTAATGTCGAAGAACATGACGATGGCTCTAACTACAGCAACATGCTTGACCGATTCACTGCTCCGGCAAACGGTGTTTACCATTTCTCTACTCATGTTGGATATACTAATGTTGCTGATGGCTTACGCCATGTCGTTACTCTCTATAAAAATGGATCGCGGTATTTGGACCTTTCAAGTGGTTACGCTTGTACAAGCGGCTCTTACCAGTCTTTTGGCGGTTCGGTGACCTTAAAGCTCGTAACTAATGATTACATCGAAGTCTTTTCCTATACTGCGGATGCATCGGCCATGATTGAAGGTGGATCGACTTATACAAATTTCTCCTGTCATCAGGTTTACTAATCCTATGGTCTTGACTTCTTTTCAATAAGTGTGTATTATTTAGAATTCTGAGTGAGCAATGAAAAGTAAAAACAATAAACTATCGATCCATAAAAAATTGCGACAAAAGAAAACAAAGAATAATCTGAACCGCAGTATCGACAAGATTAGAACCGCGAATAAACAACTAAAAGAAGCGCTGCGTCACAGCAAAGTACTCAACCGCGCTCTGTTCGATCATTCACCGGTCGGCATATCGATCCGTAACCGTTCTGGAGACCTTCTTTTTGTCAATAAAGCATGGAAAAAAATGTGGGGATTTACAACACGGCAGGTCAAGGTACAGGATAGAAAAACCAGGCATCTGCCATTGAGCAGAAGATATCCTTACCTTAAAGGCAAAATAACAAAATTCAAGCGTGTCTTTCAACACGGCGGTGAATTGTTTTTACCTGAGCTAAGGGTAGAAAATCAGAAAACCGGGGCAACGATGTGGATATCCCAGTATTATTATGCGATCCAGGATAAAAATAAAAAAGTTGAGCAGATAGTCATCCTTACCCAGGATATAACCGAGCATAAGACCGCGGAAATCGCATTGCGTGAAATCGATACAAGATTCAGGACGATCGTTGAGAATGTAAATGTAGGTGTCTATCGCACCACCGGGGATCCAGAAGGTCATTTTGTCCAAGTAAATCCCGCGATGGTCAAGATGTTCGGCTGTAAGTCTTTGAAGGAATTACTGGAAACCAAAGTCCTGGACCTGTATCATGATCGTAAAGAACGAAAAAAGTTCATAAAAGAATTAAAGCGGAAAAAATTCGTTAAGAACCGTGAAATCCTGATGCAGAAAAAAGACGGAAAACCAATATGGGTATCAGTCTATGCGCGAGCTCAGTTCAATGATAAAGGTCAGGTGAAATGGATAGATGGTGTGCTCGAAGATATCACCAAGCGTAAGCAAAAAGAAGACCAACTACGTGCCCTTTCTCTTATTGATGACCTCACCGGATTATACAACCGGCGTGGTTTCATGACCCTGGCAGAGCATCAACTAAAAATCGCCTGTCGCAAGAAAAAAGCGGTAATTCTGCTTTTTATCGATCTTGATAATTTAAAAACGATCAACGATGAATTCGGTCATTCGATCGGTGACCGGGCGTTGATCGAAATGACGAACATACTTAAAACAACGTTCCGAAAATACGATATAATCGCCCGGATCGGCGGTGATGAATTCGTCGTATTGACATCAGAAACCGGCGCAACCCGCGCAAAAGACCTCTATATCCGGTTACAGGCAAGTCTTGAGTCATTCAATAGAAAAACAAAACTGCCTTTTGTCCTGGAACTGAGCGTTGGCTGGGCTCACTATAACCCGGAAAAACCACAGACTGTAAATAAATTACTGTCGATGGCTGACCGGTCAATGTACCGGCATAAACAGAGTAAAAGACAGTAACGGTGTATTAGAGTATCGGGGAAACGGAGTATTGGAGTAACATAAAAAACCAAATAAACAAAATAGACCAAAAAAACCAACAAAACTAGATGAAGCAAAAAACTGCACATTTTTTGTGCATAAGTATGTCTATTTGTGCATGAAATCATTATAAAATCCTGAAATTTCAATAGATATTACTGGCACGCGATTTGCATATTGAAATGCCGCTAAGATCGTGAAAAGACACTAGGCACTGGGAACTAAGCACGAAGCAGAAAGATAAGACAGTGTCGGTGTATGGGAGTAACGGAGAAACGATAAAGACACAGAGAGTATTGCGGAGCGAAAAAGCATAAGGCGAGTAACGTAGGGCGCAAAGCGCGTGTATTAATACAAAACAGCAAGCGCTTCATGCTGCAAAAGATAGCATATTTATTCTAACAAAATGAGCTTTTCTGTGTCTTCGAATCCCGCAGCCTGTAGCTTGATGAAATATACACCTGAAGAAACAGAAGAACCCTCTTTATTCTTCCCATCCCACATAAAGATGCTTCTGTTGCAGTTCAACGGGTATGCCACAACAAAATTACCTGCGATATCATAAATGCTAATCTTTGCCTTTCTGCAGTTGTTAGGTAGTGTATATTCAAACTTTGCAGATACGGTAGCAGGATTACTGATAGATAACATCTGTGCAGGAAGATCGATGGAAAATTCATCAGTAGCACAAGGTGTAATTAAATTCGCGCTATATTCGATATTAACCGAATCCGCAACTGACGTTAATACAGGCATGAGAACAAGCGTATCATACTCCCAGCCAGGGACACTGACCGAGCCACTATCTTCTACGCTTTCCAGTATGATTGGATAGACAGTAAACACACCCCCTAAAGGTATTCCTATAACATACGCCTTAAAATCATATCCGTTATCTGCATCGAGATGTATATTAACACGATTCGCACCAAAATTCCCAAATTTTACCGGATAAGTACCCCCTGGTCCAAAAAGATCAGCAGTAAGAGAGCTATTTGACACTGGATACGTATTATGATCGGAATAGTATCTGTCTTCACGATAAAAAGACCCCTCCTCAAAATGGAGCCCATCATCACGTGAACCACAAAACCATCGCCAAATCCCATACTGACTGACCGCTTTTGCAAGATCTGAAGCGTAGTAGCCTAGAACGTCATCCATGTCAGCAAGTGTTTGGTTACCAGCAGTCTGGGCAAATCTATTCCACATCACGCGCACGATTGAAGGTCCATAATACTCATCAAGGAAATGTGCCCACAACGCACCAGGGTATTCATACAATCCGGATGTATCTGTTATCGCTCTGCTTGGCTGACCCAGAGGATTCGGTTGATAATAATTTAATCTGTAATATAGAGTATTAACATCATCATAGACCTTATCTTCTATAAATACCGCAGTATTCTCATAAAACCACACATCTTCAAAAGCACTGTACCTGAACTGGCACGCATGATGGAATTCATGCGCAATAAGAGCACGCAACCGTGCGTAACGCGGAAATGGCTGCTCGACAGAATCCTTTGTCACTTCTATCCAGCTTGAATACCCATCAGCATGCGGTGATGTATAGGCAGAATCAAGAAAGCATACACCATAGGCATTATTGATGATATTAGCTCTGTCCCGGATGTAAATATCATACCGATTATCACCTCCAACCATTTGATCAGGGGGTGGCATGGGCCAACCCATATCCCCCACTCGAACCCAGCAGGTTTCAGCATACACGGCAATCGACTCAGCCAATTCGGCTGTCGTTGAATCGGAACCACTTGTTGTATAGTGAATTCGAAAATTGGTCGTTACTTCATTAATCTCTGTGCCAGACAAGGTCGGTCGAGGTGGTCGTGCTCGATAAACAGTTATAGGTAGTATATACTGCACACCACATTCATTATGTTGATAATCGAAATCTTCTGAGTATGCCAGGGCAATAGCAACTATTGAAAAAACACAAACCCATTTCATGATTTACCTCCATCGCGTATGTACATAGGTTTTTCAGGTAGAACAGGTTCTATGTTTAGACTTTGTTTATCTCCTGTAATCCGCATCACTGCCACCCAATCAAAGGCTGCATTACTTGTACCCTTCATCAGCTCTTTTACTTTGAAACCTGAAATAGATCTATCAATAACATAGAGTCCATTACAATCCTCTGAAGGCGTGGCTATTACTCTTATCTGTATTTCAGAAGATATGATATCAAGTAATTCTTCGTCAAATGAAATTGTGCAGGAACCATTTCCAAGTTTTGATGTACCTGATAAGACAATCTCGTTCTCAGGACTCTGCACTGAAAAACTGGTATGGTCTTTTGTGAGAAATGTTTGGTATCCACCTGTAGTATATATGTGTCCCTGAACATACAAGCCTTTGATAGTGGCTCCTGAGCCAGTTGAATTTTCAACACGCAGAGCATAGTAGTCATTATTGTTATTTCTAATATAACCAGCACGTCCGCTACCACTGTAGCTAAACAACGCAGAGGTTGTTCCTGAACCATTGACATGGAGCGGATAGGATGGATTGCTAATTCCGATACCAACATTGCCAGTAAAGTCAATCCCGCCGGTTGCACGGACACGAAATTGATTTGCAACAGTCGAAGAAAAAACACCGGGACTCGCATCCGCCCAAACAAAACATCCTGAGTGCTGAGCATTAGCTCCTGTACCAGCTGCGAACGATCTATTACCTGAAGCCGTGTTGTTAAGTCCTCCCGGGACCACCGCATATTCGCCACTGGCAATATTCTGCCATCCACCGCCAACAATCGCACATCTATTGCTGGAGGTATTGGAATCCCCTCCGCATACTACCGAAAAAAGACCATCCGCGATATTGTAATACCCACCGCCCACCGTAGCTGCATTATTACCGGCATTATTCAGATGACCGCCACCAACCGTGGAATAAAGATAGCCTGCTTTGTTTTCCCAACCCCCGGCAATGGTTGCATAGGAATTGCTGGCGATATTGTTACGACCTCCGCTCACTGTTGCATACAGACCACTGGCAGTATCTGCAGATCCACCTGAAACTGTCGCAAATAAATTACTTGCGACATTATATCTACCACCACCAACAAAAGTATAGGAGCTCTCTGCTTTGTTGTACCTACCACCGTTTACCACCGCATAATTTCCACGAGCAGCATTGTTCTTTCCGCTGCTTACTGCACTATAGGAGCGAATTTCTCCGCTCAATCCGGTCGTACATACTACCCCGAAATTGATGTGTGTGTGAACGCTGTCACCAAACAGGATATTACTTGCACTACCGCGCGCAATGCCCCAATAGTCATTTGTGTGAAGTACAGAATCAGTCACTGTCCAGTTGCCCGGGGAATCTTCATCAGTCCAGGAGAGCTGACCTGATCCATCAGTAACCATGATCTGTCCATTGCTACCATCTTGTGCTGGAAACTCATAGCCGGATGCTTCATTACCGAAACGGATGTGTGGTAGATCAACCATAAAGGTTGAATCCTGGGTGAGTTTGCTTCCGATACCAAAAAGATAAGAATACTGTGTGCCTGTAGCAATTGTATCCGCATATCCGCCAAGGATTGCAGAATAATTACCCGCTACAACATTCTCATTACCACCGCCAATGAATGTATATGCACTATCTGCACTATTATATGCTCCACCAGCCACAGTTGCACCGCCCCAGTTGGCACTATTGTACTCACCCCCTCCCACGCTGCTTCTCCAACCACTTGCCGTGTTGTGACGACCACCTGCTACGGTCGCCTGGAAACCACTGGCGTCATTGTTCTCTCCACCACCTACTGTGGCACCATCATTAGTGGCAATATTGTTTTTTCCACCACCTACAGTAGCATACTTCGCAATTGCTTCGTTATCCCAACCACCGACGACTATTGCTGCAGTATCCTCAAGGGCATTACCAGCTAAGTTACTGTAACCGGACAGGATCCCACCAAAACGACCTCTTACTGTATCTGCATATCCACCAACGACCGCCGCGTAGTAGTTGTCCGCGTAATTCTGCACACCACCGCTCACTACGGTATAGTTGCTGTTGGCGGTGTTTTCATAGCCACCTCCTACCACGCTGCCATAGCCACTGGCAGTGTTAAGCTGTCCACCGCCGACGGTCGCAATGATACCACTGACAGTATTTTCAAACCCGCCACCTACTATAGAATAGCTACTGCTGGCGGTATTTTCGTATCCGCCGCCAATTGTCGCCCGGATACCGTTGGCTATGTTGTTATAGCCGCCACTCACGGTCGTATAAGAACCCTTGGCTGCATTGTACTCACCACCACCAACTACACAGAATTCATTATTCTGTCCATTTGCACCGGTGGTACAGGCAATACCGAAGTTTACATGTGTACTGTCATTCGTGCCATACATCACATTCCCGCTGCGCATAGAAAGTCCATATTGTGCACTCGGATATAACACACTCCCAGATATCGTCCAATCATTGTCTGCTGCTCCTGTCCTTGAATACTCAGCAGTATCAGTATAAGTTGAAGTATAGGCATAGCCGACCGAGGTAATACGTGTACGAGGGGCTAAGGTTTGAGGACCTTCGAGCGTGAGTTCCAACCAGGTGCTTGTAAAATCTGCGAACACGCTGTCCGGGATCGGCGTACTTTCACCGAGAATAACACTGAATACGCCGCGCTCGATCGGTACATTAGTTTGACCTTCCGACCAGAGCTCATTGCCGCTCGATGCAGCATCAAAAACCTTAAAGGTCATGTCCAGACTGTCATCGATCGGAATACCAAACGTGTCGGTAAGATAACCCTGGTAATTTAATAATTTGGGAACTAAACGACCTGCTTGAATTGACAAATCCCCTGCCTGACTGAATACAAATGTCAAGACCAATGCAATACCTGCAAATGATATTTTGCGTAACATAATTCCTCCTTATTAGTTAATTATATGTCATTGAAAATATTTGAATACGATGTTTAAGTATAATTGAAAATATCAAGGTGTCAATTGGTGAAAGGAACTGTGTAAGAATAAAAAAAGCCCCCGTTTGAAGCGGGGGCTTTTAGGCACTAACTTTAGTTTAGATACCCGATATTTCGGGAATCGAGTCTTGTAATGATCACCAGATTGGTAATCCGTACCGGCATTTCGTGTCTTACCAGACGCATGAGGGTCAGGACCGGTTCAACGATTCTATCTCGTGTTGCAGTAACGACTATCTCTGAAAGCATTCCGCTATAAGCTATGTCCTCGCCTTCATAACGTGATTCAGTAATAACAACTTCATCGAGCATGCCAATTTCATGTCCTCGAGGCGCAGTAACGACTATTTCCGGCAGCATTCCACCATAAGCTATGTCTTCACCTTCATACCTTGGGGCAGTAATGACTACCTCGGGTAATCTTCCTACGTCTTCATTTTTCGACCCATAATCAACCACGGGCTTAGCACAGAAAATATTTGCAGCTATTAATATTCCACCTATTAAACTTAACATTTTGCCTCCTTCTTGGTTTTCATTAGTATTTTTTCTATTTTTGTAATTCATACTTATTATACGTAGGATAGGGGCAAAAGGTTTCACCCCGTTACAAACTAGCGTTTCTAACGGGGCAGTGCAGAGGGATTGATCATACTGGATTCCCAGGTCAAGCCAGGGAATGACCCCATACATTCAACAATTAAGGGGGTAAGTACAGATATGTTATCTGACTTTTATAATTTTATTTGTGATCTTGCCATCTACCTCAATGAAATAAATTCCTGGAGAAAGATACGCGGCATCGACTTCCCGACCGGCAATGTCGAAGACTTTACATACTCTATCTTTGGGCAGAACAAGGGCACCCTGAATAATAGTTGCTCCTAGCATATTCAAGGGTTCATAATCGTGTTCTTCGATGCCCACCAGATCGTTTTCCCACCAGGATATATCATTGGCTTCACGCGCGCCGGACAGAATATCGATATCCGTATCATCGTCAATATCACAGGCAAAAACAGTGATCGCACCATCAAGGTTAGCATCGAGAACATATTCGGTAAAATTCTCGATACCATCGTTCTCAAACCAGGATAGGTCATCATCAAAAGCTGCTCCTCCGATAACATCACCATCATTATCATTATCAAGATCTGCTGCATGAATACCCCAAACACCACCGAATGAATTATCAATGAAATGAAGTGTGAAGTTTTCGCTTCCATCGTTCTCAAACCAAAGGATTTCATTACTGAGATATGCAGCAACGACGATATCATTATCACCATCTGGCTCTATGTCAATAGCACATGGTGAAAGCGCACCGATTACCGTACCGAGTGAATGTCTTGTGAAATTCTCGCTGCCGTCGTTTTCCCACCAGGACAGATCATGATCAAAATAAGCAGTACCGATCACGTCGATATCATCATCATCATCCAAGTCAGCCGCAATGACCCAGGATGCAGCATCATAATTCGACTCGATCGTATCCGGCGTGAAGTTTTCATTGCCGTCATTTTCCCACCAGACAATACAATCAAGTTCAAATGCTGCGGCTAATACATCGCCGTCACCGTCTTCATCAAGGTCAATTGCAAAAGCAGACTGTGCATTATCAAAGTTATTTGCTATAAGATGTGTTATGAAATTCTCGTTTCCGTCATTCTCAAACCAGAAAACTTGATCATGCGTTTGAGACGTGGCGACGACATCAATATCACCGTCTGGTTCCATGTCAAGAAAGTGCACTGATGTTGCCATGTCAATGGTGTCGGCTAATAAGTGTTTTATGAAGTTTTGGCTCCCGTCGTTCTCAAACCAGACAACCTGATCATCAGTAGCAACGGCTGCGAGGATATCGATATCATTATCCTGATCAAGATCAACCGCCATTACATCATAGGGCCAACTGATCGTTGTGTTATCGACGATATGCCGAGTAAAATTAACCTGAGCAATTAATATGGCTGGTAAGAATATTATAACCATATAAAACTTCATATATCGCATGTTTCCTCCTTTACTTATCATAAAAAAACAAACCTGCTGTTTATCCGTGTGCTGGTCTTTAATCTAGAAGCTTGAGGAGTGCTCCGATTTTTTTGACTGCTTCCTCATCCTTTGCTTTTGCTTGATCGAGCAATGGAATTTTTTTCTCAGCGACCATTTCCTTATCACTTATCTGTTTGAATAGATCTGCAATGTCCATGTACTGCGCACTCAATTCTTTAGTCAAGTTTGAAATCTCGTCTTTATACTTATCAGCTATTTCCGCGAAGTATTCACCAGCCATTTTCCGGCACTCTGACCATACTGTGGCATTCCACCAATTGCCGTGGGCATGAGCCTTTCCCTGTTCTAATGCCTTTATCCAGTTGTCATAAGCTCCAGAACCAATACGGTATTTTTCAAGACTATACTGATTCGGATTTTTGAAAAGATCTACAGCATAATGCAGGCTTTCCTTAATGATAACAGCATCATCCTTTTTCGGCACTTTCTTAAATACTAAAAATGTTGCATGGATTTCTTTACCAAATTCATCCCAGGTTCCAAAGGTGAGCGTGGACGGTGTGACGTCGCACTCGATGCACCAGGGCTGCACAAGGAGTAACCCCTTACCATCATAGCCAATTATAGTCTGGTTTTCCATATTTTGAGCTAAGCCGGGCATACCAGCATCCAGGTGTTCGCGTAAAGCCTGTTCGACTTTTTTCCGTTCATCAGCAGTGCTACCTTTATGGAAGAAACCAAGGTTAATTGTTTCCAGACCCAGGTTCTGCAAAAGCTTATAGAACGTATCGTATTTCCAGCAGTAAGGTCCACTCGAACACACCACTTCATGAATATTTATCAAAAATGCATGACCTGAACCTGCATAAGCCATACCATTGCTTATTTTGATATCATAGTGATCAAACACGCCTTTTAAAACACCCATCAAAGAAGTATTGAAAGGTGGCATCTTAAGTTTTTCGATCTTCACACCAACCTCCTTTATTTACAAATACAACTTATTATGATTGAATATTGCGCTAAGTCAAGCGCAATTGAACATCTGACCTGGCAGCAAAAGGTTGACTTTGGAAAATTCAGTGCTATATTTATTACGATAGTAGATTGTAGAAGCAGGATAGAATGGGGAACTGAATGTTTCATGCATAATTATGGAATAAAGAGGCATTATGGCAAATAGATTTTTCATGATACTATTTATAATCCTTTTGTTTAGCTCGATGCAACAGGGCTGGACAATGCAAGAACCGCTTTTATTAAAAGACCATGAGTCAGAGAGGAATATCTCGTTCAGCGCTTTTCCGTTCTTAGTATATGACTCTGATATCGGCTTTGGATTTGGTGGTAAAGTTATAATCAAAAACTTACTGAAAAGCGATGAATCATTTGATCTCGTCCTTTTTGGCAGCACCAAAGGAGAACAGTGGTATATCCTTTCTTTTTCAATCCCTGATTCTGAAATCCGGCAGGGCACCGCATTTCCCTTGGCACTGGATTTGAAATTGGAGTATGACAAAATTCTGAAGAGCAATTTTTTCGGATTTGGCAATAATAGCGATGATAATGAATGGCAGTTCCCCAAACGCTTTGTCAAATTCGAAATGACCCTCGGACGCGGTCTTACCAGATCAATCATCACCGAAGCACGCTTCGTCTATAATAATACGAGCGTGTACGACTATGACAGCAATATCGTTCTCACTCCGGATGTACCTGGAACCGGGGAACATACAATACCGTATTTTACAGGAAGAATCCGCTGGGACACACGCGACAGCCAGAATCATCCGCACCGGGGTTGGAATCTCTCTCTGAGCGCTGACTTTGCCTCGGAATCATTTTTCAGCGACTATACGTTCCAGCGTTACCGCCTGGAAGCAAATAAGTATCAGCAGCTCTTCTCGCCATCACACGTACTCGCAACCCGCCTGTGGCTTCAGCATATCGAAGGAACAGCACCATATTATGAACAGAGTATTATCGGCGGTGGTTCAACAGCACGGGGGTTCAAAGCAGACCGCTTTATTGACCGGGCATTCACCCTTGCCTCACTGGAATACCGGATTATCGTCTACAAAGGATTCGGTGGAGTACTATTCGTTGATGCCGGCAGGGTATACCCAAACCTGGAAGAGATCAGTTTGGAAAACTGGCATATCAGCTATGGTGGCGGTCTTAGATACTATCTGTCAAATTTTGTCGTGGGATTTGATACCGGATTCAGCAAAGAAGGCATGCGTCTGTTCTTCAATTTCGGCCATGTTTTCTAAAAGAAAAGGACTTGCAAAATGAAAACCCCAGGGGATTCTACTATGCAAACTAAAAGACTTACCGTATGGTTATTTATATATACTTTGTGTTTTGCTGGCTTTCAGATTTTACCGGCTTTTCTTAGTTATGACATACAAAATAAATTTGTCGTTGGTGATGCGCTTGATCTTTTTACACCATTTATATTACTTCTAGTGATCTTCAAACTTTATACCCTCTTTTCCATATCCCGAAACAATACACACATGCCATTTCACATAATCATGATCTTATTTATCGGCAGCATTACCTTTGTTGAAGGTCATGGTATACACTTAGCAGCTAATGCAATCGTACGACACCTCCATACATTCGCAGTGCATGATACACCACTTTTTACATTGACGTACTTTTTTGATGAAATACTGGGTCACATCCTGTGGGACAGTGGCTTGGTACTGATCTCGATCGGTCTTATCTTTGCCGGCACTACTTCTCTAAAAGATGAAGCTCTGGGTAGAAAAAGTCTGCTGGTTCTGATCGCATCATTGCTCTATGGATTCACGTACTTTGTCAATGGTGTTGAGGGTCAAACTGTTCTGTTCACCTTACCATTGGCTTTTATTATCCCGATTGCAATTCTATCATACGGTAGGGTGAAGAAAGTAAAAATTGTCAGAAATCCTGTCCTGCTTTTGTTCACATGTGCCTATTTAGTAGCACTGCTTCTTTTCTTGATCTGGTGGATTTGGCAAAAAGGGTTCCCCGAATTCAGTGAGCTGGGCTGGATCTAAAATTCATGTAAAATTAAACAATTAAATGCCTGCCCCCTATTCATTGAGTTTTTCTAAATAATCATTAAGCAAATCAGACAAGTAACGATTGGAATTTTCTAGACTTTCTTTGTCTAAATCACTATTCTCATAAGTAAGCTTCTGGGCTTTTTTAAAATCGTACAAGGCACCCTTCTTGTCGCCAAGAAAATATTTCATGGCACCGGTAATCAGGTAAAGTTCTTTATTGATACCGGCATTTTCTTTGGCTTGCAGCATTGTCTCAGCGATGTTCAGTGCTTTGGTGCGTGCCTTAATTGATTTGACGGTTTTTTGCTCATATGCCAGGTGATGACCCATGACCCGGTAAAAGTGGCACCAGAATTCCTCGTCCTTATCGAAGAATCGATATATGTGCTCAGCGATTAGAAGCCTGTAAGACATTGGAACGACATAATAATCACCGTTCGTCTCATGAAGGTCAAGACTATCAAGAAACTTACGGATGTCACTGTGTTTACTTTCAGGAATATCCTTAAAATCCCACATAAAACAGGAAAACCAGCATTTCCTACAGGAGTAAACCACTTTACCGTCAGTATATGGCCAAAAAATGTATTCATACTTTGATGGATAATCAAAAACATAAGAACCATAGCTCGCGATATCAAAATATCTGCTTTTTGTTCTACAGATAGGGCATTCCTTTTCCACGGGTCCCCAGGTTGTCGCGAGCAATAACGCAGGAAGGAGTGCATAGAGCGTAATGTGCATAAGAGATTTCATATTTAGCATTACGGTTTCAGATAGACGATATAATTGCCGGCAAAAACCGGGGACCTGGTACCAAAATCCTCACCCAATTTTTCAATGCGGTGTTTGTCAATCATATCATCACCAGCCGTTCCCAGGAAATCAACATCCATGCTGAAAATAACACCACCACCTGATGCCATCCATTCCAGGTTGTAAACTGTTAACATGCTGCGGCCATCGAAATCTCTGCCTTCAATTAGATCGTGTACGAGTACTGAAATATATTCGTGCGTAAAAACATCCACGATAATTAACTGATGATCACCACCATTATAAAAGGAGTCATAGTCAATAAAGACGAATCTATCAGATTTCGGTGACCACGCAATATTCTTCTCATCAGCAAATACAAAAAGGTTCTCTATGCACTCTGCATCGTGTACCGTTCGTATAACTGGAAACTCTTCCGGGTCTTCCTCATGACCTTCAAATAATACCCATCTACGCTCATCCGGTGACTTCTCGCCAATATGGTGAAACGTATTTTCTGCCAAAGCAAAATAATCATCATCATCAAGTTCCGCTATTCTGTACCCAGATTCATCGAAAAAAAATAAGTCGCCGGTATATTTAACGTAGTTATCAATGCCCTTGGTATCTGATAATTCTTGAGATATTGCCAGCGCCTTTGCTTTCGTATCATACGCCCCTCTCACCAGCATGTACCACCCAGGACTAAGATTTTCAAAATATGTGGAAAGTAATATCGTAGCATTATACTCTTCAGCAACATTGACATCTTCTGCCTGACTGTATGTCCTATAATTGCCGATAATTACTAGCCAATTGTTTTCATAGGTTAAAGGATTGTCAGCATAAAGAAAGGTAAATGCGATAACAAAAAAACAAAAAGACAAAAGGGCATTAGGTGAACAAGTCTTAGCCAATTTCACAAGACTTCCTTTCTTCACTGCTTCGCAAATGATTATCTCGTATTAGAAAGGAGAACGAGCTTTCACCTTGGTAAATGCAACATCGATATCGTTAGTTTCAATAACTGTCCTCCTTGCTGCCTTTACATCCTCACGCAGGGCTCGCGCAAAGGCTATCACGAAATCGGAAATATCATTTCTGCTGATAGTGCCCTGGCTTGCTTCTTTCTGTATTCTATCAAAAGGGAAATACTGTTCAATATGCTGTAATGTTTCCTTACTTAAAAACAAAGGATCAATAAGATTCCTCAACTGCGCAAAAACTAGGTCCTTGTTGATTTCCTTTATATCCAAAACATCTTTCTCACCCATTGTTAAAACTCCTTTCTGCGCTTAGAGCTGTGGGCACAGGGCTAAGGGCAAAGTGCCAAGAGCATAGTGTCACGACAATAGAATGCCTAGCGCAATAAATTATATTCCTAAAGGAACCGAAGTCAAGGAAGAAGCATTAAAGAGCAACAAGCAGGCCGTTATTGACAATCAGCAACTGAAGGATACAATGTCAGTGCATGAAGGGAAGATATATGAGAATTATTCTATTACTACTACCTCTTTTCTTATTTTCTTTCACCGAAAAGGAGATCGAGGAATTTCAAAAACAATCCTATGAACAGCTCAATAATGATAGCGCGATCAAAGCGATTTATAATGGCGTGCTTGAAGAACTGGAACTAGTATTTCCGGATGATAATCTGGCGATACTGAATGCCCATGAACTCAGGTTATTAAGAAATATGATTTATGCGCAGCATATGTATGTGTTTAGATCAACCGAATTGAAAGAATGGTTCAGCAAGTTTGAATGGTATGAACCGCTTGATAACGATGTTACCGATTATATAACATGGGTTGATTCAATGAATATTGAAAGGATCAAGCTGTTCGAGTCAGCGCACAAAAAAACACAGGTAGTGGATATAGATTATGACCAATTGATCGGTATCTGGCATATAAGCCCAATGGTTGCAGCGGGCTATGGCAAGTTGATCTATTTTTACCCTGATCATACATTCAAGATTACCGGCAACCAGATGGATTGGGGGAACCGTCTGTCGAGCATATCAGGAACATGGTCGATTGAAGTGAATGCGCTGGTCCTGGAAGTAAGCGAAAAATGTGTGCTTAACGGTGGCGAGATAGTAGAGGGTTATGCTTCATGCGCCAGTGATTTTGCCATTGAAGGTGGAACATCGGAAATCATCACAGTTTCACCGAGCGAGACGCGCATTTATCCGATCGGCGAGATTGTCATAGATGATATGGGTGGCGCGCTGGGAAAAGAAGTTTCCAAATCGAGGATAAAGATCGGCACGACGCATTTCTGGTTATTCGGCAATGATCCTTATTTAGATATTCAATAGTAATTCGCGCAATAAAAAAGGGGCGGCGATCAACGCCACCCCTAATCTATGAGCACAAACAAATTACTTTCTTATTTCTTCATACCACCATCCTTCCCGCCGTAGGTCTCGAAACGTAGTAAGACGAATTTATTGAGGGATTTCATAAATAACATTATCACGCCATAAGCGGCACTTTGACGCGCAAAAAACCGTGTTCGTACACTGCTTTTGCCTTATCTGCTTCAACCGGGTGATAAAAGGAAAGATATTTTGCATAGTTGACATCGTCAGCTTCGGCATAGAGAATTAGACACCTCGTATTCACTTTCAATTTGATGCTTTCCTTATTGGCTCCAGGAAGAGAGATTTCAATGGTCAAGCTGTTCTCCTCCTCATCAATATAGGTACAGACATCCGGCTCAACCTTGTGTCGAACTACAACCATAAGTCACCTCCACGAAATTTTCCCAAATCTCAGATTTGGTTAAAAATTTCAGTGTCCTCGTTACTTCGAAGATGTAACGGGACTTCCTCAATCCCACCAGCACCTATATATAGGTTCAGTGTCCTCGTTACTTCGAAGATGTAACGGGACTTCCTTGATCCCACTCACACCTAAATATAGGTGTGGGTTTCAGTGTCCTTTAACCATGTATTATGCAATTCCCATGCCTATTTCTGAATAGAATCATACGAAATTTCGTGGCCAAAATTGGTTACCCGCAGCAAGTATGAAAAAAATACCCCACAGTGGGTAAATTTTGACATATAGACCGTTATAATCGTTTAAAGCGTTTTAAGCGTTAACGGACTTTGATGATTTTTTGTGTGATCTTTCCGTCTATTTCGATGAAGTAGATCCCAGGTGCAAGTTGAGCGGCATCGACCTTTCTTCCTGTGACATCGAAAAGTTTGCTAGGTATATCTCTTGGCAGACGCATAGAGCCACTTATGATGGTTGGAAATAGTATCCCCTGATGCATCGGTCTGCATACTCCTTCATATACACCGGTAACTGGACCGACCTGCAAAGAGCACGCCAAGGTCTTTTCGTATTCACCAGTATTCCAGGTAAGCCGTAGATCAAAATGAACCCAGTCATTAGGCACTGCTAAAGTACTACAAGCAATGACAAATGGGTCACTGCTGTTTGCTGCCTGGGCAAGCCTTATCACATCGCCGTAATTGCCCGTTGAATCGATCACGCTGAGGTTTTGGTAGCTCGTGCTCAAATAACCGCACAAACCAAATGCCGTATCAACGACCGCTTTGTTCTGAAGCGCGATCTGCAGTCCAGCCGTCTCGCCAGGGTTGAGCACACCGTCATTATTTGCACCGGGCATTGTGTCGTACACTGTAATTCCGAAGATAACTGGAAAGAATCCACTGACCTCCATGAGGTACAACTCAGCATTGAGCATATTCTGACAGATTCCAACGATTTCTGAGGTATCATTCAACCCACCCCAGTAGTCTGGACCGAGTTCAGGCACTAATCCGAAGATCTTGTAAGTCGCAGAATCACACCATGCCCAATCACCCAACTCGCCATTGCACGGATAACCGTATGCCTCTGTGGAATTACCCCAGTCCAAAAAACCGTAGAGCAAACTTTCTTCCCGGCATATCGTATAGTATTCCAAAGTATCGCCCCACGGATAACTATTAATGTATGAAAAAGGAATGAGCAAGACATCACCGGGCGAGTGATGGTTGTGCCAGGCGCGGAACTGGTGCGCATTAACAAAATCTACAACCGCCTGGGTCTCGGGTTCAGAAGCTGGTTCAGTACCGCGATAGTTCCAGGCTGTTTGATTGGGACTGGAACCAACATTGTCATACCCCCACTTGTACGGGTAATTACGGTTCAGGTCTACGCCGTATGAACCGCCAGAGTTGAATCTTCGGTTCTTGCGCCACATCATTGACGAATAAGTTTCATTAAAAACATAACCGTCAGGATTCATCACCGGGATGAAGTATACCTGACGATTATCAACGAGCCATTGGATTTCCGGATCTGATGCATAATTCTCACAAAGATGGATCATGTCGGTCATGCACACTGATACACCGATAGGTTCGTGGGCATGCATCGCGCCGCTGAATAAAACCTCGGGTCTACCGTTATTAATAGCAGGACTGTTTGAAACCTTGACCACATAAAGTGCACGGTCTTCAATTGAACGCATTGGCAAGGAATCAACTTTGACCAACCCTGGATATTGTGACTGCAAATCAAGAATTGCTTGTCTTACTTCAGTATATAGATAGTAGTTACCAAATACACCGCCCCTGCCGTCACTTCGAAGTTCTCTGTAATATGTGGCGAGGTCTTTGATCAATACTTCGTATTCAAAACCAGAAGCTCTGAGCGTTTCAAGATACCCGGGCTCCACAACTGCCTCAAGATATCCGCCGGACTTGTGCTTGAGCACAGAGATTTCCGGCATCTGGATAAGCTGTGCCAGCTGATCGTAGTTCTGATAATATATGTTCACACGTGAAAAACTTTCCTCAGCTGAACCCAAAAGAAAAAACCAGCAGAGAAGCAAAACAATTCTCCTTACGAGTTTGATTTTATCAATATACATACAATACTAGTGTATTAATACAGAGCCGGGTGTCAAGTTTTATGTTGATCAAAACTAAGAAGGGTGATTACTCACCCTTCTTAGTTTCTCTTTTTCGAATTTGCTCCTAGTGATTATTTCACTATTACAAGTTTTATCTGCTCTTCATCGTATCCAACTGATATCCTTATGAAATAGACCCCTGATGTTACGCTACCACCGGCATCGTCCTTTCTATCCCAGATTAGCTTGTATGAACCCGGTGCAAGACGTAAAGACACAAGTGTCCTTGTCTCTCGGCCAGCTGCATTAAAGATTGTGCACCTGGCCTGGCCTGGCTGTGCTAATTGGAAAGAAATCACAGCAGGACCTGCGCATGGATTAGGTAAAACACTCACATTAAAGCTCTTGTCAACCAAATCCTGTGGTCTTTCTTGAGCTCCCACGACGTGGAAACCAGCGACCTTAGCGATCGCTCCTGGACAGGTACTTCAGGTACCGTACTGGAGCAGGTCTATCCACAGGTCCCCGGTGTTCGGGTCGAATTCAACACCCCTGATATTACTGCTGTCATTACTCGGATGACAGTATCTGAAGAAATCCAGTACCGCACAATCTTGCGGGTCAAGTTTGAATACACCAGTGCTGTCGAGTAAACTGCTGCTATTGAAAAAGGTAAAAACATTGAGCAAAAATGGACCCTCACCATCAACCTCAGGATGCCAGGTAAGGCCCCGTGGACCATACCAGGCTGAAGTTATCGGATGATTCATCTGACGGATGACATTACCGAGTGTATCCACACAATAGATATAGCCCTGAACACCACCTGCAGTGCGACGGTCAGCAAGATAGAGTTCTCTATTTTCCTCATCCCATGCCAGACCTGCAGGATAGTCATTAGCCGGACTGCTAAACCAACGCAGGACCGAACCGGTCGGTGTAATCTTGTAGACGCGTTTGGTCGATTTGCTCAGCACCCAGAACGTATTATCATACGCGCAGTATTTAATATCAACACAGTTACTGTCGTTATTTGGTGTGGGTATTGACCCATACGAAGTGCAGTTGCTGTCCGTAGACACAATATTGATATGAGTATCATAATACTTGCAATAGTAGATACGGTCATTGGTAGGATTGTAGGCAATTCCGTAATTACCGCGTGGCGGGTCTTCGTGGAGCCACAGTCTTTCTCCAACTCCATAACAAAAAGACCCCATAGTAATCACTCCTATTACGATAAGAAGAATCTTTCTATGGATCATATCACCTCCTTGCTTCAAGAAATCTTTTCTGTACTTAAGTGTAGTTACAATAGATTATCTGTCAAGTACTAATTTAAGATGTATAAATAGGGAAAAGTCGGATTATGGAATATACTCGACTTCGAGGTAAGGTATGAGATTCCCTTCCTCGAGCACCACTTTTGCTTTTTTCTTACCGGTTTTTACAGAGGTAGAGACGCGCTGGTACTGCATGGATGGCCAGTAGGAAACCTCAACAAACACTGTATATTCACCTGATTTTACTTTTTTGCCAGCGGCATCCTTAAGGTCCCAGACATATATGTGATGCCCAAGATCAATACTAGCCGCAGTGACAGCATCGACATCGGCGAATTCCGATGCATGTGCCCACATTGGAAGATTGACCTGTTGTCCTTGTGCATGGCCGCTGAACCCGGATACATAAACTGTTCTAATGAATTTGCCGTCTGTATCTTCGATCCACACCGCGGTCTGCGGCGCTAACTCGTCGCGGAAACCAAGGATAAAATCGATCACAAGGATCGGTTTCTTGTATTTAGCAAAATCAACTCGCTCCACCTGGGGGGTTATTCTATTGAATACCATCCGGGCTGCATCAGAATTTGAGTGTTCGGTAATGGTCTCTATCCAGTATCCCATGGATTTCTTCTGATAAGCCACACCAAGGTAGTATAAAGCCTCTGCCTTATTGTCATCAGGTATATTACTCTGTACTACCGTATGCAGATCATCGATGGACTGCTCTAATTGACCCACAAAAAATGGCATTTCCACACCGGCAATGCCGCGCCAGAGCTTCAGCTCGAGATCGTCAGGCGCCAGGGCAGCAGCTTTATCTAATACAGCCATCACTGCAAAAGCAAGATCAGTACGGAAATCACTATCCAGAGCAATCCTTGCATCATACCCTTCACCAGCAAGGTTCTGAAGTGACAAAGCAAGCAGCTTATAGAAACCAACGTTTGTCGAATCTAACCTTACCGCTCTCTGCAAGAATGTCACTGCTTCCTGATATCTCTCTGTCTCAATATAAGCCTGACCCAAACCCGATAATAATTCAGGGTTATTTGGTTCTTTCTCAAGTCTTTGTTTTAACTGAAGCATATGTGGCGTATCAGGTTGCGTTTTCTTTGCATTTTCTACTTGCCACTGCTCAAATTTCTCAATCCTGGCGATATTATCTTGCGCTTGTCCAGCCAGGTCTGTATTAGGAACAGCCTTGATTACCAAGGCATAATAGTTTTTTGCCTTTTGTAGATCCATTAATTTTTGATAACCAGCACCCAAATATTGATACGCCTGTATCAAGTATTCCTGCAGCATAGGATCCCCAGATTGCTCAATTACTGTGGCTATAAATTCAAGATCATGTATCCCCTTTTCTGTATGTCCAATAAATTTAGGGATGGACACGCCCCAGGCGCCACGGTAAAATCTTGCTTCAAAATTATTTGAGTCAAGTTCCAAAGCCCTGTCCCACATCGTAAAAGCTTGTGTAAGAACATCAAACAATTTTGAAAAATCCTTTATCGTTTTCACTTTTTCACTATAGATGAGGCCCATGTGGGTATGGATATTAGAGTTATCAGGATATTGTTTGACTGCTTGTTCCATCGTAGCGATCGCTTGTTCCAAATTATTGGAATTCACATAGGTTTGAGCTTCTTCGATAAATTCATCGGCGGTTTTGCTCCATGCAAAACTTACCATTAACAGTATTATCGCATATGGTGAAAGTTTTTTCAAAGTAACCTCCTTATTCATAGATCAATTAACGCATAATTATGTAACCATGTCATTGTATTGAAAAAGAAAGCGGTGTCAATGAATAAAGGGATCAGGTCTGGTTTGTTGACAGGGTCATCTTGATGAATATAATACATTGAATGGATGTTAGATACTAGATGCTGGATACTAGAGACAAAGCAGATTTTAGATACTGGATGCTAGATAATAGACACTAGAATCTAGCATCTAGTATTTGTTTTTCTGCCGGGGTGATGGAATTGGTAGACATAGCGGACTTAAAATCCATCCAAAATTTCAATCCTTTATCATCGCAAACATAAGTCAGACAACACTCTGCCAGTTTGAAGGAAGTGAAAAGTGGAAAGTTTTGTGCCAAATGGATGTCACAAAACTTTCGTGATATCGGGAGATAATGAAAACCGCTTGTCACAAGATTCTTTGAGTGGGATCATTGAGTAACCGGATTCATAATTCAGGAGGTATTAATATATTTATTAATTACTCAATCATATTGACAATATTATGTTAATGGATAGAATAAAGTTATGACGGTCAATAAAATAAAGAAAAGAGTACTACCGATACTCATTCGTCATAGGATTTTGAAAGCATCACTTTTTGGTTCTATAGTCAGTGGGAAACTGAATTCACGAAGCGATATTGATGTATTGGTGAAAATGCCTAAATCTGCGAGTCTTTTTGATTTGGCAGAACTTAAAGATGAACTCGAGCTAAAGCTTGGTCGAAAAGTGGATGTTTTAACTTTCAATTCTATACATCCTCTGCTCAAGGAGAGTATATTAAATAATCAAAAAGTCATTCTGTGAAAAAAGATCCGCTGATTTTTCTAAAGCACATCATGAAATGTATTGAGCTTATTGAAAAATATACAAAAAACCTTACAGAAAGAAAATTTCTAGAAAATACTAAAACTCAAGATGCTGTGATTCGTCGAATAGAGGTAATCGGTGAGGCTTCAAAGAATATCCCTCAGTCTGTTAAAAATAACTACCCAGGTATACCGTGGAGAAAGATTGCTGGGATGAGAGACATCCTAACCCATGAATATTTTGGAGTTGATCTATGTCAGCAATGGGGTCAAATCTTCACACTTCACAACCTGCATTAATTGCCGATACCTAAATAACCCTGAGATTGCCGCGCTCCCTACGGTCGCCTGCAGTGATGATATTAGTGATTCATGCGTTGACAGGGTTCCTAATAAATATATAATGGTTCCAGCATCAGTGAGAGAGTTATATCAGAAAGCTGAAGCAAAGCTAATAAACAATATGCAAAATGCAAAGATTTGACCCCGTTTTTCCGCCAGAAAGATATCATGCCTTTGGGACAATAATTAAATATAGGATAGCACTTAAATTATACTTCGCAATATACTTAGTTTCTAGTTTCCAGATTATTATACTATCTTAAACCAGGTCTGCCCCCACTCCGCCTTTAAGCAGTGATACATCTTTTTTATGATGTGCTATTCTTCAGTTGTTGACTTTTCAAGAAAAAATGGTATATATGTATATGACATTCAAGCAACTTTTTTCATTGAATTCAAAGATCAATAATGGATTGGTTGAAATTGAACGCGTCCGCGGATTTCTCGATGCGATTAAAATAAAAGAATCGTGGTTTTCCCAAATGCAAGAAGAGGCATTGCGTGAAGAGTCGCATCATTCAACGCACATTGAGGGCACTGGTATAACCCTTGAGCAGGCTAAAAAGATCTTTGCCGGTAAGAAAGTACCGGGAGTATCTCGGGATGTCAAGATGGAACTAAAAAATTACCGGTTGGCCCTCGATTATGTATCGAAATATATGGGTGTTGATAGTCCGATAACCGAAAGTCTAATACGAGATATTCATAAGATATTGGTCAAAGATGTTAGGGGAAACGATGCAGATCCTGGAAATTATCGCCGTGTGCAAAACTACATCGTAAACTCATTGACTAATGAGATCATATATACGCCCCCACCAGCAATCGATGTACCGATTCTAATGAAGGAGTTGGTTGATTGGATAAACAATAATGTAGTTGCGATTTCACCAGTAATCGTTGCCGGTATTGGGCAATTCCAGTTTGAACACATCCATCCTTTTCTTGACGGCAATGGCAGGACTGGAAGATTACTTTCAACCCTTGTATTGTATAAAACCGGTTATGATTTTAAACGTCTTTTTATACTTTCCGGATATTATGATAAAGATCGTCCAGCTTATTATGCTGCCTTACAAAGCGTACGTAAGACTAATATGGATATGACCAACTGGATCGAATATTTCGTAAATGGATTGAAAGCACAAATGATTGAAGTGAAAGCAAAAGGCGAGAAGATTATTCAAAAGGAAGTTCTCCTTGAAAAGACAGCAAAACTGAACTTGAATCAACGACAGAAAAAAGCATTGCAGTATTTGATAGAGAATAACACTATTACTCGTGCTGAGTACGCGAAAATGTTAAAAGTTTCATTGCGGACCGCAAATTATGACCTTGAGCAGATGCGAGAGATGAAATTGATCAAGCCTGAGGGCGTTGGTCGAGCGATCCACTATATATTAATTCTTCCAAAATCGACCATTAAATAGTTGCACGCAAATTGCACGCAAATTGCACGCAAAACAGACCTTTCCAAGAACTAAAAATAAAGCAAAAATATTAGATAAATCCCGTATTTATGTGAGGTTTTCACTTACATGTATTATTATGTAAACCGGTTTTGATAAGATTTCATGTTATCAAAGAAATCACAAAACTTTCGTGATATCGGGATATAATGAAAATGGCTTGTCACAAGACTCCTAGGGTGGGGTTAAGAAGTTATTTGATTCATAATCCAGGGGGCGTTAATATATTTATTAATTATTCAATCATATTGACAAGATTATGTTAATGGATAGAATAAAGTTATGACGGTTAAGAGAATAAAGAAAAGAGTACTACCGATACTCATTCGGCATAGGATTTCGAAAGCATCACTTTTTGGTTCTGTAGTCAGTGGGAAACTAAATTCAAGAAGCGATATTGATGTATTAGTGAAAATGCCTAAATCTGCGAGTCTTCTTGATCTAGTAGAGCTTAAAGATGAACTTGAGCTAAAACTTGGTCGAAAAGTGGATGTTTTGACCTTTAATTCTATACACCCTCTGCTCAAGGAGAGTATATTAAATAATCAAAAAGTCATTCTGTGAAAAAAGATCCGCTGATTTTTCTAAAGCACATCATGAAATGTATTGAGCTTATTGAAAAATATACAAAAAACCTTACAGAAAGAAAATTTCTAGAAAATACTAAAACTCAAGATGCTGTGATTCGTCGAATAGAGGTAATCGGTGAGGCTTCAAAGAATATCCCTCAGTCTGTTAAAAATAACTACCCAGGTATACCGTGGAGAAAGATTGCTGGGATGAGAGACATCCTAACCCATGAATATTTTGGAGTTGATCTACACCTTACTTGGAATGTCACTCAAAAGGATATTCCAAAATTAAAAAGAAAAGTTGCGCAAATAATTAAAAGCATCATCTGATCTATCATTACCTCTAAATCTTGACACAAAAACGACTCGTAATCCATTTACTTTATACTTACATTGTTATTGGAGGTTCCGTCATTAGGGTGTTGAAGATCTCAAGTACATGGAAAAATATGCTGGAATTGTGTGGGGATTTATATTAGGGCAGCGGATTCATAATCCACTTACTTTATACTTACGTTGTTACTGGAGGTTCTATTATTAGGATGTTATAGACAACAAACAGGCAAGGGGAGTGATATTGAGGTCACTCCCCTTGTGCTTAGTGTAAAATTCTTATTTTATTTTAACAACCTTCCTCGTTATTAATCCGTCAACCTCAATGAAATAAACCCCCGGTTTAATTTTATCATGAATCACAACTCTACCTGTGATATCAAAGACTCTATAGTTTTTATCCTTGGGTAATACAAGTGGACCGCTGAGGATGGTGGCACCGAGGTTCTTTTCTGCAGTGTTTGCTACTTTCTTTTCTTCAATACCAACATCAGGTTCTGTTTTTATGAGATAAACATCTTCTCCACCAGCTCCATAAGACTCTGTAGATCCAACTATAATGTACCCATTATCAGATGTCACTTGCATATCAAAAGCTGCATCATTATTATCACCCCCAATAAGGGATGTCCATATTGTATCACCTGCATTATCAATTTTTACAAAATAAATATTACTGCCACCCGGTGGGTAATAGGAATCGGACCAACCTACACAAACATAGCTGCTATCATTGGTTTCTCTGATTGCGTATCCCCACTCAGTCATCTCGCCTCCATAATTTCTTTCCCACACTACATCACCATTTCTGTCAGTCCGAATAAGATAATAATCTCCATTTATGCCGAAAGACAATGTAAGACCAATTAATATATATCCCGAATCAGCGGTAGTTTCAACATGTGAAAATAAATCGTGCACTGAATCACCATATGTTTGTGTCCATAGTGAATCACCACTACTATCAATCCTTACCACATAAGCATCCTCCCCAATAACCCCGAAAGAAGTTGTATACCCAGCAATGATATATCCACCATCATATATTTGCTGTATACTATAGGCTGTTTCTCGTCCCATACCGCCATACGTTTTCTGCCAAACGAGATTCCCCAAAGAATCGGTTTTTACTAAAAAAATATCATCGGAGCCAGCACCGAATGATCGTGTTCGCCCTGCTATTACAAATCCTCCATCTGAAGCAGTAGTTAGAGAAAAGCCAGAGTCAGTTGAATCACCACCATAAGCGTTTGTCCAAAGTGTATCACCGAGAGAGTCCGTTTTGATTAGATACACATCTGCATCTCCATTACCGAAGGAGTATGTATATCCCGCGATTATATACCCACCATCCGGCGTTTGGATCACCGACCATCCCATCTCTTCTTCAGAACCACCGTAGGTTTTTTCCCATAAGAACGTACCGTTAGCATCAGTTTTTATAAGATAAACGTCATATCCACCAGCCCCAAATGATTGGGTCCATCCAGCGATCACAAAACCACCATCACTGGTTTGTTGAACAGCATAACCCATATCATTAGCAACTCCTCCGAATGTCCTCGTCCACATAGTATCAGGTGCTTGAGCGACCAGGAGTAAAGGGCATAGTGCAAAGAGCAGAATGTACAAGATAATATTTTTCATCTAACCTTAACTACTTTCCTTGTTATCTGTCCATCAACTTCAATAAAATAAATCCCCGGTTTTATTTTATCTGGTAAAACGACTCGTCCGGTGATATCAAAGACTTTGCACTGCTTACCATTTGGCAGCATTAAAGGACCAGCAAAAATAGTCGCACCAATCGTATTTCGTTTAACTGCAGGATTTACGGCAGATCTATCCTCAACTCCAGGCCAGTAAAGCCAGGGGTTAAAATCGACATGATCGCTCACGGAATCACCCAAACCCCCAGGATTAGAATCGGGATGATAAGGACCTGTTGAATCACCCCACCAATTATATTCTGCTTCAATTATGAGGGTTGAATCTTCATTACGAAGACCAAAGCCGATGTTATTCACGATATCGTTATAGTGGACAATCGGAGCTGCAAATGCTATACAGCTTAAGCCATCACCAATATTGTTGGCTATGGTACAATATTCAATGATAGGTGAACTGTAAATACAGCTGAAAATACCGCCACCACGCTCCGTTGCCGTGTTGTTTTCTAGGTGGTTATAGTTAATAGTCGGTGCAGATTCTTGGCAGCTAATACCACCACCATACTGAGTTCTGTTACCAGAAATAATGCAATGACTAACAGTAGTTCCAGAATCCTCGTAAAAGGAAATCCCACCACCCTTTCCATTTGTCGCTATGTTGTCGATAATGGTATCTCCCATAATAATCGCTCCAGAGTTTGAGCAGTCGATTCCACCACCATCATAGTATGCGACATTACTCTGTACTGTATTACTAAATATCTGTGGTGATGCCTCAAGTGAAGCAATACCCCCACCGTAGTAATTCGTAGCTTGATTATCTGAAATGACATTGCCCGAAATCAGTGCATCGGAACGATAACACAGTATCCCTCCCCCAATATATACTGCTATGTTATGACATATCGTATTATCAATCATAGTCGGTGATGAATACCTACAAGCAATACCACCACCATACAATCCCGCATAGTTATTGGTTATAATGTTATCTACGATGATTGGTGAAGAGTTATTATCACAGTATATACCACCACCGTGTTCATTATCGGCAAAGCCATTGCGGAATGTGAATCCCCTGATGACCGTATTCGAATCTACACCGGTATTAATTAATAGCACTCTTCCCAAATTACCACCATCTATTATTGTTGTATCAGATCCAAGCTCGCTCACAAGGTGTATTCTCTGGGTATTCGGCCACACCACATTTTCGTAATATGTTCCGGGTCCGACTAATACAATGTCATTATCTGAGCATGCATCTAATGCTGTCTGAATAGAATTGAGAGTGGAATCTGGGTGTACGTAACAAACAGTACGATCTGCGAAAGTCAAGCTTAATGAAAGTAATAGTATCGCAGTTACTGCAAGTTTCAAGTCTTCCTCCTCTACAATAATTATAGGAGCAATTCAGGTGTTGTCAAGGTCACCTCACCAGGATGTCGAAGATCTCGAGTAAACCGGGAGGTTATAGACAACAAACAGGCACAGATTTGGCACAAAGATAATTAAATGGAATAATATACCGAAACTGTGCCGGAATTCATACTTTGGAAACGGACTCGCAGTCCGCTTTGTCTAGAGCGGCGGACTACGGATGCGATTTCATGAAATTTCATAACTTCTGAAATCGCAGTAGAAATCGCTCTAATGCATACTATACAAACCTTTGCACCATTCTTATCTTTAAGGGATTTTCTGGATTATACCATATGTTTTGGCCAAAATGTGTGACAAATACGTGACAGTGAAAAATAGGGGAGTGATGTTGAGGTCACTCCCCTGTCGGTAGAATTATAATTCACTACCTCAATAAGATTATTTTTCTTGTCTCTTTATAGTTACCCGCCTCAAATTTTATGAAGTAGACACCTCCGGGTAACTTCTTACCTTTTGTATCCATACCTTCCCAGATTATATCATAAATGCCCGTTGGCTTGTGTTCATTCAATAATGTTCGCACTAAATGCCCAGTGATATCATAAATTTTAATACTTACATGTACAGACTGCAACGTTTGAAATTTGATTCTGGTCGTTTGTCTAAATGGATTGGGGTGATTTTCAAGATAAGAACCTTGATGGTTCAATTCAGCTATCTCTTCTATCCCTACAGGCTCGGTGCGAATCTTCAGTTCTGGATCGCCAAACATAATGGGTGAGAGATAATGGAAACGCCAATATTCGTCTTGTCCTGGTCCCCAATATATGAGTTGATCGTATTTTGCCATTCGCCAAGCCACACCAGCACGCTGTTGAGCACTCCCGAAGAAATTGTAATAGAAGTAGTATTCCTGTCCCAAATCATAACGTGTACTGCCAATAAAAACAATACAACCTCCATTGGATGCAGTCATAAACGCTTCTCCAAGACATTTTTGAGGATCATCATACCAAGCAGTTGCACAGGCACAAGCCACAATCATCGGGAGTTTGTACCCATTAGTAACTGACGCTGCGTGGGTACTCGTAATGTAATCACTAAGAATCCATGTGTTTCCTATTTTTTGATACCAATGGAAATATTGAGGAGAACCATGGGATATTGAGTTCACAATAGATGTTCCTTGATTGAAGTAACTAAGAAAATTATCTACTGTTAGACTATCAAAGTCTAATCTCATACTTTCATACAAGCGAGCAATTTGGAAATTATTGGGGTGAGGAAAGTGATTATTATATACTGATTCCTTGGCGGCAATACAATCAGAACTATCCTGTACATTGAAAACTGCTGCACAAAATATCATTCTTTCTGGCCAATCACCAGGTGGTGGAGATTGTTCATAATTGATTATCTTATCAACCATATTAATTATCTCCGTGGGATTATCTGAAGGAAGTCTTCCTACATATAACCTGTAATCATAGAAATCTATTTCATCAATACCTTGTGAGCAATGAGTTGAGTCTTCTCCAAATATACTATCGTTATCCAAATCCCAATTCGTGGCCAAATTTGTGTAGTAATCATCAGAGGGTATAGTGCAGTTAAGCCCTGGAATAAAATCGGGGATAACGTACCGTGGAGGAACTGTTGCAGTATCTCCGGCTAAAAGAAGATATTCAAAACTGGGCCATATGCTATCACTATGGGCAACAAAGTTCCTGATCTTCTCTGCACGATCTCTCCCTGGATAATTTTGTTCAATCCAGCCTATCGTAGCAACAAAGGTGGTACAACCTTTCGTGTCTTTCCAATCTGCTAATGGTTGAATTTCGTCAACTAAAGAATCGTGGACTACAATACAGTATGAATAATCTTGTGCAATTGCCACTGCTGGTATGCCGATTAGTATAAGTAGCACAAGTTTACCGTAATTCATCAGCCTCCTCTACTATGAGATTATAAGAGAATTCTATGCGTTGTCAAGATGATACAAATTTGACACAAGCTACTGCGGAAAGATTGATATTATTGAATTCCCTGTGGATTATAAATCCGCATACCCCCTACACCACAAAATTACCGGGAGTGGTGTAATGATAGCCATGCCGGGTACGCACAAATATGGCGCAGGGGACCATACAACTCTCCTGTGCCTTGATTTACTCTAATATAGTGATATAATTCTATTGGTTGGAGGAAAAATGGCTATTGAAGTAAGAGAATCAAAGATTGTTGGGAAAGGAGTATTCACGACTGAGGCTATACCACAACACTCTGTCATAAAAAAAGTGAAGTATGTGAGAGAAGTAACAAAAGATAAACCGATTAATTCTGAGAAAGGTGAAAAACATGAACACTGCCATTGGTCGCCTAACGGCAGACAAATGTTGGTTTCTGAACCTGAGTGTTATATAAATAGTTCCTGTTCTCCCAATGCTTTCTATTATTCTGTTAACCAACATTTCTATCTACTCGCAATACGAGATATTCAAAAAGACGAAGAGATAACTCTTTGTTATGAAATGCACATTGTAAATGGTGAATTTTGGGATTGCAAATGCGGGGCTCAAAATTGCAGAGGATCTCATAAACTTGATTTCTTTCTATTACCAAAGAAAGAGCAGTTAAAATTTCTACCCTATTTGGATCCGTGGTTCGCCACAGTCCATGCTGACAAGATTGAGAAATTATTAGAAGGTGAAGTGATATAATGGCACGAGCACCTTTCCAAGTATTGATATTCCCTTATATCAACAACGAGCAAGGACTGATTGAATATGCGATATTCAGACGCTCGGATGGTGATTACTGGCAGGCTGTCGCTGGTGGTGGTGAAGAGGGAGAAACGCCTGAAGAGGCAGCACGACGGGAAATTAAAGAGGAAGCAGGAACACCAAAGAATTGTGATATTACTGCTTTAGATTCTAAGGCATACGTTCCGGTGATTGGCGTAACAGGAGAGTATACATGGGGCGATGATGTTTTTGTTATACCTGAATACACATTTGGAGTTAGGGTAGAACACAGACAACTCAAATTGTCAAAGGAACATAAAGAATATAAATGGGTCAACTATGATGAAGCAATGAATGTGCTTAAATGGGATAGCAATAAGAATGCTCTTTGGGAACTGAATGAAAGACTCACAAGGAGCTGCTAATATGCATTCAGATGAAGAATTAGAACGAATCCGGAAGGCTTATGATCTTACAGTAGAACAATACAACAAAGGAATAGAGCCCTTTGATACCTTACCTGAAGATTTCAAAAATTCACCTGGTTTCATTTCTTTTAAGAAAGAAATGGAAGGAAAAACCTGCGGCAGCAACGATCCTGAGATAAAGCAGTATTTAGAGCCAGCATCCGGGATGCTATTTCTTGATGTAGGATGTTGTGCAAACCTTGTAAATTATAGACTTGACCGTTGGCCATCAACCTATTACGGCATAGATATAAGTCCTGCATTGATACATGCAATGGAGAAGTTTGTCAGTCGTGGAAATATTTCAATAGGCGGCTTATGGGTTGCGGATGCTGCAAACTTGCCATTTGATGATGATTTCTTTGATATCGCTTCAATGATTGGCGTTTTGGAGTATTGCACCGTTGAATACTGCAAGAGAGCACTAAGAGAATTGCACCGAGTTATGAAGGGACAGGCAAAAATGGTGTTTGATATACCAAACTTGGATCATCCTGATGTCGGTGTTATGTTTGAATTGGAGCGATACCTTGAGAGACCAAACATCCCAAAAAAGAGGAAAGTATTTGAAAACATTCTGACCCCGTTTTATACAATAGTTCGGACGGATGATTCACAAGTCATGTTAAGATACTATGTAAGGTCATACAAAAATGCAGAGATTAACAAACCATCAGATCAAAAGACTTTCTAATTACAAATTTGGTTTAATGATCCCATGACATGTAAACTGTGCAAACGAAAAAAGAAACTGTGTGATAGCCATATAATACCTGAATTTCTATTTAAGAATCTTTATGACTCAAAACATCGGGCTGTTGAATCTTTTTCAAAGGGGTATAAACGCTTTATTCAAAAGGGGCTACGGGATTCTTTATTGTGCACAGGTTGTGAGGGTCACATCTCGAAAAATATTGAGACACCGTTTGCAAAACAATGGAAGAAAGTTCTTCCTTCCTCTTACTCAAATCGTATTTTCCCGGTTTCAGGATTAGATTATGCGGTGACTAAATTGATGATCTTAACGAATCTTTGGCGTGCCCACTGTTCACAGAGGAAACCATGGGATTCAGTCACACTTGGTCCTTATGCTGAGAAAATCAGACAAATGATTGACAATTTAGATCCGAAGGGTGAAAAAGTTTTTCCTATCTGGGGACAATTGCTTGTCGATAGAGAAAACAATGTTCATGCGGATGTTATTACACCTTTTACTCATTCTCGGTTAAATAAGAACCATATGTATTACGCAATTTTTGGTGGGGTTGAATGGTATATATCGATATCTGAATCAAAGGATATTATAATCAAGGATGCCTGTCTTACACCATCTGGTAATATGAAATTTATAAAGAAGTTCTTACTGAAAAGTAATTCAATACAGAATTATCTCAGAAATAGACCACCTGGATCCCGCGGTCTTTAAGTCCGCAGCGGTGCCTTTAAACAAATCCACGGATCAGTAGTCCGTTGCTCTACTCAACTGAACCACAGGTGAAATAGTCTTTCCAACACTTTGTCGAACCCGTGATTTTCAGCAAAATACCTTGTGTCAACTTTGTGCCACAGATCAGAGAAAGCATAGCGCAGTTGATGGTTTTTAAATCTTCTTGAATTCTATAATATTGTTGTTTTCAGCGGACGATCACAAATTTACCGATTTGACTCCCGACCGCTGATTGAACGTGAAAGATATACACACCGCTTGTTACAATATGTCTTGTATCACTCAAGAGATTCCACCATTCATCACCACCTGCACTATTTACCACTTCTGGGTCACCTCTAACAGGTACATATGCATGATGATGTTTGATCATTTTGATGAGCTCACCATTGAGCGTGAATATTCTTATCGTGCAATCTGCAGGTAGGTTGATAAAACGCAATTGTCTGAGACTGAATCTTCGTTGCCATTCGTTGTGCACTAAATATGGATTTGGCACTACCTTCACATTGAGTACCTGGGAACTGATCGTATCGAAATAAGCTGGAGTTGATGAAATCTGGAATCGAGCATTCACAGGTACTGGTCGAAAATCAGCATCAGCATGAACATACCAGATATCCCCTGTTTGAGGTAACTCGTCACCAAGCTGTAAGAATCCACCTCTTTTAAGACTAACCAGACCACCGTTAATGTAGAGGTATTTAGTATTACGTGTTGCTGGTGGTGAACCATAGAGAATAAGTGTATCAGAGACTTCAAGATGCGACAGGAAACACCAACCACCTGATAGTGAATCAAAAGCGTGATTTGCTTCAGGATTATAAGCACCATATTGTATTGTATCACCATTCATTATATCAATAACGATAACACTGTTTGCTGTACTGCTGCCTATTGTGGATATCCAGTGGATCTCATAGTCATTGCCACGATACGACCATAAAGCAAAAAACGATGCCCATGGGCCTGGTAATGCTGGAGTAAGGAGTGATTCAGGGTATGCTCCTGCCACCACTTCAATATCGCTGAAGATCGACTGATCAGTAGGAATCAAATCCTTCTGAAAGTTTATGCTTACAGCAATCCCGTGAAATGGCGAAAACACATCCGTGAGATCTATATCTTGATTGCCGGCTACCACATGCACACTGTCAACTGCAATACTAGCACTGTCCTGAAGATAGAACGTATAAATTGACTTTATATCTATAGAATCATATCTCACAGCATCTAATTCAAGGAAAAAAGGTATTTCTGTCATATCGAACTGGCTTACAATATCAGTACCAATACTTTTAGCAAGCAGGGAATTACCATAAATGATATCCAGAGAGCATGATCCTGCTACTAAGTTAGCAGGATCACGACGCGGATAAGTGCTCTTTGATATCTTACCGCTTTCAAACCATGTTGGTACTGGTATTTGCACAGGTTGTCCAAGCGAATCAATCGTGTCTAACATAACATAGTTATAATCAAAAGCAGTTACCGCATAGGAATACTGGAAACCATTGCGTACATCATTATCTACAAATATATGAGTGATGCCAGATTCAGTTGCCTTAATCCGAATAGAATCAGACTCAGTCGTGTCTTCAAATGCAATACCATTATACAAATCACACTGCGTCAGCAAAGACCAATCATCACCTCTATATTTCCATATTCTATATCCTTCAAAATCATACTGTCTGTAGAATGGATTATACAATGGTGCTCCGGGATGGCTTACGATATTGAAATATTCGTCTGGTTCTGTTTCTGCGGAGTTATCCCAGATAAGGGTTATCTGTGCATCACCTGGTATGCAAGTAATATTTGGTGGCGGGGGCGGATTTGGCAATAACCAGTTCTTATCAAAGGTAAACTGGGCTCGGCTATCTTTCTCAGCGATCGCGCTGTCTGGTGTTTGATATATATTATACCAATTCGCAAACACGATACCAACAACCATGGTCATCATTGAATCCGCACCCAGATCAAATGGACCGCTGCACTGAAGATATCGCTGATCACCCGATGCTGAAGGCATAGTGTCCCAGGGTTCATAAGCCCCAGTTTCATAGTTATGTCCCGCCAGGGTTCGATATCGTTCCTTGTCATTAAAGGGAAGATATCCCAAATAGAATCTCTTGAGTGCTGTCATGCCTATTTGTGGTATTTCTGAAGGATCACGCCAGTCTGGGACACCGTCAAAATCAATATCCCAAAGAGAATCCGGCAAATTGTTATAGTAATATACACTGTCGCGCTCATATTGATCAAGGATACCATCATTGTCCTTATCTGCACCCTCGATCAAATCCCAGGCTGTCTGCAGAAAATCATAGCCAATTATACCTGGGAATTCAGTCCAACCAGATTCAGGTTCTTCCTGCCATTGATAACTGAGATTGTCAACCCATAATGATTCACCATCAATCACATACCATCTGCCAACAATGCCTGCCATGATATCATTGGCGTTCCCCATTTCGTCACCAATATCATTATCAGTAACAACACCAAAGTAGCAATCAGTAATTGGTTCGCCGCTGACATTCTTGAATTCATATTTGATGAAAATTATGTCTTCAATATACTTATTGCCCCATGCATGTACTGTTTGATAAACCTCAATTTCTATTGGTCTGGTGTCACCTGGGTGATGGTAGTTAGGGTCAAGATCATTAAAGGCACACCATGAGTCCTGATACGATTTTGATTTTTGTGGTGCCATAGGAAATACATTGCTTGGAGGTGGCCAGAAATTAGGATACATGTATATAACTGCATGAGGACTTTCGTAAGATACATCTTTTGTGCCCGGGACAAATTCAGATGTGGCATCATAGGTATTATAGCCAACAGAGACCAAAGTGTCTTCAATACCTTGATCAATGATCCCGAACCATGGCCCTGCACCAAATATATAATTCTGATCACTACCTTTTGGCCACCAACCGCCAACCCAATAATCCAGCTGACCAAATTTTCCATAATTGGAAATATAGCATTCAACTCGATTTATATCGTGTTTTTTTAATTCGAAATCCCGATAAGAATCCAATGAAACAAACGATCTACCAAATGTGAGGATTATACAGCTGGTAGTTAATAAGAAAATTTTGAAAGCAATTGAGAGTCTTGATGAATCCTTCATTGATGTGCCTCCCTGAAAAATTATATGAACAATTTAGTGGTTGTCAAGGTAGCACCATGGATAAGTAGTCCGCTTCTCCGTTCAACTCAACTGCAGATTCGAGTGGTAATTACAGGGTTTTGTCGAACCCGATATCTATACCAGGATTCCTTGTGCCAATTTTGTGCCTTGATTTTTACCTATAACATATTATAATACAAATAGCAGGAGGAATTAATGAAAGTAGATTGGGAACGTGAAAAATCCTGGTGGAATGCCAAAGCTCCAAAAGAAGAAGAAGATCTACAAGATGAAGCGGTGAATAGAACTCTTCGTTGGCGTGAGATTGAACAACATCTCGATAGAGTCGAAACAATTCTTGACATCGGTTGTGGACATGGAAGGTTTGCTATCCCTCTTGCCAAACGTGGCTTCAAGGTAACCTGCATTGATATTTCACCCGTCATGTTGGATATCGCATGTAAAAAAGCAACAGGGGTGAAAAACATACAATTCATAGAGGCTAATGTGAAGGATTTATCACGCTTCTCCGATCGTTCCTTTGATTTAGTCCTAAGTATGGATGGTGCGATCTCTTTTAGTGGTTCTGAAGCAGAAATCGCAATTATGGAGTCATGTAGAGTAACAAAGAAGAAGATAATTATGACTGTTTTCAACCGAGCACGCATGGTGCAGGTGGTTGTAGATGCGTCTTTGAAAACTGTAGGGAAATTACTTCCAGCAGTATATGAAATGATGGATAATGGCTTGTGGCATCAAGATCAGTTTCCCGACAACAAGAATCTCGCCAAAGGAAGCACGCAAGACTATTTCGGGATTTTAAAAGCGTTTACGCATCCTGAGTTGAAAACAATACTCGAGCGTTCTGGCATGCGTATTCTGCGACTTGGTGGGCTTGGTTCATTGTCAGAACAATTTAAGAACGAGCTAATTGAGCGAATTTTTAACGACGAAACACTATTAAAAGAATTTCTAGACCTTGCTGAACGTTTTGACAAAGAATTATTTCCAGAAGGAAGAGGCACCCACAATAGATGTGGACTTATTGCGGTGGCAGAACCAAGATCATAGCATGCGATCAGATTGGAAAAAAGTCTTGAAAGCTGACCCAATCAACTGGCTTTTGGAAAAAGACAATCCTTCGGTTCAATATTTTGTACTTACAGAAATCCTCGGTAAGAGTGAACGCAGCCGTGATGTGCAGCGCGCAAAGCAAGCAATCATGAAACGTGGCACAGTACCCAAAATTCTAGCTCTGCAACAGGCAGATGGTGGTTGGGTTCCTAAATCATGTTTCTACCAGCTGAAGTTCCGCGGTACAGTGTGGCAACTCATCATTCTGGCTGAGTTTGGTGCTGATCCAAAACATCGGAAGGTTAAAAAAACTTGTGATTACATATTTGAGAATTCCTGGTCTCCAACAAGCGGTGGGTTTGCGTACCGTATACCTAAACCTGGTCAGACCAACAAGATGTATGTTTGTCCGTGTTTAACAGGCAAAATGACCTACAGTTTCGTTCGCCTAGGATGGTTTGATGACAAAAGAGTGCAGCGCGCCATCGATTGGATCGCAACTTGGATGCGTTATGACGACGGTGATTCCGAACCACCAGCAAACCATCCTTACAGACGAAACGTTGGCTGCTATGGTCAACATACGTGTTTTCGCAATATTATCTTTGGACTAAAAGCACTCGCTGAGATACCAGTCAAGCAGCGTTCAACCAAGGTTAAGCGCTGTATCAAACGAGGTGCTGAGTTCATGCTCCGGCACCGCGTTTACCGATCAAGCCATAACCCTAAAAGAATCGGTCGTGTAGGCTGGTCATGCTTTGGATTTCCGATAATGGAGGACGCACTGGAGATACTGCGAGTCTTGACCAAATTGGATTACCGTGATCAAAGAATGCAACAGGCAATTGATCTTGTGATTTCAAAACAGTCTAAGCAAGGATGCTGGAACCTAGACCGAACTTTCAATGGCAGAATGCAAGTTGATATAGAAACAAAACACAAACCGAGTAAGTGGATTACGCTGAATGCACTCAGGGTTTTGAAGCGCTATTATGATCACGGACAATCAGTTCGCTGCTGTACTAACAGGATGTTATAGACAACAAACAGAAAAGAAATTGAGGGTGGTGTTTGAGATAATGAAAGAGTTAGTCGTCAAAAATGGGCAATTGGTCCAATCGGCATCAGTAAAATAATCATGGTGATAGTGCAAACTAACACATTCACCATTGGGACGGTTAGGAAAAACGATTATCCTGTCATTCTGAAGATATACGAGCAATCAAGAGACTTCTTATCATTGGGACCCATATCAAATGCTTCAATGGAGATGGTCATTAAAGATATCAAAAATTTAAAAGAAGAGAAAGGAAAGTACTGTGGGATTTGGGATCTAAAAGGTAATCTTATGGGGATCGTCGATTTTGTACCTCTATTAGTAGATGAAGAATCAAGCTTTCTATCCCTAATCATAATCTCAGTTGACTATCGCGATAAAGGTCTCGGTAGCAAGGTGGTCCAAGCTTTAGAGCAGTATTTAAAGACGAAATACTCGGTTAAAAGAATATTATCAGCAGTTCAGACTACTAACAGAAAGGCCATACGCTTCTGGAAGAAATGTGGATATACAGTAGAGACAATCCCCGAAAAAAGACGTGATGAAACTGTAATTTTCAAAATGAGAAAAGAACTCTGACTTACAGTTTCTGAGTTCATTGTTTACCTCCATTCACCAGGAGGTTGTAGACAACAAACAGGCACAATATTGAGGGTACCATTCGAGGTGGTAAAGACTATTATATCTTCCACATATTCTCGAAATCATACAATTTGAATCCCTTCTCTATTTCTTGTAACGCTCTGCGATGGGCAGTAAAACGTAGATGCTGCTCGGCCTCATCCCGATCTAGCCATTTGTATGCAACATGTTCAATAGATAGCGTTGGCTCTGCATCTTCCTTGCATTGAACGGCAATTACAACTGTCAGGTCGATCCAATCTTCCTGTTTTGGGTCTTTAACAGGTAAACCATTCTGGGAATGTCCTACTTGCGGTATACGTTGTACATGAATATCATCCAATTGATATGCGACTACAGGTTCCAAACCTGTCTCTTCTTTGAATTCTCGCAACCCAGCTTGCGGAGCTGTTTCACCAGGTTCAACTAAGCCATGCACGGCTTGCCATATCACTTTACCCTGAGGGATATCTTTGTGAATTTCTGGATTCATTTGTAGAACTAGAAATTCAACCTTACCATCATGAATACGGAATGGAAATACATCGACAATTTTGCTGGCAACCTTCATGATTTATTCGCCAATTTGCTTCTCAGCCATTCCATCACTTTTGCATAGGTGTCTTCAATAGATGTAGAAGTTGTATCAATGATATCAATCGGTGGCGATATCATGCTAGCATTTTCTTTGATCCAACGATTGTATTCAATATGGTCTTTAATGAATTTTTTATCGGTATAATTCTGCTGTTTCTGTCGTACGATAAGTCGCTTCTTCAGAACTTCGTCTTCGCATACCAATGCCGAATAATGTATCTTACTGAAATAGCGCCGTTCTGTACATGCTTCAAAATGAGAAGGCTCACCACACTGAATCAAAAAGACAGGTTTACCACCCTGTGAGACATGCTTACATACCCTCAGCCACAACTCGCGAATTTCACGGTAACCTGTTTCTGGTGTATCAAATTCTCTTCTCCATAGGATGTCGCCGTCCATAGGTACCACAAGAGGTTGCTTGCCCACTAAGTTTAAACATACAGTTGACTTTCCAGAAGTACTCGCACCAAGAAGAATAAAAAGCGGCAACATAAGAAACTGTTTTTCGAAATTGCAGTCCGGACATATCGCAATCGCATCTTCGCCATTTAATCGTTCTATATTGCACTGTGGGTAACGCAAACCACATTGAGGACAGATATCAAACATGATTTATTATACCTTTTTGTGACACACGGTCAACATCTAGTCCAACTCGCCAGGATGTCTTAGACAACAAACAGGCACAGATTTGGCACAAAGACGATGTCAGAAGATGCCAACTTGCGTCAAAAAGCGATCGTATTTGGTGGTGAATTGGGCCATGCTCCCCAAACCAAGTGGATTTCGTATCCGCTTGGTCTAGACATTTTAAAAACTCAAAAATAGAGATCTTCTGCTAATCTTAAATTACAGTATTTGCTACCCTATCTTGATCCAATGATAAGCATCTCAGTTGAACCTGCTGTTCTTACATAATCATCGGCAGCAGCGATTATTGTGAGATTTTTATCTGATATGGCTGAAATAGATATACCTGGTTGAACTAGTGTAATCTTTGTCTTCATTGGTTTTAGAGTTGTTCTTTCGAGGCATTTCTCGACACCTCGAATATCACCCTTCAAGAATTTAGAACCGCGTCTCGTTCGTCTCTTGATATGTTCACATACTTTGTCAGAACTGTTTAGGTGCGTAGATTTAATAACCTGACCAGTCACCTCATAAATATCTGATACTCTATTGCCGGGAGATTCATGGCATGATTTCTTGCAATGATAAAACACAACCTCGATATATTCATTACGCGATTCAAGAGTTATGAAATCAGCCAGTTCGCCTGAGCCATGGTCATAGAATACTACATCAACTTTTTTGGAGGTAAGATAGCTGCCTAGAAAAGTATGGATTGAAGTACCATTTTGTGTTTCGAAGTTAGCTTCATTTGTAATATTAACTTTGTTGCCTTTCCAATCAACTGTTAAAATCTTGCGACGATCATATGGTGCGAATTCAGTCGGTGCTGGGTAGAATTCATGACCCGAAAACCAAGCGAAATTCCAGATGTAAAATTGAAGCGGATAATTATTTAAATAATCGATAATATTAATTGCCTCCTCTTGATTGAAAACCTCTAGAATTCCTTCTGCCTTTGGGTCCGGTGTGAAAAAACTTGCAGAATTAATTGAGAAAACGATAGGCCAATCGAAGGAGGGAAAAGATAGTGCCAGATTGATGACTTCATCTTTATTGGTAGCAAGAATTTCAAATTCACAATCGAGCAAATCAAATATTGTTCTTTTGCCTTTGTTTTGATAACATATCTGCCAAGGATGTGCAAAAGCATTCACATGCCATTCTACAGCAATTATATTTTTTGGGATAGACGATAGCTGTTGACTGGTTGGTAGAATATCTAATCCGGATCCCGTTTGGACAACACCTTCAGAATTAATTTTATCACCTAATTCCTTGCACCAATCAATCAATAAAGGTATTTGGAGATTCTGGTTCCGCCAAACTTTAGAGCCGCTACTATATCCGATTGTGATAGATTCACCATGACGGCTTGCTTTGGCAAAAATATGACCTCGATGAAACAGTCTACCATCAGTCTTTCGCACTGCATCTTGTGCATGAGAGCCAGCGATAATTCGATATGTTTCAGTATTTGTACTCCTTACTCTATTCCGCATTCCAATGTTAAAACAGTCTAGCTTCTCAAGATCCCTTAATATTCTATTAATTCGAAATAACTCCAATATCCCATGACTTCCACGGCAGATGTGCTTAGCTACAATCTCATATAATGAAGTGCTACGTCGAGAGGCATTGATAAAAAGCAAATTAGCTTTCTTATGAAAGTAAATGATAAACAAGTCATATTCAGTCCGTTGGAATATATCCATATTGGACCATCGTGCTTGCAGGGATTCTTTGGTTATTAGGATTGTGGTCGATAATTCTGGCGAATATCTATGATATACAATTTCAAAATTTGGTGGAAATTCAATGTCAGCTTCCAGATCAACATCACCGTCCACTTCATATATTTTTACATGGCTATAAGGTTTCAGACTATATAGTGATAAGTCTTGAAGCTCAAAATCTGAAATCGTAGGTGCCGTAAATGTATCAATGTTCATGCGAATTCGGTCTTCCATTTGAATTTTAGTCTCACTTAAATTGGCAATAATTTCTTGCCAGGTCGCATCTTCTCTATATAGTTTTTCTGTTTCAATTTCTATTTGATTGGGTATCGCCAAGAACTTTGCCTGTCCGATTTTATCACCACTCACTCTTGCAAATCTACCAATAAATTGTAGGGTTATCTCTAAAGACTTATGAGGTATATGAATAGCAGCTATTTTTAGCTGTGGGAAATCAAACCCTTCACCCAGCATTGAAACACATATAATCCCATCAAGTTTATTACTCCGCAATAACGCTATGGCTTTCTTTATATGCCTATAACTATATCCGCTGTGAATGACCTGTAGATTTAAATGCGTATTATCTTGATATATTCTTTTAAGATCATTTGCCCGTTTCTTGGAATCAGTCCGGACCATAAGTGCATGCGAATAACCCTGCCCCTTATCCTTTTTGAATATTCTTTCTGCGTACTTTGCTATTACTATGTCGGGATCATCTTTACCATCCCAATCAACGGGATAGTATTCAATCTCTCCAAAAATGCCATCCTCAAAGGCTTTTCTTAATGGGTATGTATATATGAATTTCCCACCAATCTCTTTTTTATCCTTTCTGAAAGGTGTTGCTGTAAATAATACTTTCCTTGCATTTGGGAATGTATCCAGTAATTTTGCCCACGTTCTTGCTGGACTATGATGGGCTTCATCCACTAGAATCATATCAAACAATTCATCTGGTGGTTTGACTATCCCAGCAATTCCTGGACTTACAACATTAGGAGTAGAGACACAAACATCATACTTTGCATATCCGAACCAATCTTCTTTTGTTTTAACACGTTTTGTGATTCTCTTTGTCTTTGGGCATTTGAATTTGCGTGATACACAACCACACTTTTTGAGAGTTTGTAGGCTCTCAAACTCCTCTGTGATTTGATCGCGCACTAATATACTTGGTGTTATTACTAGCACTCTTTTTACACGTAACAAATAGGCTGAAAGGATTAGAACCGCTGTTTTTCCGGATCCTGTTGGCATCACAACAATTGCAGGATCTTCTCTTAACGTGAAGTGGGTCAATATAGAATGAATCGCACCAATTTGTGAATTTCTCAATCCCGGATTTTCATTATCTTGTATTGGTAATTTTACTCTATTATAGTAATTGAAAAAATAGGACATAATCGCTCCTCACTATACAATGTTTCGAATATTTACAAAAAAGGTATGAAAACCTAGCTACTCTCACATCAAACCATCAGTTCCCATGGTTTCTCTAACTATATTATACATTTCTTGACTGAATTGTCAACGTGATAGTAGGCTTTTATACCATGCGGATTAGTATTACACTGGGTCCTTCACGATTTTCTATCTGACCTTGATTACTTTTTGTGTTATCTTCCCATCAACTTCAATAAAATAGACACCTGGTTTGATTCTATCAAGCATTACGACTCGCCCCATGATGTCAAAGACTTTATATTGCTTGCCTTCAGGGAGTAGTAAAGGTCCGTTGATGATGGTTGCAGCAAAATCAATATCTCTTACAGGAACGATCTTCTCTTCCTCCACATCACTTACTGGTTCTGTTAACCAGGGATCATAATCAACCCATTGACTCACTTCGTCACCAATGCCAGGACCAAAACCGCCAGGACCACTTGTGTCTCCCCACCAATTGTATCGAGCATCCATTATATTTGTGGAGTCTTCATTGCATATCCCATAACCAACATTAGCGACAATATTGTTATGAATAACTGTCGCACTAGAATTCACTGCGCTGTATATGCCATCTCCACTATTACTTGAGATAGTGCAGCTATCGATAAATAGTGAAGACCACCAGCAGTAGATTCCACCTCCATGCTCGCCCGCGACATTTCTTGTGATTGTATTGCCCGTAATTTCCGGTGAGGACCGCCAACAATAGATACCGCCACCGGTAAAAGCAGCGGTATTCAAACGTAGTATATTATTAACGATAAGAGGTGAAGACTCTAGACATAAAATACCCCCGCCATTACCATCTGTTCTGTTATGTACAATTGTATTATGTTTGATTATCGGAGAGGAATTGTAACGGCATGCAATTCCGCCGCCCCATAGATCTGCTTCATTCCTGCTGATTACATTATTGATGATAATCGGTGAACCATTCTGCACATAGATGCCACCGCCGTATTCTCCAGCTCTGTTGTCAGTAATAATGTTATTGGTGATAATCGGTGAACCATTCTGTATATAGATACCACCGCCCATATAAGAATATCCATTTTGAATAGTAAATCCATCGATTACGGTTGTAGTATCTACCACCCAGCACATGGCGATTCCTCCATCTATTATTGTGGTGTCAGGACCGTGTTCACTTAGCAGGTGAATACCCTGTATATTATTGGGCCACGAAATGTGTTCAAAATACGTACCAGGACCCACGAGCACTGTATCATTGTGGTTACAGTACGATTGTAAAGCGATTTCAATACTATTCAAAGCAGAATCCAGGTGAACATACCATGTTGTAGCATGTATAATGCTAAATGAGCTACATATTGAAATCGCTATTTTCATTGCTATGGTGAAAAAAACAAAATTCCTCATCGTATTTTTACCACTTTTCTTGTTATTCGCCCATCTACCTCAATGAAATAGATACCTGGTTTTATTTTATCAGACAAGACGACACGTCCCGTGATGTCAAAGACTCTACATTCCTTACCATCAGGTAATAATAACGGTCCACTGATAATGGTAGATCCAAAATCACTACTCCTTAGAGGAACGATCTTCCATTCCTCTATATCACTTACTGGTTCTGTTAACCAGGGATCATAATCAACCCATTGGCTCACTTCATCGCCAATGCCAGGACCAAAACCGCCAGGACCACTTGTGTCTCCCCACCAATTGTATCGAGCATCGATTATATTTGTGGAGTCTTCATTGCATATCCCATAACCAATGTTATATGTAATATTATTATTATTAATTATAGGGTTAGACAAAGAATCACAGTAAACGCCATCGCTATTATTGCTTGATATCGTGCAGCTATCAATAACTGGCGAAGACAACCAGCAATAAATGCCACCGCCATGTTCACCAACAATATTTCGGTTAATAGTGTTGTTGGATATAATGGGCGAAGACCGCCAGCAAGTGATACCACCTCCGACATAGTCAGCTATGTTCAGCTCTATGGTATTTCCGGTAATGGTTGCTGAAGAATTGTCGCAAAAAATTCCGCCTCCATTGTATCCAGCACTATTCCCCACGATGATATTAGACGTAATGACTGGCGCAGAGTTGTCCAGACAACAGATACCTCCACCCCAGTGACCCGCTGTGTTTTCGGTGATTATACTGTTCCGAATAATTGGAGAAGCCTCAACACAATAAATACCACCACCCCAGTGGTCAGCTGTATTATTAGTAATTATCATATCAGTTATAATCGGTGCCCCAGAGAAACAATAAATACCACCACCAAGTCCATACCATCCTCTTTGAATGGTAAATCCACAGATTACAGTTGTGGAATCAATTGGTCTGGCTATTAGAATTACAATTCCGCCATACACACCATCAATTATTGTTACTTCAGGACCCGATTCACTTATGAGGTCGATACCCTGGATGTTCGGCCAAGAGAAACGCTCAGGATATATGCTTGCTGCGACCAGCACTGTATCATCATCAGAGCAGGAATTCAATCCTGCCTGGATAGTATTTAAACTTGAGTCTGGGTGTACATACCAAACTGTCGCATATGCTTTACTTAAGAAAAACAACAGTAATGTTGCAGTTTTTGTCAGTGAAATATATCTGTTCACGATATTTACCCCTTCTAACAGATTTATATCTACAGAAAATGATATGTGGATATCGCTTGATGTCAAGAGGCAAAGTGCGCACAAGCATTATGTCCCCCTTGACATTCATTTCACTATCATTATCATTACTTGGGAGTATAATGAAGAAACTTGTGATGCTAACAGTATGTTTATTAGCAATTTCAACGGGACAACAAACTGGTGCACAGTACTTAATCATCACACATGATAACTTCTATGATGCAGTTACACCCCTCGCCGTTTGGAAAACCAGGAAAGGAATGAAATCAAAACTAATCAAATTTTCAGAGATTGGCTCAGATTCAACTGCAATAAGGAACTATGTTGTCAATGCCTATAACACGTGGAACATTCCACCCGAATATCTCTTACTTGTAGGTGCTCCAAATTTCATTCCGTTCCCCCGTGTGAACGATATTTTTTCTGATAACTATTATACGAATATCGAGGGAGATGTATATAATGAAATATTATCTGGACGACTAACTGTTCATGATACAATTGAAGCACAGACAGTAATCACGAAGATTCTTCAATATGAGAGAACACCATATGCTGATGACTCATTATGGTTTAAAAAAGCATGCCTTATTGTGAGTTTAGATTATGACCCGGATGATTCGATATACTGGTCAGATGCACACTATGCTGCCGGTTTGATGGTTACTGCTGGTTTTGTAGAAATCGATACTTTTGCAGATACTTTAGGACATAATGCAGATTCAATTATTAATGTCGTAAATGATGGACGGTCTATTGTTATGTTCCGAGGGACGGCATTTAATCACTGGCCGGATCCATTTAATGTCAATCCAGACCAAACACAAAATGGTGCGAAATTGCCCATTGTGCTCTCAATCACGTGTCAAACAATTGGTACTGGTTCAACCCCAGCGCAAGTAGAGAGGTGGCTCCTAACTGGTACCCCAGCGAATCTAAGAGGTGCCTCAGGATATTTTGCGACAACGACAATTGTTTCTGGTCAGGCATATCTAAGAAGCGCCGTTGCTAAGGGATTCCACAATGCATTGTTCTATGAGAATAGAAGAACTTTTGGAGGCGCGTGTGAAGGAGGGAGAACAAGAGTTTACACAATGTATCCTTATCATGGTGGGCTTCGTGAATACTTGGGGTATACCACAATTGGTGACCCTGAAATGAATCTCTGGACAGATACTCCGTGTTCACTCATTTGTTCTCACCCGCAGACTATTCCCATTGGAAACGTCAATTTTACAGTAAATGTCGTAAAGGCCAGCAATTCACTTCCCGTGAGTAACGCTTTGGTTTGTATCATGGGGAAACTGGATTCGACAGTCTATGTAATTGATACAACAGATAGTAACGGCAATGTGTATTTTGACATAGAACCTCATTTTACTGGAGACACAATTTATGTAACGGTTACCGGGCAGAATCTGCAACCTTATGAGGGTAATATGATTACTGATGTGTCGGCAACCTATATTGCTTACTTAAGATCAAATATTGATGATTCGCTGAGTGGAAACAATGATGGGATAATCAATCCAGGTGAAGATATTAACCTCCCATTATGGGTTAAGAACTATGGAGACAGCACGGGAATAGACATAATTGCAGTATTACAAACCAGTGATGGTTATGCAGCTATTACTGATTCGCTTAAGTCTTTTGGTGACATTCTGGCAGGAGATTCAGCTTTTACTGGAAATGATGGTTACAATTTCACTGTCGCAGGTGATTGCCCGGATGAACATGATATAGATTTTGATCTGGTATGTCGGGATACTAATGACTCTGTTTGGGTATCTCATTTTCATCAATCAGTTCATGCAGCAAAGCTAATCTTTCAGGAAATAGAAATCAGTGGAGGCAATGGTAACAGTACTTTTGAACCAGGTGAGACAATCACCGTTGTCGTGACAATAAAGAATCAGGGTAGTGCTTCGATAGATAGTGTTGCTGCGATCCTTGGTTCTCTTTCGTCCTATATAGGTATTATTGATTCGGTCGGTAGCTTTAACCATATTGCGCCGGATAGCAGTGCTAAAAACGATATTGATCCGTTTGTGGTTTACTCTGATTCCAATACTCCCCAAGGAACAGTAGTGGATTTTCAGATGGTGGTAAGTTCAGATTACTATTTTGACACAATACCATTCTCATTAGCTGTTGGCAAGAAGGATTACTACATATGGAACCCTGATCAAACACCTACTTCGGGTGAAAATATGGATTCCATCTTGATCGCCTTAGGTTACAGCGGGGACTATGACACAAATCTCGCGTCGGATTTGAGTCCTTATGATGCGATCTTCGTTTGTGTCGGTGTTTTTCCAAATAATTATGTGATTGAAGAAACTAGTTCTGAGGCAATTGCACTTTCTGATTTCACAACAAATGGTGGTAAATTTTATCTTGAGGGCGCCGATGTTTGGTATTTCGATCCACTAGGCAACGGTTATGATTTTGCTCCGCTTTTTGGCATCAACGCATCAGATGACGGTTCTGGAGATTTATCGCCTATAGTTGGACTAACCGGTACGTTCACAACTGGTATGAACTTCACCGATTATTCAGGAGAAAATAATTATATTGATCATATCGATCCAACAAACAGTGGCTTTCTGATTTTCTGCGATACTGATAATAACTACAACTGCGGTGTAGCAAATGACCCAGGAGGGTATAGGACAGTTGGCGTGTCGTTTGAATTGGGCTTGCTCGACGACGGTGCGCCACCATCAACACGCTCGGCATTACTTGATTCAATCATGCAGTTCTTCAGAAATACACCAGGGATAGCCGAGCGTAGTGTATTATCACGTATTAACTACCTCAATTTCTCTATTTATCCGAATCCTGCCAGGGGTCTTCTTAATATCGAACTCAATTCACCTCATGCATGTAAGATCACCTTGAAACTATATGATTGTATCGGTAGAGTGGTAAAAACGATATATAACGGTGAAGTAAATGCTGGAGCAAATGAATTTCTGATTACACTAAGAGAATTAGCCACCGGTATTTATTTTGTGAGAACAGAAACGGAAGGGTATACAAAAACGAAAAAAGTAATCCTCCTGAACTAATTCAATTTATAGAAAGCCGGCACAACCTTACGGATTATAAGTTCGTCCATCATCCAATCAGACCAAGCGGAGTGAGCATCCGCTGTGCCTAGAGCAACGGATTTCTAATTATACAAAGACGTTTTCCCAGTCCTTCGAAATCACAGCCAGTTAGTGTTTTACAAGGTTTTTTGTTGGTCAAAGATTATTCTGTGAATTCTTTCACGTAGAAGGAATTCTTCGAAATACCGTGCGTTCGGAAGCACAAAAAATGTGCGATTGGCACAAAATGGCACAAGCTAAAAAAGGGGAGTGATGTTAGTGTCACTCCCCTGTGCAATACTTGAAAATTCTTATCTAACTTTGACTACCTTTTGTGTAATCTTGCCATCCACTTCAATGAAGTAAATCCCTGGTTTGATTTTTTCAGGTACTACAACTCTTCCTGTGATGTCAAAGACTTTGCAGTTTTTATTCTTTAATAAAATGAGGGAACCCAAGAAGATAGTGGGACTGAGAGGATTGTTTCTCGCAACAGTACTTTCTTCCAATCTACCCATATCTTCGCCATTTATCGCATATACTATATTATCACCAGATCCAACCACGACCTCAATATTTTCATCGTTATCTATATCTCCAAATGCAGCACTCCCAGAGATTAATGCGCATGTTTGATATGACCAAAGAACGCTGCCATCCTCACCATTCAAGGCATATAATCTATAGTCGCCACCACCAATGACTACTTCAAGCAGCCCATCACCATCGATATCTCCGAGGGCTGCAGGAGTGACGTTATTTATGCTGCCAAAGGATATAGACGACCATAAAAAACTTCCATCCTCAGCATTTACTGCTAATACTCTAGAGACGCTACTCATAAATACCACTTCAAGACTGTCGTCATTATCAATATCACCCAACACAGGTGAGGAGATAAACCAGGAATTCGTTTCATACGACCACAACAGGCTATCATCCTCACCATTCAAGGCAAATATTGTGCCATCCGCCGAGCCAATTACAACCTCCAAATCTCCATTATTATCAATATCTCCCAGTGTAGGTGCACAATTAACCGAGTAGTTTGCTGGATACAACCAAAGAACACTACCATCCTCACTATTCAAGGCATAAACATTACCATCATTTGATCCAACAACTACTTCATAGAGGCTGTCACCGTCGATATCTCCTAACGCAGGTGAGGAACGTACCGAGGAATTCGTTTCATACGACCACAACAGGCTATCATCCTCACCATTCAAGACGTATATATTGCTATCGTCCGAGCCAATTATGATTTCCAAATCTCCATCATTATCAATATCTCCCAAACTAGGTGAACAAACAACCCAGTCGTTTGTTGGAAACAACCAAAGACAACTACCGTCCTCACCATTCAAGGCATAAACATTACCATCATTTGATCCAACAACTACTTCATAGAGGCTGTCACCGTCGATATCTCCCAAGGCAGGTGAGGAGTATATCCAGTGATTCGTTTTATACGACCATAAAAAGCTTCCATCCTCACCATTCAAGGCATATATTGTGCTATCAAGCGAGCCAATTACGACTTCCAAATTTCCATCATTATCAATATCCCCCAGTGCAGGTGAACTCGTGAAGATAGGCCAATTTGTTTCGTATGTCCAGAAGGTGTAGCATGTATCCATATCCCCTATCAGAGGAGATAAGCCAGTGTGATACGTGTCATGAAGAAACATTGGCCAGGTTGAATCAGCTCGGCTTTGGGCTTGCAATTCTGTGCCCATAAGTAAAATTAACAATCCTGTAATAAACACAATTTTGGTAAACGAACTCATCCCGCCTCCTTATATGGTTAATTAATTATAGGGAGTAATTGGAGGGTTGTCAAGACGGCACTACGGAGGGTAAGTCCGTAGCTCTACCTTGGGTATAAATAAAATATAAAGATTTGACCCCTTTGTTCTTCGATCAAGAATTATTCATCAATTTTTTTTCAGCCGGGTTCTCCTACATGTGCTGAAACAGCACAGTTTGAATGCTGGCGACATTATATATTTAGTAGGACTTCTGTTAACGTATGAGCAGAATAACATATCCTTCGAGCGAGCATAGCGAGTCGAGAAATTTAATATCATACTTTCCCCACATTCTTGCCTTAACAAAAAAAGGGTAGGGAATATAATATATAGGGAATACAATATTAGGAATTATGGGTATCGTAAATATTTAAGGAAAGCATTATGAGTTCTTATCAATCTAAAATAGTACTATTACTACTGTCAGCTATAGGTATTATTAGCATAATATGCATTATGTTGAGTGCTATACCTGTTCGTGGTTCCTCATTGAAAAATTTCCCCATTGATGGTCAAAACAGATATGAAGACATACAACTGCAGGACATAATTTATTCTGATTCACTTTATCTCGGAGGTATTTATGGCTGGCACTTCACGTCATTTCTTGCAGCAGCGTATGACTCAATCAGGGATCTTATTTTTTTTAGTTCTGAGCGGGATGTCTACGTTCTTGATTCATCGTTCGCTATTATATCAAGAAATATTCATACCTTCGATGATATTGGCGGCTTATTCTATGATGCTACATCTTACCACCTTTATATAGCAGATGGTGATATCGGACTTGAGATATGGGATGTATCAAATCCTATTTTTCCTATAAAGGTAGGAAATTGCGACACCCCCGGCAAAGCTAATGGTGTTTTTGTTCATGGTCAATACGCATTCATAGCAGATTGGGATGGCTATCTACGGATTATTAATGTCTCGGATCCCTACAATCCACAAGAAATTGGTCATTGTGATCTGCCAAATATAGCGATAAATGTTTATATATCTGGTTCTTATGCGTATATAGCTGATGATTATGCAGGACTACGGATTGTTGATATATCAGATCCGACTTCTCCTTTCGAGGTTGGCAATTGTGTGCCAGGATATTCGGTTCGTGGAGTATACGTGTCTGGTTCTTACGCATATCTTACGTGTTGGTCTACCATCGGTTTGCGCATCATTGATATTTCAAATCCGACGAATCCCTATGAAATAGGATCCTCTGCTGCACAAAGCTATGGTCATAATGTCTGTGTGTCTGAACCATATGCATATTTGGTCGGTGGTGTTAATCCAGGCTTTGCGATCATTGATATTTCAAATCCAACCGCTCCTCAGGAAATGGGTCATGATACGATCGGGCCTGATGCCCATGATGTGGTTGTTTTTGGTGATTATGCTTATGTAGCAGAACGTCGTTTTGGTTCATATGTTATTGATATATCTGCTCCATCCAATCCGCAGCAGATAGCATATTTTTTCCCACCAGGGACTGCGCGCAGCGTCTGTGTTTCTGGATCTTATATTTTCATTGCCTACGGAAAGGCGGGTTTGCGGATCTTGGACAAATCAAATCTCTTTTTTGGTCCTAGGGAAGCTAATTATGTTATTACACCAAGCAGTGCTGTGGATGTATTCCTTTCAGGCTCTTACGCCTATGTCGCGGATTGGACAGGTGGTCTACGCGTTATTGATATTTCTGATACATTGTTCCCATATGAAGTATGTTTTTATGATACACCAGATTCAGCCAATGGTGTTTTTGTATCTGGTAATTACGCTTATATTGCGGATTGGACTGGTGGTCTACGCATTATTGATATTTCTGATACATTAAATCCACATGAGGTCAGTCACTTTGGTTTATCGGATATTGCCATTGATGTCTATGTATTGGACGAGTATGCATATGTCGCAAATAATAACGCGGGTTTGCGAATTTTTAATATCTCAGATCCGGTTAATCCACAAGAAGTCGGCTATTATGACACACCCGGAGAGTCAAATGGAGTTACTGTCTTTGGAACATATGCATATTGTGCGGACGGGTTTGCTGGTTTGCGCATCATTGATATTTCAAATCCGACTAATCCATTTGAATTGAGTTATTATGACACCCCGGGTTATGCAAATAGTGTATATTTTGCTGATTCTTTTATATATATTGCCGACGGAGATTCTGGTTTACGTGTAATCAATATTACAAATCCATCTGTTCCTTTCGAAGAATATGCAAGCACACCATTTGATGCAGTTGATGTCAATGGCTACGGGTCTTATATTTATTCTGCAGATGGATCATCTGGCCTTAGGGTGTACGGATATCTAGAGGCTGCGATAAGAGATTTACAAATTACCCAAGACCAGCGCGCATCAATGCTATTGCAGAACCCAGTTAGTGATAATTACATAAAATTAAAAATAAATACACCATTATATACTCACAATTTTAGATTGTACAACACCGTGGGTCAAGAAGTTCGTGAATATAGATTGGAGAATTGTCTATGCAACGGAAATATGGTTTTGTTACCAACCAATGGTCTGGTCAGTGGTGTTTACTTCCTGCATATAACCGAAAAAAACCGGAAACGTGTCGAGAAAGTAATACTTATAGACTAATAAGCAGAAAGTAGTTAAGGTTAAATAGTCACAGCCCACGGACTACAAGTCCGTAGTTCCGTTTTTGGCACTGAATTGACACAGACAGTCGATAATAATCCACTTAGAGCCAAAAAGTAGTGGAAATTCGCACTTTGTTGTATAATATCCCCAAACAGAGTGGATTAGCATTGCGCACCTTCCAACATCAAGAGCTAAAAATCCGCTTTACGACATTAGCGATTTGCTGAAATCATAAACTATTTCACAGGTTTTTCACACTTTGCTATTATATTTCTATACTGGGAGTAAGAATAGTTTTTAAGCACAGTATTTCAAGGAGTTTTCACTTCGTGCACTGCTTATTGTATAATCTTCACTTGACAATACCCCTTTTTCTAATACTATTTTATAAGGAAATCTCAATGAAGATAGCAACATGTTTTCTGTTCATCATATCCATCTGTTATGCTCAGGATGATGGCGCACAATATCTAATTATAACGCACGATAGTTACTTCGATGCTTTGCAGCCATTAGCTCTATGGAAAACGTTGAAAGGCATCAAAGCAAAAATTGTGAAGACATCAGATATCGGTTGTGATTCGACTCAGATCAGAAACTATATTGTCAATGCATACAATACCTGGCAGATTCGACCTGAATATCTATTGCTTGTCGGAAACAAAGATCAAATCCCATTTCCCCGCATGCTGCAACACTTTTATATCTGCCACAGTGATAACTACTACACCAATGTTGTAGGCGATTTCAAAAACGAAATCATTCCGGGTCGTCTTTGGGTATTTGATACACTCGATGCAAAAACAATTGTAGCAAAAATATTAGGATACGAGCGTGAACCGTACATGTTTGATTCCTTATGGTTCAAAAAAGGTGTTACCATCGTTTGTGAAGATTATAGCTCTGATTCTGTTTACTGGGCTGATGCGTGCTATATGCATGCTTTGATGAATAGTGCTGGTTTTGTCCATATTGATTCTTTTGCAAAAAGTTTAGGTCATGACTCAACAGATGTAATTAATGCTATTAACGAAGGTCGCTCGTACATACTCTATCGTGGACTCGGTTCTGCTGACTGGAGTATTCCATTTCAAATATACTATCCAGATAATATGGAAAATGGTTTCAAATTGCCAATCGTTATCTCTGCAACATGTCAAACAGTCCAGGGCATCGGCTATGAATGGTTGAATGCAGGTACCCCTGAGGAACCCAAAGGAATAGTAGGATTTTTTGGCACAACAACATTGATCGCGGGAGCAGCCGAGATGCGAAGTGCTTTGACAAAAGGAACACTAGATAATATATTTACCGACAGCATGAGCACCCTTGGAAAAGCCGCCGAAGCAGGACGTCTCAAATACTATGATATGTTTAGTGATTCTTCAGAATATGATAGTTGGACATGCTTAGGCGATCCTTCTATGGATTTGTGGGCAGCAAACCAAAAACGATTTTCTGTGATACATAATGATACATTACCGATAGGTCCATGTACACTGAATGTGAATGTACAACATAATTCAACTCCTGTTGAGGACGCACTGGTTTGCATGAGGGCAAAGCAAGACAGTACTTTATATAGCGTTGGAAAAACTGATGATTTCGGTAATATAGTACTAATCGACACTTCTCATGTAGTTGGTGATTCAGTTTTTGTTTCAGTACACAAGAAAACATTCATACCGTTTGTAGGAAATGCGCAAGTACGGTACTACGGTCCATATCTGACGTTGCAGTCATATAGTATTTTAGATACTATTGGTGGTAATGGCGATTTTATTGCAAACCCGGGCGAAAATATCGAAATCTCAGTTTGTCTTTTCAATTGGGGAGATTCAGTGGCGCATAGTGTTTCCGCTGTTATGCGGCAAAGTTTAGCAGATTCTTTTTTCTCACTAAATGATACTATCAAGTATTTCGGGAACATCGATCCTCTTGATTCAGCAAAAACCTCTGACGACGGTTATAATGTTCTCATTTCAGTTCAATGTCCTGATAGTCATGAAATCGACCTGACAGTGGTTATGAAAGACAACAATGATTCGATATGGATAAATGAATTCAGCTTCTATGTGAATTCACCTGAGATTGAGCTTGGTGATCACTATTTTCCACACCATTCTGTAAGTACACCTCCCGGAGATACAAATCAGTTTTTTGTTGAACTTTATAATTCGGGATCGGCTATAGCAGAAGATATTATCGGAGAGATTTTTTGTGATGATTCATTGATCATAATAATCGATTCTATTGCATCATTTGGGCATATTCCACCAAATAGTTCCGGCACAAATACGACAAATCCTTTTGTTATAGCTACTGATCCAACAACGCCACTATGTTACGAAACTAACCTGACGATCATAACTGTATCCGGGGTCATTGTTGATACATTTGAGTGCACTATATATGTGGGTCAAAAAGATTATCTTATATTGGATTTTGATATAGATCATTCGAGTGGACCTTTGATACAAACTTGTCTTGATACTTTGCATTTTTACGGCGACTATACTCAAACATACCCACAAGGATTACTTACATTGTATAAATCTGTCATTGTCTGTGTCGGTATATATCCTAATAACTTTGTCATTAGAGATACCAGCATTATTGGGCAGGAGATAAAAAACTACTTGGTCGATCAAGGTGGCAAAGCATACTTGGAGGGAGGTGATGTCTGGCACGGTGATCCACATTATCATCAGGGATGTCACTTGTACTCTTTCTTCAATATCTTGCCTGTTGCAAACAGTATTGGTCCACTGACTCATATTTCAGGTGAAAATGGAGCTTTTACACAATCAATGGCGTTCAACTACTCAGGTGAGAGTAATTCAGTTGACCGTATAGATCCTGACAGCGGTGGCATTTTGATTTTCAAAAAGACTGCGAATAATTTCAACTGTGGTGTCGCTGCCAATAACAAAACAGTTGGTGTGTCGTTTGAACTTAGTGGGCTCGATGATAGCTCGCCTCCGTCAACAAAACTTGTACTTGTCGATTCAATAATGCGATATTTTGGTATCCCACCCACAGGGATCAGAGACAACATCGCATCACCACGGTCTGTTATCCCTACTCTTGCAGTCTACCCAACTCCATTCAAGCAAACCTTGAGTATTGGGATTCAAGGATTGATAGATAAAAAGGCTAGCTTGAAAATCTATGATGTTTCGGGTCGCTGTGTGAAGACATTCTTGCATAACCAAAAACTGAAGAATCAAATCCACAATCTAACTTGGGATGGTAGGGACGATCATCAAAGGCAAGTAGCCTGCGGTATCTATTTTATAAGGATTGAAACAGCAGACTACAAAAAAGTGGAAAAAGCAATCCTTTTAAAATAACCTTATCTAATACAAAAAGTGGGGACGGTGCATCTCATTACCTTCGATATTTACAACATGACAATATGACTTTAAAATAAAGGCAGCAGGTCTGGTTTGTTGACAGGGCTTTTTTTAGAGATATAATACACTGAATAGATAATAGATACTAGATGCTAGTAAATAAGTAATAAAAAATCTAGCTTCCAAACCTTATAACCAACTTCCAGTTGGCACGCCGGGGTGATGGAATTGGTAGACATAGCGGACTTAAAATCCGCTTCTCAGCAATGGGAGTGCCGGTTCGAGTCCGGCCCTCGGCATTTCACTGCGAAGCAGTGAACAAACACCTAAAAGTCCCTGCCTGAGGCAGGTAAAATACCTAAATTCCTAAATATAAAAATTCGTCTGTCGGTTGCGGTTGCGAGAAAAGTTTGGGTATTGTAATTTGGATATTGATTGGGATTTGGTGCTTGGTTCTTGTCCCGATTTATCATTTTGGATTATAATATATAGGAGAATCGTGGATCCCGCAAAGCGGGAGAACTTGAAGATCTGCTATAACAAACCCTTCTTTTTGTATTTTTTAATTCTGTTGAGCAGGGTTTTGTAGGAGACCTTAAGACAGCGGGCGGTTTCTGATTTGTTCCCGGTGGTCTGATCAAGGGTTTTTTTAATAAGCTCTGCCTCGGCTATTTCCTGACCATGATGGCCTACATGTTTCAATGTCCTGAAACGTCCGACCGGAACACCGACGCCTTTAGCACCCGGTAAGAGCACATGTTCGGACTGGATATCGTTTTGCGCAATGATCAGGGCTCTTTCGATAGTGTTCTCCAGTTCTCTAATATTACCAGGCCAGTCATAGTTTTGCAGTTTCTGGTATGCCCGGACAGAGATTTTTTTTGCAGACCGCAATCTCCTCGTGAGTATATGATCAACGAGAATTGGGATATCTTCTTTTCTCTCTCTTAAATTCGGGATTCTGATCGGGAAAACACTCAGACGATAATAAAGATCTTCACGAAACTTTTTCTTGTTAACGAGTTGCAGAAGATCCATATTACTTGCTGCTATTACTCTCACGTCAACTTTGATCGAATAAGTTCCACCCAATCGTTCAAAGGTCTTTTCCTGAAGAACACGGAGTATTTTTGCCTGCAGATTCAAATCGAGATCACCAATTTCATCGAGGAAAATAGTACCTTTATTGGCAAGCTCGAATTTACCCAGTTTCCGTGTTACCGCACCGGTAAACGCACCCTTTTCAGAACCGAATAATTCATTCTCGAGCAGTTCACGAGGGATGGCAGCGCAGTTAAGCGGAACAAAAGGTTCTTTTTTTCTCAAAGAAAGCATGTGGCAGGCACGGGCAAATAATTCCTTGCCCGTACCGGATTCGCCCAAGAGAAGCACGGTTGTATCAGTAGGCGCTGCTTTCTTGAGCAGCTCGGTTGTCTTTCTTATCACCGAGCTCTTACCGATTATAATAGGCAAACCGTGAATCTTCTCAGTCTCTTCCTTGAGAATGATGTTTTCGTAGAGGCATCGCCGCTCTTCGATAATACGGCTCAGAAGAGTGATGAGCTGTTCAATGTCAAAAGGTTTCGTCAAAAAATCATGAGCGCCGAGTTTAATGGCTTCAACTGCACGCTCGATCGTGCCGAATGCGGTCATTATTATAAATTTCGTGTCGGTGTCGAATTTCTTGAGTTTCCGCAATAGATCTACCCCGTCTATATCTGGCAATCTGAGATCAATGAGGGCAATACCGAATTGCTCTTTCTTAAAAACCTGCAGAGCCTCCCGACCTTTTCTAACCAGGGTCGCTGATATGCCAGCATCTTCCAGACTGCTGCGCAGCATTTCGCCGAAACTTGCTTTGTCTTCGATGATCAGGACATCAGACATGGGTTATTTTACCCCTCACCTTTATCCTCTCCCCCAAGGGGAGAGGAAAGAAAAATAAAAGCACCTTTGGACGTCAGACATAAAAAATAGGTAGCCCGTTACTAAGTAATTCTCTCATTTACATTCATCTCGCTACCCTCTATATCTTCGACGAGATCTTCGATAAGTGATTAGGTGATCGGCTCATTGAGTTCCTGTTCAGCCTCTGGTTCATCTACGGTATATTTCTGGACCATATCCTTGAGTCGATTCGACACGGTAACGAGTTCCTGGCTAGTCGCGGTAAACTCCTGAGCAGCAGCTGATTGCTCCTGAATCGATGCAAGTATCTGCTCGGCAGCGGCAGAATTATCTTTTGAGATGCTGTGTGAACTCCCTACCTGTGTTATGATACTGGTAATCTCTTCCTCTTCTCTCGAAATCATTTCATTAATATTTTTGATCGCCGAGTTAAGTTCAAGCACATTGTCTGAAATAGCCTTCATTGCATCGGCGGTCGATTTTACAACGATACTACCGTCACTAATCGCCCGGTTGACCTCTTCTGTAGTTGCCGTGACGGTCTTTATGGATTCCATCATTTCCTTGATGATCCTTCCGATCTCGGACGCTGATGCCTGCGAACTATCAGCAAGTTTCTTTATTTCATCAGCCACAATTGAAAACCCACGACCGTATTCACCTGCTCGAGCTGCTTCAATAGAAGCATTGAGGGATAGTATATTAATTTTTTCAGCGATGGCGTTTATTGTATTGATTATCTTATTGATGGCTAATGAGATATCCTGAACCTTGATCACAAGGGACGTCAGATAATCATATCTTTTACCGATCAACTCTATGTTATTAATTACGACATCGCTCTGGCTGATTGCATTGGACGCGCTGTCTGACACGCCAACTGAGAATTCTTCGATTTTCTTAACATTGCTAACAACCTCGAAACTCGTTTCGCTAAGATTCTTTCCAGTAGTGATCGTTCTGTCGAGTTTAGCGTATTGCTCATTAATACCTTCAGTCATCTTCTGCGTCGTATGGACTATCTCTGAGGATGCACCCGCCATCTCATTAGCAGTTGAAGCAATCTGTTCACCCATATCGATCAGGCTATTGACTATGGTCTTAACAAGCCTAATGAGCGCCGCTTCAGATTCGATAATTTGATTAAAAGACCTGGAAAGATACGAGAGCTCATCTTTCTCTTTGTCAGTAAGTCGGATAGTCAAATCGCCCTCTACAACCCGAGCAAAAGCAATACGCATTAACCTTATCCTCTGCAATGTCTTGTCGAAATCAGAGACCAAAAGTAACCCGATAAAGGTCAGAAAAACCAGTTTCAGAATCTCTAAACTTATGTCTAACCAAGGATACTGTGCACTTGTTGCAATGATCATCACGAGATAAGACAAATCGACAAGGACAATAGCAAAAAGTCCGTTCCTCCTACCCAAAAACACGGCGGGATGGATTATTATATAGAAATAGATCATAAAAAAAGGAGCTCTGATAGCCGGCTCGATATAACCAAGCGCGAAACTGAGGAGTAACGTGGTAACCGCAGTAATGGAATAAGGCATGATTGGAGAGTATATATTTTTTCTGCACAACCTGTAGATCACAAAACCGAAAAGTAAAACCGCCAGTGTAATAATCGGTATGATGATAGGAACAAGCAGGAATTTAAATATATATCCTAAAATAAAGATCATTTCAAGTAAAAAGCAAAACGCCATTGTCGAAGTGGCACCTCTTAAAGAGAAATCCTTGCCTTTTGAAATGTGTTCCTGTTTTATGATATCCATTAAGACCTCCCGATGACGTCTATCGTTTTCTTCATAGCACAAAATTCTCCGCACATCGTGCATGTAAGTTTAGATTTAGAGCGAGACCGCTTATAGATCTTGCTTGCCTTTTCCTTGTCGGCAAGCAAGCCAAGCATCTTTTGCCAATCGAGCGAGTACCTTGCTTTTGATAATGCAAGGTCAATATCTCTTGCCCCGCCCACGCCTTTACCGATATCTCCAGCGTGGGCCGCTAATTTTGAAGCTACCACACCTTCCCTCACTTCCTCAACATTGGGCAGACCCAGATGTTCTGAAGGTGTAACATAGCAGAGGTAATCCGCGCCAAAATATGCCGCCATAGCACCACCAATTGCAGCAACAATGTGATCATAGCCAGCGCCGATGTCGGTTACTAAAGGACCCAACACATAGAATGGTGCATCATCACAGATGTTTTTCTCCAATTGAATGTTCGCCTCGATCTCGTGGATAGGTATGTGACCTGGTCCCTCAACCATAACTGAAACCCCCTCTTCCCGTGCCCATTGCACGAGTTCACCGATCACGATGAGTTCTCTTACCTGATATCTATCAGTTGAATCGGCAATTGCACCTGGTCTGAGACCATCACCAAGACTCAGGGTTGCATTATACTTCCTGGCTAGCTTGAGAAGCCGGCCATAGTACTCGTAAAGCGGGTTTTCCTCTTTGTTGTGAGCCATCCACTCAACCATCATAGAACCACCGCGACTGACCACACCACAGACCCTCTTTTTCTTGCGCAGACCTTGAATACTCTTATTCGTGACACCGCAGTGTACAGTGATAAAATCGACGCCATCATCCAAGTGCTCTTTAATAACTTCGAACATCTCATCGACCGATGCATCCAGGAATGCCTTATTCTTCTTGCGCGCTTCAATGGCAACCTGGTATATAGGCACCGTACCGACCGGGATTGTAGATGCCTTAATGATCGAACGTCTAATCCGATTTATATCACCGCCTGTAGAAAGATCCATGACCGTATCAGCACCAGCTTTTATTGAAGCTGCCAATTTACGAAGTTCTAGTCTCAAATCAGCAAGATCAGGAGATGTACCGATATTCGCGTTGACTTTGGTGCTCAATCCCTTACCTATTGCGATTGGTCTTATGCGGTGCTTGCGATTCTTCAGGATAACTATATTGCCCTTCTTGATGCCGCGTTTCAAGAACTGGATTGAAACACTTTCTCTTTTGGCAACTGACTGGAGCAAAGATGGCATTATATCTTCTCTACCAATACCCCAACTGATGTTTTGGGCACGGCAACAGAAACGAATTTCAAGATAAAGGACATTGCCATTTCTTCATTGGGTGCCTCAAATGTTAACAGAAAATCAGGTTTGCCAAATAAAGTCAGAAATTCTCTTATTTTAATATCTTCTGGTATTTCAAGGGTTTTGACAATTTTACGCAGCTCATCAACCTTACCAGGGATTACATCAAGCATGGAAACGAAAATCATAAACCTCCTTGTGAATAATTATAATCTAAAATGTTTTGTTGTCAATGAGATGCTTGGGACAAGACAGTCGTTGAATCACTACATAATAATATCGTTAATATCGTTTGGATCGTTAATATCGTTGTTTTTCGCCCTACGCTTCTCCCGTTTCTTCGTTCATCTGGTTCATTTAGGCATTTACCCCGTTTAGATAGTACACATCTAACGGGGTCTAGGTATTTTAGATTTTAGGTTTTTGCTTTTTGCCTTACGCTCTTCCTGTTTCTCCAGTAAAACGTGTCTTCAACAAAGTGTGTCTACAGCGTTAGCGTATCTCCAGCGTGTTGTAAATCTCGAGCATGGCGAGAGGGCCCGTTAAACGAAGTTGTACGGGGCGAAGCGTGTTATTCTGTCACCTTGTATACTTCGTCGTGTTCGTGTACTGGACCATCTACTTTTAGCCCGACTTCATCGCCTTTTTTGGCTTTTTCGAAGTTCTCGTGCTCAACCTGCATGGAATCGATTGTCTGACTGAAGTCGGTATGTTTACCTTTTATGTGGATCGTGTCGCCGACATTCACTTCATCCTCGATAACCTTAAGAACAGCAACACTGATTTTCCCGAAATAATGGGTTATCGTCCCGATCAATTTCTCCATGAGACCCCCTTACGAGATGGAAATTGGGTTAGGGCGACGATACTGGATTTCAAGCATCTAAACCCAAACCTGTCTTCCATCCTTTTCTATACCTTAATTCCTCTTTCCAAAAACATGTGTCTTTTTATCTTCTGAGTGGTAGTCTTCGGGAATTCCTCTTCCCTGACCTCAAGCTGGATGATCTTTTTGTAAGCAGGCAACTCTGCATTGACCTCGCGTACCACATCCTTAAATATCGCCTCAACATCTTCTTTCTTGAGGGTTGTTTCGCTTGCAATACTGTACTCTTCGAGCAATTCATAATCAGGAAAGATGAGCGCGCATATCGACTCTTTCTTGGTCTTTGCATCAATCCTCGGTACCACAAGCACCTCTTTCACCCATTGACTCTTCACTAATTTTTCTTCCAGTTCCTCAGGATAGATATTCTTGCCACTTTGAGTAACAATGAGGCTTTTCTTCCTACCGCTGATATAGAGATAACCGTCGTTATCAAGATGCCCTAAATCACCAGTGTATAACCACCCGTCCTTAATGACCTCATCAGTCGCTGCCTGATTCTTATAGTATCCAAGCATCATATTGGGGCCACGCATGATTATCTCACCAATGCCATCTTTCTCAGGCTCATGGATCTTCAGTTCGATACCAGGAAGCACTATGCCGACTGAGGCTGTTTTGGGTTTTTCCAGGGGGCTTACGGAAATAACCGGCGCGGTTTCGGTCAAACCATAACCCTGGATAATCGGGATGGCAAAGAGTTTCAGCCCCCGCGCTACCTTCTCAGTAAGCGCCGCACCTCCAGCACAGGCAAGACGCAGATTTCCCAAACCCATTTCATACCTGACTTTACTAAAGAGCGGTTTGCGGAGAAATTTAAAGACTGAACCAATACCGCTAATAGCATTAAACATTATTTTTTTAGGGATCGAAGCCGCCGCAACCTTTCTGTGAACCGCAGCAAGAAATTTCTCAAAAAGTAGCGGCACTGCAATGAGACATGATACATTCGCTTCTTTCATGGTTGCTACAAGATCCTTTGGCTTTAGACTCACAGGATAGTAAATAGCAGCTCCCTTTCGAAGCGGAAGTATAAAACCAGCGGTACCTTCAAAAGTGTGGTGCATGGGGATGATCGAAACAAGGGTATCCTTCTCAGTAACCTCGATTATCTTATCAACGCCTTCGAGATTGCATATGATATTATTATGACTCAGCATAACTGCTTTTGAAGTACCAGTTGTCCCGGATGTAAAGATAAGCACAGCCAGCGAGTCAGGATCAATGTCTTTAACCGACACTTCCTTTCCCGCTTCCATATCCTTTATCGTATCCATCGGAATAATATGTTTGAAAGTGTGGAGTTCTTGTTTGATATCCTCAATCTTATCGATGCAGTTTTCAGAAGCAACAACCCCTTTCGCTTCGCTATTACGCAGGATATGAAGAATTTCTGCTTCGGAGAGTATACGATCAACCGGCACCACGACCAAACCTGCTCTGACGATCGCCAAATAGCCAATTGCCCATTCTGGACGGTTCTCACCGAAAACCGCAAACTTATCACCCTTTTCTAAACCCAGCTTCAGTAAGTAGTTCTTCAGTTTAATAACTTCCTTCTTGAGTTGAGCATACGTATACTTAACGTCGCCTTTTTTCAAAGCTAATCGATCAGGGAAATTGCCGACAGCGGCCTCGAAAACCGCACCTAATGTCCTATTTTTATTATTCATTTCTAGACCTCAATTGAATTATATTATCCTTCCCCTTTTTCACTAAGATAGAATCAAGATCATCAGCTGAATATTTATCCCTCAACATAAAGAATTCAATCAACATGGGAAGGTTGACTCCACTTATGATATGAAGATCGCTGATCTCTTTCAATAAACTGTAACAACTCATCGTACAGCTACCCCCTGGCAGATCAAGAAATATGATCGTTGACCTACAATCACCCTTGCTTATTACTTCGTTGATCTTCTCGGTCATACTAGCACAGGAAAACCCCCTATTGGAAATAACCTCAACCTCAGGCTGCTCACCGAGTATCAGCTCAGCAGTCGTAAGTATTGCCTTAGCGAAGTCACCGTGACCAACGATAATACCTCTTATCATATCCGGTTATTCTATTTCCTCATCATAATGTGAACTCGGTGCTTCCATTTGCGCCAGGATCCTTTTCAACTCCTCATTGTATTCTTCAGCTGGATGAATACCTCTGAGTTTCAGTAGATAATTCATTGCCACAACCTCGGCGATCACCGAAACGTTTTTTCCTGGTGTAAGCGGGATCACGATACGCGGTATCTCAATATCCAATATCTTCTTGGTCTTTCCTTCAATACCAACGCGCTCAAAATCACCTTTTACTTCAGCCCAAAGGACGAGTTCTAAGATGATTTCTATACGCTTTCGCAGCCTTACCGACTTCACACCGAAAATCCTGAAGATGTCGACTAGTCCAACACCCCTTACTTCGATGTGGTGTTTGAGCCGAGGGCTCTTTTCGGCACCAGACCCAATAAGGACATCACCTCTTTGTACGATTTTGACAAGGTCATCCGCAACAAAACGATGTCCCCGCTCAATCAAATCCAATGCGCACTCACTCTTACCAGTCCCTGGTTTACCCACAAATAAAACACCGACGCCGTAGGTATCGACCAAAGTGCCTTGAACGAACCTTGTTGTAGCCAGCTTGTACTCCAAGTAGGCTGAGAGTTTATGAATAAAAGGGGTTGTCGACATAGATGTCCGCAAGATAGGAATCTTTCTACGCTTTGCCTCTTCCTTGAATTTATCGCTAAGGTTTAATTTTTTTGCAACGATAATGCAGGGTGTACCCAATCTCATGACCGTGGCAATCCGGCGATTCGCAAGATGTTTTGGCAACGTTCTTAAATAAGCTATTTCTGTCTCACCGATAATAATAACACGTTCACTCAAAAACCGCCCAGTGTATCCAGCAAGTGCGAGACCTGGTCGAAAAATGTCATATGTCGAAATCCTTTTATCCCTAAGAAACTTCTCTCCTGCAATGATCTCAAGTGAGAACTCCTCTTTCTTATCTTTGAATAGTGTTTCAACCGCTATGGTTCTCATTGCCGCTTTGTTTTTTGCGCTATGCGCTTCCTTTCCCTGAATTTTTCCTCGTACTTTATTAGCTGTCGTTCAATTTTCTTGAATGCTTCAGTTATGCCGAGATATATGTCATGGTCCTTGACTTGACTTGTAATAACTGAGTGTTTCACTGTAAAATTCAACTCAACGATACTATGGGCTTTGTCCTTTTCCAATATCAGATCGCCGTTTATCATATGATGAGAAAAGCGTTTCAGCTTCTCCATCTTCTTCTTGGCATAATCCTCTAGAGTATCATTAAGGTGAAAATTCTTCGCAGTGATATTCAACTCCATAAAACCTCCTTATTATATTCACTATCTCTTTACTGTCAATGAATGTAAGTTGTTCTTTAGGTCCCCCTCAAAAAGAAAGGAAGAAACAGCAATCCCCGAAGCTCCCGCCCCAAGAACGCTCTTGTAATTATCGACCGAAATACCACCGATGCCCACAACCGGGATGGTAACTGCCTTGCATATCGCACTCAAGGCTCGGAGCCCGCAGACCTTTACATCGCTCTTTGTCTTGGTCGTAAAAATCGATCCCACTCCAATATAGTCAGCACCCTCTTTTTCAGCCCTTCTTGCCTGGGTAAGGTCGTGAGCTGATGAACCAATGATACTGTCATCCCCTAGTGTACGCCGTGCAACACCTATGGGAACATCTTTCTGGCCTAAATGTACACCATCTGCCCCACATGCCAGAGCGATGTCTGGTCGGTTATTTATAATAAACCTCATGTCACACGATTTCAGATTATTCGCGACGATACGGGCATAATTGAGGAACATCCTATCACTCAACGTCTGGATGCGAAGTTGGATCATTGTTGCACCATACTTCTTGAGAACCGAGATAACTTGTTTTAACCGGGGTTTCTTCACATATTTTTCGTCGAGGATCACATAAAGACTCGGATCAAAAATTTTCTTAAAGTGACTGCTAACCAATTTTTCAATAGCATAAATTTGAAATCTTATCTTTTTTACCCTCGCGCTAACCTTTGGATAAGCACATTTCATGATTTCCTCGAGGATTCTGGAAGATTCCTTGGCGCGCGCGAAATTCGCGACCACCAAATCTACCATGTTTTTCTTGTCAGCTGAGTCAAACCCTGCTTTCGCACCAAGATCCTTTTGACTATCGCGAAAGCGAATAATCCTATGTATGGGCAGAGCTTTTTTCACCAGTAAGAACTTCTGCCTGATATACCTTACCCGAACGAGCAATCTCCGGTCAGTAATAGTAAATCTGATTGTGTCTTCAATAAATTTTAGGGACTCGTTTAATCGGTTGAGGTTTGCGTCTGCGATGCGCTCCCATTGCACGTTTAATTATAATAGAACAAGTTACTCATGTCAATGGGGAAAAGATGCAATATCGGGGTAACGGAGAAATACATTCGCTGGAATAAATTAATAGCGTTATGATCGTTTAGACCGTTTTGATCGTTAATATCGTTGTTTTTCGCCCTACGCTTTACTCACTACGCCTTACGCTTTTTCCAGACTGTACTCCACGGCACTTATCGCGTGGATCCTTGTCGTGTTAAGAAAAGGGATCCCGAATTCATCTTTGGGTAAAATGAGAGGAAGCTCGGTGCAACCAAGGATGACCCCCTGTATAGATTCTTCAGCGATCATGCGCTTGATGATCACAAGCAGACCTTGTTTTGTCTCCTTCAATATCTTATTGTGCATTATCTCATTCATCAGCTTATTATGAATATACTCCTTTTCAGATTCTTCAGGGGTAATAATATCAATGCTAGCCTTGGCAAAAATACGTTGATAAAAACCTGCGCTCATCGTTGTTTTCGTACCTAAAAGCGCTACCTTATGCAGACGGGCGTGCCTGGCAACCTGGCATGTTGCTTTAACAATGCTGAGCATGGGTATGGGTGAACGTGCCTGTAAATCGTCAAAAACAATATGTGGTGTATTAGATGCAATGAGGGCAAAATCAGCCCCGGCGCGATGCAGTACCTGCACGGCTTCAGCCAACCAAGCTACAGTCTTCTCAGTACTATCGGTCGTGACCGCACAAGGGAAATCCTTCATGTTTACGCTATAGATAATGACTTCAGGATAAGCACCTCTGGTTTTTTTTTGATAAAGTTCATTGATTATCCGATAGTACTCAGCTGTTGCCTCAGGACCCAATCCACCGACAATACCGATCCTCTTCATAAGACCTCCATATCAACGATATATCACACGTTCAGACATCAGAATTTCTTCTCTTTGAAAGATATACAATGTCACCGTGACGTTTGTAACCCATACGCTGAAATGCTTCCATTGAAACAGTATTCCAATCCTCGACAAGACAGGCGATTATCTCAATACCCAGATCATGCAATCGCTCCTCCACTTCTCGTACCAACCGTGCGCCAAGCCCCTGTGTACGTTGCGCTGGAGTTACTGCCAACCGGTTAATCCAACCTTTACGTCCATCATGGGTACCAAAGATAGAGCCGATCAGTTCACCTTCACGCTCGGCTACCAAAAAAATAGCGGCTGAAGTTTTCAGTTCGCGTTCTATGCACTCACGTCGGTCTCGACCCTTGGGCTTATATGGTAAGCCCGCATCCTGCCACAAGGAGATCAACCTATCATAATCTTTAATACAAAAAGAAGAAATGATGATCTTTCCGCCCTGATCATCCAAAGTCTTCATTATCGCCAATCGGTTCAGGGTGCACAGTAACCTCTGCACCTTCAATTCTTTGTTTGATCGTCAATTCGACTAATGATGCTATCTTATGCGCTTTGTCGAGATGAATATTGCGGCGTAAACGAACATGGACAGTTATTTCAAGTTTCCCGCCGTAATCATGGACATGAATGTGGTGTACATCACTGATATCTTCACAACATAGCGCTGTCGCCCTGATATCGCTAATCAAATGATCTGATGGTGCCTCTCCGAGAAGCGTGCTACCTGACTCAAATATCATCATGATACCAGTATACACAATAAACATGGCGATAATGATACTGAGAATTCCATCAACCTGATAGAATCCAAACCGAAATAGAATAAAACCAATAATAACGAGAACCGTTGAAACCGCATCGGTACCATGATGCCAGGCATCTGCTTTTAAAGCCGCCGAATGAACGTGCTTGCCAAGATCATATGAAATAACGGACAGCAATATCTTTGCAATAATTGTCACCGCAAGAATGACAATAATCAACGAGCTGGATTCAACCGGCACAGGCGTTCTAACCCGGCTAATGCCATTCATGAAAAACTCAAGACCAACGACTATCAGCATACAGGCAATAACGATTGCGACGATCCTTTCTGCCCTGCCGTGTCCAAAAGGATGTTTTTTATCGGGCGGCTTTGTTGAGATCATAAAGCCAATAATAACAACAAGTGAGGATGCAACATCGGATAAGGAATGGACTGCATCGGCGATAAGGGCCATACTATTTACCATTATGCCGAAGAAGAACTTCACGGCCGAGATAAGGAGGTTTACTACGATGCTTAGACCACCAGCAAAATACCCACAGTTTTTCCTCTCATTACCTTTATCAAGATGAAAGCTAGAAATAATAACACTCATAAGTCTTTTCATCATGGTCTCTGTTTTGATTATAGATTATTTGCGATGATTGTCAATTGCCGGGGTTGTCTGATTCATCTGGGCTATGGCCGCCCGACTCAGCGCGTATTAATTGTGTTCAGTTCCTCGGCAAGTTCCTCTGAAGTATAATCTTGTTTTCTAACGCGCAGATCGAAATACAAAAGGACTGAACCGAGCACAGCTACAGGCATCCCCACTATCGTACTAATCGCTACGCCAAGAACCGGGATTATGCCAGCGATCGAATTGATACCCGCTACGATTACTGCAAACATCAAATTGATGCCGAACACGCGCCACCAATTACCTTTAACAAGAGCATAGCTCTTAGAAAATGCCTCGATAATACCCGTTCCCCTAATCATCACACACGGCAAAGCAAAACACCAACATACACCAAGATAAATGGCAAAAGGTATGCCGATTACGGTCAGGACAAGAGCACCGAGTGCCAAACCAACAAGTATGCTCGTGCCCAACGCAGTGCCCAGTCGGGACCAAGCATACCTATATGAATCACTAAAACCAATGTCTTTATCATAATACTGCGCAGCAACGAAATAAATCAAAGCGCATTGAACCAAAACACTGACTATGATAAAACCAATGTAGCCAAGCACGCCACCGATAATTATATATGGTAATACGCTCATCATCCTGTCGCTCTCGCTGAGCAAAGGAAATAGAAAAAAACCCCCATATATTGCTACGAAAAAAAACGCATTAAGAACACCGGTGATCGCAGCGATCGCCCAAAGTTTCGTGTAATTGCTTTTATAGATACGAAAAGCCTCGGAAAGAAGGTCTTCGAGTTTCCTCGGACCGAAGCTGATTTCTTGCGTTGTATTCAATTCTGTAGCCATTAGAAACGAAGGTCTTTTGCCCATAAGTGGGCGTATTTTATCCCGCTCGCGGTATTGAATAATACCACAGTTTCACTCTCGCGAATCCAATCTTGCTGGCGTAGGTATTTGAAGGCAACGAGGGTTGCTCCTCCTTCAGGACAACAAAAAATACCCTCGGTGTTTCCGATCTGCATTATCGCTTCGATCATTGCATCATCCGGAACCGCGATCGCCGTACCCTTGCTTTCCTTTAGCGTACGCAGAATCAAAAAATCACCGATCGCCGCCGGTACGCGCAAACCATCGGCAATGGTCTCTGCGTCACGCCACGGGGTTGCCGTAGCTTCCCCTTGATTGAACGCAGTTACGATCGGTGCACACCCTTTAGCTTGAACTGATACCAAACGCGGCAACTTCGATTTTATCCAACCAAGATTCTTGAGTTCTTCAAATGCCTTCCACATGCCGATAAGACCAGTGCCGCCACCAGTTGGGTAAATGATAACATCGGGTAAGTTCCAGTTAAGTTGTTCCGCCAGCTCAAAACCCATGGTTTTCTTGCCCTCTATACGATATGGTTCTTTGAGCGTTGACATGTCAAACCTGCTATATTGAGCTACATCATGAGCTGCCTGCTGCCCGCAGTGAGTAATATACCCCTCCACGAGTTTTACCTGAGCTCCTCTTGCTATGCATTCAATAACAAAGGTCTTGGGCACGTCCTTAGGCATATAAACAAAGGATTTCAAGCCACCGAGTGCCGCATACGCACTCATAGATACCGCGGCGTTACCAGCTGATGGCACCGCCAGTTCTTGTATCCCGAATTCACGTGCCCGGGATACCGCAACCGACATGCCGCGGTCCTTAAAGGAGCCGGTCGGATTCTGGCTTTCGTCCTTGATATAGAGATTGCCAAAATCCAAAACTTCACCGAGGTTTCGGGCATGGATCAATGGCGTGAACCCTTCACCGAGTGAAAGGATGCTCTTGTTATTCTGCAAGGGAAGCAATTCTTTATAACGCCACAGGTTTGGTGCACGTTTTGCTATATCCTCGCGTTTGACTGCCTTGCGAACTTTTTTCAGGTCATAAAGAACGACCAGAGGTTTACCACAAAACGAACAAAGATTCCAGCGTCTATCCGCCTCCAGCTTATTGCCGCATTTTGAGCACTCTAAGTGACTGACGAAAGCCATGAATCATTGTACACACAATGTGGTAAATTGTCAATCATCCCGGCAAAATTATATAGCCATCATGTCACTGCGTCACTATAGCGTTATGATCGTTTAGACCGTTTTGATCGTTAATATCGTTGTTTTTCGCCCTACGCTTTACTCACTACGCCTTACGCTTTTCCTGTTCCTCCCATACTCCGATACCCCATTACTCCGTTACTATCGTTCTACTTGTCTTTTATTTCTTCAAGTAGTTCAAGCGCTTCAGGCTTATCATCTAATACAAAATCAGCCATGTAGGTTGGATCCTGTATGTCGAGCAACCTCTTCAAATACCAACGTGCTTTCTCATAGTCCTTTTTCTTTATCCAGACTTTAGCCATATCAACGTAAAGCAAACTATAATTAGAATCTATTTCAATACCCTTATTGAGCGCTTCCGAGGATTTATTCAGATTGCCACCTAGTAACCCTGGTAATTCATAGTACAACATCGCTTTCACATCGAGCGCACCGGTATGTTCTGGATCCAGCTTCAGGATCTTATCTAGTTCTTTTTTTATCTCAGGGACTGATGCGAGAGAATTCAGCACGCCCTTTGTCTGCCCTATCCTACCGATATTAACAACATACCAAAAGTGAGCCCATTTAGAATTGCCATCGAGTTTAATCGCTTTTTTCGCGTGTTTCTTACCCGTTTCATATAATGCAAGCTTGTCTTTCTTACTATTAGCTTCGTCCCCTAGCAGATAATAAATCCTGGAAAGTTCATAAAGAGCACGTACATTTTCCGGTTCTTGTTCAATTACGTTGCTGAGTACCTCAGCACTCTTCGCGAGGTTTCCGCTGTTCAAATGGCGCGTTCCGAATAACTCAATTGCATTATCGATAAGAGAATCACTTGATTGAGCAGTAATAAGAGATACTACAACGAATAGTCCTATTAAATAACGTCTTAACATATAACCTCCTCAGCACAATAGTTATTGGGCTTGGGTTATGAAGCTGGAATCCAGCATTCAGACCAAACCCATATTCTATCTCTTGACGAGCATAGTCGCAATGGTGAAGTGATTAATGACCTTCTGCTTTATGCGGTCATAACGATAGATAAAATCGGGTTTTTCGAGAACCTTTGTTTTAAAACTCCTTGATGTATCAGTAATGTAAACGCTTTCTTTTTTGAGCAGCAAGTCATTACGACCGTCGCCGCCAAAACCGAACTCATAACCTGCTTTGCTAACTGCCCTAACAACTATCGGGTTTACTCTGTTGAATGGATAAGATATGCTCGTACATTCACCGAGTTCCTGCTGTAAAATTCTCCTGGATTCAAATACTTCGTATTCAACCTCCTGTTCACTCATCCTTGCAAGATTCCGATGGTTCATAGTGTGTGAACCGAATTCAATGCCCCAATCTTTCATCTCGTATATCTTATCCCAGGATAGGTGCTGGACACGTTTACCCGTGATACTAATATCCCATAAATTATTCTGACCAATATAATTAACAATAAGAAAAACCACCGCTTTGACATTGTATTTCTTGAGGATTGGAAATGCATACTCATATATAGTATCTTCACCATCATCAAAGGTAATAACAATACCATCATCATTATCCCCTGGAAGGACAATGTCTACGCCTTTGTCAGAAATAATTTCCAGGAACCTTGCGAACTGCTCTGGCGTGTTCCAGGTTCCGCAGAATTGGAATTCAGGAGTTATCCTGTGAAACTGTAGAGCTTTCATCCGGTTAGAAAACCTCGCCATTTCCCGAGCGTAGATGCTAATGTTTTTTTTGAATTCCTAGCGGGATTTACCATGAGCCAAAACCATCCAACCAATGACCGCCAGAACGGCAAGGGATATGCCGGAAACAATAAAAATAGCATCTTTTCTTACGAATGTAGTAAGAAAACCGATCGCCAATGCTCCAAGAGCAATCAAGCAATGGTAAATCCAATCCCGTATTGAAAACATCCTACCGCGCACCAGTTCATCCGCACTCCGATGAATCAGTGTATCTTGACCAACAAATATCGGGGATATAGCGAGCCCAGCAACAAAAATCACTCCAGCAAACGCTAAACGATGCACGAGAAATGGAAAAAGAACCAGACCACCGCCGATTAAAATAAAACAGAATAACATTAAATCCTTAAGGTCAAAGCGATGACCGATAACACCAACCAGAAAGGCACCGATGAGCAACCCGATCGCACCAGCTGAAGCAAGGATCCCGACACCGCTAGTGCCCCAACCCATATCCTGTTGGATAGTCGGTATAACAAGCACATAAATAACACAAGTACCGATTATCATCAGCACAATCGATGACATAGCAAAACCGAGATCTTTTCTCTTTGGTATCATCTGCAAGGCGTGATTCAGATCATGCCAGACTCCTAATAAACCTTTGCGTACAAGAAGAAAAACCCCTCTGGCTTCCAAGTGTTTTTCGCGCTTTGGCGGTTTGATTAGCTTGACCTTAATTAAATAAAGCATGAAGGCTGATGCGCCAAAAGTAACAGCATCAAGTATAAATGCAACAGTCCAACCAGCCAACCCAATAACTTTGTACCACATATGCCAGTCAACGATTAACCCACCGATCAGCATACCGAGAAAAGTAGCTCCCCTGCCCACAAAATTCACTAGCGAATTGGCTTTCAAAATACTCTTTGGGGGTACCATATTAGGTATTACGGAATTCCTTGCAGTATTAAAGAAGAGGGTCAAAAGAAACATAAAAAAGACCACGGCAAAAACCGGATATATGCTATGTGTACTAATGAGTACTATTGGAATCAAAATTGCACAAACCATTCTTAAAGCATCACAGATTACCATGACCTTTTTCTTGTTCCATCTGTCGACCAAAACACCAGCAATTGGACCGAAAATAATCACAGGTAAAGTGATTGCGATAATCAATTGCGACAATAAAAACGATACGCTCCCAGGGTAAAGACCGATAATGCCAATAAGTGCTATATAATTCAACTTATCACCGAACTGGCTGACCGTTTGCGACAGAACGAATAGCGAGAAGTTTCTGCTCTTAAGAGTTCTCCACACGATCAATCTCCTGAGTTTAACACTTCAGTGTAGAAACTAAATACTTTCTTCGTGATGATCTGCCAATCATAGGTTAATGCCTTTGCCCGGCCTTTAACTCCCATCCTTTTCATCCTCTTCTTATCCTTGAGTAAACTGATAACCTTCTTTGCCAGAGACTGGACATCAGTTGTTTTAGAGAACACCCCCTCTTCACCATCCTGCATGACCGTTTTGTACCCTGGATTATCTGAAGCAACTATCGGTTTACCTGAAGACATCGCCTCGAGCAAAACAATACCAAAACTCTCCTGACCGGTCGCCGGTGAGCAAAATATATCACAGGATGCATAGTACTTCGGCAAATCATCAGGGCTCACACTACCAGCAAATATAACCTGCCTTTTTATGTGTTCCTCGATATATCTCTTGTAATAGCGTTCAAGAACACCGGCACCGACAATAATAAGTTTGGCACTTGGAAATTCCTTGAGAATTATCGGAAAAGCCTGCAAAAGATACTTCAGCCCCTTTCTCGGTTCAAACCTCCCGACAAACAATATTTTTGGTGAAAACTCGTCCAAGTAACCCATTGATTCGACCGCCGGACTAAACCGAGTTGTATCAATACCATTAGGGATTATCCGATAATTACCCGGAAAATATTTTGAGATAGAATCACGGGCCACTTCAGAAACCGCAATGAGACCGTTTATCTTCCTGAAATACTGTTCCAAAATCGGCTCCCAGAGTAGATATCCAAAACTATCCTCATGTGCCGCATGGAATGTAACCAAGTTCTTTGCATTGGAATACTTCAGCACATAATAAGGCAGCACCGGCGCCAAAATACCATGGATATGAACGATATCAAAATCTTCCTTTTCCAGGAAGCGCCTTAATTTCCATGGCATTGTCAGACTGAGATTCAGAACACCAAATGACTTGTTCCATGGAACCAATATCGCCCTACCCAGTCTTATGATATTCTCATCAACATAGGGGTGATTCTTGCCAAAAGAAGCTGCCATGATCTTTGCATCATGGCCCATCGACTTCAAACCCTGCCACAGGTGTAACATATGTTCAGGAATGCCACCGGTATGCGGATAGAAATCATCCGCAACTATCAGTATGTTCACCCCATCACCATAACCTTAAGAGGGAATTGCTTCATTGCGTTCCTGTATGACCGAAGCCACCACTGCCGCGTTTTGTTTCTTTCAACTTATCAACCAATATGAATTGAGCCTGTACAACACGGTTGAACACCAATTGCGCGATGCGGTCACCTGGTTCAATACGGAAAGACTCTTGCCCAAAGTTGAAGAGAATTACCTTTACTTCACCGCGATAATCAGCATCAATCGTCCCTGGTGCATTCAAAATACCGATGCCATATTTCATTGCCATACCACTACGGGGCCTGACCTGTGCTTCATAGCCCTGCGGTAATTCAATCCTAACACCGGTCGGTACAATATTGTATTTCCCCGGTTCAAGAACGACTGGATTATCGATATCAGCATACAGATCACAACCTGCTGCCTGCTTACTTTGGTATTTCGGTATGAATCTCCCTATTATCTTCACTTCTATTTTAGCTTCTTCATTTTTTAGGTGTTTAGGCATTTGCTCCTTGTTCTATCCATTCCGGATGGAAGACAAACCATTGATCAGGATATTTCCTTATGAATTTCTCAAATTCGCTAACCATGAGTCTATTGAATGCATCAGCATCACCATTAAAAATAATCGGTGATTCAATCACTCCAAGGTATCGTACACGCTTACTCGATGGATTTAGAACCATATACGCAAAGACCACTGGTAGCTTACTCCTGATAACCATTTCTGCAAGACCCTTGGGGATATTCCTCTTCCCCGAAAAAAATCGTACGGAGATACCATTCTTCATAATATCGCGATCCGCCAGCACTGCAAGAACACGATTGTTTCTAATAATATCAAGAAAAGCATAACCAGCCCGAGTAACTGGATATGTCTTCATGCCCGTGCTCTCGCGGTGTTTTGTATACAGATCAAACATGGCATTATCAGTCACTTCGACCAGCGCTGTCATCGGCAAACCCCGGGCTGCCAAATACACACCGGCATAATCCCAATTCCCAAGATGCAGGGTGATTAAAATGCAGCCCTTGTGTTGAGCAAGCGCCTTCTCCACGTTTTCATAACCGAGACATTCAGCGCTTTCAAGAATACTATCTTTAGATATAAAGGCAAGTCGAAAAAAATCCGTCATTGTAAGTGCAAAATTGGTAAATGTTCTCTTCAAAAAAAAATTCATCTGCTCTCGACTAATACTCTCGGTTGAAAAAATATGCTCCAGGTTCCGCTCAATATAACGCCGTTTCTTTTTGAAAAAAAAGCAATATAAAAGCCCAAATCCAATGGCAATTCTGTCGGTCAGTTTCACGGGCATTAGGTGAACAAGTACAACACCGAATTTTTGCAGTTGAACAACCGGGTTCATGTACCAGGTGTCTAATCCTTATAAGATTGAAGAGCAGCGCCCAAGACCTCAATTGCTTCTTTGAGATCTTCACTGTTCAGAACATAAGCAATGCGCACTTCGCTAACTCCTTTATCCTGCGACGAGTAAAAACCATTTGCCGGAGCAAGCATTAAGGTCTTATTCTTGTAAGAAAAGTCAGTCAAAAGCCATCGGCAAAATTTATCGGCATCCTGTACGGATAATCGCAAAATACCATAAAAAGCACCTTCAGGCTTATGTGCGTAAACCCCTTGAACAGTATCCAACCCTTTGAATAACAAATTCCGACGCATCTCATATTCCTCAATCATTGGTCGCACGTATTTCTCGATATTTCGGTATGCGGCTATCGCACCCACCTGTTCAAGGGTGGGCGGACAGAGCCGCGCTTGCCCGAATTTAAGAAGCCGGTCCATAATCGTTTTATTGTGACTTATGATCGTACCAACACGAGCACCGCAGGCAGAAAACCGCTTGGAAATAGAATCCATAACGATCACACGGTCCTTGATCTCAGGTAATGAAAGGGCACTTGTCTGAACATTGCCATCGTAGACAAACTCCCGGTAAACCTCATCCGAAAGAAGATACAAATTGTGCTTCTTGCAGAGGCTGTTCAATATAAACATCTCTTCTTCAGTAAGCACTGTTCCGGTCGGATTGTTTGGCGTATTGATAAGTATTGCCCTTGTTTTATCAGTGATCTTCGCTTCAATAGTTTCCTTGGATGGCAAATGGAATCCATCCTCAACCCTGGTTGTAACGGGAACGAGGTTTAATTGCGACATTACGGCAAAACCGTTATAATTAGTGTAGAAAGGTTCAAAAACAATCATTTCATCACCCGGGTCAGCAACCGCCATCATCGCAAAAATGATCGCTTCACTCCCTCCTGTAGTGATCCACACATTATCTATATCAATGTCAAAACCGAGCTTTCGATGGTAATCTACTACCGCTACCCTGAGATCAACCAAACCGCCTGAAGGTCCGTAGCCAAGAACGTCTTTTTGAAACCCAGCGATCGATTCGAATATTTCAACAGGGGTCTTGATGTCTGGCTGTCCGATGTTCAGGTGAAATACGTGTATGCCTTTTTTCTTTGCCTCTTCGGCAAAAGGGACGAGCTTGCGGATCGCTGAATATGGCATCTGCTCGGCTCTTCTCGATAATTTCATTTCAGCCATGCGAAATTATATATATCTAACTATAAAAGTCAATATATGCAGAATTTCATGAACTCCTCCATCAGAGCGCGAGGTGTACGCTTGACTTTTAACCATTCAGGGATATACTTAAGTTTATGAGAATAGAAACTGTGAACAAAAAAATCACCGATTTCACTGGTGACATTATAATAACAAACTTGTTTGAGGGAGTACGCAGACCTGGCGGCGCAACCGGTACAATCGATAAGGCTCTTGGCGGCATAATAACAAAATTGGTCAGGAACGGCGAACTGTCAGGCAAGCTCGGCGAGACCACGGTCGTCCACACCTTTGGTAAGATTAAAGCCAACAAAGTGCTGATTATAGGTCTGGGCAGAGCTGGAGATTTTAACGTTGAGCGAATTCGAAAGGCTGCAGGTGCTGCGATCAAACAGGCACGTAAAGCCGGTGCAGGAAAAGTCGGAACCATTGTCCACGGTGCAGGCATTGGCGGCATTGAACCAAAACAGGCGGCGCAGGCATTGACCGAAGGCTCTTTACTTGCATTGTACGAATTCAAGAAATACAAAAAATCCGATAAAAAACCGATCACCCATCTCTCAATCGTTGAGATAGACCGCAGAAAAATTTCCGAGTTCAAAAAGGGCATTGGCTCGGGTACGATTCTTGCACAGGCACAGAATATCGCGCGGGATCTCATAAATGAACCTGGTAATAACCTGACGCCTGAGAAACTTGAACTCCGATTGAAAAAAGCGATAAAGACACTGGGTTTGAATAAAACTATTGGGTATCGGTCCTTGAAGAAAAAAGGCCTGGAAGCATTGAAAATGGGTGCGTTGATGTCGGTTACAAAGGGCAGCAATAATAAACCAGCGTTCATCGTTCTTAGATACAAAAATACGCGTAAACCCCTGACATGTTTGATCGGCAAAACTGTCACCTTTGATTCGGGAGGAATTTCCTTGAAATCTCCATCAGGTATGGCACGCATGAAGGGCGATATGTCTGGTGGCGCAGCAGTGATCGGTGCAACCCTTGCGCTTGCCAAAATAAAAGCCAAGGTGAATCTCATGACTATTATCCCGGCGGTGGAGAACATGCCCTCGGGCACTGCATCAAGACCGGGCGATATCGTTACCGCAATGAACAAAAAAACTATTGAAATAATTTCAACTGACGCAGAAGGTAGAATGACTTTGGCCGATGCGATCAGTTATGCCGAACAGAAAGGAGCCAAGACGATAATCGACATCGCTACATTGACTGGAGGTTGCGTTGTTGCATTAGGCGACATCACTGCCGCAGTTATGGGTAATGACCAACGTCTAATCAATCTGCTGCTCAGCTGTGCAGAAAAAACCGGCGAGAGAATGTGGCAATTACCTTTATTCAATGAATATGAAAAACAAATAAAAAGCGATATCGCTGACGTTAGGAACTCGGGCGGTCGAGGAGCCTCGGCTATTACTGCAGGCTTATTCCTGAAGAAGTTTGTCAATAAAACACGGTGGCTCCATATTGATATGGCAGGTAAAGAAATAAGTGAAAAGGAAAGCTTCTACACACCAAAAGGCGGAACTGGATACGGCGTAAGGACTCTTTACGAATTTATCATAGGACTCGAATAGCTTTGTTAATTTTTCTACTAATAGCAACAGGCTTGAACAGTGCATCAACGCCCATCAACTATTATACCCTGTCTAATCCATCATTTACTGCATTTCGCGGTAATTATCAAGTATTTATTGAACCCAAGGATGTCGGAGAGATCGCTGTTGTCAGCTGTGCAGCACGTTTTTATGACTGGGGACTCGGTTTTTCCAATATGCATGAAGGTATCGAACGGAGAAACTGGGTAAGTATCAGCCACCACCTAAGAAAAATACCGCTATCTCTTGGACTCAATGCGGGAATCATCAAAGTTTACGACAATGCAGACGGATTATTTGACCTGGGGGTCTGGTACCGGACTAAACTGTCTCTTGGAGTAAACTACTCGAACATATTGAACGAAGACAGAATACTGAAAGCAGGCCTATCTTATACATGGAAACAGTTTATGGCAGGTGTTGAAATCGAAGACTCAACACGCACCCACAACCTAACCCCTCACGCAATAATCGGTTTCCGACAACCGGTTGGGGATTTCTGTTTGAGGGCATATGCAGGATTTTGTCCGGGGACATTGAGTGCTGGACTGGGTATCGAATTCAGAGATTTTATAAGCGGCATGGTTTTCCTTGAGGACAGCACGATGAACGTGATCATTGGACTGCATTTCCGACCACCGGTAAAAGTAAAAGAAGTCACAGTCGTTGATACCCTATTCGTTCACAAAAAGGTGATCGTCGAAAAACCCGCGATAAGAAAAGAACCGGAACCAAGCCCGGTCAAACCGCTATTAAAAAAAGACCGGCAATACTGCGAAGAACACTACTTAAAGGGTATCGAGTACTATGTAAGCAACCAACTCAATGAAGCGATCGCTGAATGGAAACTGGTTGCTAAAGTCTACGCTGAGTATAAAGATGTCAAGCGTTATTTAGAGAACGCGCAGGCAAAACTGGAGTTATTGGAAGAATGAATTGTACGATCTCAGCAAGCTTAAAGAAAGGAGCAACAATGAGGAAATTGAAAATCGGCGATTTAGAAAAAACAAGAAAAAAAGTAAGAAGAACAGCTAATCTGAGACAAAGCAAAGCAAAAGCTAAAATAACAGTACACTTGGGGACTTGTGGTATTGCTGCAGGAGCACGCGAAATTCTTACCACCTTGATGACTGAAATAGATAAAAAAATATAAAGGACGTCATCGTTACCACATCAGGATGCGCTGGACTGTGCAGTCGTGAACCAATGGCTACGGTCGAGATAAGTGGCAAACCGCCAGTGAAGTATGCAGATCTCAACGTAAGCAAGATGAAAAAAATTCTCGCGAACCATGTATTCAAAGGAACTGTTGTCGTTGAGTATGCTCTCGCCGTAGATAGTGAAAGAACACATTAGATACTATGCTATTAGCAAAGAAATCTGGAAATAACAGACATATGTATCCCCGCTTTCTTTCCACTTTGAGTAAGATGATTAGAAATAGGCTGATTCTGATACTTGACAGATACCGATTTCTAAGTATGATACATACGTATTATTGAAATGCTTAAAATACCCTACAGTTACACAGAAACACGGGTATTGAACAAACAACAGATCTTTCTAATATAGAAAATCTGTTAATGAGTAAACCAGGAAGCAAAGACATAATAAAAGGAAGGAGTTATGGCAAAAAGTTTATTTGTAACAGCAATAGAAACACTTGATAGTGTTGCGAAAATGGTGAATCTCGATCCGAATATTCTTGCTGTTCTAAAAGAACCAGAAAGGGAACTGAAAGTCGCAATTCCAGTTAATATGGATGATGGACATACCGAGGTGTTTACAGGCTATAGAGTGCAGCATTCAAGTGTAAGAGGACCCTGCAAAGGGGGAATAAGATACCATCCAGATGTTACCCTGGACGAGGTCAAAGGTCTCGCAACGCTAATGACACTCAAATGTGCAGTTGTAAATCTTCCCTATGGTGGAGCCAAAGGCGGGGTCAAGTGTGATCCGTTCAAAATGTCAAGAAGAGAGATTGAAAACCTGACGAGACGTTATACGGTAATGATTATGCCAATTATTGGTGGCAGAAGGGATATCCCGGCTCCTGATGTCAACACAAATCCAGAGACGATGGGATGGATAATGGATACGGTCAGTATGTTTGAGGGACGGACTGTCCTCGAAATCGTTACGGGCAAACCACCTGACCTGGGCGGTTCATGCGGCAGATTTGAAGCAACTGGAAGAGGCGTAATGCTTTCGACCATCCAGGCGCTCAAGAAAAAGAGATGTGATCCAGAGAAAACAACCGTGGCGATCCAGGGTTTTGGCAATGTAGGATCAATTGCAGCAAAGCTTCTCGTTGAAAAAGGATGTAAGATTGTTGCAGTGAGTGACGTCACAGGTGGTTTCTACAATCCCAAGGGACTGGACATGGAGAGTATATTCAAACACGTTGAATCCTCAGAGAATCACCTGCTGAAAGGCTATCAGAAGAAAGGCACTGAACCGATTTCCAACGAGGAGTTGCTTTTACTGGATGTTGATGTGCTAATCCCGGCTGCGTTGGAAAATCAAATCACCGAAAAGAACGCCTCCAAAGTCAAAGCCAAGTTCATTGTTGAAGGTGCAAATGGTCCCACTACAACAGAGGGAGACGAAATTCTTGATGATAAAGGAACAATTGTGATACCGGATATATTAGCGAATAGTGGTGGTGTCATAGTCTCATACTTTGAATGGGTGCAAGGCCTGCAGTGTTTTTTCTGGGATGTTAGCCAAGTTAATTCACACCTTGAAAAAATTATGACAAATGCTTTTGATAGTGTCTGGACACTTGCTCAGGAAGAAAAAACGAACGTAAGAAATGCCGCTTTTATGATTGCTCTTGAAAGAGTAGCGAATGCACTCCGCGAACGGGGAATCTTTCCATAAAGGATTCGAGTAAACGTGAAATAATCATAGTGTTGCAGATAACTATTCTTTCAAGAAGAGACAATAGAACGTTCTTCACCAGCTAAAACGGAAATGCAAGGGAATTTTCTCTCTGATTCAAATTTCTCTACTGGTCATTTCTCTATATCAGTAATCAAAGCAATGGCTGAAGAACTGCAAATATTCACTTCAAATCTATCTGAAGAGTTTTTCAGGAATTAAGTCCGGATAACGGATGAAATTGGAAGCTTTGAGTAGCACTAGATAACGAAAGGCGATACATTGTTAAGGTCGAGCATTAAGCGTAGAGCAAAAACAAAAGGGGCGGTTTTTCAACCGCCCCTTTAATGCATTACACACGCTATTCGTTAGAACACATCAATCATACGTGCAAGCACTGCCTTACCACGGTATTCAGGGAGTAAAATAGGTGCCTTACGGGTCGTATCAACCCCGGCCTCTTTAAGCAGCTTCACATAGTTATTCATGTGGTCGATCGTCAATTTGCCGTGCTGTGGATTAGATTTTAGATATTCTGCGGTTGAAATCCCTGACCTTCGACCAAAGACAAGACAGTCAAGGGTTGAGTTACCCATGAGACGGTTCTTACCGTGCACACCACCAGAAACCTCACCAGCAACCCAAAGACTATCAATATTGGTTTTACCCCAGGGGTCAGTCTCAACACCGCCATTTTGATAATGTAATGTTGGGAAAACAAGAACCGGGTCCTTACATATATCAAGATCAAAACGCTCGAACATCCTAAACATACCCGGGAATGATTTTTCTATCGTCCCTTTACCGTTCCGAAGTTCGATCATCGGCGTATCAAGCCAGACACCGCGCATGCCCGTAGGTGTCACAATACCCTTGTCCTTTACATAACATTCCCGGATGAAACTCGCAGCTTCGACGTCGCGCGGTTCAAGCGGAAAAACGAATGCTTCACCATCCTTATTAACTGGTTGAGCACCCATACCCCTTAGCTTCTCGGTCAACAAAAGACCGATTATCTGCTGTGGGTACGCCGCACCGGTCGGATGGTACTGAACCGTATCAGTATCTCTCAGTTTTGCGCCCACGCGGTAGGCAAGGACTAAACCATCACAAGTAGCACCATAATGATTCGTCGTTGGAAAACCCCTTACATGGAGACGTCCAAAACCACCGGTTGCCAGGATCGTTGCTTTGGCCTGGACAATCTTATAATCACCAGTTTCAAGGTTATATAGCACAACACCAGTAACCCGGTTACCATCAGTAAGAAACTCAATAACCGGAAAATACTCGAGACTGGGTATCTCGCGACTTCTGAATTCGTCTCTGATAACCCTCAGCTCCTCAAGACCAGTATAGTCTTTACAGGCGTGCATCCTTCTTCTTGAAGTTCCACCACCTGCCTTTTCCACAAAAGTGTTATCTTTTTCCCGATCGATAATTGCACCAAGATCACAAAGCCATTTCATTATGAGCGGTGCATCTTCGACAAGTGCTCTCAGCACATCTGGTTTATTAGTGAAGTGCCCCCCACCAATAGCATCCAGAAAATGACGGGCTGGCGAATCGTTTTCACGATCAGCAGCCTGTGTACCACCCTCAGCCATGATTGAATTGGCATCGCCGTGCCGCAGTTTATTAACGACAAGTATCTTATCCTTATCAATACCATTGTCATTTGCAAACACTGCAGCCGAAGTTCCGGCCAAACCGCCGCCCACTATCAATAGATCAACTGTGTAATCCGGCTTGTTCACATCTATCTCATTACCCTGGATCAAAGGATAGGCTTCCAGTAAATCAACGACTTCATTAGGTGCCATATCCCCTTTATTTAAACCCAAGCTGATCGCACGTTTGCCGCCGGCTGCATAGTCAGGATGAACCCTGAGCACTTCATCCCGTTCTTCCATGGTCATCGCCTTGGCCGTGAAATCTTTACGCTGAAGCCTTGTCCGATTGACGACTTCGATATATCTCCTCATGTACTCTGGATAACCGCCAATGAATTTTAGTTCTGCCATGCTTGCCCCCTTTTATACCTTTTCTATATCCCGCGCCGTGTAAAGCTTCCTCAAATCCTCAACCTTAGTCTGTACAAGCTTATCAAGTTCGGCATTGTATTTACCATCAGCGATCTCTTTAGCTCTCGCATTTAAATGCTCTGGAGCCGGTGTCTCATATTTCCCGTGGAGTCTTCTCCCTAACTGCGCATAATTATACTGGGCCAGCTCTGCTGGACAACGTATCGCACACAGACCGCACATTATGCAGTCAAAAGATAGCTCAGCCATCAAAGAAATATCACCTCTTTTCCCCGCCGCAATATACTCCATTACGTCAATATCCTGAGGGCATGCCTTTGTACAGGCATTACACCCCAAACATCTTAGAATCTCGGGATAATTAGTCAGGAACGCCTCAATACCTGGAGATAGCTTATTTATGTCATACTTCGCTCTCTCGGCTGGTGTAAACGGTATCTGGGTCAGGTACATCCCATGTTCGACCCTAGTCTGACAAGCCATCGCAGTTTTCAGCCGGTAATCGCCCTCGATCCTATAGACGGTTGTACAAGCACCACAAAAACCTGCCCGACAACCGCACGACCGAATAAAACGGTATCCTGCAAATTCCATAGCCTGCATTATCGTAAGACCGGCAGGAACTTTATATTCTCTGTCTAAGATGGAAATCTTGATCCAATGTTCAATATCCTTTTCGTCGATCCCTGTAACAACCGATCTATTGGATTCTGCAATTGTATCCATAATCTTGCTGTCTTTTTCAAGCATTTTTCAAAAACCTCCTCTTATTTTGATTACTTTCAAATTTGGATGAAATAGAAGCACACAGAAAATCCTTGTTCTTTCGATTGAATCCAGAAAAAATCCATCTATTATAGTCAATATGGTTCGCATGTCAACTGCCGTTTATCTTATTGATGGAAGAATCAGTCAGCTTCTCGATATAGCTGACAATTAAACACTTCGTCCTCTCAATATCCTTCAAGCAAACGACTTCCACTGGTGTATGCATATAACGCAGAGGAATTCCAATAACGCAGGTCGCTATCCCTTCGCGGCTAAACGCGATAGCATCAGCATCTGTACCTGTAAAGGTCGGCAATGGTTCAATCCGATAAGGTATGTCATTCTGCTTGGCAGTTTCAATAAGCAGATCGCTCAATTTCTCAGGTATTGTGGCACCGCGACCTATGACTGGACCACTGCCCAGCGGATAAATCTCATGATCTTTCAAATCTGGATATTCGGCAAAGGTAACATCAACCACAATTCCATAGTCAATCGGTAAACGGTAAGCATGAATCCGGGCTCCAAGACCCGTGTATTCTTCCTGACTAGTAGCAACGAAATATATGTTAAATGCACGTTCCCGTTGCGCCAAGTCACGCATTGCGAGTATGCCACAAGCAATACCGGCGCGATTATCAAGGGACTTCACAGTACGGAGGTCGCCCTGCAGCTTCATGTATTTGCCAAAAAAGGAAACACAGTCACCGATTTCTACGATATTTCTCACCTCGCTTGGCGCCAGTCCGGTGTCGACAAAAAATTTATCAAGCGGCAAGATCTTTTTACGTTCTTCTTTGGGTACCAGATGCGGCGGTTTAGCAGCAATATAACCCTGTATCGTTTTACGACCATGAATCAGTACTTGCTGGGCTGGTAATATGCTGATGTCAATACCTCCCACACTACTGAGACTGAGTCTACCAGCATCGTCCATAGAACTCACCATGAAACCGACCTCATCTATATGACAAGCTAACATGATACCACGATCTGTTCTACCCTTAAGATAACCGCTAACACTCCCATCTCTTTCAATCGTGGTCTTGATCTGCGAACGCTGCAATTCATCATGAACAATACTCTTCACATCCCCTGAATATCCTATCCCAGTTGCCAGCGTCAGTTTCTCAAGCAGCTCATCAATGGATTCCATCAGTCCGGTCCCCTCTTCTTTTAACCTTCTGCATAATAAGTGGTTTGTTACCTTCTTCTTGAACCAATTCACAAAACACGAGATGCCCCGTTTCAAAAGACAGCATCGTTGTCACACGTGCATTCACGGTCTGATTTATATACTTCGCACTATTGTCTACAACAATCTTCACGCCCTCTATATAACCAACACCCTCAGTGTTTTTTATACCCCGTTTCAAAATCCTGACCGAGATAAGCTTATTTGGTGTAAAAATGGGTGTGAGTAAGCGATAGAGATCCCGGATATCAAGAATCCTAACATTAGGAAACGTCTTTGCGTACCTTCGTATTTCATCTGATGTAGTAATGACCTTAGCACGTCTTCGGCGCGCTTCCCGCAACACACAGTCTTCCTCAACTAACCCATCGCCCTTCACATCAACGAACTCAAGAGTTGAAGTTCTCTTCAAAACCTTGATTGCTCGGTCTCCACGGGGCCCCATAAACCTCTTAACAATGGATCGCACCAACTTAGGGATTATTATCTTACCTTCAAAAATCCTCTTATCGAACAAATGAATAACTCGTCCATCAATGATGCTTGATGAATCTAAAACAAATCTATTTTCGCGCTTAAAAAATACCATGCTTCCTCCTGCTTATAAGCAGCCAAAACTTTTCTGAACCGACTATTTCTTCAAAACCAGCCTTACCGCCTCTTTCACATCGGCAACACCAACAATCTTCATCTTCACGCTGTTTTGATGAGAATTCTTTACCGGCACAATTGCCCTCTTGAAACCCATCTTCTCGGCTTCCTTAAGCCTGGGCAACACACCATAAACCGACCTCACCTCACCGCCCAGACCGACTTCGCCAATGACAACGGTCTCTCTCTCGATCACCATATCTCTTACTGAAGAAGCGATTGCAAGAACAATCCCCAAATCATTCGATGTCTCAAGAACCTTTATACCTCCAACCGCATTAACAAAACAATCAAATCCGTAAACCCCTATGCCTGCACGACGCTCTAACACTGCAAGAAGCATTGAGAGTCTTTTGTAATCAATGCCGGTCGCCACGCGCTGTGGGAAATTGTAAAATGTCGGACTGGTCAGTGCCTGGACCTCAACAAGTAGCGGTCTTGAACCCTCAATAACCGCTACGGTGACTGACCCTGAATAGATCGCATCGGACATAAAGAGATGCGAAGGGTTGATAACTTCCTTTATACCTGATGCAGTCATCTCAAAAATACCAATCTCATTAGTTGAACCAAAGCGGTTCTTGATCGCACGGATAATGCGGTACTGCTGGTTACTCTCACCTTCGAAGTACAAAACAGCATCAACCATGTGTTCAAGAGTTTTTGGTCCGGCAATAGCACCATATTTCGTGACATGGCCTATGAGGACAGTCGTCACATTCCTTTCTTTGGTAAACCTCATCAATGCACCACCGCACTCCCTGACTTGAGCAACACTACCTGGTGCAGAAGACAAACGAGACGTGTAGATCGTCTGGATCGAATCTATCACCATTAGGTCCGGTTCATAAGCACGCGCACTCTCAAGTATCGAATCGAGTTGCGTTGCCGTAAGTACACTGATACCATGAACATCCACTCCTAATCGTTCAGCCCTCATACGCACCTGATATGCGGATTCTTCTCCATTGACATAGAGTATCTTCTTACCCGTGCGTGACATCATACCAGATATTTGCAGCATCAAGGTTGATTTACCGATCCCTGGATCACCACCGAGCAAGACCAAAGAACCCTTGACAAAACCACCACCCAGCACACGGTCCAGCTCGCCTATTCCAAGCCCGGTCCGCGCTTCTTTGCTATAGGGTATTTCTGATAAAGGCAGTGGTTTAACTACTTCTGATTTCCTTGATGCTTGTCCGCCCTTTCTTTCAATGACTTCTTCAACCATTGTATTGTACTCTTCACAGGCCGGGCATCGACCAAGCCATTTAGGCGCTGAGGCGCCGCAATTTTGACAAACAAATCTCGTTATCATAAGACTAAAATCATCAAATCACAAACGGCAAATAATCCCGAAAATCTACGATATGAAAATGAGACAAAATTTTCGAGGATGCTCGCTTCGCGCAACAAACAATCTCCAATGACCTAAACCACAAATAAGAAATAGAGAAGTTTTGATATTTAAATTTCAGCATTGTTTGGAATTTGGTGCTTGTGTTCTGCAATTTCCAGTACAGTATTCTTGATTTGCATGATGTGAATTCTCGAACTTTAGAACGATGCCTCCGTCTAGAATACCTTTATATTGATGTAACGATCAGGATTCTCCTTGATGTCTTCAACAAGACTTTTCAACGCCTGGTTGGTCTGCCTGACTTCTTCATAAAGCTCGTCTGACTTCATCAATTGGCCTATTGTTCCATCACCACTCAATAATGTGGTCAGGGAATCTAACCTTATAGCCAGGTGTTCGATCTTTTCAGATGGACCTTTTATAGCTTCAGTTAGATTCTCGAGGCTTCGGTTCATGTCCCGAGTCAGTTTTGAAGCTATTTTGTTCAGATCAAAATCTCCCAGTTTGAAATTCTTTACAACAAGCATCAGACTATCAAGCTGGTTTCCCAATGCTTCGAGATCAAATCCGCCGGTTGAGCCATAATACACGCTTGCAGTCTTGTCAGATGAGCCTGGTTCGATTTTCACATAGCGATCCGCACCTAACATGCTAATCGATTTAATGGAAATCTTTGAGTCTTCCGGTATCATGATATTACGGTCGATCGCAAGAATCGATTTAATCTCATCCTGGTCAATCTTCATATCCTTGACCTTCCCTTTTTCCATACCATAGACCATCACCGGATCACCAATCCTCAGCCCCACAACATCATCAAACATAACTACTAAATCATAGGTATTTCGTAAACCAAGCCTGCCGGAAAACCATGTGTACAAAACGACGAAGATGATTACTCCAACAAAAATAAATATGCCGACAAAAGTCGCCTTCAACTCTTTAACCATTGTAAACTTCCTTTCCAATCTTTTCCAGTTTGTTTATCTTACCTTTCTTCAGTAGATATATATCGTCACCTACTTTTTCTGCAGTATCGAGGTCATGAGTAACGACAATACCGATCTTTCTGTAATTCTTTTTTAGATCAATGATAAGCCGCACGATCCGGTCTCTCATAATTGGATCAAGACCGGTAGTCGGCTCATCATAGAATAAATGCTTCGGATCTAAAGCAAGTGCCCGACCAACTGCAACTAAACGCTTCATACCCCCAGAAAGCGAACGCGGATAAAGCCTTTCCTTACCGACCATACCGATTATTTCTAAAATCTCTTGGACTTTGTCCCTGACTTGTCGGTTCGACAACGTGGTGTGTTCCACAAGCGGCAAAGCGATATTCTCACAAACGTTCATCGAATCAAACAACGCAGTACTCTGAAACACAAAACCAACCTGTCTTCGTATGTCGTATATCTCACTTCCTTTGGCCGACTGAACAGGCTTACCATCAAACAACACTTCACCGCTATCGACCGGCACTATTCCAAGTATCGACTTAAGGAGAACCGTCTTGCCCGTACCTGATGGTCCAAGGATAACAACCAGATGTGCTTCAGTCACGTTGAAACTGACGTTATCCAGAACAACAAGGTCGTCAAACATTTTTGATAAGTTCTTGACTTCAATCATCCAAAGATCACCACCGCAACCAAAAAATCCAAAACAAGAATGAGAATCGAGGAACTAACAACCGCATATGTTGCCGCCCTGCCGACTTCTTTAGCGCCGCCTTTAACAAGAAACCCAAAATAACAACCGGACGCACCAATTACGATCGAGAAGAATAGCGACTTGACTAGTCCTCCGAGAAAATCACGCATAGAGAAAAAGTGAATAATACCATAGCTGAACACACTGAACGGTATGTTCAGGAAATAATGTGCATACACTGCACCAAATGCTAGAGCCACAAATTCGGCAAAAATCGTAAGGACTGGTAAGGAAATGAATGTACCGACAATGCGCGGAAGACTGAGGAAACGGTAAGGATCAATGGCCATGATCTCCAGGGCATCGATCTGTTCAGTAACCCGCATCGTGCCGATCTCTGCAGCCATGGAAGACGCACAACGACCACTTACCATTAACGCAGTCAGGATCGGACCGAGTTCTATCAAAACCATCCTGCCAACCGTAGTACCGATAATATAGCGCGGCACTGTACCGATCATCTGATAGGTCGCTTGAACTGTGGAAACTAAGCCGGTAAACGCAGCGATAATAATTATAATCGGCAGAGAACCTATCCCGATATTATAGACTTGTTCCAGTATCCTGTCTTTGCTCGTGCGGAACTTCCAAGGGATAAAAAGACTCCTGAAGAAAAATGCCGCGAAATCACCGATCAGACTAAAAAGATTCATCTTCTACTTCTTCCATAGCCATTTCTTCACGGGATGTTAGAGGAGCAAATAATGTGAAATCACCCTGAAACCCCAGTTCCAGTATGCCGGTTGGGCCATTACGTTGTTTTGATAAAAGCAGTTCAGCAATACCTTTTTTATCACTCTGTCTGTCATAAACCTCTTCGCGGTAGATGAAGAGTACGACATCTGCATCCTGTTCGATCGCTCCGCTCTCTCTTAAATCAGATAATAATGGTCGACGATCCTTACGCTGCTCAGGCATACGCGATAACTGTGATACGATAAGCAAGGGTATATTCAACTCTTTTGCCAATCCTTTCACCGCCCTCGATATTTCCGATATTTCCTGGGTCCGCGACATTGAACGAAATGTTTGTGGTCCGGTCAAAAGCTGCATATAATCGACTATCAGCATTCCTATATCATTCTCCGCCTTTAACCGCCGCGCTTTTGCCTTCAGCTCATAGATTGACATAGTCGCTGAATCATCGATGTAGATCGGTGCCTTATCAAGGTTACCAGCCGCAGTAGCGAGATTGACCCAATCTACATCACGCAACATACCATGCCTTAAGTTCCTCAAACTCACTTTTGCCTCACTGCAAAGAAGTCTCTGGACTAATGCTTCACCCGACATTTCTAAAGAAAATATGCCGACTGAAACATTATTCTCAATCGCTGCATAAGCAGCAATATTCAAAGCGAGGGCGGTCTTTCCCATTGATGGTCTGCCGGCGATAACGACGAAATCGCCTTTTTGAAAACCCGAGGTCATTTCATCGAGTTTGTAATAACCGGTTTCAACACCTGTTATCAGACGCTCCCCGCGCATTGCCTCTGCAGCTTCCAATATCCCAGTAATATAGCCTCGGATATGAACCGGCTCTTTTCTCAAACCACTTTCTTTTATTTGAAAAACAGCATTCTGGGCGTAGTCAACAAGTTCTGCAGCTGCTTGACTATCCTCAAAGCTATTCTTTAAGAGTTCCATCGAAGTTTGTATAATATTACGTTTGATCGCCTTATCTAAAATCACCCTGGCATGATGTTCAACATTGGCAGTGGTCAGTACATTAGCAACAAGGTTCGATAAATACTCGGGTCCGCCAATATCGTCGAGTATCTTGTTCTGTTTGAGCCAGTTTGTAACAGTCACCAAATCAGCCGCAACATTCTCACCAAAGAGGTAGAGGATTGCCCGATAGATCTTTTGGTTAACCGGAGAATAGAAATTGCCTTCATTAAGAATCTCCATAACCTTAGGCAATGCTTGAGCATCAAGCAACATTGCACCAAGCACAGCCTCTTCAGCTTCTGATGAATGTGGGGGTACGCGCTCTTCTACCACGGTTTATGTTTATTTGTACTTGCGCTTTTTGCGACGCTTGCCAAGTGCTTTAATGCACTCGTCAAGAATCCTATTGGCGAGCTGCCATTTCGTAACTTTGCCAAACGAAATAACCTTACCATCTTTCTTGAGTATTTTTGCATGGGTGGTCTCACTGGCCATTGCAGAATAGCTGTTCAGAATTATCATATCACATTTCTTTGATGTCAACTTTTTCTTACCTCTGGCAAGAAGCAGGCTGTCTTCAAGCGAAAAACCTACGACCAGCGGAGACGATTTTACTCGGATCAGTTTCTTTAGCAAATCCTGGTTCTTCTCCAGATTAAGACTGAATGCTCTATCATGGATCTTTTTTGTCTTCTTTTTCTCTGGTCGATAGTCACCAACTGCAGCAGCCATTATCAAACAATCGCACCAGCTCAAATTTGCTTTCAGACCTTCCAGCATCTCACCCGAAGTTCGGGTATAGGTGATATCCATATCCTCCGGAAAATCGACAGTCACATCACCTATTACGCCCTTCACAATACCGCCGCGACAGGTAATGGCATAGAGAAATTCTCTTGCCATACGACCGGACGAACGATTCGTTATCACGCGAACCGGGTCAATGTCCTCTTCAGTACGACCACCTGATACGAGAAATTTCAGCTGATCAAGAGATTTATGTTTCTCGTGAAGCACGAGGATTTTCTTCTGGATAGTTGAAACAGACGGAAAACGCCCTTTACCGATTTTTCCTGAAGCCAAAGCACCGCAGCTTGGTTCTAGAATATGAAAACCGGCTTGGCGCAATTTGCTCACATTTTCCCGTACAATCTCGTTTGCCCACATGTCACTGTCCATAGCTGGAACAAACAAGACAGGTTTTTGGAAAGAAAGCAACGTGGTTGAAAGTAAATCATCACCAACACCGCACGCTGCTTTACCGATAATGTTTGCGGTAGCCGGAGCAACGACCAGCACATCAGCCCATGCTGATAAAGTTAGATGTTTCATGCCTTTGGTTAACAGAAACTGATCAATGTACACTTCATTTGCTGATAACGTCTGGCAGCTCAGTGGTGTGACAAAGTGGCTTGCCGATTTGGTAAGCACCACTCTAACTTCAGCACCACTTTTTCTCAACAGTCTTATGAGCTCTAATGATTTATACGCGGCAATAGAACCGGTTATACCCAGGGCAATATTCAATCCTGATACCTTATCTTACCAGCGATCAGTTTTCTGATCGCTTCAAAGACCGGATTAATGTGTCCTTCTAAAAGACCCTTTACTTGATCGTCTTTCAATTTCCTTGCTTCTAAGGATGCCACGTTAATCGCTTTGTATTTGTTCTCAAACCTTTTATATATTTTTTCAGTCGGTATGATCATCAAACCTCCTATTTCATTCTATACGCATACAGCTGCATGTCAACAATGATAGACGTCTCATGGACGGCGATATGGATATTGCTCTGTTCTTGCTGTCTGTTGATAGCCTTTTCATACGATCTTAACGCCATTACAGACCCTCTTGTCAGTATTCTATCCCTTTACGCGCGGACGCACCACCGCTAAAATGATGTTTCACTTCCTTGATATCACTTATCAGATCTGCGTACTCAGCAAACTCTTCGGGCATGTAACGGCCAGTAAGAACGAGCTCTTTTTTCCGATGTTTGCCTTTCATCAGATCAATAACCTCTTGGACCCCAATAAGCCCAAAGGCAACAGCCACATTGATTTCATCCAGAATAACAATATCAAATCCCTTCTTTCTCATAACCTCCTTAGCACGCGTAAATGCTTGACGCGCTAAACGAATATCTTCCTCAGAAGGATTTTCTGGATTCACAAAATCCGGGCGGCCGTATTGTTCGATAACCAGGTTGGGTAGGTATTTTGCTGCCTCAAGTTCGCCGTAGTTTATCTTGCCTTTCATGAATTGAATCATTATTACCTTTAGACCGTGTCCGACCGCCCTTAGCGCCAAACCCAAAGCTGCAGTTGTTTTACCCTTACCGTTACCTGTATATATCTGTATCATTCTTTCTTTCTCAGATGACACACACCGGCAACCACTTTTTCAATCTTACCATCTAAACACATGATTATTAAAGCACCATCCCTACTGATATCAAGGACTTTACCCTCTAGTTTTTTGTCCGGCAATTCAATAATAACTTGCTGACCAAGCAAGATTGTGTAGTGACGCCATTCGGTCAATAAATCAGCTGCTTTGTTTTGCTTCAACATCATATAGCAATCATCCAATTGCCTGCACAGTGTATTGAAAACCATCTTCTTTTCGAGATGCTTCTTTGTCTCAAGAAACACGGAACTCGCAGTAGTTTTAAGTTCTTTCGGAAACTCGCGTATGTTCAGGTTGAGCCCGATACCAAGGATCACTGCTTTATCAACCATTTCAGTTAGAACCCCACCAATCTTTTTTCCATTAAGCATGATGTCATTGGGCCATTTAATGCCTGGAAGTATGCTATTCATATGTAAGGTTTTGCAAACCGCTATACCGGCAATGAGAGAGATCAATGAAGGATCAAGGGGATGCAGGATGACTGACATCCAAATACCACCCTCAGGTGAGTACCACTGTTTACAAAATCTTCCACGACCCTCAGTCTGCTCATCAACCAGAACCACTGCTCCTTCTGGTGCGTCTTTTACGAGCGTTTTTGCATGCTCGTTCGTGGACTCAATTGAATCAAAGTAATATAGTTTGTTTCCGATAATCATAAATGGGACAGGTTACTTTTATGTTTTTCTGAAGATCATTGCTACGACAGTTTTATCATTACCACCCATGCTCGATAACATGCCATAAGGTCGACTCGCATCAATCTTGACCTGATAGCCATCTGCTTTATCGACAAGCTGGTTGACTACGTCAACTGCTTGCCGGACACCGGTTGCTCCTGTAGGATGACCATAACCAATAAGACCGCCAGTTGTATTTGTGGGTATTGCACCGGTCAACTTGGTTTGCCCATCCTTCACAAAATCAGCACCTGCACCGTAGTCGGCAAACCCCGCTGCTTCTATAGCCAAAAGGCCCGCAATAGTGAAACAATCATGGACCTCGAGCACACTCAAATCAACAGGTTTGATACCGGCACGCTCATAGGCACGTTTGGCCGCTACTCCGCACGTCGTTAATTTAGCAAAGTCAGGCGGCGGGGTTGTCAAATTATCCTGAACCTGTGCATAGGAAATAACTTCAGCAGCATCTTTTCGGTCAACCCCAATCTTCTTCAAACCTTCTTCCGAAGCAAAGATCATTGATGAACCGCCATCAGAAACCTTTGAGCAATCAAAAACATTGATGTATTCGCAAAAGACTTTGGGATTAGGAGGCGTCATACCGGTAGCAAAGAGCTCCGAGTTCTTATTGTGAAACTCTTGTGCGTGGGGGTATTTCCTTGCATTTTCGATTGCATTAACATACCATTGTGCCATGCCGACCCGTACTTTCTCCTTGCCGAATTTTTCAAAACAAGCACCAGCACGCTGTGAAAACTGATCGGGAAAGAAATAGGCGTGGCCATTCTTCCTTTCTCCAGAAAACCAGCCAGCAGCAGCAAGAAAATCAGCACCATATATCGCCTTAACTGAATTCTGTACCTCAACGCCCAGACAAAGAACAACATCCGCAAGGTCAGCAAGGATCGTTTTCACCGAAACAACCAAAGCCAACCCACCTGAATCGCAGGCACCTTCGACACGAATGCAAGGTTTATATTGGAAGGTTGAGTGGACCATTGGAAAAAATCCGCCAAGGTTACCTTGTTTACAGAACCTTGCAGCAATGAAGTTCCCGATAACACCTTCATCTATTGCTTCGGGGTTCTGTATCTGGTTAATGGTTCCGAGCCCTGCTTCTTTAATATAATGTTCAATCCCTGGACGCGGTTTCTTGGGATGGAATTCCTTTCTACCACTACCCAATGATATAGTGTTAAACCCCGCGCAGGCGTAGATTTTTTTCCTGAAAAACGACATAGCAACTCCTTTTCAAAATGGTCATTGGGTTAGGTTAGGAAGCTAGAAAAGAATCCAGCATCCACACCCAAACCCATTTTCCATATTCTATTTATACGTAGTCATTTATCGGTCCGTATAACCAATAAAATCCATTCGTTAAAACCGCATTGACATTCTCAGCCGAAACCGCAACGCCATCACTGACCAACTGTTCACCTATCACCTTTGTCCTTTTGAGAAAATCGACCGCGAGCTTTGCACCGAGCGTATCCATTTTCTTCAGTTTGGCAAAATGACTCTGCAGAGCCTCTTCTTTCTTAGGGTTTATCAGGAGGGCTTTCCATGAAACAGAATCTTCCGGTAGGGGCCCGATCTTGGCATCAGTTTTCTCATTCCACTTGTCACTCAGCATGAAATACTCTTTCTTGCTGAAATTATAGATACCCACCGGACGATTCCTCTCATACTTAAGGAAACCATCTTTTTGGGAACCATCAGCATATTGCCCCCCCAACACGTGCTGCTTGACCATCTTATCGACAAATCTACTTCTTAAGCTCTTGTCGTTAAGATGAGTTCGCATAACTCTCAGGATACACTGGAATACATCAATCCCGACATAGTCAATGAGTTGGAAAATACCCATGGGTCTTAAGAGAAAATCCTGGGTGACTCTATTAACAACGTAAATCGCACCGGGATAGCGAAACGTGCTTTTTAGACGTTCCACTTCGCTTAGTGCGTACAAGCCGTCGCGTGTAAAATGACCATTGCCTATAAACCCGGATATATCACATGAAGGGATTAATTTTTTGCGCAACCGTTTTCCCAGCTCATCTCCAATTCTCACTAACTCTTCGACCGTGCTTTGCGCAGTTATGACCTCGACTAAACGCTGTACAACAGGTGGATTGTAGAAGTGGTAGCCAATCAAACGACCATCAAGACCTGCTTGTTCATCAAGATATGAGATCGGAATACTCGACGTATTTGTTAAAAACATGGTATCGGGAGCACATAATCTCTTCATTTTCCGGTAGATTTTTGTTTTTACCTTCTCATTCTCAACAATCGCTTCAAAAACCAGGTGTGCATCTTTGACGACATTGAGATCAGTGGAATAATTAAGCACTGATGATGCACTGTCAACAAAAGTCTCTATGATATCAGCATTCTCAATAAGATCCTGGCGTTCGCTGTATAGCGCCCTCAACTGAACACTGGATTTCTCAGCTACTTTGGTTAACTGTGTTCTCATATAACCACGTAAACTATCCAGCGCCGTTTCACTAATATCGATAAGGTTGATTCGATACGCCTTGTCTTTGTTCTCCGCTTTTAACTTGAGCTTGGTTATCTCCTGAGCAATCATAACGCCGATACCACTACCCATTTTCCCCGCCGCACCGATAATCGCCACATTTTGCAGCCTATCATCCAATGTCATCTAAAACCTCCTTTTTCCTTCGGAAAAATAGATGCAGACAGATTTGCCTACCGGCAAATTAAGATGCAAACGGATTAGATTTGATAAAAATTCCGTCTGCATCCTTAATTATCCGTTTGAATCTAAAGCCCACTTGGGCTTTCGCTTTTCCAGAAAAGCCTTCATGCCTTCTTTCGCTTCATCAGTAGAGAAAAGAATACTGAAGGCTTCCATTTCATAGGAATTCGCCGTTGTAAGATTTGCATCAATACCGCGATTGATCACGGTTTTGGCAACACGCACTGCAGTTGGACCAACCGCTGCTATTTTGTTTGCGATATCCTTTGCTTCATCCATGAGTTTATCAAAAGAAACAACTCTATTTACTAAACCTATTCTCAACGCCTCCTGAGCGTCAATGAGATCGCCCGTGTAAATAAGCTCTTTTGCTTTTGCCGTACCCACTAATCTGGCAAGGCGCTGTGTTCCAGCATGCCCGGGGATCAAACCAAGTTTCACTTCAGGCTGACCTAATTTCGCCTTTTCAGAAACAATCCTTATGTCACAAGCCATTGCAAGTTCACATCCCGAACCAAGAGCATAACCATTCACTGCCGCAATAACTGGTTTCTCCATATTTTCGATGTAGGATAAAACACGCTGACCGATTCGACTGTATTCCCGGGCCTTAAAGACATCCATCTCAGATAAACGAGCGATGTCTGAACCTGAGACAAACGCCTTACCTTCACCAGTTATAATGATGACATAGATGCTGTCATCTTCATCGAAACCCTGCATTGCCTTTTCGATCTCAAGTATTGTCTCCACGTTTACAGCATTCAAGACATCGGGCCGATTGATCTTGAGAATCCCCAATCTGTCTTCATTTTCAACAATTATGTTATTAAAGGACATCTTACCTCCTTCCAGATAAATACTAAATTCTGATCTCTTCAGCCTGAGGCTGATCCACCTCGGGTGGAAAATCGTACCTAAACAAATTCAAATGTTTTAAACGTTTCTTATTTTGTATTTCTGTCATTTGATATTGTTTAGGATTTAGTACTTAGATATTGTCTACTCATTCATTCTGATCTCCTGAAAACACTCACCATCAGAACAGATCTGCAGCGATTGCACATATTTTCCCCAGCAACGCGTTGTCCTTATCAGTAAAAGGGGAAAGAGTATATGAATCAATATCAAGCTCCCCGACAACCTGATCATTCTTCATTATAGGAAATACTATTTCGGACATCACCTTGACACTGCAGGACAAATAATTCGTTTCTTTTCTAATATCCTGAACCACAAATGGCTTTCTTATTACTGCAGCTTGTCCACAAATCCCTTCACCAAAAGCGATGCGGGTATGTTCAGTCGGTTCTCCGACAAAAGGTCCAAGAATGAGTTCCCTCTTTGATTGGTCAGCAATATAAAAGCCTACCCAATCATAATACGTTACATTATCTTTAAGCAAATTACACGTTGCCGCTAGTTTTTCATCACGACTGAGCTTGCTATCGACAATTTCCTGGACGTTATTGATAATCTGCACAATCTCTTCAGAATAGTCGGTCATTTTTCATTTCTCCTTCATTATGATTTAATTTTGTTTTCTAAACAACTATCTAAAACGCCTACTTCCTTTTTTTCTTTTCCTTCGCCAAGTAATTCTCGAGTGCCTTATGCAGTGCATCAGCGCCAAGGTTTGAACAATGTAATTTCAGAGGTGGCAAACCTCCAAGTTCATCGACAACTGACTCATTAGTTATTTTCATCGCTTCCTCAACTGCTTTCCCTTTTGCCATCTCGCTCACGATACTAGAAACGGCAATCGCCGCACCACATCCAAAGGTCTTGAATCTTACATCTGTAATAATACCGTTCTTAACTCTAATATAAAAGGTCATAACATCACCGCAGACAGGATTACCAACTTCACCGACACCGTCGGCATCCTTAATCTCACCCACGTTACGTGGCTTCATAAAATGGTCCATCACTTTCTTACTGTACATTATTATTTCTCCTGCTCCAATTCCACTAATGGCTTAAGGGCTTCAACCTGATCACCTTCTTCATAGTTAATCCTTTTGACAATACCATCCCGCGGCGCGCGCAATTCATTTTGCATCTTCATTGCTTCAACTATCGCGAGCGTGGTTCCTTCCTTGACATCATCGCCAACCGCTACCATAACCTTCACTAGTAACCCAGGCATTAACGACTGCACACTATCACCCTTTTGAACCTGAGCACCAGCTCCTTTGAATACATTCCCTCTTTCCAAAACAAGCAAATAATAATCTCCGTTAACTGCCAAATATATAATATCTCCAGCTTGTGCATAATAGATATTGTTAAGTTTTTTGTTAAGTTTGAAAGAGACTATATTATCATATCTCGAATAGTTAACGATATCATAGTCCTTTCTATCAATAGTAACCTGATAACCACCATCAGATTTCTTGATTTTCGCTGTATGGGTCTTATTTAGATGTTTGAATTTATATTCCATAAACGATTAAATCTCAAAACCCAAGTATCAAAAACCAAACAATACCTAAATTCCAATACCGAATTTTCTTTTTTATTTTTAAGTTTAGGATTTTGGTCATTATTAATTATTTGTAATTTGGGATTTGTAATTTGGAACTTGCCCCTAGTGTCCACATATTTCCCAATGACCCAATTCTTGCCATGGAGTCGTCGTGTGGCGAACCTGCGCCGATTTGGCGAGGGTTTGAACAGCAACCACTGCGCTTCTTGTTATCTTTACCAAAGAAGCAGCAACTAAAGCCTCCGTTATCTTATCATGTTGAGGGATCAGAGCTTCCTCATTATCATCAATAAAATGCGTATCGTATTCGCCAGTTATGAACTTCTCTGTATCCACGATGCGTTTCAAAAAGCCGATATTGGTTTTAATACCGAGGATAATATAGTTTTCCAAGGCTTTGGACATACGGGCGATAGAGATTTCTCTTGTCTCAGCCAAGGTTATCAATTTAGAAAGTATCGGATCATAATGGGGCGGCACATCCCAGCCTTGATATATCCCTGAATCTACTCTGATACCTGGCCCACTCGGTTCAAGGAGAAACAGGATTTTGCCAGGCGACGGCATGAAGTTACTGTCCGGATCTTCAGCGTAAATACGTGATTCTATTGCATGCCCGCGCTGACTTATGTCTTTTTGCCGGAACTCCAATTCCCCTCCGGCAGCAATCAGGATTTGATGACGGACTATATCTACACCAGTAACCATCTCCGTAATAGGATGCTCAACTTGAACCCGCGCGTTCACTTCCAGAAAATAGAATTTCCTGTTATGGTCAACGAGAAACTCAACTGTACCAGCATTCGTATAATCAGCAGCTTCAATAACGCTTTTTGCCGCTTCACCCATTTTAGCACGCAGAACATTATCGAGGGCTGGCGAAGGTGTCTCCTCAACTATCTTTTGGTGACGACGTTGAATAGAACACTCGCGCTCGTACAAATGCACAACATTACCATGAGTATCCCGAATAACTTGAAACTCAATATGCCGCGGGTTCTGGATATATTTCTCAAGGTAAACCGTAGCATCACCAAAGGCGCTCTGAGCCTCTCTCTGTCCAGCTGCAATACTGGCCTCAAGTTCCTTTTCACTACGAACAACTCTCATACCTTTACCGCCACCACCCATGGACGCCTTAACAATAACTGGGTAACCTACTTGATCCGCCATACTTCTATACGCAGCTAAATCTGCACTACTGGCTTCCATGCCCGGGATAATCGGCACATCAACCCGTTTTACTGTATTGCGCGATGCCACCTTATCACCGACAAGGATCATCGCCTTGGAACTTGGTCCGATAAAGACAATCCCAGCATCTTCACAGGCTTTCACAAACAATGCATTTTCTGCCAAAAAACCATAACCTGGATGAATTGCTTGAGCACCGGTTCGACGTGCTTGCTCAATGATAGTCTTAATGTTCAAATAGCTCGTCTGAGGCGCCGGTTCGCCAATGCAGACCGCCTCATCCATATGCCAAAGGTGGCGTGAGCTGACATCAACCGTGGAATATACGCCGGTTGCTGCAATACCCATTTCATGGCATGCGCGGGCGATGCGAATTGCAATCTCACCACGGTTGGCAATTAGTATTTTCTTAAACATAAATCAAGTTCTTGAAACTTGTCCCGATTTATCATTGTTGATTATATAGTATAAGTAAATCGTGGATCCCGCATAGCGGGAGGATTTGGTTCTTGGGATTTGCGTTTTGGCATCTATACTTTGTTCCATTTCGGTTTTCTCTTGTCAAAAAATGCTGCCATCCCTTCCTGACCTTCATCAGAGATACGCAATCGCGCAATTACCTCAGCAGTATATTCTCTTGCCTTATCAAAGGGCATCTGCGCAACATTGCGCAATAACTCCTTGCATTTAGTGATCGCCTCTGGACCACTGGATATTAATCTACTGACCAGTTCGTCAACATATTTATCGATTTCTTTTAACTCAACGACCGCATTAACCAACCCGGAATTAAATGCCCTTTTGGCGGTCAACCTTTCACCGGTTAAAAAGAATTCACGACATTTACCTTCACCGCATTTTTTCATTACGTAAGGTGAAATGCATGCCGGAATAAGACCTATTTTCACTTCGCTGAAACTGAACTTGGCTTGGTCTGCAGCAATGGCAATATCGCATACTGCAACAAACCCAGTGCCACCACCAATTGCGACACCGTTAACTTGAGCGATTGTCGGTTTTGGTGAAGTATAGATTTTATAAAACATGTCAGCTAGTTTTAAAGACCCTTTCAGATTATCTTCATAAGAATAATCCTTGACCCGGCGCATCCAGTTCAGGTCAGCGCCCGCACAAAAAGACTTACCTTTACCAGTTAGAATGACCACCCGTACGTCGTTGTTCTCGGCGATACAGTCAAAAACCTCAATCAACTCCTTTATCATTATGTCATTGAAGGCGTTATGAACATCCGGACGGTTGAAAGTCACCTTTGCTACTTTGTTTTCGATATCATACAAAAGTGTCTGCAGGTTTTCTCCTCGCATAAACTATATCCCCCTATTTCTTAATTACGAATTTCAAATCAGAAATGCCAAATTGAAGCATTGAGGCTTTGACATTTGTCATTGATTATCTTCTCCTAGGGTTTTTGTTCGAGTCGGCTCAACGAGCAAAATCCAGGCAGGTTTTTTTGCACGCGAACGGTGCCGCGTCCCCTTTTCTACCAGAAAACCTTCATTCTCTCTGAGCTCGACTGCGCCTTCTTCTGTATCAATGAAAATCTTGCCTTTGAGTACTAAAAAGAATTCATCCTCATCGCGATGCGTATGCCAGTTGTAAACACCATGGATTTTTGCAATACGCAAAGCAGTATCATTAATATAGGCAATATCCTTAGGTTGCCACGGGTCTCTGACATCCTTAATAATATCCTTAAGTTTTATTTTTTTCATTGCACCCCTTTTTGCAGTAATGGTTATTGGGTTAGGGGTAAGATACTAGATTTCAAGCATCCATACCTATCTTCTATCTTTTTTTGTAGCATCCAAACCTAAACCCATCTTCTATATGTCGATTACATTCGGAAAATTCCAAATTTGTGGTCAGGAATTGGCGCATTGAGTGCCATGGCAATGGCTAAACCAAGTAGCTGTCGTGTATCTAAAGGATCGATAATTCCATCATCCCACAATCGAGCAGTCGAGAAATAGGCACTTGATTCGTTCTCGTACTTAACCAAGATGGGGCTTCTTATTTCTTCTATCTCTTTAGGCATAGGCTCTTCACCCTTTTTCGTCAAAGCCCTCACTTTGATATCAGTCAAAACACTTGCAGCTTGTTCACCACCCATGACACAAATCCTCGCGGTTGGCCACATCCAGAGAAGTCGCGGATCATAAGCCCGTCCGCACATGCCATAGTTACCAGCGCCGTATGATCCACCTATTATGACCGTGAACTTGGGCACCTGGGCGTTAGCTACCGCGTGCACCAATTTAGCACCGTCTTTCGCAATACCCTGATGCTCGTACGTCTTACCGACAATAAAACCCGTGATGTTCTGCAGGAAAAGCAATGGGATTTTCCTTACTGCGCACATCGTAATAAAATGTGCACCTTTTTGAGAAGATTCAGAAAACAAAACTCCGTTATTCGCAAGGATGCCGATCGGATAACCCATGATGCGGGCAAAACCGCAGACAATAGTTGGTCCGTACAATTCCTTGAATTCATGGAATTCACTAAGGTCAACCAGACGTGCAATAATCTCTCTCATATCAAAGGTCTTCTTAGGATCCCTGGGGATAATCCCATACAGTTCTGATGGATCATATGCTGGCTCTTCTGGCTCTTTCCTTACAAGCGGGAATTTTGACAACACACCTAAATTCTCCACGATATTACGGGTGATTTCAATGGCGTGTTCGTCACTGAACGCATAGTGGTCAGCGACACCAGAGATACGACAATGCACATCAGCACCACCTAAATCCTCTTCACTAACAACTTCACCAGTTGCCGCCTTGACCAAAGGAGGTCCGCCAATATAGATAGTACCCACTCCTTTAACAATGACCACCTCATCACTCATCGCCGGTTGATACGCACCACCGGCAGTACAGAACCCCATAACCACAGATATTTGAGGGATATTTTCAGCTGACATTCGCGCCTGGTTAAAAAATATCCTGCCGAAATGGAAGCGGTCAGGAAATGTTCCGACCTGGAGCGGCAAAAATATACCTCCTGAATCAACAAGATATATACATGGCAGGCGATTTTCCATTGCAATCTCTTGCGCGCGAATATGCTTCTTTATGGTTTCCGGAATATATGTCCCACCTTTCACCGTTGCATCGTGGGCAATGACCATAACTTCTCTGTTGTGGATAACGCCGATACCAGTAATAATTGCTGCTCCTGGATGACCATTATCATACATATCCCAAGCTGCCAACGGATTCAATTCAAGAAAGGGCGTATCCGGATCAAGAAGAAGGCGTAGCCGCTCACGCACAAAGAACTTACCGCGGTCCTTATGCTTCTTATGCATATAATCAGGACCACCCTTTTTCACCGATGCAAGGCGTTCCTTCAAAACCCTCACTGCTTCTTGCATAGCTGCTTTGTTCTCTTTGTATTCAGCGCTGTTTACGCTTACTTTTGATTCTATTTTAAACATAATCTCCTTCTAAATCCTAAACACTATTATTTAAACTTGATTGTTGATTTATGAGTTTGAATCTTTGGGATTTGTTTGTCATTTGGTATTTGTAATTTGGATCTTATGCCAATACTGCCTTATAACCATAACAAATAATCCCGGTTTGTCCTTCTGTATACAACTTTCTAAAAACAAACTTCACTTTCTTACCGATTTCAAGGTCCTTTGGCTCACAATCAACGACCTGAGTTGTAAGCCGGACACCGTTGTCTGATTCAACGATAGCGATCGCATAGGGAACCTGCGTAGCAAAGTCTGCTGGTGCTACCCTGATCATTGTATAAGAAACAATTGTTCCAGTTTCTGACAACTTTGTTTTATCAAATCCTTTGGACCCGCAAGCCGCGCATACCAGGCGGGGAGGAAAAAACAATTTACCACATTTCTTACACTTGGCAGCTTCGAGCCGGTATCTCTGAGGCATCTCTCTGTGATATCTCGGTGATGGCATGTAACCTCCTTTTAGAAACAAATACCTAAAAGTCCAAAAATCCAAAATACCTAAAGAAAAATACCAAACAAATCTTAGGCATTTAGGTGTTTAGTTATTTATATTAGTTTGAATATATGTGTCACGGATGATGCTCCTGAACCACCCATATTCTGAGTCAATCCTATCTTTGCGTTCTTCACCTGACGCTTGCCAGCCTTGCCACGTAACTGTTCAACCACCTCAACAACTTGCGCAATACCAGTAGCACCAACCGGATGCCCCTTTGATTTCAAGCCGCCCGATGGGTTGACTGGAATCTTACCTTCCAAAGCGGTATTCCCCTGCTCTGTAAAAGGACCACCTGTGCCTTTTTCAGTAAAACCCAATTCCTCAATAATGCAGATCTCGGCGATCGAGAAACAATCATGGACCTCAGCCACATCAATCTCTGATGGCTTAACACCAGCCATCTTATAGGCAACCTCACCTGATACTTTAACCGCTTTCAAAGCAGTTATGTCTTCGCGACTGTGCAGGGCAAGTGTATCAGTGGCCGCACCTGAACCGAGTATCTTAACCAACGGTACTTTCAGCTGCTTGGCAAAATCAACTGATGTGAGAACAACGCATGCTGCGCCATCAGAAACCGGTGAACTGTCGAGCACCGTCAGCGGATCAGCAACCAATGTCGCATTCATGACTTGTTCAAGCGTGACTTCTCTTTGGAATTGGGCATTGGGATTCATCGCACCGTTATGGTGATTTTTTACTGATACTGCAGCCAACTGCTCCCTCGTTGTGCCGTAGCGATGCATATGGGCTCGAGCGATCAAAGCGTAAAGGCCAGGAAAAGTCACGCCTTGATACACCTCATATTCCTGATCGGCTGCCGTAGCAAGCGCGTAAGTAGCATCAGCGCCGTCATTCATCTTTTCAACACCACCGACCAAAACTACATCACTATGACCTGAAGAAATTTCAAAAAGACCGAGTCTCAACGCCATACCACTTGAACAACACGCTGATTCAACACGCATCGCTGGTATCGGAGCCACGCCCAGATAATCCGCCATCAAAGCACTGATGTGTTCCTGACCAACAAAAAGTCCTGGGGTCATTGCACCAACATACATCGAATCAATATGATCCACACCTGCATCATCGATCGCCTTTAGGGCAGCTTCAACGAAGATGTCCCTCAGAGACTTTTCCCAGAGCTCACCAAATTTGGTCATTCCACAACCAATTACTGCAACTTCTCTCATACCAGCCTCCTTATTCGGACATTCTGATCTTACCCCGATACTTGGCGTACTGTCCATAATCAAGGTAGATACGATTGTTCTCAAGCATCTCTTTGAGCTTCGCAGCTTTATCGCGCACTTCATCAATTCGATCAGTCATCTTAAATATAAATGCATCGCTACCTGCACCTGAACCAAAAGAAACGAGCATTATCAACTCACCTGGTTTGGCAATATCGAGCGTCGCAGAAAACCCAGTGGGTGACGAGCCTGAATAGGTATTACCCATTAATGGAACTATCCAACCCGCGTCAATCTGTTCCTTGGTAAATCCCAATCTCTTAGCCACGGCTAATGGAAATTTACCATTTGGCATGTGGAAAATCGCGTGGGCAAAATCGCTGGGTTTATAGCCGCTTTTATCAAGAATTGCCTTTGCCGCACCCAACTCATGTTTGAAATAAGCAGGCTCGCCAGTGAATCGCCCACCATGAAGCGGATAAAACGCACCTTCTCGGCGCCAGAAATCAGGTGTATCTGTTGTATAAGAAAACGTATCCAGGACCTCAGCAATAATGCCTTCTTTTCCGAAAATGAATGCCGAACCGCCGGCTGCGGCAGAAAATTCAAGGGCATCACCTGGTGCACCCTGCGAAGTGTCAGCACCAATGGCGAGTGCATACTTTACAAGATCAGCCTTTACCAAACCATGGGCAACAAACATTGCTTCGGTGCCTGCCTTGCAGGCAAATTCATAATCCGCTATATGGACATTCGGCACAACACCCAAAGCCTCAGCCACTACAGTACCAGATGGTTTCACGGCATAGGGATGTGATTCTGAACCGATGTACAATGCGCCGATCTCAACCGGGTCAATATTAGCTCTTTTTAGCGCATTACGTGCAGCTTCCACTGATATGGTTATCGTATCCTCATCCATTCCAGGCACGGTCTTTTCCTTGAGCATCAGACCTCGTTTTACTGTCTCGGAATCTCTGCCCCACTGATGGGCAATTTTCTCAACCTTAATCCGATATCTTGGTAAATAAGAACCATAGCCAACAACGCCAACCATTAGACCTCCTCACCAAATGGTTATTGGATTTGGGTTAGGATGCTGGATATAATCAATAAATAAAATCTAGCTTCCAAACCCATCTTCCATCTTTTTTCTAGCATCCAAACCTAAACCCATCTTCTATATTTTAGATAGGGCTTGTTCTAAATCAGCAATCAGATCATCAACATGTTCAAGACCAACCGATATTCTAACAAAACCAGGATTGATCCCGCACTCTCGCAGCTCTTCATCTGAATACGTTGAATGGGTCATTGAAGCGGGATGCTCAATGAGTGTATCTACGTCACCCAGACTCACTGCAAGAATGCACAACTCTACTGAGTTCATTATTGTCTTTCCAGCTTCCTTACCACCCTTCACATCAAACCCAATCATGCCACCAAAATCGCTCATCTGTTTCTTTGCTAATTCATGATCCGGGTGCGAGGTAAGACCAGGGTAATAAACCTTCTCAATCTTGTCATGCTTTTCAAGATACTCTGCGATCTTCATGGCAGTTTCACAGTGTCGGTCCATTCTCACAGCTAAGGTCTTTAGACCACGCAGAACAAGCCAAGCATTAAAGGGTGAATTACAGGCGCCGATCTCTTTTGCGTCTTCCCAAAGGTGATGCATGAAATCCTTTTTCCCAACGACAACTCCACCTATGATATCGCCGTGCCCACTAAAATATTTAGTCATTGAATGAAGCACGATGTCAGCACCGAGTTCTACTGGTCTTTGGAGATATGGAGTAGCAAAAGTATTGTCAACACACAGCGGGATATTTCTGGCGTGGGAGATCTCTGAACATCGGGCGATATCGACAATCTTCAAAGTCGGATTTGCCGGCGTCTCAGTAAAGATCAAACGCGTATTCTCCTTAATACAAGAACCCAGTTGATCTGCATCTGCCGTATCACAGAATGTCACCTCAATACCCATCTTTGGTAGAATGCTCTTGAATAATGCAAAAGTACCACCATAGATGGTATCATCAGAAACAACGTGTTCACCGGTTTTAGTTAGTGTCACAACGACGTTAAAAATGGCAGCGAGACCAGATGCAAAAACCACCCCGGCCTCAGTAGATTCCAACAAAGCAATCTTGCTTGCCAGAAGATCGGTCGTCGGATTGCTAAGTCTTGTATAGATATGACCTTTTTCCTCTTGCTTGAAAAGACGCGCACCGTGTTCAGCGTTGCGGAATGCAAAAGTCGATGTTTGATAAATCGGCGGCGCAAGAGCACCGGTTTCTTTATCAGGATGCTGACCACCGTGTACGATCTTTGACTCAATATGCATCATTCCTCCCTATTGCAAACACCTAAGAATCCAAAATTCCCAAATTCTTCACCCTGAGGCTGATCCACCTCGGGCGGAAAATTAGTGCTCTGATACACTGATGTTCTGATAACATAATATTCTTCACTTTAGGCATTTAGGTGTTTAGGTATCTAGGCATTTTTGTCTTTTTCGGTTAATTCAATCAAAACACCACCCATATCCTTTGGATGGATAAATGCTATCTTGTTCCCCCCCGCGCCAATTCTCGGAACCTCATCGATCAACCGGACATTGTGACTCTTCATCTCGGCTAGTACCTTCTCAATATCATCAACCCGAAAACACAGATGATGCAATCCTTCACCCCTTTTTTCTATGAATTTAAAAACCTGGCTCTCTTCACTTGTCGGTTCTACTAATTCAATATGGGTTCCGCTGATATCCAACTTGGCTACTTTGACCTTTTGATCCTCAACCTCTTCGAGATTCGCCAAGCCCAAACCCAACGCATCTTTCCATACATACAATCGTTCTTCAATAGATTTAACTGCGATGCCTATATGATCTAGTTTCATATTCATCTTAAACCCTTAACACTATCATGCTGAACCATGGACTGAATTCATTTCGGGCTTGTTTCAGCATCACATCCATTGCACGTCCATTATATTTCATTGTAAACTATCTTCTACCTACTCTCACAGCAATTTCCTTTTCTTCGCTTCTTCTTCAAGTACATTGCGGAAATCCGGATGAGCTATGGAAATAAGCGCCTCGGCACGCTGGCGCAGGTTCTTGCCGTGTAAACTTACAACACCGTGTTCAGTAGCAATATAGTGAACATCTGCCCGGGTCGTCACCACACCCGCACCGACCTGTAAGGTGGACACAATCTTAGATAATTTACCACCTTTAGCAGTCGAAGGTAAAGCGATTATAGGTTTACCACCTTTGGATTGAGCGGCTCCCCTTATAAAATCGAGCTGACCACCAAAACCTGAATAGATCCTTGTGCCGATAGAATCCGAGCACACCTGACCAGTAAGGTCGACTTCTATGGCAGAATTTATCGCAACCATCTTTTCGTTTTGCCCGATTATATAAGGATGATTTGTGTAATTGCATGGGTGGGTCTCAAATACTGGGTTATTATCGATAAACTCGTAGATCTTTTTGGTTCCCAAATAAAATGTTGCAATAATCTTACCGGTATGCAGGGTTTTTTTCGAACCGGTAACTACACCAGCTTCAATAGCCTCGATTATACTATCTGAAACCATTTCAGTATGAACCCCGAGGTCTCTTCTATCAAACATAGCTTTGAGCGCGGCATTCGGGATCCCGCCGATACCCAACTGGACAGTGGAACCGTCTTCGACCAAACTAGCGACATTCGCGCCGATTTTCTTTTCAACATCGGTGAACGGAATGGGCTGCAGCTCAGGCAAGTCCTTTGAAATCTCAACTATCTTGGACACTCTTGATGCGTGAATGAACGAATCACCCAGAGCACGCGGCATCTTCTCATTGACTTGGGCGACCACGATCTTAGCTGATTCTGCAGCACCTTTTGAAGCCAAACATTCAACACCATAACTCATAAAACCGTGTTCATCAGGTGGTGATAGATGCATAAAAGCCACATCGACCGGCAAAAGACCTTTATAAAAAAAACTAGGTATCTCATAGAGAAAAACCGGAATATAATCTGCTTTACCAGCATTGACTGCTGCACGGTCAGCCGGACCGACGAAAAGTGAGTTGTGCCGGAAATGACCTTCCATACCGGGCTTTGACAAAGGTTCATCACCGAACAACAACACATGCGCAAGTTCAACATTATGCAGTTCATCCTTTCGCTTCTCAAGCGCATCCATCAATCCAAAAGGAGTTGCTGCATTACCACTGACATAGATCCGGTCATTACTCTTAACAACCGAAACAGCCTCATCAATAGAACATTTTTTTCCTTTGTAATCGTCGAACCAGCTCATATTTTGTACTCCTCCTTGACGACACCACGCTCAACATAAATACCGTGTTTTAAAGCATAGTTCTCTTTCAAAGTAGCTTCAATACCTTTTTCAGTTAAGATCTTAAGAAACGGATAGATCCCTGAACTGATTGTGTGTGTCGCAGTTCGAGCAACGAGCGTTGTCGCGTTCGGCATGCAGAAATGAACCACCCCGTTAACCATGTAGATAAACTGACCGCTTGGAGAGATCTTCGACGTCTCAGAACAACCACCCTGGTCAATAGAGAAATCGATCAAAACCGCACCAGGACGCATTGAACTCACCATCTCTTTCGTAATGAGAATCGGTGAGCGTTTACCTGGTTCCAGCACAGCACAAATCACAACATCGGCAAACTTGAGAAGTTTTTCTATATTGTGTTTGGTAGAAAACATTGTGGTGATCCGGCTGCCGCTGGTTTGGCATACCAGACTATCGAGCCTGTCACGAACAACATCCAGTACATAAACATTGGCACCAGAAAAGGCAAAAGATTTTGCAGCATTACAGCCTAAAGTACCAGCACCCAGGATCACGACTTCAGCTGGTGGGATACCAGCTATGCCACCCAGTAGAATACCTCTTCCCCCACCTGGTGATTCTAATAATCTACCAGCGATCTGCACTGAAAGTTTACCAGCTATCTCACTCATCGGTATAACGACAGGAAGTCGACCATCCTCATTTTGCATTATTTCATAACCGATAATGGTCATTTTTTTGTCCTGAACAGTTTTAACAAAAGCTTTGCGAGCGGTGACCATATGGATAAAACCCATTAAGATCTGCCCCTCATTCATATACTGGTATTCTTCTTGTTGAGGTCTTCTGACCTTCAGGACAATATCTGCCCGTCGATAGACTTCTTCCTTTGAATAAACAATAGTTGCTCCAGCTTTTTCATAGTCTTCGTCTAGGAACCCTGCACCTTCACCGGCTTTTGATTCAACATAGAATTTCGCGCCGTATAACATAAGTTCCTTTGCTGCCATAGGAGAAAAACCAACTCTATATTCCGGCGTGTTTTTAAAAGGCGGAATTTCTCGAGGAATACCGAACATCATTCAAAACCTCCTTGCTAAATGGTTATTGGGTTAAGGTTAGGACGCTGGATTTCAAACATCCATAGTCAAACCTGTCTTCTATCTTTCTCTAGTTTCCAAACCCATCTTCCATCTTTTTTTTAGGTATCTAAAATATCGATCTTTCCTTATATTCACCATGGACATCCCTTAGTGTATCTGATATTTCACCAATAGTAGCATAGGCTTTCACGCACGCCAAGATTGGTTCCATCAAGTTCTCATTGTCAATTGCTAATCCCTCTAATTTTTTCAGCAGCGATCTTACCTTTAGGTTATTACGCCTAGCTTTGACACGTTTAGTCCTTTGCAGCTGTTTCTTCAAGGTTTTAGGCGAAACCCTCATTGTTGTGAACTTCCTCCCTTTATCAGAAGACACGAACTTGTTTACGCCAATCACACTTATATCATCTTGCTCAATAGCTTTTTGATACTCATACGCACTGCGGTGAATTTCTTCCTGAAAATATCCGTTTTCAATAGCTACCAGGGCACCACCCATTGAGTCAATCTTATCCAGATAGTCGTTCACCTGCTCCTCTAATCTGCTAGTCAACGATTCAACATAGTAGGATCCAGCCAGGGGATCAATAACTTCCGGGATCTTACTTTCATAAGCGATCATCTGTTGAGTACGTAATGCCAATTTCACTGATTCTTCGGTGGGCAGGGTCAAGGCTTCATCGCGCGAATTCGTATGGAGACTCTGGGTCCCGCCCAGAACTGCGGCGAGTGCCTGTAATGCAACACGTATCGCATTATTATCAGGTTCCTGGGCAGTCAATGTTGAACCGGCAGTCTGAGTGTGGAATCGAAGCATCCTCGATTTTGGATTCTTCGCATTGAATCGCTCTTTCATGACACGCGCCCAGATCCTCCTGGCCGCTCTGAACTTAGCAATCTCTTCAAAAAAATTATTGTGTGCGTTAAGGAAAAATGAAATACGCGGCGCAAATGAATCCACATCAAGTCCACCCCGTTCAATTGCATATTGCACATAAGTCATTCCATTTGCGAGTGTGAAAGCAAGCTCTTGTACTGCTGTCGCACCAGCTTCTCTTATGTGATAACCAGATACTGAAATGGTATTCCACCTGGGCAGGGACTTACTGCAATATTTCATGATATCGACCGTAATCTTTATCGATGCTGCAGGTGGATATATGTAAGTGCCGCGCGCAATATACTCCTTGAGGATATCATTCTGAACCGTACCGGATAGTCTCTCTTTTGGCACACCCTGCTTTTCGGCAACTGCGATATACATTGCCAAGAGAACTGCTGCGGTGGCATTGATCGTCATCGACGTACTCACCCTGTCAAGCGGTATTCCTTTAAATAATATCTCCATATCTTCAAGTGTATCAATGGCAACACCGGTCTTACCCACCTCACCAGCGGCAAGTCTATGATCTGAGTCATAACCCATCTGGGTTGGTAAATCAAATGCAACGGATAAACCTGTCTGCCCCTGTTTCAGTAAATAACGGTAGCGACGATTCGACTCTTCTGCAGTCGCATAACCGGCATACTGCCGCATAGTCCATAGCCGACCCGTATACATACTTGGATATACGCCGCGTGTATAAGGAAATTCACCCGGGTTACCCAAATCTTTTTTGTAGTCTATATCTTTTATGTCATCAGGAGAAAAAAGCATAATTCAGCGCAGTATCATTTTCATTCTATTATGATAAGTGTATCTCCAGTGTTTACGGTCTGACCTTTTTTCACTTGTATCGTCTTAACAACACCATCTCTTGGCGTTTGTATCTCGTTTTGCATTTTCATAGCTTCGATTATGAGCAAACCTTGCCCCTCGGTGACATTGTCACCTTCTTTAACAATCACCTCGATGATCAAACCTGGCATCGCTGTTTTCACCGCCAATTCCCGCTTTTCAGATTTGCCCGCGCTTGCCTTCATGAGTCTTCCTACTTGTTCATCAAATATCTCAACAGAGTATTCCTGGTTGTTAACAATAATCGTGTTATCGTCAGAAAAAACAACATCGAACGGTTTATCATCAACTATCAATGTCATGCGTGAACCACGATCATCAGCTACCTCTACTCGTCTTGTCTCACCATTAAGAAAAACCCGGAATTTCTCATCCTGTCTCTCAACTTCTATCTTGATAACCTTATCGTCGACCTTAACAATATCAGCCACGCTAATTACTCCTCATCATCGCCTTACGCCCGTACATCTTCCATGAACTTGATAACTTGCGCCCACTTGGTTTTCCTACCACAACCTGCTTCTCCTTGATGATTTTTCCTATAGCGGCAGCTATTGCAACAACTTCATGATACTCTTTTTTATAAACTACCTTACCCAAAACTTTGTCGATAAAAGTAGTGTCATACTCACCTTTCACGAATTCAGGGGTGTTCATTACCAAAATATGGAAAGGTATTGAGGTCTTAATTCCTCTAATCGTATATTCTTTCAGGGCACGCTTTGTTCTGGAAATAGCCTCTTCCCGGGAAGGTGCCCAGACAAGTAACTTAGCAATCAATGGGTCGTAATATATCGGCACTTCAAAACCTTCATAGACACCGCTATCAAGTCTTATACCCGGACCGCCAGGTTCAACGATCTCTACGATCCTACCAGTCGACGGCACAAAATTGTTTTGTGGATCTTCAGCAGAAATACGACATTCAATAGCCGCACCGTTCATCTTTATTTCTTCTTGTTTTAACGATAGTTGTTGCCCAGCAGCGATCTTGAACTGCTCCTTTACAATATCAATACCAGTAATCAACTCAGTAACTGGGTGTTCCACCTGTAACCGGGTATTCATTTCAAGAAAATAGAAGTTCCTGTTGTTGTCAACCATGAATTCAACCGTACCGGCGTTCGTGTATTTTGATGTCTTTACCGCCTGAACTGCTGCCTGCCCCATCTTGGCACGCAAATCCAGGTCCATGATCGCAGACGGCGATTCCTCGATCAATTTCTGGTGTCGTCGCTGGACTGAGCATTCTCTCTCAAAAAGATGTATGACATTACCGTGATTATCTGCAAGAATTTGGAATTCAATGTGACGGGGTGCTTCAAGGAATTTCTCAATAAATACGGTTGGGTTACCAAAAGCAGACTGCGCTTCGCTGATAGCCTGTTTCAAGGCGCCAGTCAACTCCCTCATCTCCCTTACAACACGCATCCCCTTTCCGCCACCACCACCCGCTGCTTTTATAAGTACAGGAAAACCTATCTGTTGAGCCATAATTTGAGCTTCTGATTCATCAGCCACGGCACCGTCACTACCTGGAATAACTGGTATCCCCACGTCGCTCATCGTCTTCTTTGAAATAATCTTATCACCCAATAGCCTTATTGCTTTTGACGTTGGACCAATGAACACAATACCTGATGCTTCACAGGCTTCAGCAAAATCCGTGTTCTCAGCAAGAAATCCATAGCCTGGATGAATTGCCTCTACCTTTGCACGTTTGGCAACCTCAATGATTCTATCAATCCTTAGATAACTTTCAGTAGCCGGAGCTCGACCAATATGATATGCTTCATCGGCATAACGCGTATGGAATGCGCTTTGGTCCGCATCCGAATAAACAGTTACCGAAGTAATATCCATTTCACGACAGGTACGCAAAACCCGCACTGCTATTTCACCACGATTAGCGACTAATATTTTTTTAAACATAGTTTAAAAGCAGTATCATTTCATTCGCAGTATCACGCCACCCTTTTTCAATGAGATGGGGTTCGCAGTATCGTTCATTCTGAACTTGCAGTATCACCTTCGGCTCGCCATAAACTAAATACTCATGAAGAATAACGCCTCCTATTTTTCGGCTTTTTAATAAGTGATTTATCAAAGGCAATTAGCTTGTAATACTCTTTTTCAATTAATGGCTCAGCAATTAAATAATCATCTTTGGTGGTATAATTTAGAGGAATCCCAATTTTCAAGACCCCGTCGACTTCTTGTAACGAAGTAATTGATCGGTTGATGAAAACACTAAAATCTTTATCAGTATGACGACCACTACCTTCAGCAATGTTCAAAGCTATAGATACTACTGCTCTTTTACCTTGTGATGTTAGTCCATATTTCTCATCTTTAGGGAACTCTTCGAGCAATTTATAAACAGCTTTAATTAATTCAATTGCTAACTGCCAGATTTCTGAATCTTCGTATTTAAATTTCATTGTTTAAGCGAATAAATGATCCTGCGCCTCCTGCGAATGAAATAATACTGCGAGCGTAGCGATCCTGCAATTATTCACAACGGTATATTCCCGTGTTTTCTCGGTGGATTAGTATCGCGTTTGTTTTCAATAAATTCCAGAGCTTCAATGATCCTGGGTCTTGTCGTTGAAGGTTTGATTACTGCATCAATGTATCCTTTGCTCGCAGTCACGAAAGGATTGGCGAGTTTCTCAGTATATTCATCGATCAATCGTTTTTCCAAAACCTTGGGGTCCTTAGCCTCTTTGATTTCTTTACGATAAAGTATCTTCACCGCACCGCTAGGACCCATCACTGCTATCTCTGCGCTGGGCCATGCAAGATTGACATCTGCCCGCGTGTGTTTCGAACTCATTACACAATAAGCACCACCATATGCCTTGCGTGTGATCACAGTTATTCGCGGTACGGTCGCCTCACAAAAAGCATAAAGGAGTTTCGCGCCATTCTTGATGACACCACCCCACTCCTGGGCAGTCCCGGGCAAAAATCCTGGAACATCAACAAACGTAACAATTGGAATATTAAAACAATCACAAAACCGTACGAAGCGTGCACCCTTCATGGCTGACTCAATATCCAGAACGCCAGCCAGCACGGCTGGTTGATTGGCCACAACACCAACCGCCCGACCATTGAAGCGTGCAAAACCAATAATAAGGTTCTTGGCAAAGTGCTTGTGGACTTCCAGAAAATCACCGTTGTCAACGATCAGTTTTAGCACAGCATGCATATCATAAGGCATATTAGTACTATCCGGGATTATTGCATCCAACTTTCCATCCATCCGATTGATATCATCAGTCGTTTCGATCTTAACTGGATCTTCGAGATTATTCTGGGGTATGAACGACAACATATTCTTGATAAGATCCATGCATTCAATCTCTGATTCGACAGCAAAATGAGCAACGCCAGATTTCTCATTATGGACCATCGCACCACCCAACTCTTCAAAAGTAACGTCTTCATGGGTTGCTGCTTTAACAACATCAGGACCAGTCAAGAACATAAATGAGCCCTGGACCATAATAACAAAATCAGTCATTGCCGGAGAATAAACTGCTCCCCCGGCGCACGGACCCATAACCGCTGATATCTGAGGCACAACTCCCGCGGAAAGGACATTCCTCAGGAAAACGTCAGTGTAACCAGCAAGGCTATCAACCCCCTCCTGGATCCTAGCCCCACCTGAATCTTTAAGACCGATTACTGGACATCCCATCTTGAGTGCCAAATCCTGCAGCTTGCAGACTTTCTCAGCATATGCTTTGGATAGAGAACCACCGAATACTGTAAAATCCTCAGCGAAAATGCATACGGGTCGCCCGTTTATCCTACCGTAGCCAGTGACCACACCATCGCCCAATATTTTGTTCTTATCCATGTCAAAGTCACTGCATCGATGGGTGACAAACCGATCGGTCTCACGAAATGAACCTTTATCCATCAGCAGATCAATTCGTTCGCGCGCGGTCAACCTGCCTTTATCATGCTGTGCTTTTATTCTTTTCTCACCACCGCCAAGCTGTGCTTGCTCGTTCAGTTCTTCAAGCCGCTTTAGTTTATCCTCCATCTTCATACGCTTACCCCCTGCATACCTTAAACGTTAAACCACAAATCCCAAGCACCAAATTACAAACAATACCTAAATTACGAACATACTAAACTCATTTGGAATTTTTGTTATGTACTGGTTTCAACACTTGATTCCCATTCTTTTCAACTATGTAGGCAAATGGAGTGTCAGGATCGTGTTCAAATATCAATAACCAGTGTTCGTTTAGTGCCGTTTGCAAAATATCTTTTTTCTTCTTGATAATGTCGAGTGGGTACAGATCATAACCCATTACATAAGGAATCTTAATGTGTGATGTTGTAGGTATAAGATCACCAAAATATATTGCCTTGCTGCCATCCGATTCAATCAAGACCGACTGATGCCCCTGCGTGTGACCATTGGTGACGATCACCTTGATTCCCTTACTTACTTCTTGTTCGCCATCAACCAATAAGAGCTGAGAATTTTCCTCTAAGGGAACAAAATTCTCTTTTAAGTAACTTGCCTTGGTCCTTTCATTAACATGTGTTGCATCATACCATTCTTGTGTTTGAATGATGTACTGAGCATTAGGAAAAGTCGGTACTGACTTACCCTCCTTTTTTACAGTATTGCCACCACAATGATCGAAATGGAGGTGGGTGTTTATCACTTTATCGATATCCCCAGGTTCAATACCTCGTCTATGCAAGACTTCAATAAGATTGAAATCCCGCTCCACACGGTAGATATCTTTGAACCTCTCCTTGAGCTTCTCACCGATACCCGTATCGACGAGAATCTTGTTGTCAGGCGTTTGAATCAATAAGCAATTCAAACCGAGTTCAATTCTATTCAGGTCGTCAGCCGGATTGAGTTTGTCCCACATAACCTTAGGAACAACACCAAACATCGCACCGCCATCAAGCCAGAATTTACCATCTGATACGATCGACAGTTCAAATTGTCCCAGTTTTACTGATCTCGAATTCATAGAAAATCCTGTTTAAAGCCTCTCTCTTGTTTTTCGTAACTTTCCAACTTCTATTTTTTCCTAGCACTTCCCGTTTTTTTTGATTTGCGCGGTTTTGTTTTCCTGATCTTGGCTTTTACATTATCTGTAATCCACTGAATGATCTCGGTCGTTGGTGTACCTGGACCAAATAATTTCTTCACACCTTTTTTCTCGAGTTTCTTCATGTCTTCGCGAGGGATTATCCCACCGCCGATAACGATAATAGCCTTTGCCTGTTTCTTCTCAAGCAAAGACAGCACTTTGGGAAAGATCGTCATATGAGCACCAGACAATATGGATAAACCGATTATGTGAACATCTTCTTGTATGGCAGCTTCGACTATACTCTCGCAAGTCTGGTGAAGACCCGTATAGATAACTTCCATGCCTGCGTCGCGCAAGGCAGCAGCAACGACCTTAGCACCGCGGTCATGTCCATCAAGACCAGGTTTCCCAACCAGAACCCGAATTCTTCTTGTCATAAATCATCCTCCTTCATCAAAATGGTCATTGGGTTAGGGTTTAGCCCGCCCCGCTTCGCGGCACGAGGTCGGGGAAACGAGAAAAAAATCCAGCATCCAAACCTAAACCAATCTTCCATCTATTAGAATATGATCGGTTCATGGTATTCACCGAATTCTTCTTTCAATGTACCACACATTTCACCAAGCGTGGTATAAGCGCGTACGCAATCCAGAATCTTAGGCATCAGGTTAGACCCATCAGCTGCGGCTTTGTGTAATCTCCCGAGTGTTTCTTTCACTTTCTTATTATTGCGTTCTCGTTTGATGCCTTTAAGTGCCTTCACCTGATCACGTTCAACTTGTTTTGGAATTCTCAGAAGCTCCATTTCTGCCTTGCCCTCTTCTTCGAGTATGTTCACTCCCACATGATATTTCTCTTTCTTCTCCAAACTCTTCTGGTATTGATATGCACTTCTCGATATTTCGCGTTGAAAAAATCCCTTATCAATCGCTTTAACCACACCACCCATTTTATCTATCGCAGCAAAGTACTTGTAAGCTCCTTGCTCAAGTTCATTAGTCAAAGTCTCAACGTAATATGAACCACCGATTGGGTCAATAGTATTGGCAACACCCGTTTCATAAGCTATCAATTGCTGGGTGCGCAAAGCGATCTTGACCGCGTTTTCAGTTGGCAGGGCATAGGTTTCATCCATAGAGTTGGTGTGGAGTGATTGGGTTCCTCCGAGTACTGCCGCGAGTGCCTGGAAAGCAGTACGCATGATATTATTCTGTGGTTGTTGAGCAGTCAACGTGCAACCAGCGGTCTGGGTGTGAAACCTCATCAAATATGAACGGGGGCTTTGAGCATTATACTTATCCTGCATAAGGCGTGCCCAAATCCGCCGCGCTGCGCGGTATTTAGCGATCTCCTCAAAGAAATCAAGGTGTGAGTTGAAGAAAAAAGAGAGCCTTGGGGAAAACTTGTCGACTGATAGACCTGCTTTTATACCGTACTCAACATAAGTTAAACCGTTCTTCAGGGTAAAAGCAAGCTCCTGCAGCGCAGTAGAACCAGCTTCTCTTATGTGATAACCAGATATCGAAATTGTATTCCATCTAGGGACATGCTCGGTACAATATGCCATAATGTCGGTAATTATACGCATCGATGGTTCTGGAGGGTATATCCACGTCTTTTGAGCTTGGTATTCTTTCAGCATATCATTTTGAATAGTTCCGGTTAGAAACTTCATCGGCACACCCTGTTTTTCACCGACCACGATGTACATGGCCAGAAGCATTGCGGCAGGCGGGTTAATCGTCATTGAAGTCGATATCTGGTCGAGTGGTATGCCATGAAATAATATCTCCATGTCTCTAAGCGTATCAATCGCAACCCCACACTTACCCACTTCTCCTCGTGCAAGTAAGTCATCAGAATCACGACCGTACAAAGTGGGAAAATCAAAAGCAACAGAGAGCCCAGTCTGTCCATGGTTCAGAAGGTACTTGTAGCGCTTATTTGTGTCCTTTGGTGTACCAAAGCCCGAGAATTGACGCATTGTCCAGAGCCGACCCCGATACATGTTCGTGTAGACCCCGCGCACATATGGAAATTCACCCGGGTAACCCAGATCTCGGTCATAATCAAAATCTCTAATGCTATCTGGTGTATACAACGTTTTCGTCACTCTCCCAGAGGCTGTCGTGAATTTCCCATCTCGCTCCTTGCAGGTCTTAAGCTTCTTGTCCCAAATATCTTTCTTCATATACGCCCCTCTAGTTCCTTGTCTTGATCATTTTCCTGGCTATCTTATTTGCAATGTCATAGGGGTTAAGCTTCCGTTCGTAGACCTTATCAATGATCCTCACCAGTTCCTCTTTTCGAATGATTTTTTCTCTTAGATGCAATGATATTTTGTCTCCAACCAGGTCATTGATGCGCCTCACGAGTTTCGCCTTCCGCTCCTTTTCAAGACGGCCGCTCTTATTGAGATATTTCTGATGATTTTGTATTTCGAGAACAAGTGCATCAATACCGACATCCCTGGTCGCTGTTGTTTTGAGAATTGGAAAATCCCAACCTGCTTTCTGTTCACGCAATTCAAATGCGAATTTCAATTCCATAAGTAATCGGTCAACCCCATCACGATCGCCTTTATTGACAACAATGATATCAGCAATTTCCAATAACCCGGCTTTCATTGCCTGGACACTGTCGCCTGATTCAGGTACCAGAATAACGACCGTAGTATCACAGACTTCAGCTATATCTAACTCAACCTGCCCCACACCAATAGTCTCAATGAGGATATAATCCATTCCAGCAGCATCAAGCACCAAAGCAGCGTCAATTGTTTTGCGCGCCAAACCGCCAAGACTGCCGCGCGATGCCATGCTTCTTATGAAAACATTCTTGTTAAGTGCCAAATCAGTCATTCTAATACGGTCACCAAGTAATGCACCACCAGAAAATGGCGATGTAGGATCGACCGCAATGATACCGATTTTCTTCTTTTTCAACAATAATCTTTTGGCCACGGCATTAACTAATGTCGATTTACCTGCCCCAGGTGGTCCGGTAATGCCAACATGGTATGCCCTGCCGGTGTGTGAAAATATTCTTCCCAACAATTTTGCGTCACCGCCATTTTCAACTGCGCTAATTATTCGGGCAATCGTACGTTTATCGCCTTTCATGAGTTTATTTAAATAATTCATCTTCAGGTAACCACGGGGTCAAATCTGGAAACTTGAAAATTGAGTAATATCTCAAAACTTAAAGGATACATTATTCACTTCCAACTTCACCCAATAGTGTAGTATGAAGAGATTCCATTCCTTTTCTTTTATAGAATTCAATTGCTCCAATATTATTGACTGATGTATAAACTGTATAGTTTCTTACTGATTTTTCACTAAAATAGTTTATAGCATTATCAAGAAGTTTAATACCAATACCTCTTCTTCTGTAATTTTTATTAACCATAAATCCTGAAATATGCCCAATTTTTTTAACTGCCCAATAGTCAGGTTGGTTTTGAATTAACACTGAAATGTAACCAATAATCATATTATTATCTACAGCTATAAATGCTTTGCGATTCTCATTGTCAATAAAATTTATAAAGTAATTGATTATATCTTTTCTATTTATCCGATCAGTCTTAAAAAAATAACTATGATTAGCTTCATATTCTGAAAAAAACTCTTTAGATAGAGGAATCAAATCATTTAAGTTATCAGCATTTTTTAAGGCACGTATTTCTATCATACTTATACCTATTTATAATTTTTAAGAAGATTCAACACGAAAATATCGTCTAACTCGGTTATATCCGTTGAGTCCCTGGGGTTAAATAACTTCTGCTTCTTTCTGTATTCTCTGTAACATTGACTCAACGCCAAGTTCCTTAGCCCATTTTTGAAGATAGTCCATGTTGAGTTTTCCAAATTGCACTTCATAGACCCGTAATGCATCAGTAAATTGTTTTTCACTACCACCAGATAGCTTTGCCCACTTCAACTTAGCTAGAATCGTATCCTCAGGGCTTGAAACCCTAATATGCATTCCCATTATTTCCTCGACGTATTTACGCGCAAACCGCGATCGGTCAAATGCTTCATCCGTAAGCATCCAGAAATCAACCTTATCTCCTGTGTTCACAGCAATAAGATTGAACATACCGTTGTTCTTGATTGCATCAATAATACTCTCATCATCCAAATGGTAATCAGCTGGAGGAAAAACCCGAACCAACTCCTTGACTGCTTTCAGCTGAAGGGCAACTACAAAATCGATATCATGGGTTGAACGTGGTTCCCCCTGCAAACTTGAAGCAAAAGAACCAGTTAGCATGTATTCAATTCCAACTCTGTCAAGTGCCCCTACAATTTTTTTTAGTAATTCCTGTTGTGACATTTATCCAATCGCTTTAAAAATATCTCTTTGATAGTATCGTTCGACAAATCAGGAAATCTCTTGTGCAAGCCATGAAGAAATAGTCCCCGGCATAACTGAGACAATTCAAGGCATTTCATCAATCTCTGTTCAGACGTCATACGACGAAGTACCTGAATGTATATTCTGTGATTTGGACGGTTTTTAATGTCTTTCTTCATTTTAGCCTCTTCTCGATCTTTGCCCATGCATCACGCAATGAAACTGTTCGGTTGAATACAAGTAAGTTTTCAGAAGAATCTGGGTCAACGCAAAAATAGCCGAGTCGTTCAAATTGGTATCTATTTCCTGGTGCGGCGTCTTTTAGACTCGGTTCAATTTGACAGGAAGTCAATACATCTAAGGACTCTGAATTTACATTAGATGTGAAATCTCTTCCTTCCTCCACTTCATTAGGATTTGCTTTGGTGAAAAGACGATCATACAACCGCACTTCGGCTTTAAGCGCATGATCAGCTGAAACCCAGTGGAGTGTTGCCTTTACTTTACGGCCATCAGGTGCATCACCACCACGTGTTTTTGGATCATACATGCAGTGTAGTTCGATCACTTTTCCTTTTTCGTCTTTAATCACATCAACACACTTGATAAAATATGCATAACGCAACCGTACTTCACGACCTGGCACCAGACGAAAATATTTTTTATGCGGTTCTTCACGAAAATCTTCCTGTTCTATGTACAACACCCGCGAGAAAGGCACCTCTCGAGTAGCCATACCCGCGTCTTCTGGGTTATTCACGCAATCCAATTCTTCTACTTTATCTCCCGGGTAATTGTCAATGACTACCCGAAGCGGATGCAGTACTGCCATTACACGCTGAGCACGTTTATTCAAATCCTCGCGCAGACAATGTTCGAGCAGTGCTATATCAATGATACTATCAGTCTTTGCCACACCGACACGTTTCACAAAATTTCTTATTGATTCAGGTGTATATCCTCTCCTGCGTAAACCAGACAATGTGGGCATACGGGGATCACCCCAGCCATCTACATAATTCTCCTGCACAAGTTTTCCCAGCTTGCGGGTGCTTGTTATCATGTAGCTCAAATTAAGACGAGCAAACTCGATTTGCTGTGGGCGATGAACACCTAACTTGTTCAGATACCATTCATATAAAGGTCGATGATCTTCGAATTCCAAAGAGCAGAGTGAATGAGTAATGCCTTCGATTGAATCAGATTGACCATGTGTAAAGTCGTATGTCGGATAGATGCACCACTTATCTCCTTGACGATGGTGTGATTTATGTAAAATACGATACATAACTGGATCGCGCATATTGATATTAGACGCAGCCATGTCGATTTTAGCACGGAGTACGCGAGAACCGTCGGGAAACTCACCTGTTTTCATGCGCTTGAATAAATCCAGGTTTTCCTCAACTGAGCGGTTCCGATACGAGCTCTCCTTACCAGGCTCAGTCAACGTACCCCTGGTTTCTCGGATTTCATCAGCGCTCAAATCACAAACATAAGCCTTGCCTTTTCTTATAAGCTGCATAGCCCACTCGTAAAGCTGGTCAAAATAATCAGATGCATAGTATTCTCGGTCTGCCCAATCAAAACCAAGCCAACGAATATCTTCTTTTATGGCGTCAATATATTCCTGCTTCTCCTTGATAGGATTCGAATCATCGAAGCGCAGATTGCAGACACCACGATAATCTTCGGCAATACCGAAATTGATACACAGTGATTTAGCATGGCCAATGTGCAAATAACCGTTGGGCTCTGGTGGAAAGCGCGTGTGGATCGATTTGTATTTGCCAGTCCTTAGGTCATTATCTATGACTTCACGGATGAAATCGGTAGGTCTTGTTGGTTTATCTTCTGCCATAATAACCTTATTTCTTAAATCTAAACCTTGCCTTAAAATGACGCAGGGACAATTCCCTTCCTGAAGTAACCTCAACCCCGGGTATTTTATCACGGCACTTGTGCAATATGCGCACCGCATCAGCAACCGCGTCAAGGTCGCGTTTCTCATACCTGAGCCTGGGTATTGCAAACCGGACAAAATTGACTTCAGGTGCGATCTCCTTTTGGGAACTCTGGTCGTATGAACCAAAAGCGAAATGACCGAGTTCACATGCCCGGTGCCCATATGCAGCCAAAAGCACTGCGCACAATGCAATCCCGCCAAAATCATCTGGTTTCATCGATGTACCGGCATAAAATCTATTAACGTCGAGGTACACTGCATGACCGCCCGTAGGTAGAAGCACCGGTATACCGAGTTTGTCCATAGTCTCACCGAAATCGCGGATTTGTTCAATCCGGTAAGTTAAATACTCCTCGGTCGTGATGATTCTTAATCCAACTGTCAAAGCCATAATATCACGACCTGAAAGACCACCATAGGTCGGATGCCCCTCTTTTATGAGCTGGTAGTTCAACAAAATATCGGGGACCGACGGGAATTTACTAATGAATACACCTTTGTCTCTTAGGAACAACCCTCCACCCATATTGACCAAACCATCTTTTTTGAAACTGATCGTGAAACCATCTGCATAAGCAAACATCTCCCGAACGATTTCCTGTATCGACTTTTTTTCGTACCCTGGTTCATAGTGCTTGATGAACCACGCATTCTCGGCAAAACGACAGGCATCAAAGAAAAACGGAGTATCGTATTGACCGCAAAGTTCAGCAACCTTTTTGATATTCTCAAGAGATACCGGCTGACCTGCAGCAGTATTATTCGTGATTGTCATATAAACTACAGGGATTTTATCATTTGAGTCACTGAGGAGCGTTTTCAACTTGACGATATCCATATCCCCTTTGAAACGATCCGATGACTTCATATCTTTCAACTCGGGGCTGAAAAGATTCAATGCCTTAATATCATTTGCCTTAATATTGGCACCGGTCGTGTCAAAATGACCATTGCTCGGGATCATAAATCCAGAACCTTGCTTGCCTAGTACTGAAAACAATGCATCTTCACATGACCTGCCCTGGTGGAAAATAAAAGCATTTGGTCTACCAATGATTGGATCATTAAAAAATGCTTCACCGAACGTATCTTTTATTTGTTCCATCAATAGATAGAAACCGCGATTCGAACCATAGGCTTCATCACCGAGGTGCAAGGCAGCCCATTGTTCATTTGTCATCGTTGAAACCCCGGAATCAGATAAAAGATCACACCCAGTTATCATCTCTGATGGAAAGTAGAAAACGTTCAAACCAACCTTCTCCAATGCCTCAGCGCGCTCCTTTGGAGAAAATATTTTCTTCATCTCAACTGAATGATTGAAATATGGTCGCGCCTGTAAATTCAAGTCTTTCTCTGTAGTGATATTCTCGATGATATGACCTAAGTCCATTTCCGTAACCTCTATTCTAAAGATAGCTCAAGAATTTCTGAAATATCCATAACTTCAATACTCGCGTTCAATGATTTTATGGTTTCTTCAAACATCTGAAGACAGTACGGACAGGCAACACAAAGGATATCAGCACCAGTTTCTAATATTTGCTCAGCACGGAGGTCAGCGAGTCTTTCATCCTGGGGCCAATCACGCCACAGACCCATTGCACCACCGCCACAACAGATACTGAAATCCCGATTGAAAATAGGGACCTCAATAAGCTTCAAACCCGGGATACTCTTTAACACTGCCCTTGGCTCATCATAAATGTCCATTTGTTTACCTAATGTACATGGATCATGGTAGACAACGGTTTTTTCAAACGGCCTTTTTGGGACTATTTTCTTGTCCTTTATCAACCGGTCAAATACCTGTACTGCGTGGAGTGTTTCAAACCCATCATAATATTCTGGGTATTCTTTGGTAAAAGTAACCAAACAATGGGGTGAAGTAGCGATTACTTTGTGCACCTTAGTCTTTTTGAATAGTTCAGTATTTTGCTTAACCGCAGTTTGAAAAACCTTTTCCGCACCCACCCTACGCACTGCCTCGCCACAACAGAATTCTTCTTTTCCAATAATACCAAAAGAAACAGCGGCTCGTTTTAGTATCCTCGCCGTAGCTTGGGAGACCTTTTTGGCCCGCGCATCATAAGCTGGCAAACAACACGGGAAATACAAGTACTCGCAGTCCTCAGTGTATTGAGGTATGTTCAGACCCGCAGCCCAATCACCCCTTTTCTCAATTGATTCACCAAGCGGATTCCCTGAACTAAAGACCCGTGTGACAACACTCTTTAATTCTCCAGGATAAGAATCATAATCAACAAGTATCCTTCGAACCGCGCGCAATATGTCAGAAAGCCCAACGCCGCGCGGGCACTCGGACTTGCATGAATCGCATCCAACACATCTAAATACATCAATAGTATCAGCGGCGATCTCCTCCTTTTCTTCACTATCAATTATCGCACCGAGTTTAATGCGCTGACAGAACCGATACGTAGTGTAATTCAACCCATCGAGAAGATTCCATGGACATGCCGCCATGCATCGACCACATTGATAACACTTAATAACGTCAGCAGCGTCCGATTCAATAATCGCATCGCGTACTTCTAAATTTATTTTTATAGAACCGCCCATAAAAATTATCCTTTCGCTAGCTTAACCTCTAATATCTTGGTTTTCAAAACCGGCACGACCTTAAAAAGATCGTCTACAATGCCATAGTCAGCTTCACTAAATATCGGTGCATTTGAGTCCTTGTTGACCGCGATAACCGTATCCGCACCTTTCATACCGACAATGTGCTGGAATGCACCGGAAATACCCAGGGCGATGTAAAGCTTTGGTTTAACAGTCTTTCCAGACGAACCGACTTGTCGGTCTTTTGCCATCCAACCAGCATCAACAACTGGTCTTGAACAAGCAACAACGCCGCCAATCGCACTGGCAAAATCCTCGATAATCGATAGGTTTGCCTGATCTTTTATACCACGGCCAACAGTTACCAGTATGTCGGACTTGGTGATATCAACTTCACCAACCGCGGCTTCAATATACTCGATGAATTTTCGGTAATCAGGTTGGGTAGATACTGGTGTATCGAATTTCTCAACTGATCCATCCAGACTGCCCTCTCCAGCTGGGAAACAACCGCTGCGCAGTGTGATCATATAGCCAGGGTTCTCACGTAATTGAACCTTCGCGTTCAGTTTTCCATCGTATATCTGACGCGTAACCTTGAGTTTCTGCTCCACAAACTCAATATCTAAACAATCAGTGGTAAATGGAACGCCGAGTTGGGTAGCAAGTGCTGGGCATAAATCCATACCAAAAGCAGAATGGCTGATCAAGGTCAGTGCAGGATCTTGCTGCTTGATGATCTCACTGAGTGCATTCTGATAGACCTCAGAATTAAAGTCTTTAAAGACATCATTATCCACCACGAGCAAACGGTGCGCTTGGCTTTTCAATATCTGCACAAGATCATCAGTATTGTGTCCTAAAATAACTGCAGTCAGTTTCGTATTCTCTTTTTCTGCAAGCTTCCTGCCGCAGCTCAGCAATTCATATGTCATGTCTCTTATTGCACCCTGTCGATGTTCTACCAGCGCAAAAATATCATTCATTTTTCGCCTCCATCATATGAGTCCTTTTTCCTTGATAATACCTGCGACTTTTGCTGAAATCTCATCCATGCTTCCAGAAAGAATTTCCGCACGCTTGCCGACCGGTGGTGTGAATAACTCTTCAAGACTCGCATTAGCTTGAATACCTGTCGGGTCAATGTCAGATGCACCGATCACTTTGATTTCTTTTTTTGCGGCGCGCCTGATCGCAATGAGCGAAGCATATCGTGGTTCATTGATACCGGTCTGGATCGTAAAAAGAGCGGGCAGACTCATCTCGAGGTGTTCTATTAAACCGCCTTCGAGTTCTCGATGTACCTGGGCTTTTGTATCCTGGATGTCAACTTTGGCAACCAATGTGGCATGTGGTATGCCAAGTAATTCAGCAAGTATTACACCAACCTGTGAATAGTAATCATCGGTCGCAATACAACCGGTAAATATGACATCGGATTTCAGATCTTTGATGGCTGCTTTTAGAAGCTGGGCTGTTTTATACCCATCAAGTTCTTCAAAATCCTCTGCTTTTATCCGTATCGCACTATCTGCGCCTTTTGCCAAAGCAATACGCAATGTATCTTCCACCTCAATAGTTCCTAAAGAGACCGCGGTAAGAGTGCCGCCGGATTTTTCTTTTAAAAGAATTGCTTCTTCAAGGGCATAAGTGTCAGATTCATTCATGTCAAAGGTCAAACGGTCCTTTATTATATCCTTACCAGAAGAATCAATTTTCACATCAGCTTCAGCAGTCTGCGCAACTCTTTTTATGCAAACAATAATATCCAAAATAACCTCCTAACAATGCTGGTTATTGGGTTAGGGTTAGGACACTGGATTTCAAGCATCCATACTCAAGCCTGTCTTCTATCTTTCTCTAGCTTCCAAACCCAAACCCACCATCTATCTTGTAAGTTCTCTTGCTATAACAATCTTCTGGATTTCCGATGTCCCCTCATAGAGCTCAAGAATCTTGGCATCACGGTAGATCCTTTCAATAGGATATTCTTTTGTATAACCATAACCACCGTGAATTTGAACTGCCTTGCGAGCAACATCTACAGCCATTGAAGCACCATAATACTTTGCCATTGCCGATTCCAGCGAGAACCTCGTCATCCCTTTGTTCTTACAGTGCCCGGCAAAGTAAACGAGCATCCTTGCGGCTTGAATCTCAGTTGCCATTTCAGCAAGCATTGACTGCACCATTTGGAAATTACATATCGGCTGCCCGAATGCCTTGCGCTCTTTTGAATATCGCACCGCCTCATCGAGTGCGCTCTGGGCAATACCGACCGCCTGCGCACCGATATCAATCCTTGAGACATCGAGCGTGTTCATACAAATCTTGAAACCTTCACCTTCTTTACCCAATAGGCTTTCTTTAGGTATTCTTACATCCTCGAAAATCATTTCACAGTTAGCTGTTGCCCTAATACCCATCAAATCCTCATGCTTACCAAGACTAAACCCCGGGATATCTCTCTCTACGATAAAGGTGCTTATACCCTTGTGTTTCAATTCCTTGTTAGTATAGGCAAAAACCACGTAGACCCCTGCTTCACCGGCATTTGTGATAAATCTTTTTGTGCCATTAAGGATATAGGCATCACCGTCCAACCGTGCCGTAGATTCCATAGCCGCCACATCAGACCCAGCATTCGGCTCGGTTAAACCAAATGCCCCGAGTTTCTCACCTTTGCAGAGCAACGGTAGATATTTCTTCTTCTGCTCTTCGTTGCCAAACTGCATAATAGGATAGCCAACGAGCGAATTGTTAACTGCGACAATAACACCAGTCGATGCGCAAGCCCTGGAAATCTCTTCGACCGCAATAGCAAGTGAGATGTAATCAAAACCAGCACCACCGTATTCCTCCGGAATAATAATGCCAAGCAGACCCAGCTTGGCCATCTTTTTGATATTATCCCAGGGAAACTCAGCAGATTTGTCTATATCTGGTGCAACCGGTGCCAATACACTATCAGCAAACTTTTTGACCTGATCTTGTAACATCTTCTGGTCACTAGTCAAATCGAAATTCATTAGACCTCCTTCATCAAAATGGTTATTGAGTTAGGGTTTAGCCCGCCCCGTCTTGCGGCCCGAGGCCGGGGAAACGAGAAAAAATCCAGCATCCAAACCAAAACCTATCATCTATTTTTTCCCAAGTATTTCTCGTGCAATCACAATCTTCTGTATCTCTGATGTACCCTCACCGATTTCCATAAGTTTCTCGTCGCGCAAAAACCGCTCCACTGGATATTCATTGGTCAATCCAAACATACCATGAATGGTTATCGCCATATCGGTCGTCTTTGTTCCGATAGTTGAAGCATAATATTTTGCCATGGCAGACTCCTTTGTGAACGGTAAATTATTGTCTTTAAGCATAGCTGCTTGATATATGAGCAGCCGTGCAGCCTCCACTTCAGTTGCCATTTCAGCGATCATCGACTGAATAGACTGCATTTTTCTCAAAGGACGACCTGATTTCTTGTTTTCATTGACGAACTTCACGGAAGCATCTAATGCCCCCTGGGCAATACCCAAAGCAAGGGCGCCGATTGAAATCCTTCCACCATCAAGCGTCGCCATGAACACTTTGAAGCCTTCACCTTCTTTACCCAGAAGATTCTTTTTGGGTAATGCACAATCTTCAAAAATCAGCTCAGACGTTATTGAACTACGCAAACCTAACTTATCTTCTTTCTTGCCGGCCGAGAAGCCAGGTGTCCCTTTTTCAACGATATAAGCTGATATCCCCTTATATCCTAATGAAGGGTCTTTGGTCGCAGTAAAGACAATTATATCGGCAATCTCTCCTGATGTTATAAAACGCTTGGTGCCGTTCACAATATAGTTGTCACCAACAAGTTTTGCCGTAGTCTGAGTACCGGCGGCATCACTCCCAGCATTAGGTTCAGTCAGACCGAATGAGCCAATCTTCTCGCCGCGCGCCATAGGGATAAGATACTTCTGCTTCTGCTCTTCAGTACCTGAATCGTATACCGGGTAAACACCTAACGAGGAATGCGCTGCAAGAAAAATCCCGGTTGAACCACATACCCTTCCAATTTCTTCAACAGCGATAGCATACGATAGTACATCGAGACCTGCCCCACCATATTCTTTGGGTACATACAGGGCGAGGAGCTTCAACTCGGCCATCCGCTTAACAAGATCCCAAGGGAACTCATCATTCATATCGAGTTCTTTGGCACGTGGTGCGACCTCGTTGTCGGCAAACTCCCTGACCATCTTTCTGAATTCTTGATGCTGTTCATCGAGAATCATAGGAGCTCCTTAGCAAGTACTGATTTCAAATCAATCGGTGTTGCGCTCAATAATTGTATAGTCTTGGCATCCCTCATATGGCGCTCCACAGGATACTCTTTTGTATAACCATAACCGCCATGCACCTGGATCGCATTCAGACCGCAACTTACAGCTGCTCGACTAGCAAACAAACGTGCAATATGGGCACTTAATGCAAAAACCTGATCTGTATCGGCTTTTGCCGCTGCATCGTAAACCAGAAATCTCGAGGCAGTTATTTCGGTCTTCATATCAACGAGCATTTCCTGTACCATTGGGAACTCACATATCGCGCGTCCAAATTGCCGGCGCTCCTTTGAATACCGGATCGCCGCATCATATGAAGCTTCTGCTATACCTAAGGATATAGCAGAGAATATGATATCAGAGTAGTTCTGAATATCTTGAAGTACCTGTTTTGATTCTTGCGGCGCAGCTAAACGCTTGCCACTGACTAAACATGCTGACTTGAACTTAAGACTGACAATACCTGCTGCCCGCATACCAAGTATCCGATGTTTTGATATACCATTATTGGTCTTCTTATCAAAAATAAAAATGGTCTTACCCTCTTCTATTTCTACGGGTAAGACAATAAAATTAGCGGCTTCCCCGTTTAAGACAAAATCAAATGATCCAGCGATTGAAACAACACCTTCTTTTTCCTGCTGTTCGATTTTTCTCTCGTTCGACTCAAAACCAGTCTCAACGACGTAACCACCCACATCGCCCTTTGATAATTGTCCGAGATACTGCGCTTTGGTCGATTCTACACCGTACTTCATCATTGGATACGCCACCAAACAGTTATTAACCGCAAGGATCAGGCTGACTGACGCACTAACTTTAGCTAGCTCCTCAACAGCAATACACAAACAAGTTGTATCCAGATCGGCTCCACCGTATTTTTCAGGTATGATAAGGCTTGATAGGCCGAGCTCAGCGAGCTTTTTCACGATATCAGTGGGAAAAATGCTTTCCTTATCAATATCACTGGCAATTGGTTCAAGTTCAGATAGAGCGAATTTCCTCACCTCATTCTGGATCATTTTTTGCTCACTGTTGAATTGAATCAATGGCATAAACCTCCTTACAAGATTCTTAGTGGGTTAGGGTTAAGAAGCTAGATATAAACATATTCAAGCATCCAAACCCAAACCTATCTTCTAGTTTTTTTTTTGAATAAGCTACCGCCGTTGTCAGCTACGATATTCTACCGAGAACAAACTGCTGACCATACTAGTGCATTTTGTAGGATTTCCAGCAAGTGACTAATTGTATCCAATTTCTCCTCAATGTCAACAGATTTAAGACCTGAATACCAGACATAATTTTCACACAAATCCAAGGATTAACTCACGTATTTCAGGGACTTTTTATGATGCATTGAAGTAACTATTCATGGTTTAGTCTTTATAATAGAGATGGTTTTTATGATTTTTGCCAAAAAATATATACTTTTTTTATAATTTTTTCAAAAAAATCATTGGTATGACCGACTTTATCAAATATGGCGATCATCTTGTTTTCTTCTGTTTGATTCTTTTCATCTCCATTCTATATCCTTGACATCTCATCTCTTTAAGTTCTTTCTGTCCTGTACTTGTTCAGCGTTTCCCTTAAGCAACCAACTCTTCTCAACCACAACCTGGCACCAGACTTCTTGAAGATCTGCTTTGCTCGGAGTAAAATTTCATATGCTGCCCTTTTCTTTCCGACGATTTGAAACATACGCGCCAGCTCAAATAGAGATTGAGCAAGTTCAAGCCTCATATTCTCTTTTTCTGCAATAGCTATTGACTGTTTCAAATACGCCATGGCTTTAGCGACGTCCACACCTGAAAGTACCTGGCCAACTATCCGAAGCGCTGGAACTCTATCTTCGGTCGAATTCATTTCTTCAGCCAGAAGAAGAGCTTTTCTTGCATAAACAAGCGCTTTTCGGTTTTTTCTACGTAGAGAAAGATCAGCCAAATATCTATAGACTAATGACAAACCTTTCTTTGCTCCTGTTTTAATCAAAATTTCCTTGGCTCGTTCGAGATATTTTCTGGCATTATCTAATCTGCTTTTGTTTATTAGAATCCCTCCTATGTAGGCACATGCAATTCCGATGCCTGTCTTATCATTGAGCTCTTCCGAAACAAACAGATATGTTTTGTAGCACTCAAATGCCATATCAATGTCTCCTTTACTGAAGTATATATGACCGATATTGCATGAAGCAATACCGAGTCCGTGTTTGAAACCCGTCTCTTTGGAAATTGTATAGTATTGTCTATAATATCTCAACGCTGTATCAAGTTCTCCTTTTAAGCCATAGACAACACCTATATTGCCAGAGGCAGTACCAATACCCCTTTTATGACCTATCTCTTCTGATATAACCATATCCTTCTTGAAAAAAATTAATGCCGCATCAAGCTTGCCTTGTGTTCCATAGATAACGCCGATGCTACCCGCCGCGCCACCAACACCCATCTTATCACCCATTTTCTCTGAAACCTCAAGGAATTTCTTATAATACTGTAAAGCGATATTTAGTTCTCCTTTACCCAGATAGATATTGCCGATATTGCCATACAACCTTGCAATAACCCGTTGGTTATTTGTTTTCTTACTTATTGCCACAGCTCTTGTATAAATCTTTAATGCCTTATCATATTCTCCAGCGTACCAGTAAGTATTCCCAAGGGCATTTAGTCCTTGAACGTAGCTATTAAAATCCCTTTTTCGTTTTATTGTCTTCAACATATCTTCAACTAGCTGCCTTGCATCGGCGATATTATATTCACTTTCCCCTCTTAAAATAGCATCTGCGAAATCAATCGCGATATCTGCCTTTAATGAGGAATTCGCACCAGTGTTCTTTGCGTAATATGATAACGCTTTCTTACAGTCTTCTATTGTCTTAGCTGACTCGCCGATGAGTAGATAAACACTGGCCCTTCCTTTGTAGGCTCTGATGAGAAGCTGCTTTCGGTTGCATATTGCTTTCATTGTCGATTTGCTTTCTGCAGCCGCTTGATTTTTTTCATCTCCATTCTATATCCTTGACATCTCATCAACCAGCTTTTAGCACCAGCTTTCTTAAAAATCAATTCTGCTTCAATTAGATTTTGCCAAGCACGTCTGCTCCGGTTGATTACCACCAGTATTCGTGATAGCTCATATAATGAAATGGCAAGTTCAAAATCCAACCCTTTTCTCTGTGCTATTGCACATGCCTTCTGACATAAATTATAGGCTCGCTGTGCATCTTTCACCACTGATATCTTTGCCATAACACGCAGCGCAATTATCTCTTGTTCTACCATCCCTGCCTCCCGTGCAATACAGAGAGCTTTCTGGGCATGCCTCAATGCCTTTCCATTCTGGCCATTGTGTTTACAGAATATTGAAATTTCAGAATAAAGCTCTGATAGATAGAGTCTATCATCTGTATCTCTTAATTGGTCTGCTGCTAGAGTCAACTTTTGCTCGGCGCGACCGTAATGCTTCCTATGCCCATATATCCTGGCCATATTGAGATTAACGATGCCGGCGAGTCTCTTATCCTTGAGGAAAGCAGAAAGCCTGGCAGCTTTTTTGCAGTATGACATTGAAGTTTCCAATTCACCTTTTTTTAAATATATATTTGCAATATTATTATATAATCGACCAACAATCATGTGTGACGTAACCTCTTTAAACAATACCAGTGCTCTGTTATAGAACTTCAAAGCAGAAGCCAGTGCTGCTTTATCACGGTACACAAATCCGATATTGTTACAGGCGATTCCCATTATCATCTTGTTACCCATTTGATAAGCTGTCTCATAGTATTTCTTATAGTAAGCCAGAGCCTGTTCAAGTGCACCCTTTATGTGAAACACCGTACCAATATTCCCCGAAGCAGTGTTCATCCCCATTCTATAACCGACTTGTTCTGATATCCTAAGGAATTTCCTGTAATGAACCAATGCTTTATCAAGTTTTCCCTGGTTATAGTAAACCGAGCCAATATTATTCAAGGCAACACCAATCTCTATCATACTATGCTGGCGTTCTACTATTTTCAGAGACTTTTTATAATATACTAGTGCAATTCGGTAATCACCCCGATTGAAATATACCGCACCGATATTGTTGAAAACATTTTCTAGTCCCTCTTCGTCATTCAGCTTCTCATATATACGGTACGCCCGCTGGTGAAACCTCAATGCTTGATCATTATCGCCCTTGAGCCAGTGTGTATAACCAAGCTGATCATATGCATAAGCACGGGCACTCTTTTCTGAACTTTTATTTTGTATCATAAGTGTTTGGTTAATCAACCGTATTGCTTCGGCATAATTACTTTGACCATGGGCGATTGCTGCTGCATATTGAACGATGAGGTTTATCCAAAAGGACCTACTCACATTTACACTCTCCTGGCAGTTCGCAACAGCCTTTTTAAAATCCTTGATGCCCTCGGTATAGTCACCGATGTGAGTGTAAACCTCGGCTCTTCCCCGCAGAGCTCTCACCATGAGATCTCCAGAGTATTTTTTGTTTTCGTCTTTTTCAATCACGGATCGATATCAGTATGTTCGGTGATAAAATGTGTGTTGTTTGGATGTTATTTGGCCTCTAACTTTTCGTATGATTCAATGGCACGTGTGAAAAATTCTATGGCCTCTTCATTGGCATATACTTTTTTCGCTTTTTCGCCCGCTTCCACAGAATACAACAGTGACTTATTATAATCCTTGCCGTGATAAAAGTGATGCGACAAAAGACCAAGGAATTCCTCGCGCCTGTCTTTCAGCTTATCCTCGATGAAAACACCGATATCCTTATGGAGTTCCCTCTTTTTGACAAACGAAAGTGTACCATAGGTAACTTCTTGAGTAAGAATGTGTTTGAACAAATACTTCGCCTTACCCCGTGTTTTTTCTAAACGAATAAGATCAAACTTTCTGAGACTACGCAGAGCGCACTGGAGCACCTTTTTATCAGGATATATCGCAGTAATAAGGAATTCATCGAATGCTCTACCCAGAACCGACGCCGTTTGAAGGACATCTTTTTCCGTAATATCCAGACGATCGATTCTGGTCAATATGATCCCTTCCACTGTATCAGGCAGTCTAATGTGTTTGATATCGCCAGCAAATTTCCACTTCCCTTTTCTGTCCTCCCGCACAATTCCCTGTTCAATAAATGACTTTACGATCTCTTCAATATAGAAAGGGTTACCTTGTGACTGCATTATGACCGTCTTCTTAAAATCATCCGGTAGCGCTCGTATATTGAGCAAATTGCCAGCAAGTTGTGCAGCTTCCTTCTGGTTCAATTCCTTGACTGTTATTGTGCTATAATAGTCTTTTTCCATGAATTCTTCCTTCACTTCCACCGGCCGAAAAACCAGAAGAATGAGAATTTTCTTGCTCTGTATATTTCTCGCGATATAATTAACGAGTTCCATGGATACTGAATCGATCCAGTGCATGTCTTCAATAACCAAACAAAGAGGCCCACGTTTTGCCATATGTTTGATAACGTCAAAAACAATATCGAAGAATTTTTGCTTTCTGATTTTGGCATCGAGGAATTTCGTCAGTTTAGTTTCAGCAAATTGTGCGCCGAGTACTTCACCAATAACCGGAAGCCAATTAATGAGTTTTTCGTCGAGGCTCTTCACTTTGGCTCTGATTTTCTTTTTTCTTACCGCAAGTTTGTCCTCTGGTGCAATGCCAAAGAAGCTCGACAGAATATCAATAAATGGGTGGTAGGAAAGTGCTTTGCCAAAGGAAACACAGCTGCCGAGCAGGATATGAAACCCAGAATCTTTTAGGAGTTTAATGAATTCCTGGGTAAGGCGCGACTTCCCCATCCCTGCTTCACCGCGGATACCTATGACCTGACCCTTCAACTTCTTTACTGATCCAGCTATCCCCTTGAATTTAGTCAATTCTTTTTCCCTGCCGACTAGTTTCTGACTTTCAGTTATCCATTTCGCCAACGTGGTGCGTTCAACCCGACGTTTCCCTAGAAATCGATAAGAAAAAATCGCTTCTTTTTTACCCTTATAAGATTTCTTGCCGAGTGATTCATATTCGAACTGAGCAAATGTCTTATTGAATACTGCCTCACTGACTATAAGACTTCTGTCATCAGCCTTAGCTGCAAGCCGCGCCGCAAGATTTACCGCATCACCCATCACCGTATATTCACACCTCAATGCAGTGCCTACTGGCGCTGCAAAAATGAGACCAGCATGAATACCCATTCTCAAGTTTATCGCCTCACAAGCAGCGCTGTTCAATATTTCGCGAGCAAAAAGTACCGCTCTCATCTCGTCATCTCCGAAAGTCCTCGGAAAGCCAAAAACCACAAGCACACGGGCGCTGTCAGTATATACATCGATTTTGTTGAGCCAGCCACCATAGTTCTCAATCTCGTGTTTCAGAATACTGTAGAAGTCGCGAAGCATAGTTGCTGCCCGGCGCGGATCCCGCTCATAGGGGATACCTGAAAAATGCAAAAAAATGACTGCCGCTCTTCGATGTTCACCATCGCGCTGGTCAAATGAGGGTTTCATTTCAATACGCTTGTACAACCAATCAGGAACATATGCCCTCAGTTGATCGAGTTTTTGGCTAATTATTTGCGCTGGCATACCACCCCCCACAACCGTTTTCCCAGGCAGTGAAATCCCACGAACTCTCTTAACCAAACCTTGATATCTCCATATTCCTTTATTGAGCGATCTAAACCGAAACCCCTCAGCATCTTTCCTTGTCGCTGCATCAACAATAATCTCACCAGCTGACGCTTTGTCGGCGATTTCCATCAAGGTGTTGGCTGCTCTGCCGGCCAAAAAGAAATCGCTCTTCAAATCTTTGAAGAAAACCGTGCCTTCTGTAATGCCTATGTGCATGTTGATTTTGAAAACGCCGACCTGTGTCTTGGTCGTTTTATGTTCTTTAACAAATGCAATCGCTTCGCGCGCGGCACTCACTGCCCGCGTAGCAGCCGATAGCCTTCCTTCGCCACATGGAAAAAAAGATAGAATAGCATCCCCGCCAAAACGGTATATATCACCACCCCATTTATTAATGATCTCAATAAGCGGCTCAAAGAACTGATTGATGATTTTGGTTACTTCTTCAGACCCTTCCTTACCCATCGTAGCGATCTTTTCGGTCAACGCAGTAAAACCTGAGATATCGGCAAAGAGAAGTACCGCATCGAGTGCTTCATATATTCGAGGTCGTGTGTCAATGAACAATGCAGACAGGATTTTTTGTGGCACAAACCCTGCCAAAGAAAGAAAGATCTTCTTCTCACAAGAACTCTTCATTAATCCTCCTTATTAGTCTGCAAAAAATAATGAAATAGAATACGCGGCGACCCTAGGCACTGAATGTGTTACAGATTGATCAAATCAGCCTGAAATTTCATGAACAGCGAATTCTCTTGAACATCCCGGACATGTTTGAAATTATCCACCCGTGAAAAACCCACGAGTAATTCCAGAGCGAGTCGATCTTTCCAGAAATATCTCGAACCAATGGACAAGTTAGCTGATTTTTCTATTGTTCCTGATAAAAAATTTTCCGCTGGGAAAAAAGTACCCGGCTCCCTGGGGTTTTCAGGGATCGGCCAGATGGTCGAAACCTGAGTGTCTCCCTTCCTCTGATACTGAACCTGCGCAAAAATATCGAAGCTTGCACTCATATGATAAATAAACTTGGTGAATATCTCGTCGTAGTTTGGACCAAAAGGTGAGCCGATCGAAGTTTCAAGATAGTGATAGCGCTGATATGGCATGAAATTGCAGTAAGTGTATCGCGATACCGCAGTATATTCTATTATCCAGAATGTATTATCCGTACTGAGAATGTCAGCCACTTCAGCGCCGACATTTACAGCCCAGTGATTCGGCTCATCATTGGGGTCCTGTTCCAACTGGAAATCATCGAGCAACAGAGCTACGTAAAACGAAAGATTATCGAGAAAGACCCGGGCGTCAAAACTCAAAAAGAAATTGACATCTTTGTTCCAGTTATATTGGTATGCCTGCACAAATACAACCGGGTTGAAGTGGTATAACTCCAAAGCGTAATTCTCGCCACCGAAAACTGCTGATTCGGATAATCCGAAATTCAGCCAATGGCAAGGTGTAAAATCAAGCCGTTTGATTGAAAGATATCTTCGGGCATTAATATACTGGGTTATGGTGTCTCCGACATACTCAAGCGGTTTAGTGTAAAGATCGTCCAGTCGCGTGAGAAAAAATGAAAACCTTAGCCGGTCAGACTGCAAGAAATAACTGATCCAATCCATCGGCGCAGAATATCCGGAGAGTAGCAAATTGTAGCGCGGTGAAGGACCGATCGCAAAACGCTCTCGGCCTATGAAAATACCAGCGTTTTCGCTTTGGTACTTAACATATGCCCTTTCATAATCAGCTGAGAATAAATCCGCAAAGAGCTTGTCCGGCGGCAGGCTATCATCGCCAAATTTAACGACCGGCTGGACGCATATTGAAAAATCTGACCAGTCATAGTGAACTGAGGGTTTCAGACGCAGCACAGTGATCGTATCGTAATACACCTTACCAGAAAGATTTGGCAACCACAATCTGTCGCTTAAGAAAAGGCAATCAGCAAGGTCAAGTTCCGCGATATCATAGGGACGCACACTGGGAAAACGAGTGAAGTGAACGCCCCTTACCTGCATCTCCTCCACCAATTCATTCTGCCATGAATCAATAGGTAGATAAACAGAGAGTATAAATAAAAGAATCATAATCTTAAGTCTTCAATCTGAAATCTCAAATCTACAATCTCCAATCTAATAAGCTCCTCTGCCGAGGATAACCGCGGGTATTGTATTAAACAGCAGTTTTAGATCAAGTGACAGTGAACGGTTAGTGACATAGATGAGATCAAGGAATATGGATTTATCGCAGGGCATCTCACCGCGGCCATAAATTTGCCAGAGTCCGGTCAAACCCTGTTTTATACTTAGCCTATCCTTATGCCAGTCATGATAGCACTTGACTTCATGGGGTCGATGCGGCCTTGGCCCGATAAGACTCATATCACCCTTAAGGACATTCATAAACTGAGGCCATTCATCAATAGAAGTCTTGCGCAGAATCCTACCAACGTCTGTAATACTTTGATCCCTTACGCTTTCTTCTTTTGGAATTCCTCGATTGATATAGTCATTGTCACCAAAATCCTGTTCAGGTTCTTTGCCGTCGTTGTGATACATGGACCGGAATTTATAGAATACAAACTCCTTACCATCTTTACCACATCGCTTTTGTTTATAAATGAACGGACCCGGTGAATCTAATCTAATGGCGATTGCAGTAATTATGAAGAACGGAGCAAGCACGATCATCCCAATGATTGCGCCGATAATATCAATGCACCTTCTTAGACAGTCCCGGCAAAATTGGTATTTCCTTTGGCGAAATCTATATACCGGCATTGCATCAATCCTGCACCACTCCCAACCTAGTCTAAGGTTATTGAAAAGCTGAGACGCAACGTGCAGAGTTTGACCTGGTACGAGGTTGGCTTTTATCTCCTCATAGAGTCGGTCATAACTTATTGTCTGGCTGTAGATGAAAGTCCCCTTGCAATCTGTAGGAGGTTCTTTGTTTTCTTCACAACTTACAAGTACCAAACCGGTAGCTACATTCTTATTGAAGTTCTTCCTAAGTTCTTTGAATTTATCAATCGGTCCAATATATTTGTAGGTCAACCTTCTATTGTCGTTAGAAAAACAAATCTCCAAAGCCTTTTTGAAACACACCACTCTTAATGCGAAAAAAAGACTCAAAGAAATTCCAAAAAATAAGATTATGAAAGCACGACTCTCTATTAGAAAGAAGAATTTTGTCAAGAAGCCAAGAAGGACATAGACCACAAGAGAAACCAACCATGCCCTGATAATTCTGAAAAATACACGTAATCTCTGTATGTATATGAAGTGATTATATAGATCAAAAATATAGAGCAGTGAAGGTATTAAAATCATCAAGAAAATAAGGGTTGGTAATTGGTTACTAGCGACATCAATCAAACCTCTGAATCGCAAAAGCAATGCTAAGCTGTAAGCACCTATAACAATAATGAAGTCTGTTAGTATAAAGAGTATTCTGTGGCTAAATTTCATTTCGTTGACTGAACCCACGCGTTTATTGTCGCGCCGACATGCGTTATTTCTTTCTCAGTTAACTCAGGGAAAATCGGTAATGCAATAACTCTCTGCGCGCATTCTTCAGCATTAGGGAAATCTCCTTGCGCATAGCCCAGATACTTATAGGCACCCTGCATATGTAAGGGGACAGGATATGCAACCGTAAAACCAATACCCTGCTGTTCTAGATATCCCTGGAGTGAAGGTCGGTCATCGACCCGGATCACGAATAAGTGGTATACATGATCACGGTCAGGCATATTAGCCGGCAATACTATTCCATCTAACCCAGATAATAAGCCCCGATATCGCTCAGCATTTTTCTGACGAGCTTGATTCCATGCATCAAGATGTTTCAGCTTTGTATCAAGTATCGCTGCTTGAAAACCATCCATCTTAAAATTCCAACCCTCGAATGCATGGGCATACTTACCAGTTTGACCGTGATTGATGAATTGTCTGGTTCTCTCATCAATTTGCTTGTCACTGGTCAATACCGCACCACCCTGTCCAAATGCACCAAGATTTTTACTTGGATAAAATGAAAAACAACCTATCTGACCGATTGTACCTGCTTTTCGGTTCTTGTATTCTGCACCATGAGCCTGAGCAGCGTCTTCAAGAACCAATAAGTTATGTTCCTGGGCGATTGCCATGATCTCATCCATATCTGACATCTGACCGTATAGGTGAACCGGGATAATCGCACGTACCCTAAGACCGGTCTGCTTATCTATAAGCGTGTTATCAGAAGTATTCCGCACGCACGATTTCTCTATGTATTGTATCATCTTTGCAATCGAAATATTGTACGAGTCTTTTTCGATATCGACAAAGACGGGTCTGGCGCCGGTCATGGTAATCGCCTCGACTGTCGCTATAAAGGTATAGGGAACGGTAATGACGATATCGCCTTCCCCCATACCCAGGGTCCTTAACGCAACATAAAGCGCACTGGTACCACAAGAAACACCGATCGCGTATTTTACGCCGCAATAAGCTGCAAAATCTTCTTCGAACTGATTAACTTTGCTGCCAGCAACAAAAGCACAACTGTCGATCGTGCTTTGTATGGCATTGTTGATTTCGTTCTTTATGGTCAAATACTGCCGTTTCAAATCCAGATAAGGAACCTGCATTTAACCCCCTCTTGGGAAAATATGTAGAATCCCGGAGTGAACATACCCTGTTTTCAATATTAGATTATAATAAAATTTGTATTGGTGTCAATATATTCGGTGTGGGAATTACAAACCAAGGACCTTGCTATAGACAGCCCATGTCTGTTGCGCGATTTTCTGCCAGTTATAGTTTTCAGATATCGTTTTTCTATTGGTCATAACTTCTTTTTTGGAAAGAGGATGGTTAAATAATTCACTGATTTTTTTTGCCAAAAAACCAGGATCGCTCACTGGAAAATACCGGTACTCAGGCAATGGGATCTCCCGCGTTGCTGGAATATCACTAACCAATACTGGAAGGTCATGACTCATCGCTTCCAATAAGGCAATGGGCAGACCTTCGTAATACGAGGGCAAAACAAACAGCTTTGCATTGGTATAGAATTCAGACATCTGTTTACGGTTCAAGAAACCAGTCATGACCACACCCTTAATCCCAGCTGCAAATTCTTTGATTTTTCTGCTATAAGCTGTTTCGTGATCAGCGTCACCAGCGATCACCAGCTTAAACCCTGGTTTGCTGAGCTTTGAATACGCAGTGATAAGATCATGGAGTCCCTTTTCAGGAACAAAGCGACAAGCGGTAAAAATAAACTTCTGTGGTTCGAGATCGAACTCAGCAAGCATCTTACTATTTGCTGACCTCTCTGGCATATCAACCCCGTTAGGTATATATTCAACGCGTCCTGCCCCGTATTTACGTTTAAGTAATGCTTTGACCGTCTTGGAAATCGCGATCACGTGGTCTGCAAAAGTTACCCCCAGAAACTCACCTAATCTCAATATGAGTTTTGCAAAACCGCCCCACTTTTTCCTGAGATAGTCTGGACCATGATGTGTCATAACAACCCTCAGCCCCAGAAACTTAGCCAATGGTATAAACAAAGAAGGCCCCACTGCATGGAAGTGGACAATGTTTGGTGATTTGATACGGGCGATAATAATACCAAGAAATGTATGAATTATTGCTTCCACGTACCTGCTGCGCGGGGTCCATATATGAATAAATCTGACACCTTGGCTTTCTACAATACGTTTATTTCTGGGTATGTATGGAGTCCTTGTCAATACAGTAATATGGCAGCCGAGTTTCACCAAACGAGGGTAAATTTTTTCGCAGTGTTTCTCAATACCACCCTGAATATCAGGAAAGCCTCTTGTGCCTAAGACAAAAACTCTCATACTAGAGAAAATCGCTTACCAATCATATTTCTTGTTTTATTTCCTATAACCCACAAAATTGGTGTAATCATATTCTTCTTTATTGCCGGTGATGCAGTACCAATCATCCAGCAGTTCTTAGAACAATTCTGCAGGTTCTCTCTGATTTTTTGAGCTTTTGCGCCCGCCCAGATTTCATCGAATGATTGTTCTCTCAAATTTCCCATGCTGTTTTCCAGAGCTCCGCTGTCCATACCGTTACACGGTCTTATCTCGCCAAATGGGTCGAGAAAAAACATGTCGTTGCCAGCTCCACAACCGAGCAGTCTCGGCTTGCCGTTAATATAATTTATCAAACCATAATTAAAATAAGCCCGGAACCAATTCTTTATCCGGTTGGTCTTCAAAAGTTCATTTATCAACTCTACAAAGCACGCAATAACGGCTTGTCTATCTGAAATCTCATTACCATGCTTATGAAAATAATAAGAATTATGGACAACCGCAGTCGCAAATTCCACATTCATTACCCTGGCAAGTTGATAGAGCTCGAGCATATCCTGAGCATTTCGGTCTGATACTGTGATGCCGAAGCCGATGTCTTTCAGACCAATACGTTGGAGTTCTAATAATGTTCTCAAACCATGGTCAAAACCGTGTTCTTGACCTCTCAATTCATCATTTATCTGCGGCAACCCCTCGATACTTATCCTCACACCGATGTCCCTGTTTCTCTGTGCCAGATCGACAATTTTCTCCGTGAGAAATCCATTAGTGCTTATCACGATTCGTTTTGCTTTTTTCTTGAGGATACTTACGATTTCCTCAATGTCATCGCGCAGAAATGGCTCGCCGCCGGTTATGTTTGCAAAATTAAGCTGAGGCAATTTACTGAGCAAATCAGGTTTGAATTCTTCATCACATTTGGTCGGGTGTTTCCAGATATGGCACATCTGGCATTTATTAGTACATCGGTAAGTCGTGATTATCGCTGCTTCCATAAACCTATCCTCTCACGCCACGATATATCTTCATTAATCTGTCATAGTACTGCGCTGAACTAAAATTCCCGCGCACGAATCCTTGTGCTGTTTTTCCCATTTGAAAAAGCTTTCTTCTATTATTGATGCAATAAATCAGTTTCTTTTTTAAATCATCGATATCCCCAGGTTCAAAGGTCAAGCCAGTTTCATTATCCAGGACAAGTTCTGGAATACCTCCAATCCTTGCACCAACTACCGGGATACCCAGAGTAAAAGCTTCAAGTATGGTACGGGGGTTATTCTCATACCACTCTGATGGCACCACCACGACCAGTGCATTTTTAATCTCTACGGTGAGTTCATTGCCGGTTTTGTACCCGAGAAAAAAAACATTGCGAATGTGTTCGGTTTTGACATACTGCTTTAATGCACCCTCATACGGTCCAGTACCGAGGATTCTCAATTCGATATCCAATCCTCGCACAGCCTTAATCAACGTTTTTATGCCTTTTTCCGGAGATAAGCGACCAAAATACAATACTGTGTTGACTTTGATTTTACGCGGCAATTTGACGCTATTATCCTCTATGAAATTTGGTAGGTGAATGATCTTTCTACTGAAACCCATATCTTCTAATTTCCTCTTTAAAAACAGACTTGGTGATATGAACACATCTATTACATCATAGATGTGAAGAATTCTATGATGTAAATACATCTCAAGTGTATTTAAAAAACTTTTGGGTCTCGAATCTTTAACACATTTTTTCAAGAAACACATGTAATATTTGCTATGTCTGCAGGCTTCGCAGGTTCTACCTTTATTGATCATCAAATATGACGCACAAACCATCTTATAATCGTGGAGTGTCATAACTACAGGAATCCTGTATTTACGGAAAACCTGTAGTATAGAGGGCGAGATTTGATGGACGATGTTGTTGAGATGTGCAATATCTGGTTTTTCAAAACGAACAAGACGTTCTATTTTATCTTTGGCTTCAAAAGAAAACAATATATTCGCCATGATATTAATCCGGTGCCTAATACTCTCTGGCTTGTTCAAATCAACATGAGTAACAAATAATTCCTTATGTGGATAATCTGGATTAGAGGGATGGTCCATCCCCCAGTAAATGACCTGATGACCTTTCGTAAATAACAAACGACCAGTGCTCAAAGTACATATGGCATCGCCGCCTTTGGCATAGAGAAATTTGTTGATGAGTAGAACTTTCATTCTCTGGAAAGAAGCGCCAGATACTCCTTTTCGAGTAACTCAATACTCTTCTTTATGTGGAAGTTCTTTATCACATTGGCATATCCTTGAGCAGATAGTCGCTCGTAGGTTGCCCGGTCCTCCAGTACTTCAACTACCAGTGTAGCGAGCTTCTTATGATTTCGTTCCTCAAGAAGCACACCCCCTCCTTTGTCAATAACTTCCCGTGCGCCGCCGACCGTAAACCCAAGTATCGGAATTTTTGCTGCCATCGCCTCCAAAAGCACAATACCAAATGGCTCCCATTTCGATGTGAAAAGGAAAACGTCAAAGATACTCAGTAAATCCGGTACATCTAACCGGTCGCCCAAGAACAAAATATCAACGTTGTACTGCAGAGACATCCTTTCAAGGGTCATACGCTTTTTCCCGTCACCAATGATCAAAAAAATGACATCCCGGCGTATTTTCTGAATTTCATGAGCCACCCTGATGAAATCATCCATACCCTTCTGTTCAACGAGTCGCCCGACTACACCAATCACCTTCTTGTGACCGTTAATACTGAGGAGCTGCTTAATCTTACGTCTGTTCCTGCACTGCTGATATGGTTTCGGGTCTATACCGATATAGAGGGTTCTTATCTTTTGGGGGTCGATCGTCTTCAACCCCACGATTTGCTGTCTCACATATTCCGAATTTGCCAAGATGGCATCATACTGCCGTGCAAAATACTTATAAAACAAAATATCTCGGTGTGGACTCTTACCAAGAAAGTCACCGCCATGTTCAAAAAAAAACTTGGGGATAGTAGGATAGTTTAGTAAGTAGATGTTTAAAAAATAATTTCTGATGTGATTGTGGATAATGTGAGGTCGCCATCTCCTGATGATATATGAAATGCGCATACTTCGAGTGGCCGAAAACCCTGTTCTCATTCCAAGATAAGCAATCCGGGTGCCACTCTTAAGCATATCATCAGCAAGCCAACCACCCTCTGACAGAAAACATACGCTATGTTCAAATCTGGCCTTGTTAGAGTAGCGTGTAAGGTCCCGTAGAAACCTTTCCACGCCACCTGAATGCCCTGACCATAGAAAGTGTAAGACTTGTATTTTGTCGCTCATCCTGAATGCTGTTTCTGGTTTATTCAAGTGCCCACCACATTTCTAAATACCTTACTTGAATTACCAAACAATCTCGTTGCTATCTCTCGCCATTCCCGTTTTTGTATTAAATGAAAGAGATTTTGAAAACGCTCGAACCAAGGGATAAGTATATTCACCCACAGATGCATATAACTCATTGGTATATCATGCCTTTGAGAAATCAACAACCTTTCGCTATGGACTCTTTTTCTATTCATGGTCTCTATTCTAGACGCTGGGTGAATTCTAAAATATCCTAGTATTTCCGGAAGATAGTAAAATCTCTTACTGGTCTCGGCCATCCTCAAAAACCAATCCCAGTCACCAAATGTAGGAATACTGTTATCAATAAGAATCCCTTCTAGCTGTATCAACGATGCCTTGATGAACGTAACGCTCGGATTAGTGAAACAGTACCTTCTGAGCCATCTATTGGAGAAAGATATAGTAAACATAATCCTCTTATGTTTTCTTTTCGCCATAAAGGAACGAAGTTTTCCATACACGATATCCATGACGGGTCTATCATTGAATACATCTACAATTTTCTGAACTGTATCTTTAGTATAAAGATCATCAGAATTTATCCAACCAAGGATTTGCCCACGAGCCATCATAAAACCTCTGTTCACTGCATCATATTGACCTTCGTCTCTGTTTGATAGCCACTTCAACCTTTTGTCTTTTTCATACTTCTTTATTATATCAATCGTGTTATCAGTTGATCCACCATCCATGATAATGTATTCGATATTATCATAGGTTTGACTGAGGACACTTTGAATCGTGTCCTCAATGTATTCCCCCTGGTTTAGTGAGGGGGTAATAATTGAGACTAATGGTTTATTCACGTCAGCTGGTTTTTTTGAGGAATTTGGCATAAGCCCCGGCAACCATCGCGATCACGATGAAAAGCTGATTATAGGTTTCTGTACCACCGACAATAAATGGAATGATGCTATATGCAAGAAACATTAGTGCAAAGAGACCGACAATCTTATAGTCTCGAAACCTATCTTGATTAAATAGTATAGAAGCCGCTCTTATGCACGCGATATAGATAAATATGAATGGTAATAGACCAACAATGCCCTGGGTGTATAAGGTACCAAGGAAAAACCCATGCCCGCCGAAACGCAAGTTCTGTGCAAAGAAAAACTCAGGGGTACCAGACATCCTCCCCCCGATCTCAGTGGCACCAACTCCGACGCCGAACAGAATGTTCTGCCCAAACATATCCCAGTATGTTGTGAACAGCTCATAACGGAAAGAAGTAAGTCTATCGATATCTGTCGAGAAATACATTATCCGGGTCATCTGTTTGGGAAACAAACCAATATTTGGTACCAGATAGAAAATAAGACCAACAATCGTGAAAGCGACCAACAGACGCTTCTTCTTAGTCAAAAAGGCCCACGCAACAAGACCAACGAGCGTACCGAAAATAAAGTTACGCGTGGCACTCAAAATCAAACCGAGCGCCAAGAAACCGAGCAACATTATTCTCAGAACAGGTTTGATGCGCACCATATTTGATATCAATAGAAGAATACCAAAAGGCGTTATCCACAAGATATAACTCCTGATCGCTCCAGTGTATGGATCAATCACCTTCTTCCAAAGACCGGTAAGTATCGTATCAGTAGCAAGAACACCATTCTCCTGAAGGCTTACGATCATCCTATAGAGCGGATCGATAAATGTCGTCAACATGCCAATAGAAGTTATCACAAGCACCATCACGATCATCACCTTACTCAAACGCCGGGTGAATACGTGGTCGGTCTCGGCAAGGTAGGCTACTGAGAAAAACAATGAAAACATCAATAATTTCTCATAGTAATATCTAATACCGCCCATTTCTTCGGCAATACCCGCCACTGAACTTGCGGGTAAGGGGAACCGCGCATAATTAAATACAAGCACCCCCGCATAAATAACCAGCGGGATGAAAAAGGGATTTGCCTTTACTGAAAAAACCCCGGCTTTTTCCTTGGCAGTCATGTTCTTCAGAAAAACCAGAAGAAATAAAATAACAAATATCGGCTCCGCCACCCAGACTATCCTCAACCTCATAATAATACCTAAGGAAAGAGGCGTGAACATAAAAATGATCAAAGCATAACAGATCATGTCAGGCCTGTTAAAGATGATAAATAATAAAAAGGCAATAATACCAAGCATTAAAATCTGGGTAAATGTGAATATGCCGAAAGCGATGAATATGCCAAGCGCCAGTGCGAGAAAGACCAAGACTAAGTAGTAATTCAGTCTACTATCATGAATGGCGGTATCTGGTTTCTTAAAAGGGGTTGTGGTATTCATACTATTCTAATGTTTCTGATTTTATTGTGATACATAATCATCAACACAACAGATGAAATGGCAATAGATGAAGCATAGACCGTGACCAATAACTGGAAGTTAATAATATCGAAGAAAATCAAAACCACGACCAGGATAAAATTTAGAACAGTCTGTATGAGATGATTAAAAAAACAAAATCTTACCTGTCCAGTACCCATGAAGTAATAATAACTCGGTACTGACAATAAATTGATCAGGTATCCTACAATGATGATTCGGAAGGCAATAGTGATAACCTTACAATACCCTGCGGACAACCACAATTTCAAAAGCGGTTCGCCGATGAAAAGCAACAATATAAAAACGGAAGAGCCAACAAGAACATTGAGTCTGTTAACTCTCCTCATCATCTCAAATGTCCTGACTTTCGCATTCTTAATCGTGGCAGATAGACGACTGACCTCAGGCATGATCGCGCTTATGCCACGTTCAAACAGACCTCTAATCTGAAGAACGATTTTGTTAGCAACCTCAAAATAAGCGACCTCAGCAAGACCGATATAACGAGCGATCACGATCTTTATAAAGGGCTCGAGAAGTATCGAAAGTATCTTTGAGACCGTCATTGTGCCGCCGAATTTTAATAACTTAACGAGATACTCCTTCTTATGTGCAAATGGTTTATAATAAAGTCCGATTCTCTTGCTGATGAAGAAGCTACTCAGTATGAGAACCGACAGGAACGACAAAGCCTGTCCCATATAGATACCCCAGATTTTATAACCATTGATAAAAAATAGTACCGCCATGATCAAACCAATGAATCTTCCAACCAGGAAGATGTAACTTGCCTGATCAAATCTTCCCAGACCTTTAAGTATCGCATTTATATAGTTGACTACCAGGATGAATATAGAGAGAATCACAACATAATGGAATAATGCATGAAATCTTATGATATCGGCACCTTCTAAATTGAGTAAGGATGCAAAAAAATTACCAAGCAGCGAGCAAGCGGCGCATAAAATAAAACCGTTGACTATCAACAGATTCAGTCCTGTTGATATATAGCGAACTACATCTTCTATTGCTCCTTTCTGATACTTCTCAGAAACATATTTTATGAGCGCTTCATCAATGCCAAAATTGCCGATCGAACCAAAGTAAATTAATACACTCAATATCGCCCAAAGACCATAAAGCTCTGCACCCAAGAAATTTAAGTAGACCGGATAAGCTACAACGCTTACAATAATACTGCCGGCTGCAGCAAGTGAACCTGAAAAGATGTTCTTTCTCAATTGTGACATGATTTCGTCATATTTTCTTTAAAAGAACGTCCCTTAATAATTCCCCCCCAGCATTCCAATTCAAGATTTCGTCAAACCGTTTGCGGGATGACTCGCACAAGTCAATATAGGATGTCTTATCCCTTACCAGCTGAGCGATTTTTAGTGCATAATCATTACCCGACGCATCAGCCGGCATTAGAAACCCATTTACTCCATCTTTAACAATTTCAGGAATTCCACCAGTGTCACTTGCCAAAACAGGTACACCATAGGCATTTGCTTCACACAACACCAATCCGTAGCATTCTTCTTTTGACGGTAAAATTAGGAAATGAACATTCCGGTACAGCCAATCCAGTTGCTTAGCATCACCATACACATTCTTGTCCAGAAATGAGAAAACTTTCATCTGCGCATGCTGGAATTTCTTGGGAGGTACACAACCTACGACAAATAAATTTGTTTCTATTCCCATATCCTGAAGAACAATGAAGGTTTGGAAAACCGTTTCCCCTCCTTTCCGACACCAGTCCTTTGCCACAAAAAGAAGTTGCAATGGTATTGATAGACTATTATTGTTCCCGCGTTTTTCAGGGATCATATCGAAATTAGCGCCAAATGGTATTACCTTAATTTTTTCCCTTTCTATGCTATAATCGTCAACAGCCGAAGAAGCTGCCCATTGAGACGCAAAACATACAAACGCACACCGCTTGAAAGCATTATTCTCCATAAGATTACCATCTCTAATAGATTCAGCACACAGCTGTTTAAAATAGTAGTCAACCATGACCGCAAATGTGGCATCCAACCATACCACGATTGGCAAATCTGTTTTGAGATGGGCTATGGGGATCGTGGACGGACTAAAAATCAGATCAAATTTAGATTGTTGCAGCTTTTCTTCGATCTGTCGCGCATAATATACGCCCATTTCTTCAGTCCGTTCTGCAAGGTACTGCTCCTGCTGTAGTTTATAATAAAATCTTTTGAGGTGATGACGGAACGTTGCCCGATTTTTCAAATTGCCGATATACGTAACATCACCAATATACTTGTTCACTGTTTGGGCAATATAATATTCCAATCCGGACCAGGTATTTTTATCCGAGGGGTCATTGACCGTAACGTAAGCGACTCTAAGATGCCCCATTGCTGTGCATGATAACTATCAACTTTTTTTGTCTGGTTGTCCTATAGATCGATACCAATCAATCGTCTCTTTCAATCCATCTTCAAAATGTGTTTTCGCCTTGAACCCTAACTCTTTCTCTGCTTTTGATGTATCGAGCGTCCTCCGTGGTTGTCCATCAGGTTTTGAAGCATCCCAGACGATACGACCATGAAAACCCGTTAATCTGACGATGAGCTCGGCCAGTTCTTTAATGGAAATCTCAAAACCAGCGCCAATATTAACTGGCTCTGGAGCATTATAATGTTCGGTTGCCAGAATAATCGCTTCAGCACAATCATCAACATAGAGAAACTCTCTTGAGGCATTACCTGTACCCCACACCTCAATCTCTTCCTTATTCCCGTCAACCGCATCAAAACACTTCTTGATAAGCGCAGGAATAACATGAGAACTGGCTGGATCAAAATTATCACCTGGTCCGTACAGATTAACTGGCATCAAAAAAATTGCATTGAAACCGTACTGCTTGCGATACGCCTGAGATTGAACAAGCAACATCTTCTTTGCAAGTCCGTACGGGGCATTGGTTTCTTCGGGGTAACCGTTCCATAGATCATCTTCTTTGAATGGGACCGGTGTAAATTTAGGATAGCAGCATATCGTACCGATCGCAACGAATTTTTCGACTTTGTACCTGCGTCCATATTCCATAAGTTGAGCGCCCATCATTAGATTATCATAGAAAAACTCGCCCGGGTGTTCTCGGTTTGCACCAATGCCACCAACCCGAGCCGCAAGATGGATTACGATTTCAGGCTTTATTTCCTCATACATACTGGTAATACCATCGAGCGCGCGCAAGTCAAAATCATCAAGATCCGCGACCGTGACCTTTTTATAGCCTCGGTCATTGAACACCCTGACCAGATGACAACCGAGGAATCCTTTACCACCGGTTATGCAAATACGTTTATTTCTCACTTCACTCGATCCATTCAAGTTACTGATCAACGAGCTCCGCTGAGCATGTCGACCGGCACAACGAATAGCTCGATATAACTCGTGGAACCGATATTAATAGGGTTAGCGATAATAAAAGCATCGACCTCTTTTTTATTGCTGTCCATTATCTTGACTTTCAAGGGTGGCTCTTCTGATTGCACCTGTTGGACAATATTGTTTATCGCGGTCTCGCGCAGGGATTCAACAAAGAGATTCTCCAAATCCATATCGAATATCTTCTCTGGTTCGTAGCCGAACAGCTCAATCGCTTTTTGGTTTGCATCCGCAACTTTATACTCGTCAGAATCAATGAAGATAATGGGAACACGTGCATCATCAAAAAGTCGTTCGTACTTGGTCATGGCTTCGGCCTGCTGCCCAGTATCTAAAACCGGCTCTCTCAAGTAATGGACAAGACCACCACCACCCGCAAAAACCTGGGGATAGACACTACAATTTAATCTCTGTTTCAACCCTCTAAACAGAATTATGTCATTCACTGGTTCCCCGGTATCCCGAGCGCGTTTGCCCGGGCAATCATCAAGTGCGTGATCAACACAGTGAAATACCTCATAGCACTTCTTGCCGACAACATCCTTGACGCCTTTACCCAATGTCTGGAAGGTCGCCAAATTTGCACGCAATATCGTATAGTCGAAATCGGTCACGAATAGCGGATCTTCAATGGCGTCTACGGTGGCTTCCCATTCTTTCTTCGCAGCAGTCACGGTAAGTAAAAGGCGCCGGTTTTCCCGGGCAAGCTCACCTTGACGCAATGCGCGGTCAGTGACACTCTTGATCTTTGCTTCACTCAAGGGCTTAATCAAATATCCGCTGATGTCAAGAACTTGACCTTTTGCCATACTCTCAGGGAATGCATAAGTGGTTACAATGACTACCTCGGTCTCTGGATACGCTTTTTTGACATCGTCCACTAACTTATCATAGGCAATTTCTCTAATGTATACATCGATGAATACAAGGTCGAACTTCTCTTCCCGGCATTTGGTAACTGCGCTACTCGGAACATCAAGACAGCTAACTTTGTGGCCTTCCTTTTCCAGTGCCTTACTTATTGATTTAGCAAGGCCATCATCATGGCTTATCAGTAATATCTTTGCCTTCATAATCATCCTCCATAAGGCATTGTTCTACTCAACAATGTCAAATCGTCAATAATCACATCCACCCTGCAGAAAATCCGTAAGCTACTGCGATTGTCAACTAGTCTTCATAAAAAACTGACCTAATCAATGAAATTATATATATATTTCTATTCCTGTCAATTACCTTCCTGGAAATTCCTCTTGCATTCGGGCTATATTTGCCTATACTGTTGATTAATGATTGAACTAAGAAATTTTGTCCACAATATCCGACCTTACAAACCAGGGAAACCAATCGAAGAAGTAGTGAGACAATTAGGTATAAAAGAAGATATCATCAAGTTAGCCTCCAATGAAAACCCCCTTGGACCATCCCCCAAGGCAGTCCAGGCGATCATGAATGCAGTTGGTGATGCAAACCTCTACCCTGATGATAACTGTTTCTATTTAAAGAAAAGAATGCAGGAAAAATTCGGCCAGCCACCTGAACACATCATAATAGGCAGTGGTTCTGTAGAGCTAATTGAACTCATCTTCAAGGCTTACGTCAATCCGGGTGATGAAATTATCATGAGCGAACCTTCGTTTATCATGTACAAAATCGCCTGCCATATTTTTGGCGGTAAGCGTATTGCTATCCCGCTCAAAGATTTTAGACATGACATCAAAGGCATGTCAAAATCGATAAACCACAAGACAAAGATCGTTATCATGGATAACCCCATCAACCCAACCGGCACAATAGTGAATAAAGATGAATTCGAGCAGTTCATAAAACAGCTGCCTGATAGTGTACTCCTGGTCCTTGATGAGGCTTACCGAGAATACATCGAGGATGAGAATTATCCAAATTCACTTGAATACATAAACACCCACCATAATATTATCATCCTCCATACTTTTTCAAAAATTTATGGTCTTGCCGGACTGCGCGTGGGATATGGTTTTTCCAGTCTCGAAATCATCACCGCACTTATGAAGGTCAGATTACCTTTCAATGTCAACCTCTTCGCTCAGATCGCAGCAAGCGCGGCACTGAACGACACCGAATATGTAAAAAAGAGCCTCAAGAACAATGAAGATGGGAAAAGATATCTCTACAAGGAACTGGACCGTCTCAAATTGAAATATACGGCAACATATGGTAATTTTCTCTTGGTCCATTTCGATAACGAAGCGATATCGGTATTTGAACAAGCTCAAAAAAGAGGACTAATTTTAAGAACCGTGCGGGAATACGGCTTAACTAATTCCCTGCGGGTAACTATTGGCACACCGTCCCAAAACAAAAAACTCATAGCGGTCCTCGAGTCCATCATTTAGTAGATGAAATCATTCAACGAATTGATTGCTACTGCTAAGAGAAACGGCAAAAAAAGATGTGTCGTGATCATGGCACAGGATTCAACCGTGCTTGAGGGCATCAAGTTAGCTCAGGAACTCGACCTCATATACCCGGTCCTGGTTGGCGATCAAATGAGTATAAAAGAACACGGTAAAACGGTTGACCTGGATTTAGACAATGTTGAAATACACAATGTTACTGAAGAAAATGAGGCACTGAAAAAGGGGATTGAGCTCGTCAAGGAAAAAGGAGACTTCCTTATGAAGGGGATGGTTTCCACATCAGCATTCCTAAAGGGTGTTCTGAATCGGGATTGGGGGCTGCGTACGGGTAAAATCCTGAGCCACATCGCAGTTTTGGAGATACCTGAATACGCTAAACTGATCTTCATGTCCGATGGCGGGATGAACCCGAAGTTGGATCTGAATATCCGACTCGACATAATCAACAATGCCATCGAGACGCTGCATATACTTGGTATCGAAGAACCAAAAATTGGTCTCATCGCAGCCAGCGAAACCATCCACCCTGATATGCCTGAGACAATTGATGCGGCAGAAATCGTGAAGCTTTATGAAAAGGGTGAAATAAAAGATTGTATTATTGAAGGACCATTTGGATTTGATGTACCAATCTCTAAAGAGGCAGCAGAACACAAAAGAATCCAAAGTAAAATTGCCGGTGAAGTAGATTTCTTGCTAATGCCCAGTATTTCTGCGGCTAATATCTGGGCAAAAGGGTTGATATTCTTCGCAAATACAAAGGCCGCTGGTATGGTTGCTGGTGCAGCCAAACCAGTTATTATGCTTTCCCGTGCTGACAAACCTGAAACAAAATTAAATTCAATCGCCCTGGGCGTTGCTTTATCAACAAGCAAAGCACCCGGCGCCTAAGCATCAGAGCAACTATTCTTTTAGAACCAAGGACCACGAATGCTGGCAACTGATATAGTGGATACCAGGAAGATCGTTGAAGCACTAAAATCCTCGAATAAGTCGCGTGTTGCAGGTCTTGTCGGATCATCAAAGGCTCTTTTCATACTGAACCTTACAAAGTATTTCCCCCAGGTAATTTTCATTGTAAACGTGGAAAATATAGACAAGAGGTTTGGTCAACTAAAAAAACTGGTGCCCCAAACACTGATCATCGATGAAGTAAATCCCTACTACCAGACATCCAAAATCATCATCACAACTAAAGATCTCCTGGAACAAGATATTTTGGCCAAAGAAGGAGTGACTTTTTCTAAAAGCCAGAAGATCGATACTGAAAACATCATTAGTAGATTGAATCAAATAGGCTATACTCGAGAGGACATCGTCGAGGAAACAAATGAGTATGCATTGCGCGGCGGCATCCTTGATATCTACGAACGAGGTAACGAGCCAGTAAGGCTTGAGCTATATGGCGATCAGATATTTTCGATACGCAAATTCAATATTCAGACTCAGCGTTCAGTTGAAACGATCCAGGACATCACCCTTCGACTCGCCAAACCGATGTCTCCAAAACCACTCATGGAGCTAATAGGCACTGAAGCAGTTGCGGTCAGTGAAATGGATATCGATCTCGTAATGAACCATATCTTGATAAGTTCAACTGGAGAATTTAACTATAACTTCACCCAGCCTTTTGAGTATTTCGGCGACCTCACCAAACTGAAAGAGGATATTGAAAAGAAAAACTATGTCTTCAAATTCTTCACCACGCATAAAAGCCTGGCTGAGCGACTGAAGACAGTACTCGGTGAAATAGAAATACATCACATCCCCCTGGAACGCGGTTTCCTGGACCGAAATACCAAAATAGCGTATCTAACAGAGACTGAAATTTTTGGTGAAATAAGACGTAAAAAGCCTGCCTATCACGGATTGTTTGTCGACGATCTAATTGGTTTGAAAGGAGGGGATTATGTCGTCCATTCAGACTATGGAATCGGACAATTCAAAGAATTGACCCTCGTCGATTTTGAAAACAGAAAAGTCGAATGTCTGCGCATTGATTATGCGGGCACGGATAAAGTCTACTTGCCTATTGAAAGAATGAATCTGCTCGAGCGGTACATCGCCACCCGTGAACAACCACCTAAACTTTCCAAGTTGGGCAGTGAAGTATGGTTGAAAGCCAAGAACAGGGTGAAGAAAGCGACTGAACGCCTTGCCATCGATCTGTTGAACTTGTATACACGGCGGTCCCAGGAAAAGGGCTTTTCCTTCGGTCAGGATACCATGGAAATGAACGAATTGGAAGCATCATTCCCCTATGAAGAAACACCGGATCAGAAAAAGGCGATCCAAGATGTTAAACTCGATATGGAAACACCTAAACCAGCCGAGAGACTAATATGCGGTGATGTGGGTTATGGAAAAACTGAGATCGCTTTGCGCGTGGCATTCAAAGCAGCGTTGGATAGTAAGCAGGCTATGATTCTCTGTCCAACTACCCTGCTCGCTTTTCAACACTATACAACGTTCAAGAAAAGACTGGAACCATTTCCACTAACCGTAGAAATGGTTTCTCGATTCCGGAAAAAAGAAGAATTAAAAAAAATACTCAAAGATATCGCCAAAGGCGGCATTGACATTGTAATCGGCACACACCGACTGCTCCAGCCAGACGTACAGTTCAAGGATTTAGGGCTCCTGATAATCGATGAAGAACAACGATTTGGAGTTGTCCAGAAGGAAAAAATAAAGAACCTCAAGCCCGGCATCGACAGTTTCTATTTATCAGCCACACCGATACCACGGACGCTTTATATGGGGTTAACTGGTCTAAAGGATATTTCTAATATCTACACGCCACCGCCTGGAAGAAAAGATATCATCACAAAAATAATCTATTATGATGAAGATGAAATCAGGAAAATTATCCAGGCAGAGTTATCAAGAGGTGGTCACGTGATATTCATCCACAACCGCATTCAAACGATCGAAACGGTACGTGCAAAACTTCATAAGACAATGCCGAGCTTGAGAATATGTTTGCTCCACGGCCAGATGCGGGAAGATATAACTGCGAAACGCATGGTCGCTTTTTTGGAAGCGAAATACGACCTCCTGTTATCCACCGCGATCGTGGAATCTGGACTTGATATGCCACATGTCAATACGATAATTGTCGATCACGCCGACATGTTCGGACTCGCTGATCTCCATCAGCTGCGCGGCAGGATCGGTCGTTCTGATATCCAAGGTTATGCTTACTTTATTGTCCCGTCACGCCGTCGGATCACTGACGAGGCGAATAAAAGGTTGAGTGCGCTGGTGTCATACACGACACTCGGTTCAGGTTTCCGCCTGGCCCTACGCGACATGGAAATACGCGGGGTCGGTAACCTCCTGGGCAAAGAACAATCCGGTCATGTAAACTCGATTGGTTACCGCCTATACGTAAAAATACTGGGTAAAGCAGTCAGCGAACTGCAAGGCAAAAAAATCTTGCAGGAACCAATACTCGACCTCAAAATGGAAGCCTATTTCCCGAGTTCCTATATCGAGAAAACCTATGAGCGAACCGCTCTTTATAAAAGGCTTCTCGATACTGAATCGAAATACGAACTTGATAAAATAGCCGAAGAAATCGTTGATCGCTTTGGTAAATATCCTGAAGAAGTTAAAAATCTCTTCTTGCTCTCTGGAATTCGGTTGCGCGCTCGGGAACTCGGGGCCACCGAAGTAATCCGCCGACAACAACACATTAATTTTTACAAAGAGGGTAAAGTCATACACCGGGCTAGAGTCAAATGTTAGGAAACCCTCTTCCTTAAAAAGGGAGAAGGTGTATTAATTGGTTACTTTCCTCTCCTCTTTGAGGAGAGGATAAAGGTGAGGAGTTCATTTGATAAATTCAAAATCAAGGAATAAAGATGTGTCTAAGTTTCTAGTATGAGCTCTTGACTTTAAGTACGCTGTATATAGAATTTATAATAATAAGGAGGAAACAATGGAGAAAAAATTCAAGGCACTTCGTACTATATCAGTCATATTTAAAGTGATTGCCTGGTTCATTGCGGTCATGACGATCATCGGTTTCGTCGTCATGCTCGTAGGTGGTGCTGCTTTATCCCAGTACAGTCACCGTTATGGCGGACCCGGGATGTTAGGACCGCTCGGCGGTATCGCCATGGCATTTTATATACTGATCATTGGTACATTGTGGTTCATCAGCCTGCTGGCTGGTGCAGAAATAATTCTCGTCATTTTAGGAATCGAAGAAAATACCCGGGCGATAAAACCACCGGCATAGCGAGATTGCCCGACGAAATATATGAAATGGTGACTGGGTGAAACGGAGAACACACCCTGCTGGAGAAACTGGATTCCCTGGTCCCTTCGACATATAACTCAGGACAAGCTCGCCAGAGAATGACTCAATTACTTAATAACCCGGGAAGCAAGCCCCAAGAGCGCAAGGAGATGGCACTGCGTGCGGAACTGGTCGCTTCGCAACGGTTAAGGTTCACTAGTGTGAACGGTTATGGCACTACCGTGCGGTCCCTGAATTTCTAACGCTTTAAACGCTATTAACGGGCTAAACGATCTAAACGTCTTTTAATAACTCTATTACTGGTGTTCTCAGATTCCGAATTCGGTGCAAATAGCACCGATGGCGTCCATTACCCTTTCTTTCTTGACTACGATATTCAATGCCGATATCGAAGCACTGATCATCTCAATATTTATCTTGCGCTCAGAGAGTTGCGCAAATACCTTACCTGCCACACCCGGTGTTGATGACAACCTGGAACCATGAACCGTGATCATCGCACAGTTACGATCAACAAGAAGATCCTTGGCATGGTATTTCTTCTTGAGGTTATCTAAGACCCTGCACACGTGTTCAAAGTTTGCTTCACGGACTGCAAGAGAGATATCCGCGTGTCCTTTGCCAAGTGAACTAGTGCAAATCAACTCAATGTTCAACCCTTGCTGGCCTAATGCACTGAAAATATCAGCGGCAACACCAGGGCGATCAGCAACCCGATGCAGGGTAACTTTTGCAAGCTGCGTGTAATCAATACCATCGACAATTTTTTCTATGGCTTTTACCTCCCTTTACCCAGGCGATTTTTCGCCTGAGGACTTACCGGGCTATTATGAACTTCTCAATGACCTCGTCGTGATTGCTTTGATTACGGACGAGCGCTTTTACCAAATACACACCGTTGCTGATCTCATCAGTGTACTCATCAAACCCGTTCCAGAATATCTGATTATACCCAGCCTGAACAGGTACATCGAGGAGCGTCTTTATCAACCTGCCGGCTATCGTGTATATCTTGATGTCAACCAAACCCGAACCTGTCAGTGAAAAAGTGAACCAAGCACCTGAACTATCCTCGATTGGATTTGGGTAAATGAGGAAATTATCGATCGAAATCCTGCCGTGGAGCTCAGCATTTAGAACGATAGTTTCTACTGTCTGATTATAATAATTATCCGATACATAAATAGTCAAAGTATCAACCGATTCAGGAAGTACAAGGTCGACATTGAACTCACCGGTCATGTAAGAATTCCTATCATACATGAAATAATCTCTCAAGTCGATTTTGTTCCCGATATCCTGGTTTATGTAAAGATAAAACCCGCGCGTGTCATTAACTGAATTAAGGAGATTAATGCCGCTGCTATCAGAGACCCGACCCGTGAGGGTAAATTCCTTTTCAACCCAGTCATCATTTGCCAGCTGTTTTGCCCCATCATAAAGACTGATCAAAGGACCGGTATCATCAGTCGACGGTGCAGCGCTGCCATATACCCTTATTGAATCGTAAAACCCGGTCTTACGAGCCACAAAGCTACTCAGTTTTATTACTGGTAAATGGGTCGTAACAATGCGCGGCGCAATAATCCTCGCTGTATCATCACTCCAGAAACCATGGTAGATCTCCTTACCGTCGATAAAGTAACCAAACCCCACCCATGAACTAGGACCATTCTGAACGTCCCTATACACCCATCCGCTGATCTTGTTTGCCGAAGCCTGGTTAAAGATCTCGATATGCGTCGTGTCCCGGACAAATGCCTTGAGGTAAAACTGGGACTGATCAGTAGTGATCGTCAATTTGTCTACCGGTCTCAGCGAGTCAGGTGACGCATTAATGATCATTTGTTCAGTTGGCTTTCTCGTCCTGGTCGCCGGATCACCGATCAATAAATAGTGCAAATACCAGAAACCATCACGGGCTGCAAAACAGCATTCGCCCATAGTCAAATTAGTATCTGGATCAGTGAGCAGGCTTGTTAAACGCTGTCCGATAAGAGTATTAGGACCGCAATTCGTTCCAGCAGTCGCGGCCAAGGTGCCGATAGCTCCGTCTTTGATCCTCACGAATTCCTCGCCAATTGCCTCATAATCAGAATCATTGAACCGCCCTACAGTACACGAGCCAAAATACCAGACGAAATTCCTGCGGCCATTTCGGACCTCAGGCATATTTTTGTCATAGAAAAGCCCTTCATGAGCAAGGTCATGCATATTACCGTGACCAAAATAGATGCCAAAATAAGCGCCCTTGTTTAATTCCCTGATAAACGCTTTTCGTGCAGCTACCTTTTCACCAGCGGGTGGTGGAATAGGTTCATAACTAATCATATAGACCTTAGCGAAATCATAGAAAGAGTCCGGGACATATGGTATCATATTTTCACACGGGCCACAATGAAGAAAAGGACCTTCCCAATTTGTCCCATATTCATCATCACCAGCCAGAATTATCCTCTTATTCCATATGCCGTCAATATTCTGAGTTTCATAAGTAGTGAGTTTCTCAATAAAATCCCTCACTTCTTTATTCGTCCGCACGGTAATGCGTCCGAGTATCATCGACTCACCCATGCCATCGAAATTAACATACTCCCCCTCGTAGATCACATTCGATGCCGGTGGGATACCAGGGTTACCAGACAGGGTCGAACCTCTTTCATACAGCGGTATGAAATTCGGTTGATTCTGCTTGGCGAGGTTATTCTTGTAATCATACGTTGCATCGCCAACGAGCAGAACATAGGTAGGGACTGTCGTCCAATTATTCGTTGTATAGTACAAAAAATGCTTTATTGCCAGCGGATCATATTTCCCATAGGAGAAGTCATCGTAAATATCATCAACACTAATGACCTTGGTCAGGTAATCCTGCCTGCGATGATCAGCCAAAGGCGTTATTGCATTGCGAAAATTCGGATGGGTGATTATCAAATATTCGCAGCCGGGCGATGCCGTCCTCAAACCACCGGGGTTACAATCCAAGAGAACTGCGGACTTGGCAAACGAAAGCTTTGAGAAGTAAAGAAGCTGGAAAGAATCGACCGCACCGGATATTTGCAATTGATCACTGCCTATCGTGTAATCACTCAATAACCTGGGTTTTCTCAGATCAGTGATGTCAAGCAATACAGGATTACTGCCAACGCTTGAACATTCTATTGAATAATCTTGTCCACTCGTGTATAAAGCATGAAAAGGTTCATCCAGAATAGTCTGCCTTTGGTAGCGCAGGTCCGCACTGTTAAAAAAAGCCGTTAAGGCATTCGTGGTTCCTGAAGGCCGGAGAAGAGTCAGGGTTAAAACCGACGAGTCACTGGCGAGCGAGCCGGTTCCGAAAAGATAGTGGGGTGGCAAGTGGTCGCGTATCGTTAAACCAAGCGTATCATAGAGAAAAATAATGCCGTCGAGATCGATCTGATAAATCCACGAACCGTAATTTAAAGTAAAAAGACCGACTTTGACCTCAGCCGAACCAGCGGCATTTGGATGTTGAACATTTATTGAACCACTCCCGCTTGAACCGCCACCCGGAGAAACGTTAAGCCAGTACCAGTTCGTACCCGAGCGCGTTGGATTGCTGATATCTTCTTCGAAATGGACAATCTCATCAACCAAGGTTTCAAGTGTATTGCCGTTCCATGCTGCATTAACAGACTCCATTCTCTGACCATTAGTACCGCCAAACGTAAACCAGTAAACATTGTCGAGTGCATAACCATTTTCATACCAGGAGTACCCAGTATCAACAACAAAATGGTTGGCTGGATAGCCGTAAAACAATAGATAATCCTGCGCGTCAAAACTGCGATCATCCTCACCAGCCACATAAACTGGCACCTCGACGAGTGAATCACCAAAAGCAGTCTGTACATCCCTTGGCAAAAGCTCAAATGCCGCCGTGTAGATCTTCATGGTCTGGGGATCGAACTGGGCTGGGTCAAGACCAGCATCATCGAGCACATCATGGTCGATCTTGTAAAGTCCTTCTTCGTCAACTATGATCTTAAACCAAACACCGCTTTCAAAAGGATTATCCATAACCTGCAGAGGTTCACGTAACCAATGTTTGCATTGTCCATAATTGATTATCGTTTGCTTATACATATTTTCAAACCCCTTGTCAATAATGGGTTTGCTCTTCGGGATTGTCTTGAACCTGACATGGACCGTGAAGTACTGGACTACCCGTAATTCTCTGGTGACTGGATTATACTGCACCGGGTTAACCCGGACACTTACCGTATAAATATCTCTGAAATATCCAGGTTGTGAAATCTCCATGAAATCAGACGGAAAGTAATCATTTCGCTTGTAGATATCTGAAGGAACCGATTCAAGTTCATATAAAGATGGTTCATTTATGCCCGGCATGATCACCGGATCAATCATTATATCCTTAAAGACTTCTTCACGACCTTTGCTGATCGTTATTTCAAAATCACCATCCTGGGGTAAGCCGATCTTGTACAGAAGCGATGGCAAATCAGGCTCGCCCGTTTTATTCAAACGTACTCCATCAGCAAATCCGGTTAGAGATGAAGTCTCTGACCGGGCAAATTCGGGCTGACCACGGCTGATTCGGTCGAACGTATACGCAATATCAAGCCCCTTCATGCCAAGTTCCTTCACGCTTGAAGCATTGACAACCAATAGGATTAAACAAAGGTTAATCATTTATTTTCCTCGCTTCATCGATCAACATAACAGGGATATCATCTTTTACTTGATACGCAAGACTGCACTTGTGGCAAATTAATTCTTCATCTTCTGTTTTGTATTCTAATTCGCCTTTGCATTTCGGACAAACAAGAATTTCCAAGAGTTCTTTCTTGAGCATAATACCTCCTAAGATATAATTAAGGACAATACTTCCAAAACGAATAGCTGTCTATCGATATTATTCCTCAAAGACTTCTCTAACCTCAACCCCTGGTAGATAGTCCAACAATCCACCGACGAGTATCTGCATTTCATAATATGACATATTAGTATATAATTTAATTTTACCAATTCTCTTCTCCGTGTCAAGGGTCATGATGCTAATCACAGTAGTATCGATCTCAAAAGCGATTTGTTCCACCGATATGATTTTTTCGCGCAAGGATATTTCAATATACGGTTCTGAAGCACCGTCAAATTTGATTCTTGCACGCTTGATGTTTTTCTGGTCAAAAAGACGGTCTGCCAGATAGATAGGTCTTGTCTTTTGACCATCTAGATAAGCGACTCTTTGAGCAGCTCCCTTGTCTTGTACTACTCGATAGACGATCAATTGCCGGTTGTTCAGCAACTCTGTGATATCTTCTATATTGTATTGTTTAGGAACGGTCAGAATAATATCTTCCTCAGTTTTCTTTAGTCGATAATCGATGTCGAGCAAATCAATGCGCTGCTTCACTGTTTTGGCATACTCCGTAGATAAACCCAGTACATAGCTGCGCCATTCATGAACCGGCGGTTTTATCGATTTCTTCTTATTAAAATCACCTAGCTGTATCTTCCAGTATACTGAAGAATCCGGTAACCCGGTCCAGATCTCTTCAGGCAGAAAATCCCGCTGTGAAATCTTCAACCAACCAGTGATCTCTTTCCATCTACCAGGTGCAAGAAATGGTATATTTGCTTTGAAATTGTACAAATAGCCCTGCTCAAAACCGATGTATTCAAACTTGTCAAATTCTAACACACGCTTGATTTGAGTTAGGATATCTGATTCCTCTCCGCGCGCTGATAACTTCCACTTATTGTCTGATTTGCTGTATTGAATATCGCCCATGCCATAATATTCAAAATCCAGAACGACGTCAGCAGAACGCCACTGACCTATGTTGTGCTCGCCCCGTCCGATAATACATTTACCTTGTGCTGCAGTGTAAACGGCTTGCGTTTGCATTTCATAATGATAACTGAACGACCTTTGCTGGGTGAAGTTGTTAACCCATTCTTCAATATCCGCTTCTGGATCTGGAACATATTTGCTGTAGTGGACACAACTCAGACATATAACGATCAAGAAAAGTGCATTCTTTTGCATTATCTTATTCTAACCAGGGCAGCCCAGAAATCAAGGGTATTGTGTGTTTTTTGCTATTGACAAACTTCGCATTATGCATATAATATTTGTCTGTCTTTAGAATTTGGTGTTAATTTGGTTTTACTGTAAAGACTACATAACTCGGTCCTGCACTTCTGCCTGGATAGCTCAGTTGGTAGAGCACATCCTTGGTAAGGATGAGGTCGTGGGTTCAAATCCCGCTCCAGGCTTTTGTAAAGACGGGTTATTAGTTTGAAAAAATTAGTTTGAAGGTTAACTATTAAATGGTTGAGTGATTCGGCTATGTAGTCAGT
>CBFDDH010000002.1:0-100650 GCA_965603515.1 uncultured bacterium
TACTGTATTACTATTTCTATTTTTGAATATTTTGGCTGGAGACCAGGGATAAACCTCGGTGCTGTCTTGATCGCTAGTTCCGGCAAAACAACTCGTTCAATCAATGCGTTCATCACTGCATTGCCTCGAGATCTAGCAATAGCCTCAGATTCTGAATAAGAATAAACAACGACCTCTCTTTTGAAACTCTCTTTCACAATATTAGCAGCTTCATCAAGATATCCTCGTGCATCATGAGAAAATGTTGATGTCTTCTCATTGAAGAGCTCGCTGGAAGCAACCGCTACGATCTTCGTGTCCTTTTCATCGTAGATAACGCCGTTGAACTGATAGGAATGACCCGCAATTCTCGTTGGGTTACCCACCGCATCAAAGGCTGTGAATACATAATCATATGTTTCGCCCATATTGCTCATATCACCATTGTCTGTTCTACCATCCCAGGAAATAGACGAAGGCGGTAAACCCCGTTCAGCGAATTTTCGCGCAATTTTTCCTTTTGTATCAGTAATGACCAACTCCCAGGAAGAAACTGTCTTCTCGAACCTCGGGATAAATAACGCAATGGTTCCATACATAAACCTGCTTAATAGGGGAACGCGTAAATATTCACTATGCAAATACAGAATGGGTGTATTTAATTCATCGATTGTTGAGTAGAGTTTCTCATCAAATAAGTATTTCTCCTGAGATATGACTGAATCCAATGGCGCAAAGGGTTTTAATTCTGGCCAAAGGAGTATCTTTCTATCCTGAATTTTAAGCTCTGCTTCACCCTTTATTACCTCTTCACCAATCTCATGCTCACTTGTCTTTGCTCCCTGCATAAAAAGAAAGGCTATTAATATAACGTACATTACACGCTCCTAATACTTCTCATCGACTAACCACATACGAATCTGAAAGTAATAATCCCCCATTGGTTTTCTTGAACGACATTTGATGGCAGCGGTGCAAATTTCCAGGATTTCAATGCCTTGATCACTGCCTGATCCAAATCTGGATAGCCTGACGAAATCTCGATCAGGGTGCCTTCTCGAACTGAGCCTGATGCCTCAACCCAAATCCGGATCTTTACAACACCTGATATCCCCTGACGTAAACACCAAGCAGGATACTTGGGTAGGATTTTGCTGAGTATCTGACGACCGGCAATAGGTCCAGCAAGAGATATCTGGGTTTTACCACCTTCAACCTTCAGCTTCTGTTCGACTTTCTGCTCTAGTTTTTTGGCAATCGCTGAAGTTTTTGGTGATGGTGGTTTCTTATCTATCTTTAGGGTTGGAACTTGTTTCTTGACACCAATGCCCCCTGAACTACCGATCCCAACCCCACCTTCACCACCGGCTCCCCTTGGAAGATTCTTTGCCAGGGAAATAGGTTTTTCAGCAAGAATTTCGGCCGTGCTTTTCATTGAACCATCTTTACTGCTTCCTATCTTTATCACGTCACTAACGCCGCCATCATTTACCATGTATCGGTCAAGATCGATCGTAGCTTGGCTTCGGTCAAGTTTGGCATCAAGGTCAATTGCCGGCGTAACGATATCGCTACCATAGCCACTTGGGTCGGCGTCTGAATATGTCTCCTGAACCTCACTCCAGACTGAACCCTTTGAGATCACTTTAGCAACTTCAGGACGATACGATTGATCGATCAAAGTGATCTCCTTGATATCATCATAACTGATATCAGACGTCTTGCTTGAACCTGATAAAAGTATGAATAATCCGACATGGATGACGATCGAAATCACTATACCGATATCCAGTCTTTTATCTTTTAACATTAATCACCCTTTGGTCTTTTGGTAGCACAAGCGATACGTTTGGCACCAACTTTTTTCACGCTGGCGAGAATCTCAAGAACGTCATTATGCAGAACATCTTTATCAGCTCGAACAATAACAAGCTGATAGGGGTCTCTTTTCAGCTCCTCAGCCACCACCTGCCCTAATTCTTCACCCAGGATTTCGATGTCATTGACCAGCAAGTGACCTTCAATCGTGTAAGTTATTGTAAGGTTTTCCTCAGTCTTGATCTCTGAAGTATGTGCTCTGGGTACATCAACGTGGGTCTGAGTGTGGGTCATAACTAATGGTGCAAGGATCATCATCGCCAAAACTAAGATCAAGCCGACACAAGCCATTGGCAAGATATCGATATTTGCCATTCTTTTCATCTTCTACTCCTTAACAGAGCAAGCTGCCCAGCGCCCTTTTGTTTTGCGAGATCAAGGACTGTAATAACTTGCTCATACCTAACGTTTGGATCGGTTGATATGATCACTTTTCGCGCCACGCTGCGCGCCAAGAGTTCGGGCAGCAGCTCGGTAAGCTGTTCATACGTAACGATTTCCTCATTGAGCAATATCGCACCGTCATCGAGTAAGCGAATATTGACCTTTATATCGCTAACATCAGCGGCTGCAGCTTTAGCAACACCTGGCGCATTGACGAAAATACCAGATTCAAAAAACAACGGTATTGTCACGATAAAACCGATGACTAATGATAACGCGATATCAACGAGCGAATTCATGATCAGCGATTCCGGCTCGTTTTCAAACCTTAATCGTTTGCGTCGTCTCATATTAGAATTTCCATTCAGCCCCGGCTTCAGGTGTATTGAACTGCTGGGGCGCAGGCTTTGTAGCTGGTTTTGGTGCAGACGCATCTTTGCTACCAGCCGATTTCTTCTTCAACCTGTCAAACATAACTACAACCCGATCGCTTACGCCATCGAGTGCCATCGCCATTTCACCACTTTTCTTGGTAAAATAGTTGTAGAAAAAAAGCGTTGGGATACCAATGAATAGACCGAATGCCGTAGTCATAAGTGCCTCGGCAATACCCCCTGAAATTACCGCTGGACCGCCTGAGCCGGTAATTGCGATATTGTGAAAGGACTTTATTAAACCCATTACAGTACCGAGCAGGCCGAGTAATGTTGCGGCATTCGCTAAAGTTCCCATACCGCCAAGGTACCGATCGAATTTCACTTTTTCTTCTATTATAAAACTTGAAAGAATTTCAAACAGATTGTCTGATTCTAAATGTCGATTATTAAGCGCAACTGTAAATAGACCATTCAACGTGTTCTTCTTTTGCGCGGCATAGTTAAGGGCAGCACTGACACCTTGATTTCTCAATGTCTGACCGAATTGAATAAATCCCTTGCGTGCATTAAATCCATACTTCCTGAAATATATGAACCTTTCAATGATCAGCGCTAAAGCAATAACCGAGCAGACAAGCAATATAACCATTACAATACTTCCTTTGAAGATTTCAATAAGCGGTTGCCCTAATATCATTCAACCTCCTTTTTAGTCAAATACTGATACTCTTTCTCATTCAAGGCTATCGGCAATTGCCTCTTCAGTAACTGGTGCGACGGGTGCAGCGCCAACGCCACCTTCGCCCAGTAGCTTACTACACATGTCAACATTGTGGCGAGCATTCTGAAGGTTTGCAGAATTCGGGAATGAATCAATTACCGCCTTGAAATTAACCAATGCCTCACCGTAATCTTTTAAGTTATAATAGACCGTTCCAAGGTTGAAATAAACACCATCTTTTTGTTTTGCTTTAGGGAAATATGATAGATATCGTTTATATAGCTCTGACGCCTTTTTCCAGTTCTCAATGCTCACTGCGGATTCAGCCGCATAAATCAAGGCATCTGGAGCGTAGGAAGATGTCGGGAAGTTGACTGTAACCTTGAGGAACTCATCAATTGCTCTAATATAATTCTCTTCATCAAAATAATTACGTGCAATCTGGTACTGACCGTCTGCGGCAAGTTCATCATGGGGAAATTTGGCGACAAATAACTTCATATCATCGATAGATTCAAGACCTTTTCGATAATAGCACATCGCCATACTCTTCCGCGCACTCGTCGCCTCATCTGATGTTGGAAAAAGATCCAGAAATTTCTGGAATTCGCGAATTGCGTCATCAAAAACCTGTTCATTATAATAACTCTGCCCAATAGCTAATTGACTGGAACGAGCATATTCACTTAACGGATGATTCTCCACTGCCCACCTGAACAGAGCACGGGCTTTCTCGTATTCCATGGCTTTGAAATAAGTGTCACCAGCTCGGAAACCAGCCTCGGCTGATTTCTTGCTCAGCGGAAAAGCTCCCAACAGTTTTTCCCATGCTTCAATCGCCTGACCATAGTATTCAAGTTTATAATAGCTCATGCCATCATAAAACAAAGCAGGAACCGCACTTCTTTCATCTTTCGGATAGGTATTATATACTGCTTCAAAGTCATCAAGTGCCGATGTATAATCGCCTTGATTGTAGTGCGTATAACCAATGCCCAGATGAGCCGCAATTATTAATGAAGAATCATCGAAAGGTGTTTCGCTCATGCTATTGAAAATTTCAAAGGCTTCTTTTGTCCGATCTTGATTATAGACCGCATAAGCAAGTCCCAATCTGGCATAAGGAGTTACTTCGATACCGGAAAATTCCTTACTTACTTTTAGATAGTGCTTCTCGGCATCCGCAAAATTATCTCGGTAGTAATAAGCTTCACCCAAGAAATACAGCGTTCTACCACGCCATGGATTTTCATCAACTGGAAAGTCTATAATGTACCGACTGCCAAAGGTTATTGTGCGGTCATACTGCTTCAATTTGTTCAATGAACACAGTAACATAGCTGCTGCTGGTTCACGCAAACTGGAATTCGGATAATACTGAAGGAGTAAATCGAAATTAGTAGCGGCATGATAGTAGTCATCCTTTTGAAAATATATCATACCGGTCAAATATTCACCGACACTCGAAAGCTCCCCTGACGAAAACATCGTGGCAAGTTGGGATGCGGAAACGAGCGCCTGCAAAGTATCTCCGGAAACCAATAAAGCATTGGTTAATTGAAGATTAGCAAAAGATGCGATCTGGGTATTGGGATAATTCGCTCTCACCCTCTGGAAAGCACTTACCGAACCCAGCCCATCGTTTAAATACATGCGGCAGATGCCGAGAAAATAACTGCTGTGTGCGGCAAGAAGATTATCAGCATGGCGTGTCAAAGGCAATAGATGTTCTGATGCCGCAGCATAATCCTCTGCATGAACCAAAGATGCCGCGAGGAAATAGTGAGCATAATCACTGAGCGGCGAAAGCGGATAGTCAAGTATAAAATCCCTGAATTTAATGCGCGCACCATCAAAATCCCGGTTAAAGAAAAGAGCTTCCGCTCTTGAAAATTCTGCCAGTACGGCAATCGGTGTATTGGAAGCCTGATCGATTATTTCCTTGAAGGTAGCTAAGGCGTCAAGAGGATCCCCCAATCTTGAAACGGCTTTACCGTAGTAGAATTTCGCTTCCAAGAGGTCTATCCCTTTCAGCTTCTCTCTTGCTTCCTCATAGCTACCGCGGAAATAATGAAGTACTCCAAGCGCGAAATTGGCGCGGTCTTCTTCTTGATATGCGGGATTCTTAAGCAAAGTCTGCAGAATATCCTCTGCTTCAATAAAATTATTCTGCAGGATGTCGATTAAACCGACTGCATAAAGACATTCTGGCTCAAGATAGCTTAGTTTCCCACGCTCCAGTACTTTCTGGAAATTCTTCTTGGCACTATAGTAGTCATTGAGGTTGAAATAACACTCCGCAAGACGGAATCGGATCTCATCCACAAATTCACTGCCTGAGTATTTTCCAACCATTGCCTTAAAATAATCCTTTGCATCAAGATAATTTTCCTGGAGGAACAATTGGTGGCCGATTTCATAATCAGTCACCAATTGATCGTAGTCTACCGCGAACAGAAATGCAATCAATAACACCATAAGCTTATCCCTTCTCTGTATTCATCTGCTTCCATCTATGGCGGGATGTTTTATGTATGGCATCCGCGAATCTATTCTTGCGGAAGGAATTCAATCTCACCTTCCGGACCTAAGGTTGCTACCCTCGTTAGATAGTCACGGAAACTCAATGTTTCACCCATTTCATCGATCAATAGCATTTCATAATAGTATTTACCATCAGCAACGACTCGACCGATATCATCGAGTCCATCCCACGAGAGCCTCAGAGGCGGAGCTTCCCATCCCGCATAAGTCCTGACGACTTCTCCATACTGATTCTTTATCAGAAGCTGCCAGCGTTCAATTGGTCTTTTTGCATTATAATGGACATCCATCCAGGCTATATTCTCCTTCCGACCTGGGGTCGGAGAAAACTGCTTGGGTGAAGCCTCAACCCAGGTTCTAAAACCTGAGAAATTCACAGAAATTCCCATTTTATGTCTCAGCGGTACTAGATAACTTGAGGCATAATGCAATTCTATGGCATAGTCCAAGCCAACTGAGAATTTATTCCAGTCCTTTTTTAGGCCCAAGCCAGCACCGATATGGTTGCGATCAATGCCGCCGCGGAGAGCCACCATTGGGTTTATCGGAATAAATTCCATCCCTACATGATAATCAACAGTTGTGTAATCCAGAACATTCTTAACAATATCTGCAGCAATAATCACTCTCTTTCTATACAATTTCAGCGCTACGCCACCGCGAAAAGTAATAGGAACCTCATCGGTCTGCGTGTCGTGGGTAAGTTTTGGACCGAGTATATTTTGACAGGTAAGACCGATCGTTAGATTGCCGCGCGGGAACAACAGAATACCTAGATCACCGCCCAGTCCTAAAGCACCGTATTGGGCTATCTTGCTCGCCATCACCTTGATATTTATACCCACACCAAGTGGTCGCCACGGTTGGTATGCATAAGAAAATAAAAAACAATTCTGGTAAAACTTGAACGTACCAAAGGGATTACCATTTGCATCCCATGATTCAACGTCACCTGAACCATGATATATCAATCCAAAACCCAAGGAGCCGTATTTCCTCGTCGGCAGAGCATAACCGAGATAGCCGAGTTGAGTACCCAAAAGTGTCAAATAGGATGATTTGATGTTATGCGATAAAAGCTGTACTAAACCTGCTGGATTAAAGTACACTGCCTCTTGATCGTCTGCAAGACCCGTGAATGTTTTGCCCATCGCAATCGTCCTCGGCGTCATACCATAATTAAGGAGAGCACCGGGAACACCACCATCCTGGGCTTCAACAACAGTAGGCAGCAAGCAGTAGGCAGTAAGCAGCAAAAATAATATTATACGCTCTACGCTCAACGCCTTACGCCTTACGCTCTTTACCATACCACACCTACCTTTATTCTCTTCTCAAATATTGTTGCCGTATGAGTCCATCCTTTTATTACGGCATAGTACAGTCCAGTAGCGACTCGTTCACCTTCATTATTGCGACCATTCCATAATAATCTATTGAGACCGCTATGTGCTCCTTCACTGCCCGGTGCGATTTTTTCCTCATAAACCAGATTACCAAAGGGATCATAGATTGCGAAAATAACATCACACGAACCACTAAGGTGATAGGCAAAGTACATCCTATTACCTACGATACCCATAGGATTGGGGTAGGCGATAAAAGAATCAGGCACGACTGTTGTATCAATATAGGCTAATATATCGAGATAGTTTCGATAAGATTCAATACTATTCACATTATCTTCAACCCAAAGTGGTGTATTGTCTTCTGCTTGGAAAAACCTCACGGTGAATTGCGCTTCACCATTATTTAGATTTTCAGACGGGGGGTTGGAAAATGCGAAATCTGAACGTATATCTATTGAGTACCCAGTAGCCGATGTCTTATTCCACATCGAATCTGTTGCATAGATCAATACCCCAAAGTCTTCATTAACATATTTGTTCTGGGCTTCTCCGTCTTTGCCGGGTGTGTTTGAAATATCGCTTGTTGTATCACCAGGCAGATGTGTTTCCCCATCTAGAATAATGAGTAATGAACCGTAAGAAGCAGCGCTTATTGCCAGCGGTGACGAAGCATCTGGCGCTATCGAACCGGATGTCACATCATCAAAAAATAGGCGATGCAGCGGTCCGGCGGTTCTAAAAGCAAAAGGAAATATCACCGTACCGTTCACCAACTGAACCTGTGCCTGTACAGCAAAAGAATCAGTTGAGCTGTAGCCAACTGTGTGATTCACAGTATCCACGATGTTGAACCAATCATCAGTTGCAAACACAGTGATGTTGAATTGCCCGCCTGCGGTTTGAGTTGTTGGGTTGCCAGTTCTTCCTGAAGACAAACCAGGTGTATGTTGTTGTCCGGGCAGGATTGAGAGCAGTCGGGCCGGTGTATTGGCTAGTACCTGGATCTGGTTTGAGCTCCCAGTATGACCACCACCATCGTCGCACACTAACGAGAGTGTGTCGACAGCCAGCGATACAGTAACATCTCCAGTCCAATCGCCATTACTAAAATGAACAAGCGTATCGCAGTATTGTGGGTTAATTGGGATATCCCATGACGTATAGATACGCGCGTATCCATCAAAGGGATAAGGATTACCTATAGCATCATAGGCGTGGACAGCAACCGGAAAAGGTGTTCCTGCTACTCGGGGAGAACTAATATTATCGAACCCAAAATGATCTAGTTGGCTAAAGAGAAGAATCGCGACTAGGCTAATCAATTTGCCTCCTTTCTTTTCTTTTATTTAAAATAAAAATAGAGAGCACATCATCAATGATTTAGTCTCTCTTATTTCATAACATTTCTAATGCGAAAAGTATAGTCATTATTCAATCCCTGTCAATAAGGAAAATCCAATTCATTATAATATATTCGTTAAATGCAAAATTCATGCCAGAAATACTCAATTCAAGTTTTGAAAAAACATGACAATTTCGATTCTTCATCTTTAACAGTTATATAATAGTATAATATGTTGTCTAAAAAGATAACACTAATAATATCTTTCCCGCTATAAATCCTTCTGAAATCAAGTTACAGTTTAACAGCTCACCTTTTTCTCATGAATTTCAGAGAAATTTGTTGTAGAACCATTACACTTGATTCGATCTTATACGTAAAATATACATAACTTTTTTTGTTTCTGACGGTCTAAATGATGTATATAAATTATTGTAGTTGACATTATAAGAGGTATGAATATAATAAGATTCAGGAGGTTTAATGGATAGCAAAAAATTGGAAAAAACTCTTCTTTTTGTTTTAATTGGGATTACTACTGGGGTTTATCTCTATACAGTTGCCCCAACTTTGTCATTCTGGGACTGCGGTGAATTTATTGCTTCGGCATACACCCTTGCCGTTCCTCATCCGCCCGGTACGCCTTTCTATCTTTTACTTGGTAAAGTCTGGTTATTGCTCTTGGGTATTGTATCAGCTGTTCTGCCAATATCCAAAGAAGTTGCCTGGCATATGAACCTACTAGGCTTGGTTTTTTCCGTAGTTACGCTGGCGCTCATTTACAAAATGATGCTGAAGATCTTCCGCATGTTTCATAAAGGCAATGACCAGCGTAGACTCATTATTATTGCCTTTGCCTCCTGCCTGTCCATTGCCTTTTATTATACCTACTGGCAGAATGCAATTGAAACCGAGGTTTATGCGGCAGCCACATTTGTCTTTATCTTAATACACTATTTAGCCATTCTCTGGTACGATACGGTAAAACAAGGCGCTCCGCATAATCGATATCTGCTTTTTGCCTTTTATTTGATTTTCCTATCTACTGGCATTCATCTAACACCATTTCTTATATTCGCACCTTTCTATATTTTTGTCTTTGCAGTAGAACGGCGTTACTTGAAAGATGTAATGTTTGCTTTACTTGGTATATTCCAACTCATTTTCTTTGCCCTTACTTTCTTGCTCCCCGCACAGTACCAGCAATATACCCTATATCTACTTGGTTTTGTTCTCTTGGTGGCACTTATCTTACCGCTCAATAACCCCCGGAAATATCGCAACTGGCGTTTTTTCTGGGCGGCAATTTTCCTCGTTATTCTCGGTATCTCGACTGAACTATACCTCTATATCCGCGCCAAGAAACTAACCGTACTGTATAAAGATAAAGCAGTGGCTGAACAGTATCTTGAAGGTAAGAATATCGCCCCCCGGATAAATGAATGTAATCCAGGTGCGGGTTTTACCGCGTTCAACAATGTGCTCCATCGAGTCCAGTATGGCCCTCCCCGTTTAATCCCACGCCAGACTCAGGATGTTACTGGTTTTGGCTTGATCCAAGGCTATTTCTGGCAGATGCATCTTTTTGTCAGATATCTTTTCTGGCAGCCTGCGCATGAAGGGATCAATCCATTTGTGCGGACGTTGATTCTCGTGCTCTTCAGTTTATTCAGCATATGGGGCGCGGTAGTCTTGTTCCGAAAAGAGAAAAAGCTGTTTCTCTTGATGATGATGATAATGTTCATGCTCTCTTTTGCTATGGTCAGCTATTTGAATTTAAAATTCTCAACGAGTGATGACAACCCCACTCATCAGGCTCGTGAGGTTCGGGAACGAGATTATTTCTTCCATACTGCACATGTATATTTCGGGATCTTGATTGGTTTTGGCTTTCTGGGTTTCACAAACTTTCTCAAGGATGAAACCAAGAACAGAAAAATCGTAAATATCACCGGCTTGGGTGGTATCTTGGTATTTTCTATTGCACCGTTCTTTGCCAATATTCAAGTGAGTAATCGTTTTGGCAATTTTATCCCCAAGGATTATGGTTATAATATGCTTGCGTCATGTGATGATCGTGCAGTGATCTTCACAAACGGTGATAATGACACATTCCCCCTTTGGTTTGCTCAAGAAGTCCTGCGTACAGGACGCAGTGTTATTATCGCCAATCTTTCCCTTATTAATACCAACTGGTATATAAAACAACTGAAATACTGGGGTGTTCCGATCAGTTTTAGCGACTACGTAATAGATCGCCTCGAGCCCTTTGTGACACCAGACCGCCGGGTGATTTATGTGAAAGATATTATGGTCCGTAATATCCTCGCAACCAATGCTGGTATTCAGTTGAAGAATGAAGATTATTTCATACCTCAAGAAGAATTTGCCAAGCGTTATATAAAAGGCCACAAAGGCGAAAGAACGATCTACTTTGCTTCCACGGTTTCCCATGAAAATTATGAAGGATTCAAACCGTATTTGAAACTGGAAGGTCTCGTATATAGAGTCATCAGTGATAGCGGTGATTTTATTTACAACGTGGATATCGAGAAAACTAAATACTTCTTCTTTGAGAAGTACCGGTATACTGGCGTTTTTGAACCAGAAAAACAAGCAGTTCTCTCAAATATTCTCGTGAATTTTAACAAACGCAAGCAAGCTGGTGAGTTCTACGATTTTGCGCTGCAAAAAGATGAAAATACCATGCGATTATACAGTAACTACGCGGCTGGTCTTCACAATCTCGGGGTCGTGCTTCAGCAACGTGGAGATATCTATGGAACTATTGATGCTTGGCGTTTTGCTCTCTTGTTTGAACCCCAACCAACATATTTCTTCAACTACAACCTCGGTCTGCTTTTTGCGCAGATCGGACTTGTTGACAGTGCTGAACGATATTTCTCAAAGATCGATGCGAAAGACCCGAATCTCATGCTGCGCATTGGCTCGGTATATCGAGCAACCGGAAGCCTTGACCGAGCTATCGTGTATTTCCGTAGAGCAATAAATTACAACCCTCAAACACCTGAGGCATATTTTGGTCTCTATGCCTCATATCTGGAAATGCATGATACGGGTTCTGCAATGCAAATCCTCAATGATTGGCTCAAGAGAAACCCCCGAGACACCAGTGCTCTGCATATGCTTAAAGAACTCCAGAACAAGTGAAAATAGTCATCCTGCACTCTGGTGGCTTAGATTCTACGCTCGCTTTCCATATTGCAAAGGAGTGGGGAGCTGAAATATTCCCTCTCTATGTTTATAACAAATTTCTTGCGCTGAAGCACAAACCAGATGTTTCAGATTTAAAGACAATAGACGTCACCAAAGAATTCATTAATATTGTGCGCAGCCCCCAGTATGGCTATGGCAAAAACCTCAATCCATGTATTGATTGTCGTATCTTGATGTTAAAAAAAGCGAAAGAGTATATGGAAAAGATCAAAGCGGATTTCATTATTACTGGTGAAGTCCTTGATCAGCGCCCTATGTCGCAACGCCGTGAACAACTAATGCATATTGATAAACAAGCTGGTCTGGAAGGATTTGTTGTCCGACCGCTGAGTGGAGGACTACTACCAGAAACTGTTCCCCAAAAAGAGTGTTTGATCAACCGGAATGACTTATTGAGTATTAAAGGAAGATCCCGTAAGATAACACTTGATTTAGCTCAGAAAATGAAGATCGAACGATTTTCTTCACCAAGTGGTGGCTGTCTGCTGACCGACCCTGGATTTTGTAGAAGATTGGCTGATCTCATGAGACACCAGGACAAAGTTGCGGTTCGAGACATAGAACTGCTGAAAATCGGTCGCCACTTTAGATTGTCCCCTGAAATCAAACTGGTAGTTGGTCGTAATGAAGAAGAGAATGAGAACATTGAAAAAATGGTAAAACATGATGAAATCCTTGTTTATGTTCCAGATACTGGAAGTCCCAACACAATGCTGTTAGACAGCAAAAAACAATCCGTCAAAATCGCCGCGTCGATAACCGCACGATACAGTGATAAAAAAAACGATAAAAGCATTGAGGTATGCTATAAAGACAACAAAGGCATTAAGAAAGTTCGCGTCAAAGCCGCCACCAATGAAGAACTGGCAAAATGGAGACTATAGAGATGGAGCGCTTATGGGCACCTTGGCGGGTTACATATATCCGAAACCCTGGGAAAGGATGTTTCTTCTGCCGGGGTATTAGAGCAAAAGACCCTGGCAAAGTACTGATAATCGAAAAAAGCGTAAAGGCATTCACGATCATGAATCGCTATCCCTACAATAACGGTCATCTAATGATCACACCGATCAGACATATCGGTTCGCTTGAACAATTAAACGAAGACGAAATCCTCGATATCAATCGTCTCCTGATCAGAACTATCAAAGCCCTCAAGCTAGCTATGTCCCCTCAGGGATTCAATATCGGCATAAATCAAGGAAGCCTTGCCGGTGCAGGTGTAATAGATCACGTGCATGTACATCTTGTCCCTCGATGGCAAGGAGATACCAACTTCATGCCGGTTTTAGCTGATACAAAGGTTGTATCAGAGGCACTCTTAGAGACCTACGAGAAAATTAAAGACGGTCTCAAGCACTTAGATAATCTTGAATGTGAAAGAAATTCCAAATCCTAAATCAAAACAGTTTTTGTCATTTGTTTTTGAGATTTAGTGTTTGTTTGGAACTTGGTGCTTGAGATTTGGAGCTTAATTAGCCGAAGGGGAATTACGAATTATGTGTGGTATTGTCGGTACGATCAGTAGTGAACCAGCCATAGGCAAGATCTACCCGGCTCTGATCGCGCTTCAGCACCGAGGACAGGATGCGGCAGGCGCAGTAACCTTTGAACATGGCTTTCATATGAAAAAAGGGAACGGATTGGTTTTGAATGTATTTAATCCCAAAAACCTTCAGCGTCTCAAGGGATCTATCGGCATCGGTCACGTCCGTTATCCAACGATCGGTACTGGCACTGCTGAAGATGCCCAACCCTTTATCATTACTGCACCGTACGGAATTGCACTTGCCCACAACGGTAATTTGGTCAATTATTTTGATTTGAAAGAAGACTTGACTGATAATCACCTCCGTTATTTGAATTCAAATTGTGATGCAGAGGTGATTTTGAATCTTTTGTCTATTGAACTAACAAAAATGAATCTTAGAGATCTTGAACCAGAAAAATTATTCAGTGCGTTAAACCAAGTTTACAAGAAATTGATCGGCAGTTTTGCTGTTGTATCGATCATTGCAAAAAAAGGACTTCTCGCCTTTCGCGACACGCACGGTATAAAACCATTGGTATTCGGCAAGAATAAAAATAGCTATTGTTTTGCCTCGGAAAGTGTTGCTCTGGATCTTTTAGGCTACAAAAGGATAACTGACATAAACCCCGGCGAGGCGGCATTTATTGATAATCAGTGTGTTCTTCACAAAAAACAGATTGTTAAAAATACAAAAACCCGTAGGGCTACCTGCATATTTGAATATGTCTATTTTGCACGACCTGATTCTGTTATCGACGGTATCGGTGTCTATGAAGCGAGATTACATCTTGGCAAGAAACTCGGCGAAGAATGTCTGAAACGAAAAATCAAACCAGATGTTGTGATTCCAATCCCTGATACAGCAAGGGGTGCGGCAGAAATGGTTGCTGAGGTGCTTGGAGTAAAACATCGGGAGGGTTTGATAAAAAACCGATATATATACAGAACTTTTATCATGCCAACACAATCCGAGAGGATTGAAGCAGTTAGACTAAAGCTAAATCCAATAAGATCAGAGATCACTGGTAAGAAGGTATTACTCGTTGATGACTCGATCGTTCGGGGAAATACTTCAAAGGAAATAATCGCCTTATTGAGAAGCGTTGGAGCAAAAGAGGTTTATTACGGTCTATATTCACCCCCCATAAGGTTCCCTTGCGTCTATGGTATCGATATGCAAATCCGGGGTGAATTCATTGCCCGTGATAAATCAATCGAAGAGATCCAAACTTTGATCGGCGCTGATGCTCTTATCTATCAAACGGTTGAAGGATTGGTCAAAGCAGTTGGTTCTGGCTTAACGGGTTTTTGTACGGCATGTTTTACTGGTTCTTATCCAACTGAAATATCGCCATCTTTGCTTGAACGTATTGCGGCTGACCGTATGACGAGTAAAATATCAAGATTCAAAGAGTAGTTTTTCACCCGTTTCTCCAACATACTCATTGACTTAAATTCGAGAATGATTATTATATAGGTAAAGGAGGAAAAATGAAGAAAATTCTCTTGCTTCTCTTTGCTGGCATTATTATATCGAGCCTTAATTGTGGAAGCGATACAGCAGACGTAAGGATTAATCTTACGAATCCGAATAATAAAACGGTTCCTTTCAGTGGCTATTATATAATAACGGCAACAAGCGATAGTGTTACAATGGAAGGTTCAACACCGAGTGAATATACCTTTACCCTTGAAAAAGGAGAAGGTGCGACTGGAATAATATTCAAGGATACAGTTGATGTTATTGACACGCTACATTTTCAGGTTTTTCTCAATGATGAAGAATCACTCAGTCAGAAAGTAACAACTATGATCGAAATTTTTCAATTCTCAATTCAAGCACAATAATAAATCGCGTGATTATTGAAGCGCCACGTTGTTTCTTTAAAGACGTGGCGCTTTTGTCTTTATGGAAATATACCGCGCTCCCTGTATACTTTCTCCAGCCGTCTCAGCGCAACAATATAGGCAGCAGTCCGCCAATCGGTTTTAGTCTCTTTTGCGATATCGCGTACTCGGGCATAAGCACTGACCATCTTCTTATGCAGTTTTGAATCGACTTCTCCAAGATCCCAGAATTCACTGCGTTTATTTTGCAGCCACTCAAAATAACTAACAATAACACCACCAGCATTACAGAGAATATCCGGTAACATATCAATACCCTTTTTGCTCAATATATCATCACCATCTGGGTCAGTCGGTCCATTTGCTCCTTCTGCGACAACTCTTACCTGCAAAAGCGGAGCAGTTTCAGCGGTTATCTGATTCTCTAACGCAGCTGGAATAAAAATGTCCGCTTTGGTACTGAGCAGGCTTTTGTGATCTGTTTCTTTGGCACCCGCATATCCCTTTACGCCACCAGTTTTAGCAACATGATTTGTTAGATCATCAGCATCTATTCCTTTTTCATTAGCAATAGCGCCGGTCGCATCTTCAACAGCTATGAGTTTAGCATCATGAGCTTTTAAAAGACGGCTCGCCCATGATCCGACATTACCAAAACCTTGAACCGTATATGTAGCACCGTTCAAATTCAATCCTTTTTCCTTAGCCCATTCCTCAATCGTAAATACTACTCCTTGACCAGTTGCTTTATCGCGTCCCAGACTACCACCTGCCTCAACTGGCTTGCCAGTCACAACATGACTATTTGCCTGTCTTGTATGAGGTGGTTGTGTTGATAAATATGTATCAAGGATCCATGCCATGATTTGGGCATTAGTATTAACATCTGGAGCTGGTATGTCATATTCGGGACCAATACTGCACCCCAGCGCAAAAGTAAAACGCCGCGTAATTCGCTCCAGTTCACTAGACGAACACACGCAAGGATCAAACTGAATACCTCCCTTTGCACCGCCAAATGGTATATTCACAATCCCTGATTTCCATGTCATCCAAGTTGCCAGGGCACGTACTTCATCGATATCAACGGCTGGGTGATATCTAAGACCACCTTTGTAAGGTCCCAAGACATTGTTATGTTGGACTCGATAACCAGTAAACATCTTGATTTCACCATCATCCATTTTAACCGGGAAATTCACGCTTATTTCATTAGTAGTCTTCGACAGGATCCTGCGGATATGAGGATCTAATCCCATAAGGTCTGCGGCTTTGTTGAATTGCTTGCCTACGTTTTCATATACGCTGGCTTTTCTGTAAGCATCTTGCATAGATATCTCCTTTTACCTTCAATATCAACAGAATATCACCTACTTTGCTATTCTTTCTTCTATTACTCTAACTAATGAATCGACATCAAGTGAATACTCTTTGTAAAGAACCTCCTCGTTATCAGAACCCCCAAAATGTTCTATGCCGATCTTTACGAAATCTGTCGTTAAGCGATCCTCGGCTATTACTTGTCCGATAATACTGCCTAATCCTGATGCGATTATGTGATCCTCATAAGTTATTATTAACCGAGTTCCTGCTGCCTCAGCGATTATCTCTCGTTCAATCCCCAAAGGAGACGATATATTATATATGCGTACGCTAATACCCTTAGCTTTCAGAGTTTCCCACGCCTGTATCGCCTTATTGAGCATCGGCCCAAAGGTAAATACTGTACAGTCACTACCTTCGCGTATTAGATCGATTTTTGCATATGTGTAGTTGTAATTTTCATCAAAGAAAATACGTCCATCTTCAGTCTTTATGACCGGCAATTTAGTTCGCGAAAGTCCGATAACATGATTGCCTGATTGGCTCAGAACATACCTTGTAACATGGTCCGTTTGATTAGGATCACAAGGAATGATCAAACTAAACCCAAAAAGGTTGCGTATGAGACCGATATAATCGATACAGTGATGGGTTTTACCATCTGGACCTACATTGTATCCAATGTGGGTTGCAATTATCTTAACGTTTGTTTCGTTAATATCGTTTAGTCTTAACTGGTTATAGACTTCGTCAAGAGCAAAAACACCAAAATCTGCCCAGATAGACAGTACACCATTTATTGATGCCGCTCCAACAATGGTCGCGGTGGTGTGTTCGCTCACGCCACATTCAAAGAAACCATCCGGTCTGACTCTGGCAAAATCACTGATCCGCACTGAATCCGCAAGATCGCAGTCGAATACGGCTATGGAAGCATTAGGATTCAAACGTGCGATATCTGTCAGCACATTACCAAATGCTTCTCTGGGATGTATTTTATCGTCGTAGATATGGGGCGTACCTATCTTCACTGCTGGCAAAGGAATTTGTTTACAGGCAAAACCCGCGCTTTTCTTGCTGGATTTGCGCGTCATTAGATCATCAATATCATCCTCAACACCTAATTCTTTAAGCGCCTTCTTACTCTCCTCCCGAGAAACTGCTTTGCCGTGATACACCTCGGTATTCTCCATAAATGATACACCATGACCCATCGTGGTTTGAGCAATAATCACATACGGGTTTGCCGTATCCCGTCTTGCTTGCCGGAGCGCCCTGCGAAGCATCGAGAAATTATGTCCGTCCACTTCAAGTACCTGCCAGCCATCAGCCAAGTAATTTCCTTTAATGTTAACCGGCATGACTTTCTCGATCCGTCCTGATATCTGAAAATGGTTATAATCAATGATCACGGTAAGCTCATTCAAGTTGTACTTCCTTGCAAAACGACGCGCCTCGGCGACCTGGCCTTTCGCCTGTTCCGCATCGCTCATTATAACATAGGTGTTGAAATCAGATCTAGTCATCCTGGAAGCCAAGGCAAAACCACATCCTGCAGATAGGCCCTGTCCAAGATTACCGCTTGACCATTCAGCGCCTGGGATATTTCTCTCAACATGACCTTCAAAAGGACTGGTTAGTTTCCTGAAACCTAGTAATACGCTCTCCAAATCCACAAAGCCGAGGCGCGCAAGACAAGAGTACAGGGCAGGAGAAGTATGACCATGACTTACGATGATTCTATCCCGTCTGGGATCATCATAATTCGAAGGTGATATTTTCGCGAAGGTAAATAATGCCAGATAGAGATCGATCGACGACATCGAACCTGCTGGATGCCCTGAACCTGCAATTGTGGTCATTTTGAGAATATCACCGCGGCACAACCGGGAAAGTTCAAACAGTTCTGCCAATCGTCTTTTTACCCTAGGACCTGAAGAGACTTTCTTCTTCATATCACCACCACCTTAAAATCACCGTCAGCTACAGAATAATCGCCTTTGACGCGCAGAATCAGATTATGCTCTTTGGACACCTTAGCGAGCGTATCTAAATGATTAAGACTCAAGAAATCGGCAAGCCTTGGTGATGTTCGCAACTCAACCATCTTACCTTCAATAGTCTCTCCATTATTAAGAAACCATCGCTCTATATGACCCACCGTGCTCTCTCTCGAAACAATTCTTCCCTTTCCCTTACAAACCGGGCATGATTCGCTCAAAGTATGTGTAACACTGGTTCGTGAGCGCTCGCGCGTGAATTCGAATAAACCGAATTCACTTATTCCGCCAACCCGATAGCGCGCCCGGTCGTCCCGGATCAATGCCTTGAACTCCCTCACCATTCTGTTTTTATTCTCCCTCTTTTCTAAGTCGATTAAATCAACAATGACCAAACCGCCGATATCTCTTAACCGCAGCTGCCGGGCTATTTCTTTCAAGGCTTCAAGGTTTGTAAAAAGGGCCAGTCTCTCCGCTTGTTTTTCCTTTGACGATTTTCCAGTATTTACATCAATTGCAACAATCGCTTCGGTCTGATCAATGACGATATAACCACCGCTCTGCAACCATATCTTGCGGTTCTGGAGTTCGTTCAATTGTTCTTCAATGTTAAATTTCTGAAAGATCGGATGGGAATCATTATAGAACTTGACACGAGATCGCATTCTCGGTGAAACAACACCAAGATAGTTAATTATTTTTCGAAATTCAGTTTCACTGTCAATGTATAAATTCCGAATACCACTGTTAAATAAATCGCGTACCGTCTTGATTACTTCATTAGGCTCCTGATAAATCGATACTGGAGCTGCACCCTTTGCTTGAGCCAACTGTCTATGCCAGTTTTTCCTCAAGAGATCAACTTCTTTCTTTATTTCATCCGCCCGAGCGCGTGCGGCGGCAGTTCTGATTATTAACCCCATACCTGACGGTTTTATCTGCTTGCCGATCTTGAAAATGTTTTCTCGCTCGCGGCGTTGACGGATCTTACGTGATACACCAATGTTTTTGGCATTTATCAAAAGAACAACATACCTCCCTGGCATGGAAATGTACGATGTTACGCGGGGTCCCTTTACACCATAGGAATCTTTTGTGATTTGAATAACGATCTCTTGATTCTTTCTTAATTTTATCTCCTCGGGTCGATATTCATGTTCAAGCTCGACATCACTTTCAAAAATTTCAGAAAACTCCTCGAAAGGAATTTCGTTTAAGGGGAGAAATCCATTCTTATTAAGACCGATATCAACAAATGCTGCCTTTAATCCGGAAATCATATTCAGGACCTTTGCTTTGTAGATATTGCCCACTAGACTGGAATTTTCCGGTCGCTGAAGATAGTATTCGAGAAGTAATCCGTCACCGAGTAAAGCAATTCTTGTTTCGATGTTCGAAACGTTAATGACGATATCTTTCTTCTTCACTTTGCCTCCATTGGAGAATATAATATCCCTTCTTTCTTTATGAACATCGTAGTTCTTGCAATCTTAAAAATCTTATTTTCTTCCGCAGGAAGATCTGTAAAACCACCAAGTAAATCATAGACATTTATCTTCCCGCTCCCAAAATATAAAGCGCATGTCATTATATTACCATCATACGTTATTGATTCTAAGCTATCCTGTATCTTTTTCATGCCTGATTTTGTCTGAACATACACTGGATTATCATCAAGAATATCCAAAGGCTTCTTGATTACGTCCTTAGGTATCATGACCTCATAGTATATCAAGTTTATCGAACTCGAAAGTGAAGCAGTATGTGGCGCCATGGCTCGGACTTCAAGAATTCGCATCCCAGAGGGAAAGCGTGTGTTTAGCTCCATAGATATATTACCGAAGTATTCTGAAGCGAGACAGAAATCAAAAAAGTCGCCTTTTACTATTTGCCCAACGCTCTTGGGCGGGCAAAAGGAAACCTTGGGGATCGGTGAAAAACCTTTAGTAAACTGAATCGGTAAGTCTGACCTACGCAACGCACGATATATTGTCCTAGTAATATCTAAATGTGAAGCATATCTGAACACTTCTCCAACTGAGTATTTTACTCTAAAAAGACGGGATTGCGGTTTTCTTTCCGTGTGCCGACCGTAATGCACATATTTCTCGGTATTCGCTGAATGCTTCACCATCTTACCATCACAAACCCCGCAGTTTGAGCAATTGTCATAAAAGCAGTTCTCGGTTGTCATTGCCTTCTCGGCGCGCGCAAATTCTTCTTTTAGAAAATCTTTTTTGACGCCAACATCGAGGAAATCCCATGGATGCTCCTTTTTTGGCTTTAAATACTCATTTGGGTCAATACCCACTTCATCAAATGCCTGCTGCCAGCGCGAAAAATCAAAACCTTCACGCCACTCTTCAAACTTTCCGCCTCGTTTATATACAGCTTCGATAACCGGGAAAACCGTCGCATCGGCTTTTGACATAACCGCTTCAATAAAAGAAACTTCGGGATCCTGATACTTAATATCTACGCGACGTCTCTTCATCTGCCTGATAATAGAGATCTTTTCATGTAGCTCGCTCAATGACTCCATTGCTACATCCTGGAATGGTGTATGCGGTTTTGGAATAAAAGGATTAACTGATAACTTCACGCCGCCCCTGGGGTATGCTTTCAGTATTTGATTCACTAGTTTATCCATTTCTTTAATGTCCGCATCGTTTTCAAAAGGTAACCCGATCATAAAGTACAGTTTCACCTGCTTCCAACCCAGTTTATGGGCTGAATGAATTGATGCAATAAGTTTGTCGTTAGAAAATGGTTTGTTTAACTTGCGCCTTAGGTTCTCACTCGCCGTCTCCGGAGCAAACGTCAAGCCAGTCTTTTTGATTTCCTTAAGGAGAAAACCCAAATCCTCACTGAATAATTCGCCACGCATGGCAGGGAGTGAAATATTTACCATTTTCTTTCTAAGTATTACATTTAGCCGCCTTATCATATTTAGCAAATCGGGATAATCAAGGATAGAAAATGACAGTAACGAGATTTCCTCCCAACCTGTTTCTCTTATGCCTTTCTCAACCGCTCTTATGATCTCTTGTTCTGGCCGAATTCTCAGTGGGCGATTAACGTAGCCGGCTTGACAAAAACGACAACCCCAAGTGCATCCTCTCATTACTTCAATCGCGAGCCGGTCATGGACAATTTCGCAAATGGGTAATATCGGAGACGAAGGAAATGTTCTTTCCTCGAGTCGATGCACAGATAATTTCTTAATACTCGTCTTGTCTTCGTGTATCTGAGGAACCCAAACACCCTCGAGTTTTGACATCGCTTCAAGCCGAGGATTTTTCTTTTCTTTAGGGATCTCTTTTAAAATAGCAGCGATCTGACAAATAACTTCTTCTCCATCGCCGATTACAAAAAGGTCAAAAATCGGTGAAAGCGGTGTCGGGTTCAAAACTGCAGGACCACCAGCGATGAGAATAGGATGGCTTTTATCACGGGCTGAACTAGAAAATGGAATTTGGGCAAGTTCCAGCAAATAAAGTACAGTGGTGTAGCATAATTCGCTTTGCAAGGAGAAACCAAGCATGTCAAAGTCATTTATTGGCTGTTTAGTCTCTAATCCATAAAGGGGGATATTATACGCACTTAGTTTTTCGCCAAAATCAGGCCACGGAGCAAATACTCGTTCGCATTGTATGCCATCTTCCTGGTTCAGAATATGGTAAAGGATTCGTATACCAAGATTAGACATGCCGATTTCATACACTTCTGGGAATACAATGCCAACCTTAACAATTGGATCTTTCTTCAGGATAATATTGTATTCCCCAGCTGTATAACGTATTGGTTTTTTTACAAGCGGAAGGATGTTATCAAGCATGTTTTCTTTAATGTTAAATTTCAAATATCAAATGCCAATTCAAACCCCAATTACAAATGCCAAATTTAGGATTAGGATTTTGTCATTCAATTTGACATTTGAACTTTGTTATTTGGAATTCCCAAAGAGTCTATATCCTTTTTCTAATGCCTTATCATTTAGCGCTAATTGCTCATCATTTGCCTTTTTGTATCGTTTGCGCTGTGCATTCTTCAAAGTCCTCAAACTAAGCAAATCGGTTTTCTTCGCAAAAACACCAAGCATTACCATATTAGCAATACGTCCCTGACCCAATTCTTCAGCGAGTACATTAGCTTCTATTGGTATAACCGTAATGTCTTTTCGCTTGGGTTTTGACTTTATCAAGGTTTGGTTGTAAAGGAGTAAACCACCAGGTTTCACCGCCATCTCAAAACGTGCTAAAGATGGTTCATTCATAATAATAACTACATCAGGGGTCGCAACGATCGGCGACGCCACTGGTTCACTGGAAATAACAACTGAACAATTAGCTGTTCCCCCGCGCATTTCAGCACCATAAGAAGGAAAGAATGTTACATGTTTATCCTCGATCAAACCAGCATGAGCAAGGATAATACCGGAACTAACAATACCCTGTCCGCCAAAACCTGAAATGATTATCTCTTTCGTCATTTTGCCTCCTTGGACCGATCTCGATATACTCCCAAGGGATAATACGCAGACATCACCTCTTGTATCCACTTTTTTGCCTGCACTGGTGTCTGTCCCCAACCAGTCGGGCACATTGATAGAACTTCGATAAGGCAAAATCCTTTGTCATCAATCTGGTTTTGAAAAGCCATTTTCAAGGCTTTTTTTGTCTTGATGACATTCTTTACTGTATCCACGGCACAGCGCTCCAGATAATACGGACCATCAAGGCTGGCAAGCATTTCACAGACCTTTATGGGATAACCCTGTTTCCTAACGTCACGGCCTTTTGGTGATGTTGTTGATTTCATACCTGGCAAGGTCGTCGGTGCCATCTGACCACCAGTCATACCAAAAATAGCATTATTAATAAAAACAACGGTTATGTTTTCATTGCGCGCTGCCGCGCTAATAATTTCGGCAATACCTATTGAAGCAAGGTCACCATCTCCCTGGTAACTAAACACAATACATTCTGGTCGCGCCCGTTTGATCCCGGCTGACACAGCCGGACCACGACCATGGGGAGGCTGAATCATATCGCAATTAAAATACTCATCAGCAAATACTGAACACCCGACCGGCGCAATACCCACGGTTCTTTCTCTTATATCCAGTTCGATGAGCAGCTCGCCGACAATACGATGGACAATACCATGACCGCAGCCAGGACAATATCTCATTAGAGTATCCGTCAATCCCTCAGGTCTGCTGAAAATCTTTTTCATCGTGCACCTCCAAGTACCGCCTCAATTTTTTCGAGTATCTCCGGTGGTATTGGTACGCCGCCCCCTGGGCGTCCATGAAAATGGATCTTTGAACGACATTCAGTAGCGAGTTTCACATCATCGATCATTTGGCCACAACTCATTTCAACAACCAAGAAATTCTCAATCCGTTTTGACATATCAGCGAGTACGTCTGCCGGGAACGGCCATAGCGTAATTGGCCTGAGCAGTCCTACTTTCAAGCTTTTTTCTCTAGCCATTCTCACGGCTGCACTTGCGATTCGCGAACTAGTACCATAGGCAATAACGACGAGATCAGCGTCGTCACAATATTCGTCCTTATACCGTTGTTCATCTCTTCTAATCGTGGTGTATTTCTCAGCCCTGCGCAAATTTAACTCCTCAAGTCTACCTTGCTTCAGGTCATAAGAACGAACCACTCTCCTCTCTCTTCCCTTACAACCGCAAAGAGCCCATTCTTTCTCTGGCAGACTCTTGGGATCGATCGGTTCAAATGAGAATTCAACTGCTTCCATCATCTGACCCAAAAGACCATCAGCCAATATCAAGGCAGGGTTTCGATACTTCTCAGCTAACTCAAAAGCGAGCTTAGGAAACTCATAAAGATCTTGCGCTGAATTTGGTGCTAAAGTTATGGTGAAGTAATCACCGTGCCCACCGCCCCGGGTTGCCTGGTAATAATCAGATTGCGCCGGTGCAATATTACCGAGCCCAGGACCACCTCGAACTATGTTAACAACCAGTACTGGTATATCGGCACCCGCAATATATGAAATCCCTTCTTGCATCAAACTAATACCTGGAGACGATGATGATGTCATTGCTCTCTTACCTGCGGCGACAGCACCAAAAAGCATGTTTATTGCAGCGATTTCACTTTCGGTCTGAACAAAAACTCCACCTTCCTCAATCATTCTTACAGACATGGATTCTGGTATCTCGTTTTGCGGTGTAATGGGATAGCCCGCAAAAAACCGGCAGCCTGCTGCGATGACACCCTCAACTATTGCATGATTACCGTACATCAATTTCTTTTCAGCCACGTCATCTCCTTTATTTATAGACCTCGATTGCTGGTTCTGGACATACCATATAGCAGAAACCACAAGCTTTGCATTTTTCCATATCAGTAATAATTGCTGGGTGATAACCGTTTGAGTTGATTCGATCAGGTGCAAGGATAAGAATATCCACCGGGCACACATCATCACAGCATAACCCGCAGCCCTTACAAACTTCATCCAAAATCTTGACCTCAGGCATCAAACTCTCCTTTCTGAATTGCTAGGTAAGTCTGTTTCTTAAATTTAACTTCCAGAAAATATCCGGCGATTTGTTCTTTATCTATAAACAGAAGTCAGTTTCTGTATTTTCTCACCAGAATATTGTATCTAAAAATCCCGCTAAGTCAAGCATTACCCACAAAAGGTAAAGGCTTATTCTGTAAAGTCTGGTCTTGCTCTGCATGAATTGTGGTATTGACAGAAGACAAATTTGCCTTATAATATGGGCACTTATGGTGTTCTTACTATTATTTTTTGTTTCTCAATTCAGTACTAACTATCAGTACTTTGTCGATTCTCCGGCAAGTGATTCGATTTTCGTCGGTCTAACCAGGGGGGATTATACGATATCAGCGTTTGCCGATGATCCTGTTGTACTCTGGTTCTGGCGCAGTAATTCAGGTGATGCTCAGGCTGACTCGCTCCTCAGGAAAAACCACATGCGAAGGAATTTCTATCTTTCAGCAGTTCTTAGATGGGAAGCAAAACAGACATCCGACTACGAGACAAAAGTCAATAAACTGCATCTTGCTACCCACTTCGATTCAGCGGCAGCTGAGAATTTCTTATCCTTTATATCCTTAGCCATTATGCGCCGTGATCTCAGGCATATTAAAACAGCCTTTTTTCTACCGGTATTTTCCGATTTCAGAAATCAGCTTTTTGCCATGACCAACTTGATAATTTTGGCCATTACCATTGTATTTCTTTCAGGTATCGTATATGTTCTAGTCAAAATCGTCCACTATCTACCTGCCTTAAGCCATCAGATTTGGCCAAGAAAGCATGTTCCATTCATGGATATTTTCAAGGTGCTAATACTCCTGATACCAATCATCGTACTTCGTAACCTATATCTTATTTACGTATGCTATGCATTTTTGTTGATGTTCATTATGACAAAACGGGAGAAGAACTGGCTAAGATTGAATATGCTTTCTTTAGTCCTGATATTTATCCTTTCCCTGCCTATAAACAATTTCATAATTTTCCTTAAAGAAAACAGTCACAGCTATCAAATATACCAGCTTGTTACTTATGATACCGCAATTAAAGTACCGGAGATTGAGCGTATTGATGAGGAATTCTTGGCATATGGATTCAAACAACAAGGGAATTTGGAACAAGCTCTATCGATATATGAAGATCGGTTTTATAGCAGTGCGCGCGATGTTACAGTCATCAACAATCTCGCTAATATCTACTGCCTTTATGGTGAAACTGCCCTTGCTGAATCGCTGTACAATCTGGCGATATCGACCAGTGACCGCGGTGAGCCATATTTCAATATGGGTTTGTTGAAACTGAAAAATATCGAGTATTCAGAATCGTCAAAATATATGACAGAAGCACGTCGAAAAGGTTTTTCCAGTTCCCAAAAGAACCCGGTTGATATCAAACCCAATAATGTTGATTTCTATAAACATGTACTCGCTGAAGAGTTGGAAATCGACGGTCTCGTTAGAACTATTCATATAATCCCTCTAATCGTCATTCTTATCATAAGCTTCCTGCCTTTTGGACTACGTCCTCCATTCTACTGCAACAGCTGCAGACGGCCTATATGTAAAGATTGTTTGAAAGAAATTGATGGGGAAACTATCTGTCAAGATTGTTTCACAAGATTTAAATCCACAAAAAAGACTGAGATTGAACAAGATTTACGGAGAACAGTCGGAAGAAACCGAAAGAGGATCAAAAGAATCATACTCTACGCGCTCAATATAATCATCCCGGGCGCAGGTTTGATATATATTAGAAAACATCTAACTGGCATGATTATAGTGTGCCTTGTATTACTTGGCTATATCCCTCTATTCTTGCCCCATATCTTTCTGAAACCTATGGGTTGGGTAACGCTTCCATTAGGTTCAATTGTCTTCGCTTTTACCGGGATTATCGTTATTATATGCTATGTTGTATCCTTTTACATAATCAAGGAGCACCATGCCAATTGAGGGTGATCTAAAAAGCCTTAATCTATCGAGTGTTTTGCAATTGATAGCACAGGAAAACCTTACTGGCGTGTTGAAGCTCAAGCGCCGAAACGAAATAGTCGACATAGGTTTTTCCAATGGACAGATAACCGGCGCTTTCTACGAAAAAGGAGATAAGTCTGAAAGGATGGAGAAATATCTTGTAAGATCTGGGATCATCGGAAAGAACGTGTACGAGCTCGTTGAGGAAATACACCACGAAACAAAAAGACCGGTAATGAACATCATTCTAGAAGATAAGTATGTGACAACGGTTCAAGTAGAAAATCTGATAAAATTCAAAATTCAAGAAGTAATTGACGAAATCTTCAATTGGAACGACGGTGCATTCAAATTCGAGCAACACTCTATCATCTATCCCAAAAGTATGATAAAAATCCGACTGAATACCGAAGGGCTGATACTGGAAGCAGCCCGTCGATCCGACGAATGGACAAAAATAAGCAAGTCTATAGCTTCAGGTGATATCGTCTTCAAAAAGGTTGAGCGACCTGAACTCAAGCTGAAGCCATCGGATGAAGAAGAACGCATCCTCTCCTTGCTAAACGGTCATCGTAGTGTTGATGACCTCATTGAGCTATCAGGATTAGGAAAATTTCGTACTTACTCATATTTTTATCGGCTATTATCTACTGGTCAGATTGAAATGTCGTATGCGAAACCTACACCAAAAAAGGCTCGTCCGAAGATAAAATTATCTCTTAAATTCTTGCGTGCGCCAATTACTCTAATAATCATCTTTATTGCTCTACTAATAGAATTCTTTATTGGCAATTATTTCTCAGATCGTAGTGTATTAGCTATCGATTTAATCAGTAATGATTTTTATGAAAGTGATCATGGACATTATCAGGATATTTTCTTTTACAAACATAATCGGAGAGCATCGGTAAAAGAAGTTATTGAGATCTTTGAGAAATAAATCACTCGTTGGGTGTAACACTGATGATTTAAAACGGCACTAGTACCGTTTTAAATAGTTCGTGATTCATTCTTGTTCGAACACCAAAAAATCGTAATGGCAGCACACTTCAGTAGATTGATCTGCATTATCAGTTGAGTTCTTCAAACTGAGTCCTAATACAAAAAGACAAACGCAACCACTGCAGCATTGCAAAATCAAACCTTGATAATTTGAAACGGCACTAGATACTTGGATTGAATTTACTGTCTTTCAATTCATAAGTGAACTGAGTGAAACTATAGAGCTGCATGAGTTCTTCATAGGAAAATGTGGCGTTGCAGCCCGGACAAATGTAAAACCCTTCATCAGTAATCGTCAGATTTATGTATTTTGATGTAAAAATACAAAAAGGGCATAGTACTTTATCGATTTTCGCCATGGGTAATTATAACTATCTGGAGTATATTGTCAATCTATTAGAGAAAGCGATGAATATATATTCATCGCTTTCTTGATTACAATGATGGGATTAAGATTACAGTGATACTTTCGGCTTTTTCATAAGTATCATACACTGCTTGACTCGTTCATTACTAATATTTGAATACTTTCATTCTTCCGTCTTTGATATAGCACCAGGACATAGCCCTTGTGTTATTGACACAGAGAATTCCGCCTTTCTTATCAAGCCCGATAAGACCACATCGACAACCGTATTTTGTTGCATAATCAATCACCATTTTGCCGGCGATGCGGGCTCGATGACTGGACATAAAGCAAACCGCCCTGAATGACAACAAGTGTCGCATTATCTCCTCGCCATGCCCGGTTGCCGTAACACCGCCATGTTTATCTGCGTAAACACCTCCCCCTATGACTGGTGTATCACCAACCCGACCAGGCATGTTTAGGGATATACCACCGGTTGAGTTTGCTGCTGATAGCAACCCATTTTGATCTATAGCAACTACACCAATGGTACCGTAGGAATCGGCTATTTCCTTAAGCTTGGGGAAATACGAGTGTTTTATATTTCTCTTCTTTCGCTGCCAGAGCCGTCTCTTTTCTTTTGTCTCTGGATTGTACGGTTTTATGCCCATTATCCGGGCAAATTTAGTAGCACCTTTACCACAGAGCAATAGATGGTCAGTCTTTTCCATTACTGATCGCGCCACGCTTATCGGATATCTTACATTTTTCACTACGGCAACAGCGCCAAATGTCATTTCGCTTGTCATTATAGAGGCATCCATCTCAACTTCACCCACCAAATTGAGATAAGACCCGGTACCCGCATTAAACACTGTTGCATCCTCAAGGATCATACTTGATCGCTCCACCGCATCAAGGCTCGAGCCACCCTGCTTCAATATGGAATAGCCAATGGATACTGCCTTTACTAATCCATTTCTTCTCCGTTCGGGAAAATTCAAACCTCCTGCTCCACCATTAACAATGATCGCACACGCGGTTTTTTTCATCAGTCTATTTTAGTAAGATTCGAAAATAAGTCAATCCATTCTTTCATTTGAGCCACTACATTTTTGATGTTTATACAGAAACAGAACTTAGGATGCCTGAAATTGCACTAAACTCCGGGGACCGCTATTGCATAATTTCTTTTATTCTTATCACCCCGGCGATACGAATAGAAATACTCGGGGTGACATTTTGTGCAGAGATCAAGAGAACCAATAAGATTGTCCTTGCCGAGGTCCTCAATAACAGCTCCTTTGAGATCGACAAAATATTTTCCATCTCTGCGAATTATGGCGTTTTCATATTGCGGCGTAAAGAGTCGGGCAGTATCTTTCTTGACTTCATAGCAACAAGATCCTATACAAGCACCAATGACATATTTATAATTGCTCATAAGCCGGCTTGCTTTCTTGGCTATCCCTTTAATAATACCACGCCACCCGCAGTGAATAATGCATCTTTTTTGTGTATTAAACAGGTAAACCGGTAAACAATCAGCGATCTTTATACCCAGAATATAATTCGTCTTTTGGGAAATCATGCCATCGCCGATTCTCTTACTATCATGATCCACATCGATTATTTCATCTAAATGTATCTGTTTCAGTAAAATCGGCTTGAATCGCTCAAGAAATTTTTCTTCATTGGACTTTGTCGAATAAAGCATAAGCCTATTGTCTGATTTAAACTGAAAGAATTCAGTGTTATCATCTTTGGTTAGTTCCCACGATATCATACGTGTGCTCTTTGTGTTATTCGATGTCATTAAACCTATGCACTTTTCTTCATTTCCTTGATTTTAAGTATTTTCTTTCTCTTACCGCCGTATGAATCCTCAGCTATCGAAAACAGACAATCGAGTTTGGTCTTCCCAACCTCGATTTCCAGAATCTTATCTGCCTGGTTAAAGGCGATTACCCCGAAAGTCTTGTCACCGTCTCTTAACACGAATTTCAGGTGCTTCTTACCAACTACTCTTGGCACCCCCACTACTTCCAGATTCACACCCAAGAAAACAGGTTGAGTGTTTGCCATACCGGTTGGCTCGAAGAACTTCAAAAAATAAACAACTTCTTCAGTAATTTCATCCAGACTAATTTCCATATCGTAGGAGTGTTTCCTTTTGAAAATCGCCTCATCGAATTTTAGTGCATAGTCATTAATACATTGACGCAGTTGAGCGAGTTTTTCTACCCTCAATTCCAACCCAGCTGCCTGGCTATGTCCACCGTATCTGACAAGCAGATCCTGACACGCACTTAGGGCTTCAGCGATATCTAGTCCGGGTATTGAGCGAGCCGAACCTTTAGCTATATCCTCTTTTAACGATAGAATGATTACTGGTTTGTACGCCTTCTCAGATATTTTGGATGCCACAATTCCAACTACACCTTCATGCCAGTTTTCTTTTCCAACAACAATTATTCTATCTTTGTCGAACCGGTTTTCTTGAATTATGAATTTAGCTTCTTGGTAGATTGTGTCCTCGATCACTCGCCTTTCCTGATTATCATCAGACAGATTCTGTACGAACTCGGTTGCCTTTGTTCGTTCATTCGTCAAAAAGAGTTCTAAAGCTTCTTTTGCATCGCGCATCCGACCACAAGCATTGATTCTCGGACCTATTATGAACCCTAGATGATATGACATCAAATCATCTTTTAACCTGGTCTCCTTGAGTATTGCCTGTATTCCTGTCTTTTTGCTCTTTGCGATCTTTTTTAGACCGTATTTGACAAGCACACGGTTTTCATCGATCAAGGGCACGACGTCAACAACGCTTCCTAAGGCAACAAGGTCCAGGTCTTCATATATTACCTCAACCGGCTTTTTCATTTTAATTAATAACCCTTGGATCAATTTAAATGCAACACCAACACCAGCCAGTTCTTTAAAAGGATACTTGTCACCTGGCAGCTTCGGGTTCAGAATCGCATAAGCGTCTGGCAGTACTGACTGGGGTTTGTGGTGATCGCAGATAATTATATCAAGGTTATCCTGCTTCGCTTGTAAAACCTCTTGTACTGAGGTAATCCCACAGTCAACTGTGATCACCAGGGTGCATCCTTTTTCTATCGCATGACTAATGCCCTTGGAAGAAAGACCATAGCCCTCGACAATACGGTGCGGTATATAATACTCAACATTGAGCCCCAATTTTCTGAGGTTGTCTATAACAAGAGCTGAGCCAGTAATACCATCAGCGTCATAATCACCATGAACAAGGACATTTTCTTTGGTCTCAATAGCTTTGATGATTCTATTTACTGCCTTTTCCATACCGCCCAATAAAAAAGGATCGTGCAGATCAGACAAAGATGGAACAAAATACCTTTCTATTTTTTCCGGCGTATCATATCCGCGGTTTTTCAAGATCTGAACAACGATCTTGGGTATTTTCTTATCCCGTATTTCCATATCAGATGCATCAATAGATTGACCTTTTAAGATCCACTCACTCAAAGTCTCTCCTCAGATTATATAACGAATTACTATTCAATAATTTAACCGATTACCATTTAACCATTCAACTATTTGACCATTTAACCAAATGTGGGGTGACCTATAAGCCGGGTTCTGTCTTGGATAACCATTTATCTTGGCATAGCATCACTACTATGCTCTTTGCAACCTACCCACCCCGTCTCTGCATAGAGCAGAAGGAAACGGGCAATTCCATACGGGGCTTATTTGGTTTTGCTTCAGATGGGGTTTACCCTGCCTTTAGTGTCGCCACTAAAGCGGTGAGCTCTTACCTCGCCATTTCACCCTTACCAACCACTAATGTGGCTAGAGGTATATTTTCTGTGGCACTTTCCCTCCGCACCTATGATAAAAGGTGCGGGGCTTCCAGTTAGGAAGCATCCTGCCCTTTGAAGCCCGGACTTTCCTCTCACATAGAGCGGCTATCCAGCCACCCCACGTATTAATATAAGCAAAAGAATCAGCTATGTCAATACTGTATTGATAGACGCCCGGAAAACGTGCGTCCGGGCATAGGATAATCCAAATCATTCATCGTGTAGCCGAATTGAGTGGCATAACCTTGGTCTAATAAGTTCTTGGCACCGACTGACAGTTTCAGAAACTTGAACATTGTTTTACTAACACTGGTATTAAGTATTAGATATGGATCAATCGTCTTCGTATCCATAGAGACATAAGGGTACTGGTCATAATTTACGTAGTAATTGAACTGTTCAGCAACTATCAAGCCTTCTATATTGAAACCGAATCCATGGGGTAAATTGAAATCAAGTTTTGCAGAAACAGAATATTTCGGTGTAAAAGCAGTTTTTCTTTCTTCTTCCTCGATTATCGTGAGACCAGTATCTGCTATCCAGTCGTAAAAATCATAGGTGATTTCATCATTCTCCTGCCTTGAATAAAGATACGAACCTTCAAGATGGATGCCCACGATTTCATTGATCTGATTATTCACCTCCAATTCTAACCCCTTAACTGATATGTAATTCACATTCCGGGGTTGCCACTGACCATTATCTGCAGGAAGCCATGATATCCGGTCTTTAACTGAACGACCAAATAGCGATAATGCTGCGAAGAGAACAGGTGAAGGAGAACTTTCAAGCCTTAATTCATATGCCCATCCATGTTCTGGTTTAAGATCAAGGTTCCCCGAACCAGGCCAGAACAAATCATTGAACGTGGGAGCTCTGAATGCCTTGCCAATGGAGATCTTCGCCCAGAGGTTATCCATGATCGGTGTGACAAAACCAACTGCCGGTGATAGAAAATAATCGTATCTTGAATTCCAATCAAACCTTATGCTCGGTGTAAATATGAAGTGGTTCATCTTGTGTTTCAATTCAAGCCAGGCACCAATATTATATGAAGAAGCATTCCACACCGTATCACGGTATTGCTCATGGGTCTCAGTTGTTTCAAGTGTATCATAGTGTGTATCAATGCCTAATACTGCTTCAGTACTATTTATGCTTATCTGTGCCATTGTATTAGAACCAAATGTATAGGTAAGGTAATCATAATCAGTGTCTATGGTATCTTGACCCGCTCCGATATACGCAGTGTGGAATTGAATTAGGCGACGGTCAGCAAAAAAGGTATTGGTTAAACCAAAACCATCTGATATATCCCATTTGACGCAGACATTACCGAGTAGGCGATTGTCCTTTTCTCGATCCAAAAGAGAAGCTGAGCTTGAATCAGCAAGCATTGGTCCCGGGATTCCGTAGTCTTTGCTATTATAGGTGAATGTTGAAATGATCTGTGCCTTATCTGGCTTATAACTGAGCGAACCTGTAAAATAATAACCAGTATAATCGCTATTGTCCCTAAAACCATCTGAAGCACTATATGCTCCTGCTGCATCAAAAGTCGTCTTGCCAATAGGCAGACCCACCTTTACGAATAATTCTCTTGATTGGAAAGGCGCATCCAGATCGGTTGTTGATGGAAAGAATGAAGCTTTGAACTCGGGCTTTTCATAATCTTTTGTGGTTATGATATTTACTGCACCGCCAATGCCATTTGCTCCGTACAAACTTGAAACCGGACCTTTGACGATTTCAATGCGCTCGACTGTATTGATATTTATCGCACTCAAATCAGCCATGCCTACGGTTATCAAATTCAAAGGGTGACCATTTACAAGCACCAAGGTTCCATTTGCGGGTATCCCGCGTATCGATATGCTCGATACTGAACCGGGGTTACCATAGTCTTTAATATCTGCACCGGCATAAGCCTGTAAGACTTCACCAACACTTATCGCATTGAGCTTATCAAGCTCCTCTTTATCAATGACTACTGTTGCCAGTGCGATATCCTGTAATGCTGCAGGATAACGCGTGGCAGTTACCACAATTTCATCTAATTCAAAGATGGGTTGGGCAACCAACATAACAAGAAAAACCAAAGGGATCATCGTTACCTCCTTTCGTCCGAAGGATCTCTCCTGTGATGTTGATGGATAGGTCTCCTGGCTTATCCAACTCTCATCAACCTTCCCGCCCCCCATACTAATACAATTAGTGTGGGGGTCAGTGGCTTCCTATGACGAGAGCTACTTTTTGGAATCACAGTGGCGGCGACCGCGTCCGATTCTCACGGTGCTTCCCTTGAATCCACCAACTTAAATAACTATAAATGGAAAAAACGCAAAGTCAAGTTGTTTAAAAAATACTAATAACAAAAGTAAATAAAAGAACGAGTATTAATGCCGGCAAAAAATTACCGTTTTTTATTTGTTTTAACCCTAATAGTTTGATGCCGATACCAAATATGATTATGCCACCGACACTTGTGAAATCATTTAAGTACTGGGGGGTAGTCAGGAAGTCCATCTGACCGGCAAGCAGGACTAAACCTCCTTGGAAAAAAAGAACTGTCAAGGCTGAGAATATCACACCCAAACCAAAAGTAGATGCCAGAATGATCGCCGCTACACCGTCCATCAATGATTTTACAAAAAGTAATTCAGGGTTATTTTCTACTCCAGCCTGGACGCAACCGAGCACGGTCATCGGGCCAATACAGAAAAGCAAACTGGCGAATACAAAACCCTGGGCAAACAAGCCTTGATCATGGGAAGCAACCAGGTTCTTCAATTTTGAACCGACTCGCTCAATGGCTTCTTCAATCCCGATAAACTGACCAAGCGCGCCACCTGTAACAATACTCAATACAACAACTATAGCATTTTTCATCTCAATCCCGAGTTTTATCCCGAGCAAACAGGTAAATAGCCCTAACCCCGTCATAATGCTCTTCTTTACATTTTCTGGTATCCCTTTTTTAAGGAAAAGGCCCAATAAACTGCCGATGATTACAAGCACGGTGTTTACGACTACCCCGATCATACCATCATTATATCCACCTCACATCGAATTTCAACCACAGAGTATTGACTTGAACTTGTTCGTTGGTATAATCGATTTGAAGGAGGAGGATATGGCCTATATTCTATTTTTTACGATCTGTATTAACACATCTGTTGATAGTATTGATCCTCACATTGATATTCCTGAAAAAGAAAGTTATACAAAACAGATATTGTTAAATGGTATTGTTGGTATTGGCTTTGGAATTGGCACAGGTATCTTCTATAGGAAAGGAAACAACGCGTACGATGAATATTAAAATAGTACATCCACAGAATCGGCGATTGATAACTGGAATAAAACAAAGGTCTATGACAATCTTAGAAACGTCTGCGCAGTGGGTGCGCTATTCTTTACGATAAGGGCGGTCTATTATCAGTTAAAGAATATCAGAGCGTCGAAATCCACAAATTTTATGCCAACACTTGATTTTCAATACTCTTACCGCAACAAATGGTCATTAGGTTTAAAGAAAAGGCTGTAGAGGGGGAGAAATGAAGAAATTCTATTACATATTGCCTTTTATTATACTCTCTATACTTTCCTGCCGTGAAAGAACAAACGTGTTTGACGTCCTTGATGAAGATTTCATGGCACCGCCTCACATATGGGATACCTGGGTATCAGGAGTTTATTATGACCCTTCTGGATATCTTGTCGGTGTCCGTATGCAAATCGATTTCACTGACCGATTTGAGAAAGCTCTGCCCCTGTATCACGAGTTTTATCAAGATGTGAGTCTTCGTACTGAGCTGCAAACCGATGCTGCAATAGGAACGATCAGCTATTCCGTGGAGATATTTGGCCCTTACGAAGTAGGCGAGTATTGTTTAAAGATATATTTTGGCGAAATGGCGATAGGTGCTTGTAGATTCGATGTGATATCAGATGATGGTAGATTGACGATACCGAAGGTTTCTACTTATACTACGGATTTGCCTAAATCTATTTACTGGCATTGCTCTGTACTCTTCTAAGAAACTAAGGACAATTATAGAATTAAAAAAGACCCAATTGTGATTCTTTCGGTTTATCTTCCTCAAATATCTTTACCGTACCGAATTCACCATCATAACCCGGCTTTATTATAAGATCCCCCCTTCGTACGCGATCAACTGCAATTGCGATTCTTTCATCCGTATTGCTTTTTAGGTCATGGACCCGGGTATTCAATAATATCTCAAATTCGCTGCCAAAAATATTGCATAGTCTGCGATATTCGTTTTTTACACCCACTGTATCTCGACCACAACCTTTTGCTTCGGCGATAATTTCTTCCAGGGGGATCATTTTTTTGTAAGGTATTGAATCGTCCGGTACAAACCCCTCATCTCGGTCTGAAAGCGATTCAATCCGATGTAATACACCAATCGTAAGACTGCGGGAGCACACTGGACAAAGGTTATTATTGAAACGCGACTCTTTAGGTGATAACCTCACATCGCACTTGCGGTGTCCATCATAATGATATTTACCTTCTTCTGGATGGAATTCAATTGTATATAAGAATTTTTCCTTGTCCTTGTTTCTTAAGACTTCCCACAGTTGGAAGTAATCCAGATCTTCTTTAAATACATTCACCTCACGACCCAGGCGCGACGGTGAATGGGCGTCAGAATTCGAGACTAAAGTGTAATTGTCTAATACTGACAAACGCCAGTTCATTCCTGGATCTGAAGAGAGTCCGGTTTCCACTGCAAAAAATCTATCTTTGAGATCGCCAAAACATTCCTCGATCGAGTCAAACCCTGAATTGGAACCAAAAAGAGCAAACCAGGGCGTCCAGATATGTGCCGGGATTAAAAAAATATCAGATGATATATCAAGTAACGCCTTAAACATCTCATACGTATCAAGCGACAATATCGGTCTTCCATCAGAAGCGAGTTTTCCATAACGAGTCAAATAAGCATTGATTTTCTCTACGGTGGTAAAATCAGGGGCAAATATCAAATTGTGCAAACGGCGCAGTTTGCCTTTTTTAGTATAGATATTATTTACCTCAACATTCAAAATAAATTTCGTGGAGTCATATTCATATACACCTTTACCAGATTCCTTCAGGTTCGCTTTCAATTCCTTGAGCCATTGAGGATGGGTGAAATCGCCTGTTGCAACCATGTCAATACCTTTCAGCTTGGCATATTCAGCGATCTTCGGGATCATCATTTCTTTGGATGTTGCCCTTGAATACCGTGAATGAATGTGCAGATCAGCGATCATTTTTCTGCAACCCCCATAATGCGTAAATCATTCTCTTTTGCTGGCTGGAAAGTCAGATGTCTGTATAGACTACTCCTGAAACCTATTTTATGCAGCATACTACGTATCAGAGACAATTGATATCCGCGTTCCTGATGAAATTCGCTGAGTGTTTTAGTCGTGCCATTTTCATTGATCTCTAATTTGACTTCCAAAGTAGAAATACAAGTAGTGGGATCAAAACTATTTATCCAGATGGAATTGATCTTATCATCTTTTCGATAAAACGTAGAATTGCCCCATTCATCACACAAGCAGTGAACTGTGTTCATGTCGAAGACAAAGATCCCTCCTGGTTCCAGTCCATCATATATATTCTGCAGGCATCCAAACAGGTCTTCAACGCTTAGTAAATGATTGAGACTATCGTATAGACACGTAATGATCGGCATTTTACCTGCAAACCCTATTCGCCTCATATCTCCATTGATCAAATGAACAGAACCGTTGTTTGAATACGCAAATCGCTGTTTACAGATCGCCAGCATGGACATGGACATATCAAGTCCAAAAATTGTATATCCTCTTTGAGACCATAGTTCAAGGCAGATACCAGTGCCACACGCGATATCGAGTATCCGCTTTTCGTTTCTGTTGTGCAGAGCTAAGATATTCTCGATATAAGTAACCCAGGCAGGGTAATTAACAAAAGACATTAAAGTGTCATAATACGGCGCGATTATCGTAAACGCAGGTTCACACGCCTCGGATCTCATAATTTGGCGATTCCTTGGTTATCGTAATATCATGCGGATGACTCTCTCTTAAACCGGCCGGACTTACCATCATAAACCTTGCTTTTTTCTGTAATGCCTTGATGTTCTTTGCACCACAATATCCCAAGCCAGCCTTTAGACCACCAACCAGTTGGAAAATAACATCTTTAACCAAACCTCTATAAGGAACCCTTCCTTCGACCCCTTCGGGCACAAATTTCTTGGCTGATTCCTGGAAATAACGATCAGCTGAACCTTTGGGCATAGCACCAAGTGAACCCATAGCACGATATTCTTTGTATCGTCGCCCTTCAAGCAAAATACTTTCACCTGGGCTTTCTTCAGTTCCGGCAAAAAGATTCCCGATCATAACACAATATGCACCGCAGGCAAGTGCTTTTACAGCATCACCTGAATATCGTATACCACCATCTGAGATTATTGGTATCCGTTTCTCCTTAGCAGCACGCGCACAGTCTGTTACTGCCGTTGCCTGAGGAACGCCAATACCGGCGACAATCCGCGTTGTACATATTGACCCCGGGCCAATACCGACTTTAATACCGTCAACGTTGAGTTTTACCAATCCCTTAGTTGCTTCTGCAGTTGCGACATTACCGACAACGAGTTCAATTCTTGGGAACAGTTTCTTTATGCGTCTGGTCATACTGAATACGCTCTTTGAATGTCCATGTGCTGTATCAATAACCAGTGCATCAACATCCGCTTCAACAAGAGCCCCGGCGCGGGTCTCTGTATCTCTACCAATACCTATCGCAGCAGCACAACATAATCGACCGATCTTATCAACCGTGGCATCCGGATGTTCCATTTTCTTTATGATATCACGCACTGTTATTAACCCTTTTAGTTTACCAGTTTTGCTGACAATCGGTAGTTTTTCTATACGATATTTCTTGAGTACTTGCTGTGCCTTTTCCAAACTTGTTCCTTCAGGTGCGGTTATCAATTTCTCACGGGTCATAATATCCTTTACTTTTTTAGTAAGATTTTTCTCAAAGAGGATATCGCGATTTGTCAGAATACCAACGATCTGCTCTTTCTTATCAAGAACCACAACCCCAGAAATGCCGTACTTATCCATTACTTCCTTGGCAAGACGTATCGGAGAATCCTCATAAACGGTTATCGGATCCACGATCATGCCACCACGTGAACGCTTCACTTTGCGCACTTCACTCTGCTGTCTTTTGATCGACATGTTCTTGTGAATAACGCCGATACCCCCCTGTTGCGCAACGGCAATTGCCATAGCTGATTCAGTCACAGTGTCCATTGCTGCACTGACAATCGGGATTTTCAAACTGATATGCTTTGAGAATTTCGTCGCAACCGCACAATCGCGGGGTAAGGTATCAGAATATTGGGGGACTAATAAAATATCATCAAATGTAAGGCCTTGTTTATACTTTATGCTTTCCATTAACAATTATACTGATTTTTCTACCAACGTCAAGTAAAATACTGGAGTTCAAATCTAAAGAAGCTAACCGAGAACTCAAAAGATGGCGTGGCAGACCTTGGTCTGCGTTAAAAAATAGATGAAATTTCAGGAGTTTTTATCCGCTTATAACGAGCCTAAAGGCTCTACTCCAAGAAATTTCGACATTCTCGGTCACCCCTGTCGAAATTTAACTCCAACACACTACGGCACGAACCAAAGTCCAGAGATTTCGTTTGTATTATTGAAAACAACCTTAATGTTAAGCGTTGCGTTCTCGAATTCACAGGTTACGAATACAATGTTGAAGCCTTGTTCTTGTGTCTGCCGAACGCCAGTCTGTTTCTTAAAAGACCCGCTTTGTGCAAGTAGCCCCTGCCACGCTTCCTGAAGTTTTGCTTCAGGCATTACACCTTTCATTGTATTATCAAAATTCTTTACGGCATTAGCAAAATCTTCCTTTACGAGTGACTCTACAAATCCTATTGCTAAAGGAGTAAGATCACCGACTTTTGGGCTATCTTTTTTCTCACCGCAAGAAATAAAGGAAATCGTTAAAATCAATGCCGATATTAGTAAAATGTATGCTTTCATCCTATTCACCTCCTTTGTTAAGTAGCTTCTACGAAGATTATATCGAGAAACAACTCTGTGTCAATCTATCATCTTGACAAACCAGTACTCATCACTACACTTGTTTTGAAAAGTCACCGGAAAAATAGGAGAAAATATGAAGCGATTACTAATAGGCATAATGCTCTTAGTATGTTTGGTTAATGGACTGCAATATTCAACCCGTATCAAGGCGTTGGGAACTGATTTTGCCTGGCTTATCCCTGATTATGAAACCGACCTTTATCAAAACCCTCAAATATTCAATAAGAAAATGCTCGGCATTGCCTATGATGTAACCTCAGCTCAACCTCTGAGCATAGCTCTCAGCTCGAGCCGTATCGGCATCCTTGCAAAATACTGGGTAGATTATCAGTACGAAGCCTCCCCGAATTATCCGGCTTGGCGAAAGTATTCTATTTACTTTGAAGACTTGTGGTTGTTAAGAGCTAAAGACGAGATATGGAACTTGTTTAACGATGGTATTATCAACCGTTATGAACAGGAAAATGCATCGCTCTACCATTTGGTAAGGGATCTTGAGTATTTTATCGGGTCACAAACATCTTTTAATATCGGCAAGCTGAATATCAATCTGAGGATCGCCGCCGGGTTTTACGAAAGGTTTGAACAATGGGATATTAGTGAGATCTACAGTCAGCGAGTTGGCATACCAAGTGCTCGTGCCGGACTATTCTACACAAGTGTTTCTCAAGCAAACAGGTTCACTTCCTGTTTTATCGACTTCGGTGGTCCGATCACAACTGCCGACATCAGATTATTACCCTACTCAATATACCTCGACCTTGGAAATTATGAGAAAGAGCTCAAATATTTTGCCAATGCATTCACCACTCGGATCGGTTGGGCAAAAGCATTGCCAATAGCAGAGAGGAGTTTTGTCATAATTGGCTTACGCAATGATTTACTTTATCAACCAACCCGGGATTTTTCAACCGGTAATGATCTCCGAGCTTTTACCAATAGCTTCAGAATCCCTCTAGCGGTTGAATATCTGATCAATAAAGTCTATCTGCGCTTTGGCACAAAATTCTTTTACAATTACAAGGATCTCAAAGAATCAACTGATACCGGTCTTGTCAATGGGCACATATCTCACTCGTTGAATTACAGCTATTCTTTTGGCCTTGGCTGGCAACCGAATCAATACCTGTCAATCGATGTAAATAATTACGAGGATTTGACCGATCTCGATCATTGGTCTATTTATGTTAGATATGTTTTTTAAAAAGGCAATGGGTAGTAAACGATTCTGTATTGCATTCATCGTACTATTACTGATCGTATGTCTTATTGAAAACTGCTCGTTAGAACAGTGGCTTGATGATGGTGAAAAGTATCTCTGCCCTCAATGTCGCGATATCTATGCATCTGAACTTGCCCCGTGTCAACACTGCGCCGTTAACCCCACGCCTTATACTTATTGCTACGATTGTGCAAAGGAATTGAATCGCTGTCAACTATGTGGCCAGTCAAAGAATAGTGAGTAAACAAGATATCATCAATCTTGACATCTAAATCATTTGGCATATAATTTTTTTGAGTTTGCGGGTGTAGCTCAGGGGTCGAGCATCGGCTTCCCAAGCCGAGGGTCGCGGGTTCAAATCCCGTCGCCCGCTGTGTGCCGCAGTATGCGGCACAACGAACAGCTAATAGCTGATGGCTAATAAAACTGTTCACTATTGGCCATATGCAATAAGCTATTAGCCATTAGCCGCGATTCATGAATGAATCGCACGGAGGTATGATGGTGAAATCGACAGTTTTCTTTGTTTTATTTTGTGTCCTCGCTACCGGTCCTTTTCCAGATGAGATGGACTGGGAAACATATACGCTTAAAGCATCAGCGAATGATCAAATAACTGCTTTTGATCTATTGAAAAAGGAGTTTAATGCGCTGCAGTATGATCGAGATATACTGATCATGGATTTTCTCCAGACCAACGTCCAGCTCAGTAATCAAATCACCAGCCTATTATTAGATTACCGTATTCTCAAGCAGAATTACTTAACCGACGGCAGCATCGAATACGTCTACCACCTTACTTTGAGGAACAAAATATTGGCACATCTCCTGCCTAAAGCATCTTCTGTGAAGCTCGTCGTTCCTATGCTGTGTCCGTGCTGTGGACAGGAATGGCCTGCTGGTAGAGCAGTTCCCCAAGGTCTCGAGCTTGTACCAGAACAGATCGAGTCCACTATGTATACAGGTATTGTCATCGATTGTCGAGGTTTCAATCTGAAACCTTGTCTTTTCCCAAAGATCTATAATGAAATGATGGAAGAGGTATACTCAATCAGTTTTGCTGACCAGAACTCTATTATTGATAGAGGGTTGGTATTATACACAACACGAGATCTGTTGAACAACCCGAGAATCGGTCAAAATCCATTGTTGATCCAGGCAATCGATATTATTGGTGAGGCTCGAACTGATATTGAAATCTCTGGACCAGATGCACGTCGCATCCATGGTTCGAAGAATAACATAGAACTCCTTAGAGAATGCCGTTTCGCCATTATTTTTGGACCTTAGTACTACTAATCCTAAGCTGCTCAAGTTTTTTTCACCGCCGTAGCGAATTTGAAAAAGGATTAGTTGATTATCAAGCCGAGCTTTTTCAGGAAGCGGCAAAACACTTTAGCACATATTATGCCGAACACGCTGGATCTCAAACTACCCTGTACTACCTTTATGACTGTCACAAGAAACTCGATCAAACGACTGAAGCAATACATGTCTTAAAACGACTCGTGAAAATCGGCAGCACGGATGAGAATGTTTACCTCAACCTGTTCCAGTATTACCGCACGAATAAGCAATATAATGACCTCTCAACCTTGCTCAATAATTTACAACCACCGATCATCAGCATTTTCAATGAAAAATGTGCTTTGACCAGAAGACTTTATGCAGAAATTATTAGTGGCGCAACTGATCGATTAGTATATGCGGATCCAATGGTCTTTGCAGTATCTGAGAAATATCTTCCATTATTTCCCGACAGCAAATTCTATGATAATGATACATTGACTAATAGAAATCTCATCGTTCTTTTAGATAAATTAGTCGAACCCGTTTATCCAGAGAGACTCTATACGATGAAAAGTGTACAAAGCAACTCCTTTATTTACCTGCCGTACATGAGATTGGTCCATCTCGGGATCATGGATTTCAACGCTGACTTAGACCCCGATGCAAAAGCCCCGGTCATCTCTGCTGCCAAAGGGATCGCCCGACTTAAAGATAGAGGGTTGATTGACTAAATTAATAGATCGCTATTTTCTTCGGGAATTCATACCACCTTTCTTGTTCTCAGCTGTAGCACTGACTTTTATTCTCTTAATGGACCAATTGTTTCGTCTCATTGATCTCTTTGTAAGAAAAGGGTTACCACTTGATATAGTCGGTCAAATACTGATCTATACCTTGCCTTTAATCGTTTCATATACCGCACCAATGGCAATTCTTGTGGCGATTGTTATGACCTTTGGTCGTTTTTCTCAAGACAACGAGATCCTTGCCCTGAAAATAAGTGGTCAGACTTTCTTTTCTATTGTGAAAACACCTTTTATAGCAACTCTTTTGTTTATGTTTTTCCTCATTTTTTTCAATAGCTTCGTACTCCCTGAATCAAACCATCGGGTGAGAAACCTCATGCTTGATGTGTCGAGGAAGCGACCAGCTATAAGATTACCTGAAGGGGTCTTTACAAAAGAATTCCCTGGTTATATGGTGTATGTCGGAAGAAAGGATGAACACCGGTCCAAACTCTATGATATAACAATTTATGATCTCCGCAATGATCTAATGATGACTGCTCCTCATGGTGAACTCAAAGATTTCCAGGAAGATGAGATCCTTCAATTCGTTCTCTATAATGGTGAGCTCCATCAGCTCATTGATAATGCTACATACCAGCGTACCAATTTCAGCAAACAGACGATCAATATGTCGGTTAATACTGAACTAATAAGAAAAGAAAGAAAACATCGGAATCAAAATGAGCTTAATATCTTTGGACTTAAATCAAGAATAGATCAAACAAGAGAGGAGATTGTATCATTGAACACTGAGATAGCAGATATAGGTACGGTAGCGATCACCAGGTTTATTAACGGCGACATCACCGATCTTGATGCTGCACGGTTCAAAATAGGGAAAAAGCTCAATGTAATAAAAGGCAAAAAAAGGAAAATCTCACGCTATATAGTTGAATTCAATAAGAAATTCTCATTGGCTGTTGCCTGCATCCTCTTTGTTTTAATAGGTGCTCCATTAGGCTATCTTTCCCGGCGCGGTGGGATTGGAGGACTTCTTATCGGCATCCTGCTGTTTTCGTCGTACTATATCCTTGTCCTTGCGGGTGAGGAATTCGCCGACCGACGTGGTTTTTCGCCGTACTGGGCAATGTGGTTACCCAATATTGTTCTCCTTGTTTCAGGGTTATACCTCTTTGTTCTCGCTGAGTATGAAAGGTCTCCTCTCAAGCGGTTTCTAAAATGAAAGTGATTAACCGTTACGTACTCGGAAGTTTCCTGAAATATCTATTCCTTTGCCTGGGTGTTCTGATATTCATTTATGTTGTAATTAACCTATTTGACAATCTGGGAAAATTCTTAGCCAAAGATGCTTTAGCAAAGGATATTCTCCTCTACTATGTCTACCTGACACCTTCTTACATTGTACTCCTCATCCCCATAGGGTCGATAATGGCTGTCTTCTTTATCTTCGGTATTATGACGAAAAACAAAGAGCTCGTAGCTCTTAAGACGTGTGGTTTAAATACGAACCGCCTGTTTCTGTTGATTCTGTCTACCGGTCTGGTGATTTCCGCGCTGACTTTTGTTTTCCAAGAAACGATCGGTGTCTGGTCCCAAGCCAGGTTATTTGAGCATCAGCAGGAAAAGATCTATAAGCGACCTAAAAGACCGCAGCACAGACGCGATAATTTCTTCTATCATGGTGAAGATAATTGGGTTTATTTTATCAAACGGTTTGATGCTAAAACGCAAAGGATCAATATGGTTATCCTTTGGCAGATATCTAAAGAGAACAAAATTAGGAAGAGAATAGATGCTCAAACTGGATTATATGAGGGGTTCTGGAAATTCAACCAGGCAACATATCGGGAATTTGACGAGCAGGGCAATGAAATAGTGAAAACCTATTCAGTCTTAGAAATGCCCGAGCTCAAGGAAAAACCCGAGGATTTCACGAAGAGAATAAAGCCAGTTGAGGAGATGAATTTTGTCCAGATTTATGAATTTGTGCAGAAACGAGCCCGTGCTGGTGAAAATGTTGCAGAAGAGGAAGTGGAACTGAACTACCGTTTTTCCAACCCTATAATAACAATGATCATCTTGCTCATCACACTTCCACTTTCTGTTGTGCTTAAAAAAGGCGGCATTGCAATTGGCTTAGGCATAAGTGTCGCCCTGGCATTTACCTATTGGGGACTCATTCAATCATGCCGTGCCTACGGCGTTGCAGGACTAATGGACCCGCTCCTCGCTGCCTGGCTTCCCAATATGCTCTTTGGAGTTATTGGCATTGTCCTAATACTCAAAGTACCGAGATAAAAGTACAAACGCGGTTAAATCATAACAATCGAGACTAAATTTTATTGTTTCCAGCTTGACTTTACTATAGAATTCAGGATAATTTAATGAGAATGTTGATTAAACGTTTTGTTTTCGGACCCATAGAGACGAATTGCTATCTCGTTGCGTGCGAGGATACCTTGGAAGCATTTATCGTCGATCCTGACATGAGAGGAAAAGAGGAAGAAATCAGAATTCTTAGCGCAATCAAGCGACAAAAATTGAAATTGAAATATATTATTAATACTCATTACCATCCTGACCATATCGGAGGCAATGGTGTCTTGAACAAAGCCACCGGTGCCGAGATTCTTGTACATAAGCAGGACGCGCCGCTGCTGCCTGAGCCCTGGGGAAAGATACTGGAAATGATTAGAAACCATAAGGAACCTTCATGCCCGGCATGTGGTAATGTTAGGGCAAACCTAGACATTCTGGAACAACAGGGAAAAGCCCTTGTGAAGTGCGATGCCTGTGGATTCAACATGGAGATGCACGCTTCTCCTCCGGCTAACCGACTCCTCAGTCACGGTGATGTGATAGACGTTGGACAGCTGGAACTCGTGGTAATCCACACGCCTGGACATAGCCCTGGCAGTATATCGCTGTATATGGAAAAAGAGCACATAGTCTTCACTGGTGACACATTGTTCAATAGATCCATTGGCAGGACAGATCTTGAAGACAGCTCTTTCGAAGACATCATGAAATCAGTCAGAGAGTTGATGAACCTGCCTGATGATACAATTGTATGCCCGGGGCATGGCGATAAGACATCGATAGGCGAAGAAAGGCGAGAAAATCCCTACCTGCTTGATCAAAAAATAGAAAAATAGGGCTCGGTGCTTGACATTTTTCCAAAATAAGTTAGAATAAGATCTATGTGGTTTAAGAAGAAAGTTAAGGCAAAGCCTGAAGAAAAGTTGAAATTGCCCGATGGGTTGTGGGTCAAATGTGAAACCTGTGGGGAAATACTGTATCGTAAAGAACTGGAAAAGAACCTCTGGATTTGCCCAAAATGCAATTTCCATTTTAGGATAAACCATCACAACTATATTTCCCTGTTATTTGATGACGCTAAACTAGAGGAAAAAGATAAGGATCTTGAGCCCCTTGACCCTTTGGATTTTCCTGAATACAAGAAAAAACAAAAGGCCGCTCAGGAGAAAACCGGCATGAAAGAAGGTGCTGTCTATGGTTTTGCCAGTATCGGAAAGATCCCAGTGGTCTTTGCAGCTATGGACTTTGCTTTTATGGGCGGCAGCATGGGTTCGGTAATAGGTGAAAAAATAGCCCGTGCAACACGGACCGCATGTAAAAAAGGATTGCCCCTTATAATCTTATCGGCATCTGGTGGCGCCCGAATGCAAGAGGGAATTCTTTCCTTGATGCAAATGGCAAAGACATCTGCTGAGTTAGCACTCTTAGCGCAGAAAAAGATTCCCTATATCTCGATCCTCACCCACCCAACAACCGCCGGTGTCATGGCTTCCTATGCTTCTTTGGGCGATATCATCATCACTGAACCTGGAGCCTTGCTTGGTTTTACTGGTGCCCGTGTTGCTGCACAGACTATCGGTGAGAAATTTCCGCCGGGCCTGCAGCGATCAGAGAATCTCTTAGCACATGGCATGATCGATCTTGTCGTGTCGCGAAAAGAACTCAGAAGTACGCTTATTAAAATATTACGTATTATTTGGAAGCATGGTAAAGCTCCAGCCAAATAAAGTCATTAAGATATGCGATAAGAGTGTTTATGCAACAAAGGATATCACCCTATCAGTATAAGACCGACTGATTTCTCAATGAAAAAGGGCTCGGAAATTAAAATCACGACCGATATTGCTAAACCACTGGGTAATAAACATTATATCTACGGTCGCCGGGGTAAAATAGCGTTATCGGCCTCTCTACGTGAAGGACTTTTACCGTGTGCTGAGGGACTGTTTACGTTCAGGATCGACCCGGCTAAAATTTATCTATTTTAATGCGAAGAACAAAAAAACGCTTCAATAAACGTCACCGCATTCGCTGGGCAATTATCATACTTATCTCGCTATTATTTGGTATTTGTGCTGGTGGCTATATTTCAATTACCCAAGATCTGCCGCCCACTGAATCAATATCCTTTTTCATGGCTCCAATTGCCACAAGAGTTTACGATGATAACAATGATTTGATCAGTGAATTCTTCATTGAGAGACGGGAAATGGCAAAACTGGAGCGCATCCCGCATTATATAAAAGATGGGGTGATCTGCATTGAAGATAAGGCATTTTACAAACACTGGGGCGTCGATCTTCTTGCCCTTGTCAGAGCGCTTATCAACAATATCATGCACATGCGGGTCGTGCAGGGAGGCAGCACCATAACAATGCAGCTAGCCAGAAATATGTTTCTTACACTCGAGCAGACTATGGGCAGAAAGTTGAAAGAAATGGCGCTTGCGATCCGTATTGAACGAGTCTATACAAAAGATGAAATCCTTGAACGATATTTGAATCAGATCAATTTTGGTCAGGGGCGATATGGCGTAGCTACGGCGGCAAGATATTATTTTGACAAAGACATCACCGAGCTAACCCTGACTGAATGTGCGCTCTTGATCGCCCTACCAAAATCACCTGAGAATTACTCTCCGTATAAACATCCGGTTATTGCCAAAAAGAGAAGAGACTTAGTATTAAGGGTGATGTCTGAGAACAACCTTATTTCCGGCGCTCAATATGAAGAAGCAGTGGAAGAATCGATAATCGTCATCGAACATAAAAAGCAGAAGCGTTTTGGTGAATATTATGTTGAAGAAATAAGAAGGTATCTCCAGCTCAAGTATGGACCTGAATTCCTCTATCGCAGTGGCGCGCATATCTATACGACATTGAATACTGATATCCAGAAAGCCGCTGAAGAGATCGTGGAAAAACATCTGGTTCAGATTGAAAAAGATTATAGGTTTAAAAATACAAAAGCGAAATTCGATTCAATAGGTCTGGATGATACATTGAAATACATACCTTATCTCCAGGGTGCGCTTATTGTCATGGATTACCACACCGGTGAAGTCAAAGCCTTGATTGGCGGTCGGGATTTTTCCCAGAGTAAATGGAATCGTGCAACACAAGCCAAACGACAGGCAGGCAGTGCCTTCAAAGTCTTTGTTTTTACTGCTGCGATCGATAACGGGTTCACACCGTCTGACGTTGTTCTCGATCTACCCATTGTCCTTGAAGTAGCTGGTATGGATAGCATATATAGACCGTCTAATTATGACCGTAAATTTATGGGTCCGATTACCATAAAGCAAGCGCTAAAACATTCCAGGAATCTTGCGGCAATCCGTTTAATACGTAATATCGGACCAGAACTTGTCGTACAGTATGCCCATAACCTCGGTGTGGGTTCACCGCTGCTTGCAGTCGTATCTTTAGCTTTAGGTTCTTGTGATGTCAATTTGATAGAAATGGCTAGCGCGGTTGGTACAATAGCCAATTTGGGAGAAAAAATCGCACCCAATTACATACGGAAGATAACTGATCGTGATGGCACAATCATTGAAATAAATAGCCCCTTCCCTGAAAATAAACTGTCGCCGCAGATCAGCTATATTATGACCAGTATGATGCGCTCGGTAGTCGACGGCGGCACGGCTTATCGCATAAGAAGATATTTCAAAGGACCGGCTGCAGGAAAAACAGGTACGACCAATAATTATTCTGATACATGGTTTGTCGGCTACACACCTAAGTATATTTGTGGAGTATGGGTTGGCAATGATAACAATGACCGAATATTCAGAGGAGCAACCGGCGGCAATGTTGCAGCGCCGATATGGGGCGATCTTATGGATGAAATAAACAAACCACCTTACGGTGTATTCCCCAAACCCGGTGGGTTAGTAGAACGCCGCGTCTGCTCACAAACTGGTCTTCTGGCACGCCAATTCTGCCCCAAGGTAAGCGAAGAAGTCTTTATCAATAGCACTGAACCGCAAGATTCATGCGATATTCATGGTTTTGAAAGCGGTTTCGATTATCAGGACGATTTTGAAAAAATCAACGATTTAGATACTGACAGTTATTAGCAAAGTAAAGATCCCTGGACTACAATAATATCGCGCTACTTGATCATCACAAATCTTCCTGCCGAGCTTAACCCGTTGATCTTCAAATCCACAAAATAAACACCAGACGGTAACTCACTTTGAAAAACCGTATTATGATGACCAGGTTCAACAACTTTATTAACGAGTTCCTCGATCACTCGACCAGCGCAATCGATAATTCTTATTCTTACATCACTCCTTCTGGTCAGGTCATAATTGATTGTGATCGGGCCTCTTGTAGGATTTGGATAGACAGAAAATAAATTCAACTCCTGTAGTCTTTTATCTTCGTGAATCCCCACTTCATGATAAGACCATATGCCACTGTGTTGTGTACCCAGAAGCGGATAATAGCCAAGTGCCAAAAACATTGTTCGATTTGTGTTCAAATTCGCATCATAAGGTGACCATGATGAAGCCTGATCGAGTGAGCGATAAATACCAGGGATACCAGTTCCGAGAAGTGGTGTTGTTGCCCATATCGAAGTGCTGATCGTATCAACCATTACCCTCGGGCGCATGATCGGTGGGTCAGGGAGACCACTACTCATCCTCACCCACTGAGCACCATGATCTGTCGATCTATATATACCAGATAGAAGATCGAATGTCTCCAGCCCACACAGAGCAGCATAGACAATATTATTGCTCTGCGGATCAACATCGATCATCATTACATCTGACATATTAGAAAGACCATTACTTCTATCAACCCAGGTTTCTCCTCCATTGTCACTATAATATGCTGCACATGCAGTCGTCGCATAAAGACGATTTGGCTCAATAGGATCGACTTCTATCCAATATAGATGATGAGTGCTTTTCCTTACCCATGTCTCACCTGCATCAGTACTCTTGAATGCACCATAAGAAGTTGCAAGAAACAAAGTGTCATCTGTGTATGGATGGATAGCTACCCAGTAAATGCGATGTCCAGAAGGAATCGTATCAAGTCCATTTGTCTTTTCCACCCAGGTCTGCCCGCCATCAGTAGTTTTCAGAACCGCATGATAATAATCAGGACCAGTCCCCCAAAAAGTTGCATAGACGATATCCGCATCATTCGGTGAAACTGCAAGACCGGCTGGAAAATATTCGGTTTGATGTAATTTCCCCCAGGTCAAACCCTGTGGGTCAGTTGACCAGGTTGCACCGCCGTCAGTGCTGCGCCATATGCCGACCATGCTCGTTGAAACATATATTATATTGGGATTTGTTGGTGCTGGTGCAATAGTCCGTATTATCCCCTGACTTATTCCGTGAGAAGAGAGCTCCCATATGCTATCAGCAGGAGTGAGAATACATACGCCAGCACTATTACATCCTGCAATAACTATATCTGGATTATTCACTGGCACTTCGACGTCATTGATCCAGCTATCAAAGATCTGGTCTGATCGATATTCATACCAAGACTGTCCGAGATCATCACTCACACGGATTCTTCCATTACCTGCATAGCCACCCACATAAATTTTCCTCGAAATCGAGTCAAATGCGATCGTTGTATTGTAAGAACCCCCGAGTCCCAAAGAATCATAGACATTACCATTATTTCTCAACCTGAACACACCCTGGATTAGTCCAGCAACGTAAAGTGAATCTGGTGCTTCAGGATCAGCTACAATATCGTAGGCATATTTGTCAAATGGCGTATTCGCCCAGGTCTCACCCTGGTCAGTTGAGATCAAAACACCGAGTTGTGTTGCGGCGAAAATAGTATCTGGTTGATTTCGCTTAAAACAGAAAGCCCTGCCATTAGTAACACTATGTTTCAAGGTCCATGAATTACCGCTATCAGTCGATTTATATATTCCTCCACCTATTAATAATACATTATTACTCGATCCGGGAAAGAACTTCATACCACGGATGTGACTTCCAGCATATGAAGTCGGTGTCCAATTTTGACCACCATCTGTGCTGCGGTATACTGTATTCCCACCCAAGAATGCAGTGCCGCAAAGTACGATATCGTGATCGATCGGGGATGAAGCGATAGAGTTCAAGCCATTGCCAATGCTTGGATCAATGCCTGATGCAGAGATTGACCAGGTCTGACCGCCATTAATTGATCGATACATCCCACCGAAATTGCCATACCACGTACTCACCAAGAGATTTGTGCCGGTATGATCAAGGATTTCAACATCTGAAATATAACCAAGATACGGTCCGGGCAGTTGATTCCACTGCCATTGAGATAATAAGAGTACAATTAATAACATGTTTATACACCTCCTTATTATACTTAAGTGTAGACAGAAATGGGTATCATGTCAATACATTCTTCACCTGACTCATCTCCACCTTTTTGAAATACTAATTTGTCATTGCGCCTGTCCGCCTTTTGAATGGCGGAAGGAACGAGATTCCTCACTACGTTCGGAACAAGCTGCGCAATCTCCGAAGTAGAGTAAAGCGTTGAAAAAACACGATGTTGCTCATTCGAGGTATATTGAGATTGCCACGCTCATCCCGCCTATTGGCAGGATTTGCTCGCAATGACAAGAATCATAAAGCTAGAGAAAAACAATATTGACAATGCTTTATCAAAAGTGCAAAGGACTTAGGTTCTTCCCAACCAAGTAGTGGATTAATAAAACAACTATGACGACGATTATTGTCGATATTTCGCCTTTACAATTCACCAACTTGAAGTGTGCCTTTGTTTGGGGCAAATCTTTTAGATAATTCGATTCGCTCATAATAATAAACCTATACACGAGCAAAAACACAACCATAACAAGAACTCCAAACCATGTCGCTGGATTAAAGAGTAGAACAACACCTAAAACAAGAAAAAAGTTCCCGACATATAAAGGGTGTTTTAAATATCTATAAGGAGCATTGACTATTCTGCACCCGGTGGAAAAATTTGTCGCTCTGGCTTTTTTGCCGATATATCCAGCCGCCCAAAATCTAATGATCGATCCAATAAATATCATAAAATAAGGGATAATATTAACCTGTCCGGGTCTTGAGAAAATGACGAGTAGAATAAAAAAAAGAACCGCGATCCAAGCTCGGAATTTATAGAGTAGTTGTCCAATTGGAACTTGGCTCTTGGAACTTGGCTCTTGGAACTTGGCTCTTGGAACTTGGCTCTTGCTCAATGCCGGGAAGGGGATTTGAACCCCTACACCCTTACGGGCACTAGGTCCTGAACCTAGCGCGTCTCCCAATTCCGCCATCCCGGCTCTTTTTTACAAATATCTACTATCTAACACCTAAAATCTATCCTGTCTAGCATCTAGTATCTTTCTGGTCTAGTGATTGTCTGTCTATTATAATCGAAGATATTTCCGTGTCAACGCTCTCCCTATTCATCCCGCCTGTTGAAGATCTCGAGCATGGCGAGAGGCTGGAAATCTCGAATGTAGTGAGAGATCGGAGATATTGAGTCTACTGAAATGCCCCGTATAATGGCAAAGCTATTATATCGGGGTCATCGTCCGATTTAGTCGGACGATCGATCCAGTCTTTTATATTTTGCGCCCTACTCTCTACGCCTTACCCCCTACTTTCTACTCTCTTCTCCCTTTTTACTCTTCGAGCGAGTAGCACGAGTCGAGAAGCTCCTCGTTCTACGTAGTGTGTTCTTCGTTACCTCGTTACTCCAGGACTCTGATACTCTTTGTCATCCCTTTGGTTCTTGGAACTTGGAATTTGGTTCTTTCTTCCTACTGCCTTTCTAGTATTTCATCCTCTATTTTGTAATCGTAATCTTCCGGATCGATATTTGCCGGAGGATTCTCAAGTTCCCACTCGATCGTTATCTTTATCGCTTCATGCGTCGGTACTATTTCTTTATAGCCGAGTTCATTCCTTATTCTCAATGTATCGACGGTAAGATCTTGTTCAGCGCGAAAATCAGCATGCATTTTTTCCGGCAGCTTCTCCTTGGGTAGTACGACAACCTTACCATCCCATCCGAAAGCCTCACCGATTTTTTTCACCCAATCAGACTGTTTCAAATTTTCCCTTTCTGCAACATTGTATATGCGATTTTGCGCCCGGGCATCAATAATTGCCAGAACGACCGCATCAGCAACGTTTTCTACATAGCCAACAGATGACCGCCAGTCGGCCATGCTTTTTTCCATTATGATCGTCGGTCTTTTGTCGGCCATGCGCTTCACGTATGAGTAAAGGCGGTGCTGGTAATCAAGAGGACCATAGACCATGGGTAATCGAAGCACAGTGCCAACTAATTCTGCATCGCTCATGATCGTTTTCTCGACGAGTATCTTATCATAATCATCAAGAATCTTTCTGGGATCATCATCGGGTCTCGGTTTATCCTGACGATAAGGGAAAAACTTTGTGCGCAGCGCTGCATCCTCATCTGCCGGAGTCGGTTGCATTTCACCATCTTCGATGCCAAGCAAAAGACCGTATGCCTGGTAAACATCCTGACTGCTTATTGCCACAACGCGTTCTGTAATACCGCGGAATACTTCGACCACGGTCTGTGCGTGTCTTTCAGTTATCGGCGCCATATCAAGCACAACCTCAGGTTTGAATTTTGCAAACTCATTGCGAAAATCAGCTAAGCTATTGCGATCACCAAAGATATGTGGGATATCTTCAGGCAGGTCAGCCTTGCTTTTCCCTCGGTGAAAGAGTGCAATGGTATGACCTTGCTCATGCAATTTTTTAACGATACTTGGTCCAATAAATCTCGTCCCACCAATTATAATTATTTTCATGTTATGATTATAAACAAAATGATTCACAAAGTCCAGATTTTACTTAACAATGTATCAATTGCTGGAAGAATATTTATCTTGTGTTACATAAACCCGGTCTGTCATCGTCCGACTTGCTGTAGTCCTGAGTTATATGTCGAAGGGATCGGACGATCCAGTCTTTTATATTTTGCGTCTTACCCCTTATTTATCCCGCGAGCCCTGTAGTGACAAACAGCGATGCAAAACGAAGTTGTACGGAGCGAAGCGTGCCTACTTTAACTTCTTCTTCTTCATCCTTCTAATAATAAAGGGAACTACCGGTCGCAAGACCAGGATCACTACTATCAATGGAATAATAATAATGATAAACCAAATAATGACAAAGAAAAAATGTATCGCGTATTTTATAGCATTGCCAAAGCCGCTGCCAATACCGCTCAGGTCGATAAATTTCTCTTTTCTGCTGTAAATCGTGAGGGTTATCCTTGAATAGTCGACTTTACTGTCGAAATACCTGATTTTCCCTTCCAAAACTTCGATTTTCTCACCAACCCGCTCAATCTCTTTCTCCACCTTAAGAATATCCTCTACCTTATTTGCTCTTTTCAAAATACCGAACAGCCTATCTTGCACCTTTCGTGCATTCTTTAGTCGTGCCTTTACATCATAGTACTCTTCAGTCACATCCTCTTCAGTTATTGATTTTGATTCAACCTTACCGATAGTATTGAGCTCATCGAGCAATGTCATGAAATGCATAGGTGGAAGCTTTATCAATAGTTGTGCCTCCTCACCATCATCATACTTCGACATACTGGCATTGAGGATTATCGCATCGTATTTTTTAACCAGGTTGAGCGCTTTGTCATATGCTTGCTCGACCCGGTTAGTCTTCATCGATGCATACGCTGTCTTGATGATTTTTTCTTCAGTCTCGCTTCTGTATGGTTTTTCCGCATCTATTTCTCCGGCAAAACCTCGACCAATATCCACTTTACCGAGTGAGCCCTCCGGTTTGGCATGGTTAATACTTGTTTCTACATCTTTCTCGCTGCAACCTATTAGTATTAGCAAACACATAAAAATAAGAAGTGATGTTTTTCGCATAATTATCCTCCTTCCTTATTACTACAAGAAGGGACCCAAAATATTCCCGATGGCTTACTAATAACCTCGTTACTCAATTACCTGATTGCTTGATAACTGAAGTCTGTCAGAATGACTTGGTGATTTAATGACTGATCTTTTCAATTTCCTTGAGTTTTTCAAGAGCATTATCATTATTCGGATTGAGCTCGAGTGATTTCTTATAGTTTTTGATCGCCAGTTCTATATTTCCGGCTACCAGATATGCTCCACCAAGGCTATCGTATGTATTAGCAGAGGTCGCGTAAAGATATACATTAAGTCTGAATACATCTATTGCCTCTTTGACTTTTCCCTGTGTAAGTAATCCGTAGCCGCGGCTATTCACTGTCCTTTCGCCTATCTTACCCATATTTTTGTTCTTCTCGTATATTTTCACCGCTGCATCATAACCTTTTTTAATGGCTTCATCCAGAACCATCTTGGTCAATTTTATATTTTTCGTGCGCTGGGTCTCGCCCACTAATAGTTCCTCAATGAATAGAGTTACAGCTGCATTACCATTATCAAAATTTGATAACACAGCAACCGTATAACCAAGGTCTGTAAAAATACCAAGATATCCATTGATCCCAGGAAATCCTCCTGTGTGACCGACAATATGGTGACCATTTTCCACTCGATCTCGGAACCCATAACAATACATGATGTGCGGGTCTGTTTTGACCTTACCGCTGATCGCCAAATCTGTATGCAATTTTGATAGAAGTTTGCAGTCCATCAATGCGTTGCCGAAAGAAAGTAAATCCTCAACAGTCGAGTATCCCCCACCCGCAGGATTGCCCTTTATAACGTGCAAGAATAGGTTATTTTTTATTTCATCGGGTCTTGCCGTCATCTTGGTGTAACCGACTGCAAGATTGGGCACAACATAATCGTTTTCATAAGCGTCGGTATTGTTCATGCCGGCAGGTTTGTAAATGTTATCCCTTACATAATCAAAATAACTCTGCCCGGTGACCTTTTCAATGATATAGCCGAGCATCACGAAACCAGAATTGCTGTAGGAGAACTTGCTTCCCGGTTCGAAAAGCAAAGGATCATTCACAAATAGCGGTAAATAATCCTTGACCTCACGATATAAATCCTTGGAAGTCTTCATAAATTCATCTGTCCAGTAGTTAGCCAAACCACTTGTGTGTGTCAGTAATTGATGGATCGTCACCTTATTTGCCACATCCTCATTTGGATAATTTGGTATATAATCAATTATTTTGCCATCGAGTGCGAGCTTATTTTTCTCAACCAGTTGGAGGATGGCTACACCCGTGAACATTTTGTTCATTGATCCCAAGTTGAATTTGGTATCAGTCTGATTTGGAATATCGAATGATCTGTTGGCATAACCATATGTTTTTTTAAGGATTGGCAGGCCATCTTTGGCAATGAGAACTGCTCCTGAAAATTTATCCTGGGAGTTAAGGTTCTCCAGAAAAGCAGCGGTTTTTTCTATGACTTCTTTTTCATTAAGAGCATGTGCAAAGCCGGAAAAAAGCACAATCCCTGTACATAATATAAGCACTGATCTTTTGAATAGATACATCATGATGCCTCCTTTCAAGGTGAATTCTTAATGCTATGTTGCTTTAGTTGTTATCTCTTTAATAAAAACAAAAATCCAATGATCATGAATGCGATGCCGCTCAGTACTGGCGCAAGCGCCACACTGGCAAATTTTATGATCATGTAAAAACCTATAATAAAAATAAGACCACTAAGGATGTTTTGTGCTGTATTTTTTAACTTCATAATAAAATCCTCCTGACTTATTATCCTGAATTCCAGACTAAAGTCAATCCCAATTTCGCTGACATTTATAATGTGATTGTGAAATTGAGGATCCCGTATCTTGTTCTGTAATTCCCCACATTCAACCAAAACCGTGTATTCTGAAATCTACAATAACATCAAATATCAAGCATACGCTAAAGACCAAACAAGAAGCGAGGTGCCAAACATGTACTTGTTATGCAATACCTCTGTGAAATTGAGGACCCCAAGATACCAAAAAACACAAACTGTCATCGTCCGATTTATCCCGCTTCGTATTATAATTCTACAGATAGGATTGCGGGATTTATCAGACCGACCCGAGGCATCGGGCAACTACATCGGTACCTGCTGACAAAAAAAGATGAAGGGACGCCAGTCCAAAATGCATAGATTGTCGAACCGGATGTGGTGTGCCAACATTCAACTACACTCTGTTCAGCAATATTGACATGATCTTCTGAATAGCTAAAATACACAAAAGCGTAATGGAAAAATGAAGATAGTACCAATGACTAAAGATTTTATACTTTACCGATGCATTCATGTTGGACCGCTCGGTCCGGAAAATATCGATAAGCTTACTGAAAAAGATAGACAATCAACCAGGGATATGTTCATCAGGAATAAAAAGTTCTTCAGCCGTCTTGTCGAAACATATGGTTCTTGTGCAATGTTAGCGATAGAAAATGACCTGATGATCGCTCACGCTCGCTTTTACCCTCAAATCATTTCTGAGTTAACCGGGAAAAATGATATGTGCTGCCAGCAGCTGAAATATGCCCCGACCGCGGATATGACAGAAATGGATTTGCCTACATTTGAAGAATTAACTGACCCAAGTCTAAGAATATACTGCTGGCATGTGCACAAGGATTACCGCAATCAGGGTATTAGCCACGCGCTCCTTAAGGGTATTATTCAATGGGCAATAGCGAACGGCTGGAAAACTATCTTAGCATCAGCAGGAGTCGATGATCCATGGGTAGCTTCACAATCCTGTGCACCGATGCTGCGCACCTATCTGAAACATGGGTTCGAAATCACAAGTACTGTACCATCACCGGAATTATTAGATTATTTAAAGAAAGTCCGTGATGGTGAATACGGAGTTGAAGGAAAGGAGAAACTTAAGAAGTCTCTTGCTGGGAAAAATCTGTCGCAAGCTGCTGTCTATTATAAGGTTAAAAAAAACCTGTAAATCTCCTTAGTTCAAAATCGATCTTCGCTTAATCAGTTATTTTTGTTGCTGAACTTAAGCCGAGTTCGCTCCTGGTCTTTTTGATCTATCTGGTTTTTTGAAAAACTAAATTGGCTGCGCTGTCAGCTTGCACCGGTCGCAGGGTAAAAAGACTGTCATAAGCATGCCTGTACTGCAAGCCGGCTTTCTCACCCATATCGACAAGCTCCGGCAGTGCATAGACTCTCAAGTCAAAATCGAACTCATCTTCATACAGTAAATCCTTATTGATTTTTTTGTAAAATATCCACTTATTATGGATAACCGAACGCATCTTGTCATAGACATGTCTATTGAGTTTAAGATATTTATCTGTTTCTTCATATAATGATGAACAAAATATGCTCAGCAATCTTTCGCGCGACATGGTATTGAGGATCAAAAACACGCCGTTTTTCTTGAGAAGTCGGGCGACCTTTTTGAATATTATCTCATCGGTCTGCCGATCATAAAAGCCGATAGAAGTCCAGATACTGATAACGACATCAAACTTTCCGTGTACGATTTTGTCGATCTTTCTGATATCACCCTGTACAAAATTGGTTTTTACATGCATCCTGGCAGATTTCTTTCGCGCTTCATCAATATAGAGTTTGCTGATATCCACTCCAGTAACTTCGAATCCCTGCTTTGCCATGTTGATTGAAATACGCCCATTGCCGCAACCCAGTTCAAGAGATTTCCCTTTGGTGATATTGTATTCTTTCAGTATTTTCTTGATACTACGTACTGTTTTTGGTGCCTGTTTCCAATTAAGGTCCATCCAGTGAAGCCACAGCTTCGCTTTATCAATGAACATTACTTTGGTCCAGTGTTTTTTCTTCGCTTTCATAATAGGATTATAATGTATCGCCAGGTAAAATCAAGGGTTGTTAAGAAAACATATGACATATTGACAAATCCTTAGAAATTTATACAATTTGGCAGGGGAATGAGAAGGTAATTTATATAAGATGACGACAACCAAAAAAACAAAGAGGGGTTCGAAAAAAGCACCAAAAAAACTGAAGAGGAAAGTGAAACGCCTAGAAAAACAACAGACAAAAACTAACAGTGTACAAAAATCGAATGATGGATTAATGGACATATATCAATCGATTCTTTATGAACTACCAGAAATCGTCTATAAGATCGATCCTGAGGGGACTTTTACTTTTATTAGCAAAGCTGTGCGAGTTCTTGGATATGAACCAGCAGAATTAGTAGGCGAACATTATAGCAAGATTGTGCATCCTGATGATGTACGGTGTTTTGGAAGACACTATATTTTGCCAAAATTCATAGGTAAAAAAACTGGTGATACCCATGCGCCGAAACTCTTTGATGAACGTCGGACCGGTGAACGAAAAACAAAGGACCTTGAGATCCGTTTAATATCAAAAAACTGGCGACGGGGAAAGCGAAACCTCAAAGAATTTGTAGGTCTCGTTACTGCCCTGGGTGATGTTAGTTCAACAGGTCATTATGACAAAGAGGTAAAAAAGAAAAAGAGGAAATTTTTGGGATCGCTTGGGATCATCCGAGACATCACCAGGCGAAAATATATGGAAGAAGCCCTGCGTCAATCAGAAAAACGCTATAGGGATCTTGTTGAAAAGGCGGGTGTAGCGATTCTTATCGATGATGCTGACGGTAAATTTAGATATTATAATGAAAAATTTGCTGAAATATTCGGATATAAATATGAAGAATTAAAAAACCAGTCAATCGAAACACTCGTCCATCCTAACGACATAAAAATGGTGATGCGCACTCATCGTGCAAGATTGGATGGAAAGAACCTTGCACCATTTTATGAGTTTAAAGGCAAAAAGAAAGATGGTTCAACTCTTTATCTGGAAGTTCACGCCGTCCCATTAATAGATGACGATAGGTTTGTCGGTACTCGTGCATATCTATGGGATATTAGTCATCGCAAACAAATTGAAGAACAGCTGCGCGCTCAGACACTCCAGGATGAATTAACAGGATTACACAACCGACGCGGATTTACCATCCTGGCACATCAGCAGATGAAGATGGCAATCCGTAATAAAGAAGGTTTCTGGATATTATTTGCAGATATTGATAAGCTGAAACTTATAAATGACAAATACGGACACAAACATGGAGATAATGCGCTCAAAATAGTAGCAACAATTATTAAGGCAAGTTTTCGCACATCAGATATTGTTGCTCGCATCGGAGGGGATGAATTTGCTGTTCTTGCAATAGAATCTCATGTAAAAAGCGAAAATCTCATGATAAAACGGCTGCGCGATAATTTAAAACAATATAACGCGGAACATAAACATCGATATAAACCATTCATCAGTATAGGAACAGTGTTTTGCAAACCTCAACATTCCGCGTCAATAGAGGAATTGCTCGCCAGAGCTGATGACCTTATGTACCAAGACAAACGAAATCATAAAGCCTGAAAAGTAAGGATTTTCAGGCTTTTTCTCCGTACAAAGAGGGACGGTGCATCTCGATAGACTCGATATTTGCAGCCTGACATTATGACAATTCCCTCTCGCGGATTTATGATTTTGTGTTTTAAATCAATCCTCAATCACCGCCTGCTATAGTCCTGAGTTATATGTCGAAGGGATTGGAACGATCCAGTCTTTTGTATTTTGCGCACTACGCCCTACTGTCTACTCCCTACTCACTACGGCCTTTTTATCCCGCGAGCCCCGTAGTGACAAACAGCGGGGTAGCTCGGAGAGCACCGGGACTCTCTACGTTCTACACTTTGCCATTACTCCCTTTTTACTCTTCGAGCGAGCAGCACGAGTCGAGAAGCTCCTCGTTCTACGTATTGCGTTCTCCGTTTTACCGTTTCTCCCATGCTCCGTTTCATATATTCGCCCTACTTTTTTTAACCGTTCCCTTCTATATGCAGTTTGTAGGCACGGAGTTCGCGCAGCAATGGCTCATCAGATACGATATCTTTGAATTCAATTAAAAGGTAATCAGGATAATAGTCTACCGCACCAGCAACTTTGACCAAATAGACATGACCAATACCATGCTCGTATCTCAGATAATGACCGTTGAACAAAGTCTCAACCTGACCCATAGGTACAGTCGGATAGTCATTAGTCAACTCACATAACCTACGATGTAATTCAATAAACAGACTATTTATCAAAGAACCTTTATACTTAAATTGCTCGGCTTTCCGTATCGCAACGAGGTTGAATTCAATAATAGGATTATCTCGATGCATTTGATCTTTATAATCTCTTTTCTTATTTTTACACCAGCGATACTGGTAGGCAAGCGTTTCAAAAATGCCCACGATTTTTTCATCTTTATCTTCTTCACGCACTGCATTTGATATGGCAGGTTCGAATTCACATTCACTCGCCTTGAATGAACGAAGTACCCGAATAACCCGGTGCTGTCCGTACATATAGAATCTATTTTCAGATTTGCACGAGTCCACGATATTTTCGAACAGGTCGTGGAAATAACTACGCAGCGTGAAATATCCATCGACCGTGGTCCTGTTAATCACCCTGATAGCATCATTTATCCCCTGTTTCTCACGCCTTTTCAGCACCTCAACATCGAGTTTTCCTTTGGTCAAATACATGAGCAGCTTAGGAGATTTCTCATTGATCGCCTCGATTATAGCGTGTTCCCATTCAGTTGGTTTCATTTTCGGCAACTCGCACAATATGCAATGGCGCGCGTCCCGGATATCCTGATTATATGTTGCTTTGCTCCAGTGTGTAGTTTCGCGGTCAGTTTTATAACGATGATAATTATGATCGGACCGGTTTAACAAGCGCGCGCGGATAAGTTCTCTGTTAATATCTGTATTTTGTTGGGCAGCACGTGTCCGATGTATTGTTCTGAGCACTACAATTACGAAAATCATTATGCTCAGTGCAGTAAAAAATGTAACCATTGTGACCTCCTTTTCGATTCGCTTATCATCGGGTGGGAACTGAAAAGCGAGGTTTTAAATCTTGGTTACTGATATTCTGTGATACAAATCGTGTATTTCAATAAATAGGTATTAATAAATTATAGTACAAAATCAGTAATCCGCAAGGGGGCAAAATTATTCTTAAGTATGTTTAAGTCTAGCGTCCCAACACTTTGCGCTTTTTAATTTATTTGGTTCAGTTACTCTTTTTACCCTATCTGGTTTCTTTAGTATTTATTTTTGAAACTTTGTGTGTTTGTGTACGTACATTTCCTTATCAGCAAGCATGATTAGCTGATCTGCGGATTTTTCATTAGCCGGCTCATATTCTGCAAATCCACGGCTCAAACTAATAGAATAAGGTTTTGTTTCCTTGGCGTTAAAAGAATTCATTCTCTCATCTATTCTGTTCCAAATATAAACAGCTTGTTTCATTGCACATTGCGGAAATACAAGGAGGAATTCGTCGCCTCCCAATCGGCAGATTATATCTATTTTTCGGAGTACTTCTTTTATGATTGCACTTATCGTCTTCAAAACCTCATCACCTTCTGCATGACCATAGACGTCGTTAATTGTCTTGAGAAAGTCGGTATCTACGTAACAAACGCATAGTCTCTGTTTATTTCTCTGTGCTAATTGAAGCTGCTGTCTAAAAAGAAGCAAACCCGAGCGTCTATTGTAGACATCAGTCAGCACGTCTATTGTTGCAAGTCTTCTTAATTCCGTTTCGCCGCGTTTACGCTCGGTAATATCTCTGGTAATCGCAATATAGCCAATAGGGTTACCAGAAGAATCCCTAAGTACACTGGCGCTCAACTCGCCGGGGAATTCTAAACCATTTCTTCTAATTAAAGTATACTCCACACTTTTAATCGAACCATATTTAATTGTTTTTTGCATATTCGCCACTGCTTTATCCTGATCACACGGTGCGATAAGTTCAAATGCACTCTTTCCCAACACCTCAGTCTTCGATTCATAATCATGAAGTTCAAGCATCCTTTCATTAGCATCAGTAATAACGCCTTTCATGTCTGTCACAGTTATCGCGTCGGTAACATCTTGAAACATTCGACGTAACTTCTCTTCTGACTCTCTTAGCGCCTTTTCTGCCCGTTTGCCTTCACTAACATCAATAAATGAACCGATTATGCAAACTGTCTTGCCGCCATCATCTTTGACTGTACTACCTGAAACTTGGGCATCGAAGGTGGAACCGTCTTTTCGCGCGGCAACAAGCTCACCTACCCAGTAACCTTTCTTGCGTAGTATATTAACAACTTGATTGGCTTCATCCTTTGATTTCCAAAGTTCTACAGCAGATTTCCCAATAACCTCTTTTTCATCACTGTATCCCCACATTTTCAAAAATGAATTGTTGACGTAAGTCAAATTGCCCTTTAAATCACTAATTCCAATTGCATTAACAGATGAACTTATCGCATGTTCTTTGATCTCCAAATTCTGTTCAATCTGTGCACGTTCAAGCGTACTTCCGATGATCTCAGAAAATAACCGTAAAAGCAGAACAACGCTGTCAGACCATGACCCTTTTGTTTCTACATTATCGAAACCAATAAACCCGCTAAGTTTATCTTTGATAAATACCGGAAATACCAATAGTGATTTAATATCTTGATGTTCCAGTATCGACCTCTCAGCCTTTGCTTCTTCCGGCATCTGGGCAACGTCAGTGATCTGAATCGTTTCTTTCTGCTGAAGTTTTTTCATCCACCATGGAAACGTATCTGTTGGGAGATTCTGAAGATTATCAATTTGCGGAGTTACACCATCTGCATACCACTCATGGGTATTAGACATCTTTGATCCTTCATCACGCAAAAGAAATAGGTACGTGCGGCTTGCGCCGGTTGCCCTGCCTACGTCATCTAATGCATCATTGATGGCACAATCAACATCTCGAGTACTGATAAGATGTGATGAAATCTTTGGAATAACCGTGATTAGATTCACGCAACGATTGATCACTTCCTTAGATAGAATGTTCTCGGGTACGGATGTTTTCATATTTGCGTTCTTCATGATCTAATTATGCAAAGAAGTCTCGCTATGTCAATATGCGAAATCTGTCAGGTTATGGGATCAAATCTTCCCAGAGCTGGATAAGATTGACACAGCATTGAAAATAAATACAATTCTGTAATGAAAACCGATGTGGAATACTTTGAGTTTATGTGGCCAATGAAGCACTTTTTGATCACCTGCGGAGACATAAAAACAAAATTCAATATCATTGCAGTCAGTTTTTGTATACCGGTATCAAAAGAACCCCCGCTCATCGCCTGTGCTATCGGCAGAAAGACATATTCTTGCAAATTAATCGAAAGAACCAAGGAGCTTATTGTCAATGTTCCCACTGCTGAGCTAAAACAGAAGGTTTACTACTGCGGCTACCATTCAGGACGTGAAGTAGACAAATTCAAGGAAACAGGTCTAACGCCACAGCCGGGACGTAAAGTAAAGGCTCCTATCATTGGCGAATGCATAGCACATATGGAGTGCAAGATAGGAGATATATTCAAAACCGGTGACAAAAATCTATTTATAGGTAAAGTCATCGAGGCCTATGCAGACGAAGAGTTTGTAAAAGGAAAAAAGAAGGTCAATCATTCAAGCGGAGACTTCCCACGCAAAATATACGGCACGAGGTTTTCAAAGACATTTACTCGGTGAAGAAGAAAAAGCCGGAAGAAAAAACTAAAATAAAACCAAGCTATAAGCACCGGGTGCCCCATAAACCCACAAAAGTACACAGGGACAAGAAAAAATACACGCGCAAAGGAAAAACCAGGGACCAACGCGAAAAAGAACTAATAGAAGATGGCGAAAAAAATGATCAGGGATAGCAGAAGCCTCCTCTACTGTCATCGTCCGATTTACTGTAGTCCTGAGTTATATGTCGAAGGGATCGGACGATCCAGTTTTTTATATTTCGCGCCCTAGGCCCTATTTATCCCGCTAGTTGGAAGTCTCGTCGAAGATATCGAGGGTAGCGAGATGAATATGCTACCGTACTTTCACAATTTGCAGATATGTGCTATTTACATTATTAGGTTTGAGAAAATAGACTCCATTATTGAGGTTAAATCCAATACAATTTCCGAGATATGATCCTACTTGTCTTCCTGTGACATCGTAAAGTACGAAAATTTCGCCAGTGTGGTTTGTGATAGTTGTGAAGTGCACGAAAGGATTGGGAGCTGCTGTATACTGCGTGATCATTGACCGGTGTTCTACTTCTTCTGTGATCGCATTTCCGCTAGGGTCACGTTTATAGTATATCTCGGGATAACTTCCGTCACGTCGGTCGTCCCATACTACATGAACGCAGTCATCACAGGTAGTAACTGACGCCTCGTCTTTCCAATCATCTGTATTGGTGAGGCATATTTCCGGTCCCCAATTGCTACCCTGGTCCGCGGAACGCCTGTAGTATATCTCACGGTGGGTATGGCGCGTATCGAGCCAGACTACATGCACGTTATTGTTGCTCAAACATACATCAGGGTAGATTGGAACAGCTGGATTTCCGATGAAGGCGATATCTGACGACCAACTGACGCCATTGTCCGATGAAAACTTACGGTAAATTGCTTTTTCATTATCTCGACGGTCTTGCCAAAAGATATGCACGTGACTACCGCAGGCACTAATTGAAGGTCTTGATTGTATTGAATCATTGACGGTAAGACAAGTTTCTGGTAACCATGTAAGACCATTATCCATGGAACGCTTATAGTAAATATCAAAATTGCCATTGCGGTAATCCATCCAAACAACGTGTACGTAGTTACCGGAACTAGATATAGAAGGGAATCTGGATGTTTCAGAATGATTTTCGAGCAATATACGCGGTTCCCAGGTAGTACCGCTATCTGTAGAGCGACAGTACAGAACATAATCTTGTACTCCGGAGTATTCATCCCAGACGACGTGCACGTATGGACCAGAGACCGAGATTGCGGGAGCCTCTAGATAATCAGTAAACTCGTTGAGTGCAGTACTGGACCCCCAGGTAACACCATTATCAGTAGACCGTCTATAGTAAATAGTGTCGGCATTGGAGTGCCAATACCGGTACACAACATGCACAATAGAATCAAGGACATCAACCGCAGCATAATTGGCGCTCCTGTCTCCCTGATAAAAAGTCAATTGTATGTCTGGATCCCAATTTAGTCCACTATCTGTGGAACGTTTATAGTAGATATTACTCTCTCCCGTGCGGTTATCATACCAGACGACATGGACGTCATGCACAGCACCCCGTGACCACGTATCGACGCATTTTGCATTACTATAGTTGACGTGGGAGATGCTGTCGTCAAAAGTGAGTCTCTCATCAGGCTGCCACTGGGCAGAGAGAACCGAAGTGATACCGAATACAAGCAGTATTATGGCGAACGTTACCTTGGATGTCTTTTTCATATCCCTTCCTCTCCCTTATTATCACTGATATTCTATTGAAGTCAACCACTGCGTCAAGGGCATAGGGTTTTTTGGTCGTTTTGATTCCTATTTCTTTCACACTACACTCTACGCCCTACGCTTTTCCCATTACTCCGATACTTTCTTTTTTCCAATCTGAAATTAGAATCGTCTGACCCCGCTTCATTCCCCGTTTTTCATCAACGGAGAAGAATCAGCTTCTTTACAGTTCTCCAGTCCCCCACCTCGAATTCGCAGAAATAGATGCCGGTAGGTAACTTCTCACCAGAATTATCGGTTGCGTCCCAGATAATGTGATCGAATAATTCAATAGCGAAACGGTCATACTGCCTGACTATTCTTCCGGTAGCATCGAAGATTTTGATTGTGGCTTGAGATTCGGAGTTTGGAGTTTGGAAATTGATGGTCGTAGATCCTCGGAACGGGTTAGGATAAATCTGAACCAACCCGGGGTTTCGCAAGCTACTGGAAGTGCTTTGCTCTTCTTCAACACCGGTAGAAAAAGTGTAGGAGAATACCCCACCACCATAGGTTGCGGCGTACAGTGTGTTTGATGTCGTATCAATAGCCAGCCTGATTGTATGGGTCGTCGTTAATCCGGAATCAACTTCAATCCAACTTGAACCTCCGTCAGTGCTGAGCGCTACCCCCCCGTGCACTCCGGTATGCCAGTCCGAAGCGTCGCGACCTACGTATATATCATTCGTTGAAGAAGGATCAACCAGAATGTCGGTAATCATGGCCGGCGACCAACCTGGGTCGATTCGCATCCAATTGTTGCCGGAATCAGTGCTTTTGAAAACTTTGCCCGATTCACATCCTGCGTATATGATTTGTTCGGAATCAGGCTTTATCTCCAAACTGAATATTGCTTCATTTGCCAAGCCCTGGACAGACCAGATATTCCCGCCGTCAGTACTTTTGTACACACCTCCAAATGCTCCCGCGTAAATAACATTTGAAGAGATAGAACTTATTGCCAGCGCTCCGCCGTGGAGTATATCAGACTCGGGATCAAGAGCATTTGACTGAATCGTCTTCGGAAAAAACGCGATTTCAGTCCAAGTCCCGCCGTTGTCCGTGCTCTTGCGAACAGAAATACCGGTGTCCGGGTCTACCATGTAAGCACCAGCATAGACTATGTTTGTCGCAAATGGATCGATCGCCATAGAGGGAACGCGTTCTTCCGAATGTAGCAGAGTGTCAAGCAATATCCAGGTCGCACCGTGGTCTGTTGTTTTAACAATGGCTTTGATCGCTCCCGAATAAAAAACAAGATGGTCATCAGGATCGATTATCAGTGAGGTTAACCCGACATTTACCAACTGAGTAAGCGAACTCCAGTTCTGTCCGGCGTCAATGCTCCGATAGAAGAAAAACCCCGGTTCGGCATAACATCGTCCGGCATAAATAATGTCAGAAGAATCCGGATGAGGAACAAGTCCAAACATATACGTATTTTTCATGCCCTGGATCTTTTGAGACCAGAGCGCGCCTCCATCAACACTTTTATAAACTCCGCCGGCAGCGGTCCCGAGATAAAGCGTGTTGGGTGAAAGAGGATCGATCACTATGCTAAAAGTAAGAGGATAATTGATCCCGCTATTGATTGGTGACCACGTCGATCCACTATCTGTACTCTTGTACATACCATTCCATAATGTAGAGGCATAAATTATATTTGTTGATACGGGATCGACAGCCAGTGACCACACAATTTCCTGAAATAAACCAAGTGAATCCCACGTACTCCCGGCATCTGTCGTCCTGTAAATACCTGTTAATGTCCCGGCGTAGATAATGTCAGGGGATATCGGATCGATTGCCAAACAATTGACATGAGTTGACGATAATGATAATGGCAACCAGTTATTCCCCGAATCAATGCTCCTGTGAAGGCCACTTTCGTGTGTCCCGGCATACAGAATGTTGGGGGAATCAGGCCGCATTGCCAGGCAATACACCTTCATACCGGTCAATCCCGAGGATATCCAGCTGGCACCCGCATTGATGCTTTTGTAGACACCGTTCCCGGTAAACCTCCAACCTCCAGTCCCCGCATAGACGATACTGCTGGAGTCCATATTGATAGCAAAACATGTCACCTGAGTTTCATCAAGGCCCGTGTTTATATATTCCCAATCGACGCCGTCATTGGTTGTTTTGTATATGCCAAAGCCATAGATGTCACCGGCGTAAACGTTGTTGGGATGCTGGGGATCGATCGCGATCGCCCAGCCGCATACATCAGGCACTGACGACGACACGAATACCCATGTTTCGCCGCCATCCGTTGTCTTAAAAATACCTCCGCTATCATCACAACCAGCATATATAATACTGGGGTTAGACGGATGAACCGCTAGTGTAATAATATGTCCGCCGTACGGTCCGTTCGAAGTCCATACATTCAAACCTCCGTACATCAGTCTTAAGGCGATGAGAAAGAAAACGACAGTACAAAAGATTCTGCGAGATACATTTGTTTTTGACGTCATGATTCTCCTCACCCAATTATCTTGTATTTCATAGAAATGTCAATCATTACGCAGAGTGCATGGAATTAAGAGCATGGTGTTTTTTAATCTATTTAGCTCTTATTTTTTTCGCATTACGACGTACTCTATTACGCCATACGCTTTTTCCATTACTCCGGTACACCGTTACTCCAGCACTCCGATACTCAAACACTCCGTTACACCAATACACAAATACACCGTTACTCAGAAAAAGGTTGTAACCCCATCCCTTCACTATTGATATAACTTTTTTGCCCTTTCCTTAAATTCGGTTAATCTTGCCTTATTTTGTTCCATCTCTTTTTTAGCCCGTTCGTGCTCTTCTTTTGTTTTCTGAAGTAGTTCAAAGTATTTTTTATTGGTTTCACTTACCACTTCATCTACAATTTTTTTATGTTCTTCAAGATTATCCTCGAGGTTTGCTACAATTATTATTAAATTATCTAAAGTAAACATTCTTCTATCAGTCGATGGCCTTGTACTTCCATATATACTTACGCATATCCCTATCCAGGTTTCATCTGGATTGCATGACAATACGAAGGGAAGTTCAATATATTGGGGATTTGTTGAATGTTGTTTGATTTTACTCACATCTATACCAATGACACTCACTTTATCTGTATTCATAAAAAACTCCTTTTGTTTTTATGTTTATATTAGCTAATAAATTATATTTAATAAAATAGAATTGTCCAAAGGAAATATTGTTCTTGGTGGAGGGATAAGCGAACAAGTTAAACACATTCCTTTATTTTGTTGTTCAATTTTAGTTGTTTATAAATTTCTCGCGCTTTCTTAAAATATTCATCTACTAAGCCCTGCGAATAAATGCCCTTCAGGGCTCCTTTTTTTAACATTTTTGCATATTCAAGATAAGCATCAGCAAGGAATTTTCTCTGGTTTAGTTCTTCGTAGATTTTAATCGCTTTTTTGAAATTTCCTTCTGCCTTTTTGAAATTGCCAATAGATGCGTATATATTACCATGAGCAAAATAGCAACTCGCCATATCGGGTCTTGAACCCGATTCTTTTACGAAATTTAATGACCTATCAACATACTCCAACACCTCTTTTTGCAATTCCCCGGACTGGGATTTTCCTGTTTCCACTAAACTCCTTTTACATTTTAACAAGGCTAATGCTGTATATACACCAGATAGTGTTTTTTTATCCCCGATTCCCTTGAGAATATTCTCTGATTTCAATAGATAGTGTGCTGCTTTATCATATTGGGTGATTCCCAAAAATATCTCCCCTAAATTGTGATTTGCTATACCAATCCCGCGCTTATAACCTATCTCCTCAAATATTTTTATAGCCTTTTGATAAAATCCAATCGCCTTGTTGTATTTGCCTCTACTGTAATAAATACTGCCTAAACCCTCGTTTACCTCACCCAGTCTCTGCTTATTTCCAGTCTCAACAAATATTTTTAAAGCCCTTCCATAAAATTCAATCGCCTTATCGTACTCTCCTTTCGCATCATACACGCTTCCTATATCGCTATTTGCAACACCGATCACTCGTTTAGCGCATATCTCCTTAAATATTTTTAACCCCTTTTGATAAAGTTCAATCGCTTTATCATATTCTCCTTTTCCGTAATGTACAAGTCCCAAATTACGAATTGCTACACCAACCCCCCGCTTATTGCGTATCTGTTCGGATATTTTCAAACATCTTTGATAAAGTTCAATCGCCTTATCATATTCTCCTTTATTGTAGAAAATTGTCCCTAAATTATTAAATCCTTGTACTCTTAGAGTATTTATCTCTTTTTCGTCAATCCGTCCAAGCAGACTTAAATCGTCAACTATTTTTAAGCCCATTTCACCTTCTTTTACAGCCCTTTCCATCTCACCTTTTAGCCTAAGAATCCAGCACCTCCATATGTATATTTGAGACTTTTCAAACATCTCCTTTTCTGAGCATTCTGTTAGCATCTTCTCCGCCTCATCAAGGGTTCTCAATGCATCATCATATCTGCCTTGATCATGATATATCCCAGTGGTCTTTCTTCTTGATTTTGACTGAATTATTTTATCCCCGGCTGCATTATGATACATCTCTTCATAAAATTCTATCGCAGACTCGTATTCACCTTTCAAACCGTGAATATCACCGAGTGCTTCATAGGCTGCACAAAGTTCCACTTCCCTACCTTCCATCTCGTTTTTTATAATTGCGATTATCTTTTGGAAATATCTAATTGCCTCATCATTTGCATATCTATCCTTTGCTTTTTGAGCGGCCTTTTTAAGCCACTCAAGCGCCTTCTCGAGATTATCACTATTGGCATACTGATAAGCCAATATCTCAACAAAATCATCGAGTCTGTCTTTATGAATTTCTTCTATTGTCTCACCTGTTTTTTGATGAAGTGTACGACGTTTCCTCTTTAAAAGACTGTTATATGATATCTCATACAGAAGAGGATGTTTGAACATGTATTTTAATTCAGGTTCCCTTTCTATTTCGATAATATACTCAAGTTCCTCAAGGGTCGCTAAGTGGAGGGTTAACATCAATCCATCAAGTCCACAGAGATGTTCAAGAATAGGTACATAAAAATTTCGACCTATTACTGAGGCTGTCTGCAAAACGTCTCTTACATCTTGTTCTAGTTGGTCCAACCTTGCGGCTATGACCGCTTGAATAGTATCAGGTATCTCGAAAGTAGAAATGTCAGATGTTACGTCCCAGACCCCGGATGAGAAGGTTAGAATTCCAGAATCTGTTAAGGAACGGATGATTTCCTCAAGATAAAATGGATTACCTTCAGACTTGGCAAGAATCTTATCTTTGAATTCTTCTGTAAAGCCAGGAATCTCTAAGAGATTGTAGATAAGCTGAGTCCCGGCATTTACATCAAGAGGTTTCAATACAATTTCCGTAAAGTCACCGTCCAGCTTCTTTTTCAACCGCTCCTTTGTTTTATAACATTCCTTCTCCTTTTCAATCCGCGAAAGCCCTAAGAATAACATCGGAAATGGTTTTGGTGAATCGAAAATAAATTCTAAAAGCTCCAAAGATGCAGTATCAGTGCAATGATAATCCTCAATCACCAGAAGTAAAGGTCGAATACGGGATAGGACGGCTAATAATTTTCTAATGCTAACAAATATTTGAGTTTTCAATCCACGGTCATTAAGATATTTTATTTTCTCATCAAGTTCATCAGCAAAACGAATGGAAAACAGGTAGCCAATGTATGGAGCTATCTCATCCCAGGTCTTGGGAAAAAGCTCCTTGGTTTTCTTCAGAAATTTCTTCTGAATTATTTCCGGCGAATCTTGGTCAGTAATTGCAAATAAATTTCCCAAAAGCTGTAAAAATGGTGAAAACGGCACGGTTTCAGCAAAAGAAAGACTTCTACCTTCTAAGATGGAGATCATCAATTGGCGATCAGAGATCACTCTTTTAAGTTCTTCAAAGAGCCGAGTTTTACCCAAACCAACATGACCGAGTATAAAAAATGCACCACCTTTTCCACTTAACAAATTTTTCACTGCCTCTTTGAGTAAGTTAAGTTCCTTATTCCTGCCAACAATTGGTGAATAAAGTCCTTTTATACCCCGTTTGGGTTCAGGTTTATCTCTCATACGTAAGGGAATGAAGACCTTAATCGGTTCTTCGATCCCTTTAACCGCAACGGGTGGATACGCCTTATATTCAAACAAATATCGAGAAGCTCTGAATACAGGTTCAGAAACTAAGATTTCACCACTTTTGGCAGCATCCTTGAGCCTTGAGGCAAGGTTGACCGGTTCACCCACTACTGTATATTCCATCTTTTCTGCCGAACCAACTTCACCAACAAATACTGTACCACTATTTATACCGATGTGTAATCCAATCTCGGTCTTCGTTTTTGATTTCTTTGATAGGGTTTTATTTATTTTGGGTAGAAGATTCATCATATCTAAAGATGCCTTTATTGCCCTTTCTGGATCATCCTCATATGCACCTGGAAGTCCAAATAGGGCGATGACCAGATCACCTTCATACTTGTGAATTGTGCCACCATGTTTGATAATAACGCTGTTCAGAAATTCAAAACAGATATTAACAACATCCCGAACCTCTTCAGGGTCGAGTTTGAAAGATAAGGCAGTAAAACCTGAAATGTCAGCAAATAGGATGGTTATTAAACGACGTTCCTCAATTCTTGGTGCCATTCTTTATTCCCTTATTCTACATCAAATTATAATGAAGATTATAGAGAAGTCAACGTTTGCGCTAAGTGGTAAGCGCAGAGGGCAAAGAGTATTCTGGTTTTTTACTGCTTACTCCCTAGTTCTTAGTACCTACTATCTTTTCAAAGTTACTTAATGACCAGTTACTCAATAGCTACTCAGTTAATTGGTTTGACCCCATATCACCATTTATCTTTTCTTACCCTTAACCTCTTTGGGGGTAATCAGTTTACTCCACTCACCGAAATCAGTTTTCCATTTATGACTGGATCGCTCTCTGCATTTAGCAAATTCTTTTTCTTTGTGTTTATTAAATTCATCCCATGAAACATCGTTTACCTTACAAAAATGTTTGATTACTTCATTCAAATTAAGATATCCTTTCATGGCAAGAACCTGCGACAATCCGAAGTGCTCTACAGCATAGCACATACGACAGATCGCTCTAAATCCTTTCAGTTTCTGAAGGTGTTTTTTATCATCATATTTCCACACTTCATGGCAAACGATTTTCTCCTTGCTGCCACAAATCTCACACGCTTCATCAGCTTTTTGTAGTACCCCCTGAGAGATCTCATTCCATTCAGCTTCTGGCATACTCTTACGGATACTGGTTTTCCAACAGGATTTGGGAATAAGATCGATCGCAAGCTTTAATCGTTTACTGCTCATGATGCACCTTCTCCTAACTTATCATTCAAAATTCTCAAATGAAGCCTGCCCCGTAGTGATAAACAGCGGGGTAGTTCGGAGAGCAGCGGGACTCACTACTATCCTTTGCAACTTGACGCCACATCAGCTGCAGCCTCCTCCACTGTCATCGTCCGATTCAATCGGACGATCCAGTCTTTATGTTTTACGCCTTACTCTCTACTCCCTACGCCCTACGCTCTTTCCATTTCTACCTTTCTTTTTTCCAATCTACAATTTAAAATCTGAAATCTGAAATTAGAATGGTCTGATCCCAATTACATCCAGTATTATCTCAATCTCTTCCAGAAATAGTATATCAGAATACCCACTCCTAAAACAAGTTGCGATATTATTATTAATGTCTTTGAAGGGTCAAATATCAATCCAAATAGTCCCAGAGCGATCCAAATTAATCCAATAATTAATAAACTAATTCTTTTTTGTTTACGTTTCATATTATTATCATTCTTCTCATTCATGATTACCTTCCTTTCACCTTTTCTCCTCTGCTCCGTCTGTCAAGATTCAAATGGTAGTGTTTATTTTAATAGTGTTATTTTCCTGTTTTCTTTATATTGGTCGGTGTTACATTGTAGAAAATACACCCCACTGCTTAAATTCTTCCCGTCAATTATGGCGGTATGGTTTCCCGCGGGCATATGCTCATTTATTATGGTCTTCATACATCGTCCCTGTACATCATAAAGCTGTAGCTGTACAAAACCAGCATCGCGTATACTAACCCGCACTTCAGTCGATGTTTTAAATGGACTGCATTGGATCCATAGAAAGTCGTTCTGTTTTTTATCTACTGAGACTTCATCGATATACACAATCTCGGCTGATCGCTCATTCGTATTCACCGGCGTCGCGCCCGTAGAACCCACAACAACATGTATTCTTCCTCCAATATCACCTACGATCCCGCCAGTCACGCCGTCACGCGCCTGCTGGATAGGTGTTTCCGTTGACCATGTGTTGGCGACTGGGTTGTATAGCTGCACCAGACCCAACGAACTGGAACCGTCCGATGTCCCTCCAATAACATATATCAGATTATTCCGGTCAGTCACTGCCATTGCACCGCCCCGCGCTGTGAACCCGGTGCTGTTCCTTGTCCGCCAGGAATTCGTTGCCGGATCGTATTCCTCCACTGCATTCGTTGGAACATACCCGAGTATGCTGGTTGAACCGCCAAATACGTAAATGCATGAATCGCCTGATTCATTAACACCAATTGCACAACATGCGTCGGTGCGCGCGGTTGGCATAGTTGCATAGCCAGTTGTCCATGTATTCGTCTCGGGATCATACCGTTCAACAATATCATACACATAGTCGATCATGTTACCTAAATCAAAGTAATCCCCACCAATCGCGTATATCATATTGCTTATCACTGCCGCGCGTACGCCCTCTCTCTGGGTCGGCATATCGGCCCGCGATGTCCAGGTGTTGGTTGTGGGCGTGTACTCATCCACATCTGTTAAATAGATGAACACACTTTGATACCCGCCGATCACGTAAATCCGCTCCGTTCCAGCTCGGTATGCGTGGCACCCGGCAAAATCATACCGCTCAGGCGTTGGCATCTGTGCCCGGGTAGTCCATGTATTCACAACGCAGTCATATTCATAGTTGGTCCTTACTTGACCAGTGCCAGGCGTGCCGCCAATTATATACACGCAAGCATGTCCACCACTGTTCGTTGCGGTAACGTCACCGATCGCTGGGTACGTACATACAGCTGGTGCCGAAGCCCGATACTCCCAGGTGACGTTTACTAACAATAGTAATAAAATCACTCCTTCCTCCTCAACCAATTATCCTGAATTCTGTGATGATGTCAACTATTGAGCTAAGGACTTAGGGCAAAGGGCATAGGGTACTTGAGTCTATTTGGTTCTTATTTTTTTCGCATTACGACCTACTCTATACTCCCTACGCTGTTTCCGTTACTCCGTTACTCCCATACACCATTACTCAAAAAAGGTCTGACCCCCTTCTGTCTTTTCTGTCTTTATTTGCAGGAATACCCGTTTACCCAAAACCGTTCACATCAGTGAACCACAACCGTACGAAGTGCCAATACCGCTGCGCCTTGTGCAGCCATCTTGTCTCCGTTACTCAGAAAAAGGTCTGACCCCCTGTCCCTTATCCTCTAACCTCTCGGTGTCTTTTCTTTCTTGATCAAGGCCGAGAGGATAACAGAGACAATACTCACAATGAGCGCACCAAAGAAAGCAGGCCAAAATCCATCCACGTAAAAACCGACATGGAACCAGTTCACAGCAATACCCGAGGCAAGCCACAAGGTAAGCCCATTGATCACCAGGATAAAAAAGCCTAGTGTGATGATGATAAGCCCGCAGCTAAGGAATTTTAGTATCGGCCTTATAATCGCATTAATAAACCCCAGGATGATTGCCATCACTGCATAGACGAACCACGCACTTCCTTCGACGCGGATACCAGGCACGAGCCATGCCGCCACAAAGAGCGCAAGACTAGCAATTGCCCAACGAAGAAGTAATTTCATTTTGATCTCCTTTTTTCATTTTTACCTAAAAAATCTCACAATAATAATTTTTTCATCTATCCCTCTAATCCTTTCTTTACACAAATCCCCCATTTACTCAAAACCGTTCACATCAGTGAACCACAACCGTACGAAGTGCCAATACCGCTGCACCTTGTGCAGCCATCTTTTCTCTATTCAAGCTCCGGAATCTCTACAGGATTTAAATCAATGACTGTTGGTTTCAATATTATAAGAAAATCTTTCATTATCTCGATATCCTCTGTGCGCGAAAATAAAAAGGGTAGGATTGTCCCTAATAGTGGTACTTTCCGCGTGTACTTGCTCTTTTCAGTTGTTTTAAACCCACCCAAAATAAATTCCTCACCACCTTTTACTATAACTGTATTTTCAATAATCTGTCCGGTTTCGCTTGGACTTCCTGAAATTATCTGTCCCAACTCTGTTAATTTAGCGGTGATCTGAAGTTTAAGATAACCGCTCTCGCCCAGAGAGGGAATTACTGATAAAAATAAACCGGCGGTCATTACCTGGGTTTCGAAAAGTTCGCTGTTACTCGAATAACGCGTCACATAGGTTATGCGAGAGCCGTCTAATATTGTACCTTCTTTATTATTGATCGTAACAATCGTTGGGACATTTGTCACTCTACCGATTTCCTTTTCCTGTATGATCTTCAGAAAATTTCCCAAATATATACCTGCTGTGGCATTACCTTCAAACCAGTGTGTTAATTGTCTGTTCTCTGTAATGTTTCCATCAAGATTCTGTTTATTGTATGTCTCACGCAAAAACGGTTGTGCAAATACTCTAGTGTTATCCAATAAGGTCTGCCAGTCCATGCCTAATTCATTCAGCTTTTCATTATTTATTTCAACAATTTTAGCTTCAATGACTATCTGTCTGGACGGAACATCTAAGAAGCTTATTAGTTGCAACGCACTGGATATTGAATGCGCATCACCTGTCAACATGACCTGATTAGTTGCATTATTAGTAGTAAAGTGCACTGTTCTACCATTGATGACCACCTCATTACGACCGCCAAATGTATATTGTGTAGTCAATTCTTCCATTAATTCAATCGGTGTAATATACTGTAAATGTACGATTTCAGTGGCTACAGATATATCTGCCCGCTGCCCGGATAAAGCTACAGGTACTAATATGAATGCAGTACAAAAGTAAATCATTAATTTCATATCTTCCTCCTCTCCTACCTAATTATCCAAAATTTCACTTCGAAGTCAATCATCGCTTTACACTCAACTCCCTACGCTGTTTCCGTTTCTCCGCTACTCCCATACACCATTACTCAAAAAAGCTCTGACCCCCTTCTGTCTTTTCTGTCTTTATTTGCAGGAATACCCGTTTACCCAAAACCGTTCACATCAGTGAACCACAACCGTACGAAGTGCCAATACCGCTGCACCTTGTGCAGCCATCTTTTCTCCGTTACTCAAAAAAGGTTTAACCCCATAGCTTCTAATTATTGATAGATAATGAATTTCTTCTGAACTGACATACCCCCGGCTTTGAGCCCAACGAAATAAACACCAGCATTAAGATCATTATCCAGGGTAAAGGAATAGTATCCTGGTTTGTTTATTGTTCTTTTGTATTTTACTATAGTACGCCCCACGGCATCGTAGAGACTCAGTGTCGCTTTGCCTGTTAAGGGCATATATCCGAATATTTTTATTGTCCCTTGTGTTTGAACTGTCGGAAATACTTCAAGCCTTAATCGGTTCGCAGGTTCGATCTGGTTATTCTCCGCGCTGCCAGTTTGACCGTAGGGAATCGCCAGAGTGGCAACGGTTGCCAGCGCTGCCTTAATACCTTCAAAAACCATGGTATCGGCATTATAACCACCCCCAATTGAATCGCCGGTGGTGTGATAATATGGATTTGATACATTAAGATTCTCACGACCTTGAACAGCATGATACCCATACTGACAGAAAGATGCATGGTCAGAGTAAGGTCGCCACCCGGTCCAGACTCTTTTTTTGAGGACGGTATATGAATCAGCACAGGCAGAGAAGATCTGTACTAGCGGTAGATTATCAATATAACTTGTGTCATTAATGATCGTGAGCGTATCGCGGTTTGGTGTGGTGTAAGCGAACATGTCCATATTTACCACACCGATGATCGTGTCGTTTCGTGAATACGCCTGCTGCGCATAGTCTTGACTACCAAGCAATCCTTGTTCCTCACCGCAGAAAGCGATCAAATGGATAGCATATTCAAACAGATAATCGTGCAGGACGCGTGCTAATTCCATCACATAAGCAGTACCACTGGCATTGTCATCCGCGCCTGGTGCAAAAACAAGAGGCATTTCAGACGTACAGTCAAAATGACCGCAGCCGACAACATAATTTTGAGGAGAATGAACCATACCATACTTTATTGCAACAACATTTGGCGCATGAATTGCTGAGAATGTATCTAAGAATACCGAATCATAGCCATAGGTATTGAATTTATTCATTAACCAGTTGGCACACGCCCAGGCGCTGTCAGCCGAAGAATAACGGGTTTGGAAATCCTGAAGTCGTCGTACCGCAGTAATGATCGTGTCATATAATACCGAATCGACCATTTGCTGGATCAGCGTATCCCTTGCCAGGGAACGAACAGGAAACAAAGTATACTTTTGAACTGGGGTATCAAAATTGATGCTTTTCAATTCCAGAGGATACCTATTGAGCGTTAGCATATCATCGGCATTAGTAGTCTTTATCAACCAGTTGCCAGTACCACTATATAGAACTTGAATAGTAGGACCAAGACTACCGGGATCTACATTCGGAGTTTTTTCTGCCATGAAGTAATATCCTGGAATCGGGTTTTTATCGAGGAGGATATACGGTATCCCGTCATCATTCAACTGCGTAAGACCGGATTCATCGCTCAAAGCAAGAACATTACCTTCAAAATAATCGATCAGCAAGACATACTCGCTGTAGGAAGCCAGTATCTCACCTTTCGCAGGCACATCTACTTTTACCAAATAATTACCGAAGATAAATGCGGGTAATATGACTACACGCAAGAAACGCATACACACTCCTTTACTGTCTCAATAGTGTTATAACTTTATTTTAATTTTGCGTTAGATTATTCTCGGTTCAATCGCGCGCTTTAATCAGTTTTTTTGTTTCGACCGCACCATTTGTTTTAAGGACAGCGAAATATATACCACTCTGAGAGCCTGTACAGTGCCATGTATAAGAATAATCACCGGGAACAAGAGAGCCGTTCGATAATATTGATACGGTCCTGCCTGCAACATCGACAATGGATAGACGTGCTTCGGTTGGTCGGTGGATAGTAAGTGTTATTTCCGCGCGGCGGGTAAATGGATTTGATGCAAGGCTTATGCCTGATTTTTGTTCGATTTTCTGCTCGTGTTCTTCAATAGATACGATGCCGATATCGATTTTGTAGATCATCTGTACTGCACCGCCTACTGTCGACCATAAGTACTGACCGTCAAATGTCAATCCCTGCTGGAATCGCTGCCCTGATACAGCGCCGGGTGCATTATGGGTTTCAAGCACGGCTCCATCTGCCGTATCGACTTTGTAGATCAAACCCGAACTCTGGTAACCGACCCACAAATAATCGCCGTCAAAAGCCAGGCCACGTGGATCATATGAATAGTAAACCGGCGGTGGAATAGAACGGATTGTATCGCCACCTGTGGTCATCTGGTAAATTCGCCCGGATTCTTCTCCCACCCATAGCTGTGTACCATCCCATGCCATGCCGTTAGGTTTGCCTGCATAGAACGGCGGATAATATGTATTTATTACAGAACAATCGGATGTGTCGAACTGGCTAATAGATGAGGTCTGCCAATCAGATACCCACAAGTACTGACCATCGAATGTCATATCTCTATTACCAATAGTGGTATTGAATGGGTTTATAACAGAACCAGTCGCAGTATCCATGCGTGCAAACCAATGAAAGAATGTTTCATTGTTCCACAGATACTGACCGTCAAATGCAAGACCCATAGAATAACCAGTTGCGCCAGCTGGAAAAGAATCGACAACAAGAAACACCTGGGCAAATGACGGTGGATCGATCCCCGGACCCATTAGGACACCATCTTTATAAGATGAGCCGGCGATGCAGATACCCATACAAAGATATAATACCAACAGATATTTAGTCATACCTCCTCCTTTTTCTATTACTATTCTAACTATTACCTCACGTATGTCAAGATAGGAAAAACAGTAGGCACCAGAAAGTATAAAGGACAAGTCATTAAATCACTATGTCAATGAGTCATTAAGAAGAATAGTATCAGAGGAACGGAGTATCGGAGCATGGGAGAGACGGAGGATACATGTTGACGAATGCGATAATTTATATCCATGTTTTGAGCGTCTTTGAGGGTCAGGTCTGTACATTGGACAAATTGTATATATAGGGAGAGTTGTTTAAAAGAAATAAATGTATCAGTGATAATTCAGGAAAAAATGTCCAATGTCCAGACATGACCCCCTTCTGTCACTTAAAAAAGTTGAAACTGCCAATACAGATAAGGTGCCGGCAACCATCCTTGTTCTTTGTCAATTTCCAAAAAATACGTATTGAAAACACCTATGTCAAAACGCATCCTGCTTACTATACCCCACCAGTTATCAGGGAAAGGTGCCCAACTGATGCCAGTGGTTATCTGCAATTTGCGCGGTACCTGATCCCAGAATCCAAAAGAATTGCCGTAGAGAACCATTCCCAGCACTCTTAAGGTTCTGCCGTGTTTATAATCCAGACCGAACCAGAGATCAGGACTGATGGCATCGGTGCGTTCAACACTCAGCTGGGGTAAAGGCTCTTTTCGCCAGAGGTGGTAATAATGATGATAGGATAACCCCGCGGTTGCGTGGGCTCTTAATTTTGAGGAGAGATTATAGCTGGCAGTTGCATGGATCCATCCCACGTTGCCGGAAACCTTATATCCAATATACTCATAGTCAGGGAAAAAATCTTCAACCGTATCGACCAGTGCTGGTCGTATATAATAATCAAGAATATCAAATGATAAACTCAATTTTTTATGGCGCAGGTAATTTACTTTTATATAACCTGCTGGGCACAGTCCGATCGCCAGCATCCAATCCCATTCTACTGTTACATGGTTATTTATACCGACGGCTGCCCAGCCCCAGGGACAGAAGAAAACTTCGCCCGGTCGTAAAACATCAGAAGTCCATAATGTTAAAGGTGCTAATGCTGGTTCATTTTCATCAAAATAGGCAAACATTTCACTAAACCAGAGAATGAATATAACACAACCTATAATGATGGTTCGATTATTTGTCATAATCCGCATGTGAGAAAATTATAGTAAAATAATGTGAATCTTCAAGGATTAATACCTTCATTCCTTATCTTCTAAATCTACAATTAAAATGGTTTGACCCCAACACCCTTCATATCCCACTTACATTCATTCTATTTAAAGAGATCAAGTTGGGGATTGGCTTCAACGATTTCTTTCACGATTTCATCAATGAGTTTTTCCGCAGTTATGATTGAAGATTTCGCATCGCGTTCAGAAATGTTGTTTATCGCATCATAAATGAAATCATGTCTCCTCCTACGCATGCGATTGAACCACCTGAGCAAATCATCATACTCACCACCGAGGATTATTTTTGTGAATTCAATAATAGTTTTATGAGATCTTTTCGCGGTAGGTAAGTAACCTTTTGAATACATCAATGCTTTGCTCACTCTCATCATTGCATGATATGTGATTGCAAATGCCCAGGTGCGATCAGATGAGATAACCGACTCTGCAGTCCGCAGGTCCCTCTTTGCCCTCTTTATTTGAGCAGCTATTTGTTTAAAATCAGGTTTGACTTTTCTTACTAGATTATCTTTAAGAAATCTTTCGTAATTCATCCTCATCACCGATTACCATGATTTTCTTATCCCTCAATATTCCCAGGATGAAAGGTGATTCTTTCCTGATAGCGCTGCTAAATTCACGCATTGTATATAGCTTATAATTCACCTCGCGCCTTATCACCTCTTCCAGATTATCTATATCCTTAATAAGTTTATCCTCATCGACATCCCCAATAATCACCAGATCGATATCAGAAAGACTGGTTTCCTTGCCCTTTGCATAGGATCCGTAAATAAAGCAGTATTTGATAATCCCCACTTCATGCACTATTTCCTGCAAACTCCCGAGCACACCAATTGTTTTAAAAACAATGCTCTTTAGTTCTTCATAAAGAGGATAATTCTTATTTGCCTTGAAATACCGAGCGTTCACTCTGGACTCGCTGACAAGTATCCCTTCCTCTGCCATCTTATTCAGGGTCCGCTGGAAATAACCTGGTTTTTTATTCAGGATCCTACCGATCTCTTGCATATAATATGATTGATCAGGATTGGTATAAAAAAGCCTGAGTAAGGCTGCTCGGTTTCTTGTCAATTCCCTCATAATTCATCCTTTTGTATACATTCTGCATACAATCATATGCAATTTGCATACAAAGTCAAGGACTATGCACAGATTGTCTTAAACCAAACCTGCCCCCCTTCTGTTCTATGGATAAAGATATCCTTGCTGAACTTATACTCATTGCAATCGGCGCCATCATGTACACGGTTGGTGTCGGGATTCTAATTAAGACTCCCATAATAAAGAAACTGGATTCCCTGATCCCTTTGACATATAACTCAGGACTACAGTAGGCCGGGGAATAACCCCGATTTATCGTGTTGACTACGAATGAATTCTCATTATATTAATATTAATGGAGGATATATGAAAATTATAAGATTTGTATCGTTTTTTATACTACTGAGTAGTATGCTGTACTCAGAACAAGGTGATCTACTTTTTGACAATCATTATACCACAGGTGCACCATGGTTTGACTCGCTCAATATCAGTTTTACTGGCAACTGGCCATTCGCAACTGCAAGTGCGGTTTTTTGTGATTCTGCAAGAAACCTTTCGTTTTGCGGCGCTGGCGGCGGTGTCTATATCCTTGATGTGACAAATCCTTCAAATCCATCAAAGATCACTGAATCACTCCACACGCGCGGGATCGCTGAAGACGTTTTCTACGACGTGAACACGCAAAGACTATATGTCGCGGATAAACAAGCAGGCATTGAGATATGGGATATTGTTAATCCCTCAAATCCTATCATGCTCGGCGGTTATGATACACCCGGTCAAGCATTTGGAATTCTTGTCGTTGATACCCTTGCATATGTGTGTGACTATGACCTCGGCTTGCGCATCGTCAGCGTTGCAGATCCAGCCAACGCCTATGAGATCGGTTCGTATAACACTCCACATCTTGCACGTTGTGTTGTTGTTATCGATACGCTTGCTTATGTTGCCGATGAAAACGCGGGCTTGCGTGTCATCAATGTTTCTGACCCGTCCAACCCATCTGAGATCGGTTCATACGATACACCGGGTCAATCCCGCGGCGTCGTGGTACAGGACACACTTGCCTATGTTGCTGATGGCTATGAAGGATTATGCATTGTGAATGTCGCTGACCCAACAAATCCTACCCTGGTCGGTTCCAATAATACAGCCGGTTATTCGTACGGTATCTTTGTTGTCGACACGCTTGCTTACGTAGCGGATTGGCAAGAGGTGCGCATCTTCAATGTTGCTAATCCCGCAAATCCCGTTGAAATAGGTAATTATGTCACGCCCGGCTATGCGCGTGACATCGTCATTCTTGAGCAGATAGCCTATGTTGCGGATGACCGGGGCGGCGAGCGGATACTTGATGTCAGCGATCCGACCAATCCAACTGAGATCGGGTACTTTGAAACACCCGCTTACGCGCTCGATGTGGTTCTCAATGATACGATCGCCTATATCGCCGATGGTTTGGCGGGCTTACGTATACTCGATATCACAAACCTAAGCAATCCGACTGAGGTCGGATACTATGACACGCCGGGTAATGTACAGGCAATCTTCTATAATGATTCGCTCATCTATGTTGCCGATGGTGATTCCCTGCTCATATTTGATGTTACTGACCCGACCAATCCTGTTGAGATCGGTGCGTATGGCACGCCGGGTCAGGCACAGGGTGTTGTCGTAATCGATACACTTTGCTTTGTGGTAGATTGGGGAGCATTGCGCATTTTCAGTGTCGCAGACCCGGGTAATCCATTTGAAGTCGGCTTTTGCAATACGATCGGTAATGCCGAGGATGTCGCGATCAAAGATACGTTCGCCTATGTTGCGGACGGGCATGCCCATGGCACTGGTCTTCAGATAATAAATATCGCTGACCCGTCAAATCCCTTTACTATCAGTAATTATGACTGCTGGCCGGGCTGGGCGCGCGATGTCGTCGTTGTTGATTCAATCGTGTATCTTGCCAATTCCGGGCAAATGTACGTGTTCAATGTCATTGATCCGGCCAACCCTCAGGAGATCGGAACCTATCCGTCATCAACCGGTGCAGTAGAGGGTCTCATGCTAGTCGACACGACCGTGTATGCGGCGGTCGGCTCATCTGTGCGCATGATCAATATTGCTAATCCGACAAATCCATATGAGGTGGGTTTTTATGATACGCCATCAAGTACCCATAATGTTGCAATCGCCGGTGCGCATATTTTTCTTGCGGCGTATCATTCTGGGTTGCAAATATATGAAAATTTACTGACAAGCGTTTCCGAGACAAAACAAAATACACCGGTCATGCATGGAATCCAGCTGTTACAAAACCCAGTAGTGAATGATAGAATTAACCTGAGACTACACATACCATATAAAACCTCCCTCAGTTTTAGTTTATGTAATGTAATCGGTCAAGCAGTTCAGACCCAAGCCAAGTCCTATTATGATGCAGGCGTCTACGATATGGTTATCCCGGTGAATACCTTACCAGCGGGCGTCTATTTTCTTACTTTAAAAGGATTACCTCAGTATCGTACTATCAAGGTGATTATTACAAGATAATCCGGGCGTTGCTGTCAAGTCTTGACATTTCACTCATAATAGATATATAGTATCTATTGCAAATTTAGAAAACTAATCAAAAATTAACTTGGAGGTATCATGAATTATAGATTTGTATGTTGGTGTTTGTGCGTTTGCCTCTTGGCATTACCGTTCTCAATGCATGCGCAGAATTATTATATACAGTGGGCTGATACAATTGACAACGGTGATATTGATGTAGCCTGGGGTGTTGCCGTAGATAATTCTAATAATATCATTGTCACCGGGCAGTCTGATATTGGTCCTGACGAAGATTATCTTACCGTTAAATACGATCCTACGGGTACGGTCCTCTGGATGGATACGCTGGATAATGGAAGTTACGATATCGCGTACAGCGTTGCAACAGATGATTTCAATAATGTTATTGTTACCGGCATCTCATGGATAGGCGGAAACGGTGATTTTTTTACTGTTAAGTATGATTCCAACGGCACGGTCCTTTGGGGAGATACGATCGCTTATCCAGGAACTAATCGCGCGCGCAGTGTTGCCATTGATCAATCTAATAATATTATCATAACAGGATTTGCCACACTCATGGGGGATTCTGATTGGCTTACTGTCAAATATGATCCAAACGGTACGGTGTTGTGGGTGGATACGATGGACACAGGCGAAGAAGATTATACTCGCGGAGTTGCTGTGGACAACTCTAATAATATCATAGTGGCCGGCTTTTCCACGCTTGGTGGTGATCACGATTATATGACCGTTAAGTATGATTCCAATGGCACGATGTTGTGGGCAGACACCATAGATTGTGGTGGTTCGGACGCCGCGCTTGGCGTGGCAATAGATCATTCTGATAATATTATTGTCACGGGGAGGGGTGCTGTTCCAACTTCCAGTTACCTCACAGTGAAATACGATCCAAATGGCACAATTCTCTGGGCAGACACGGTTGCTCAGGGTAGCGAGGCAAACAGCGTTGCTGTGGACAGCGACAATAATATCTTCATAACCGGGATCGGTGTCAGTACTGATTATCTCACGGTAAAATATGATTCAATGGGTACGGTCCTCTGGATGGATACCCTGAATAATGGAGCCGGTGACTGGGCCTATGGTATTGCTGTGGATACACTTGATAATATCATTGTAACCGGTGCATCAGATATGGGTGGAAATGGCGAGTATTTCACAGTGAAATATGGTCCAGAACCCGGAATTGCAGAAGATGCCAAGGATAATGCATGCTCCATGACCTTTAGTGTTCACCCGAATCCATTTCACAAGAAACTGAATATATATTTCCAAACTCCAAATCCCAAATCACTAACAAGTATAGGAATTTATGATGTATCAGGTTGCCTTGTTAAGTCGTTGCGCCTTTTGCCTGACGCTTTACGCACAACGCAGATTACCTGGGATGGACGGGATGCGCGAGGTCAGCAATTGCCGAGTGGTGTGTATTTTGTACAGGTGGAAACAGACGAACACCGGAAGACAAAAAAGGTTCTATTCATTAAGTAAACATCACGACCCTGATTAAATAATATTTGACAGGGCAGGCATTCAACAAACCGATTTCACTGGATTCCCCGGTTAAACCGGAGAATGACGAAAGTGGAGACTGGATCCCCCGGTCAGGCCGTGGGATGTCCCGTACGATTAACATCCTACGGGACAGACGGAATAAACTTTCTTAGTCTATCTCCGATACTGTCCTTTCAAGGTGAACACCTGGTACTCGTGCTTAAGCCGTAAACAGAAAGGACAGAATAGCGCAGACATAAACTGAACCTTCTTGACATAGATGGTGTTATGTTGTATAACAAAAAAAGGAGGAAGAATGAAGAAAGTCGTGACAATCCTTATAATGTTGTTTATTATTTCACCTTTCTTTGCCATCGCGGCAAAAAGGCCATTGATTGAACTCGGACCAAAAGGCACACTTTACATCGATGATGGAGTTGATTTCGGTCTTGGTGTTGAGGTTGTGGTTAATCCATTGGAGAAAGTCGGTTTCAGGGTCAATCTCACTGAGATCATTTTTGATCCTACGACATTCTATTTTAATCGTGATGGTTCAATTGACGCGTTCATATATATTCCATTACAGAACATGCAATTGTACGCACTCGCAGGTGTTGGTTTGAGAACTCACGATACAGGAGCTGGTACACAAACACATTATTCAATTAGCGGCGGGTTAGGTTTGAATTATCCTTTAAATCCAAAAACATGTCTTTTCGCTGAACCCGCAGTTATCATTTCTGGTAACGGCGAGAGTGATGTATCATTTCGTGTATCTGCAGGAGCAAGGTTCAGAATTATTAAGTAAGAGAAAAAACAGTAAGCAGTAGAGGGTAAACAGGTCACGCGGCGAAGGGGTCAGGCACAACAACAGATGTTAGATACTAGACCAGAGAGATTCTAGATACTAGATGCTTGATGCTAGTAAAAGACCTGGTGCTCTTATGATTCAAACTGTTTCGAGCGCTGGTATTTCGATTTCTTCAAATTTCTCTTCTGACCAAGCTCCCGGGAGTAAAATAGCATCAGGGATCAACTCTTTCATGTATGCAGCGCCATCATGGTAGCTGCTGTGAATGATGATCATAGCTTTTTTGTTTTTATGCTTCGGGTGTTTCTTTATCCACTCTGCAACAACTCCCCCGCTGACGTCAGTATCCTTTGCCCAAACCGGAGGCTCACCAAGATCATAGTCCAGGAAGATAATATCATATTTCTTTTTGGAGAGGCATTCAATACATTCCCTGGCAGTCGTAACATGGGTGATGTCAGTGATATCTATTGGTTTCAGCCGTTTTTCAAACTCTATTACCCGGCTGTACATATCATCAAGGATAAGAACTCTGATGCTTATCTCAGACACTAAATGAGTATATCATAATTATGCTAAGAGTCAAGGCAGTGCTTCGCTGCGCTCGTAATGACTGGAGAGGATGAGATTGCTTCGCCCTTCGATAAACTCAGGACTCGCAATGACCCCGCTATAATAGTACTACTATTAGACGGGGTAAACACAACTGGATCCCCCGGTCAAGCCGTGGGATGACAGAATTAGAGTATCCCCCTCTTACGGGGCATCTCACTATGCTCGAGATCTTCGACAGGCAAAACTAGATTCTGCTTGCTGTTAATTGACAAACAAACATATATATAGATAATAAATCCTATGCATTGGCATGATGATGAATTAATAAGCGAGGAGGAGACAAAACCATCCAAGAAGAATTGGCGTATTATCAGTAAACTACTGCCCTATTTTAAGAAATACAAAATAAAAATTATAATCGCCTCGGTCCTGCTTCTTTTTTCGACGTTATTGACCCTGCTTGGACCCATTTTGATAAAACGTGTTATTGATATAGAAATCCCTCAAAAAAACACGCAGGGATTATTAATGATTGCATTGATATATTTAGTAGTTCAGTTATTTATTATCCTTGTTAGATATTTTCAGGAAATTGAGATCCAAAAAGTCGGTGAAAGAGCGATCGCCGACCTCAAGTCTGATCTTTTCGAGCATTTACTTCATATACCTGTAGCGCACTTTGACAAAAACCCGGTCGGCAGGTTGATTTCCAGGGTAGACAGTGATACTGAAACGCTTAAATTCCTCTTCTCACAAACGGGCGTCGTATTGATCCAGAACATGGCGCTCATAATAGGAATGTCGATCGTGATGATGGTTGTCAATTGGCGTCTCTACCTTTTGATACTTGTCATGCTCCCCATATTCTTACTGATATTCTGGTGGTTTGAACGAAGTGTCCGACCGGTTTACCTGGCAGTAAGGAAAAAAGTTGCGGAAATAAATGGCTATATCATTGAAACTTTGCACGGATTACCGATCGTGCAAATTTTTCAGCAGGAAACGAATTTTCTTAAAAAAATCAACACATTAGGTAAAGAAAAATGTGTGGTAGAAATAAAAGCATTGTCCTATTGGTATCGTATCTGGTGCTTTGTTGATCTCGGTGAAGTCATCGGCATCATCCTCGTACTTGGTGTCGGCGGCATCTGGGCTTTACAGGGAGCGATTACCATCGGCACAATATTTCTATTTATCAGTTATATCACACGTCTCTTTGGACCGCTTCGTAGGCTGTCTGACCAGGTCAATGTTATTGAACGGGCTTTTGCATCAGCCGAACGCGTATTCCAGGTACTGGCGACAAAGCGTGAGGGAAAAGAGCAAGAAAAAGAACTGGTAAAAAGCCTTAGAACACATATTATGTTTAAAGACCTCAGCTTCTATTATGAAAATGAAAATTGGGTCCTGGAAAATTTAAATTTCAAGATAAAAAAGGGAGAGCGTATTGCCCTGGTCGGTGAAACCGGCGGTGGCAAGACTTCTATTGTCGCTCTCTTATTAAAATTCTATGAAGCGCAGAAAGGTACGATTTTGATCGACAATACCTGCATTTCCAAGATCAACCGTAACTCGCTGCGTGCAATGATCGGCTTCGTTCCACAAGATGTAATTCTTTTCCCAGGCTCAATAATGGAGAATCTGCGTCTCTTTGACGAACAAATTTCTCCTCACAAAGTCATTGAAGCGGCAACTCGAGCCTGTATCCATGATCGGATATGCAAACTACCGAAAAGCTATGACACAAACATCATTGAGCAGGGCGTAAATTTATCTTTTGGCGAAAGACAACTGTTATCTTATGCACGCGCACTCGTATTTGATCCGGATATCCTTATCCTTGATGAAGCAACCTCATCAGTCGATCCTGAAAGTGAGCGTTTAATACAGGTCGGAATGAAAGAACTTCTTAAAGATCGGACTGCAATTATCATCGCACACCGGCTTACCACGACACGTCTGGCCGATCGGGTTCTGGTTATCCATAAAGGTCAATTGATCGAACAAGGAACTCATGCAGAACTACTAGGTGCAGAAGGTTATTACCATAAACTATATAAATTGCAGTATCTGAGCGTGGCGCGATGAAATCAATAAGCGATTTTTGGAAAAAGAAAAAGCTCTGGCTATTATTCCTGATCTGTTTTACCCTGGTAAAAACTGTCATTGTCCTGCTGTTTCCATACATTCTAAAAGATATAATCGATGGAATAGAAAAGGGGTTTGCTGAACAAGAGCTTCTCCACTTTGTTCTGCTGCTCGGTGTTCTCGGTGTATTCCGTGCTCTGTTCAGTACCCTCCTCCCATACTCGCGCGGCAGAATGAATGAAACATTCTTGGTCGAGGAAAGAACCAGTCTTTTCTCAAAAATCCTCAGCAAAGGGCATTCTTTTACCAACCGCTTTCCTGCCGGCGATGTATTACAGCGACTTGATCATGATTTAAGTGAGTTATCCTGGTTTGCCTGCTCCGGGATATTCCGTCCGGTCGTAGCGCTCATTACCGTGCTCGTCGCGCTTGTTTTTATGATTGATATTAATCTCTGGCTTACCATACTTGCTATATTGCCATCAACCCTGGCAATTTTTAGCTGGTTAAAGATAAGCCCGTATGAATATAAATACTATCATTCCTGGCGTGATAAAATGGCAAAAGTGAATAACCATCTCCAATCCAGTTTTTCAGGAATTAAACTGGTAAAATCATATACAATGGAAAAGAAAAACCATAAACAATTTAAGAACATCCTGGTAAATAGAATTGAGGCTGCTTTTAAAGTCATAAAAATAGAGACCCTGATTCACACACTCTTTACCGCAATTGAAGAAATTGGTATCGTCTTTATCTTGCTCTTTGGCGGTATCTTTATCATAAGAGGTAATATTACGATCGGTGAATTTATTGCCTTCAATGCATACATCATTATTCTGCTGGACCCGATGATCACGATCGGTCACTTCTTCGTCTCGAAGAAACGAGCTGAAGTCCAGAACGAACGTCTTGAAGAGGTGAAAGATTATTCAGTCGACATCGAAGACACAGGGAAAGTGAAAAATATCGTGGTCGAAGATATCAGCATGAACAATGTTTCATTCAAATACTCAAAGGACGCATTGCTGATCCTAAAGGGAATCAACTTAAAGATCCCAATAACCAAAAAAATCGGTTTGGCCGGGACTGTTGGCTCAGGTAAGACCACGCTCATAAATTTACTAATGAGAACAGTCGATCCCACAGAAGGTGAAGTGAAAATAGGTAGATTCAATATTAAAGAAATTCCACTGGAAAAGTTGCGGGCACTATATGGTTACGTTCCTCAGGAATCATCATTATTTTCTGACACGATCGGTAATAATATTCTTTTTGGCAGAAAATGCAGTGCAGCCGAGTTATCCCGCGTGATAAAACTTGCCCAGCTTTCAGATTTTATTAAAAGGCAACCCAAAGGATTGGATGAGTTAATTGGTGAAAAGGGATTGAAACTTTCTGGCGGTGAGAAACAAAGAATCGCGATCGCTCGCGCAATATTGAAAAAGCCGAAAATTCTTATCCTTGACGATGCAACATCCAATCTCGATGCTGAGACTGAGAGAGAACTGGTAAATCAGTTATCAGCAACACCTGATACGACACTGATTATTATTTCACACCGGCTCTCCATTCTTTCGGTTTGTGATTATATTTATACAATAGATAATGGTGTGATCGTGGAACAGGGAACACATAACGCATTGCTCAAGAAAAAAGGTCTCTATTGTAGATTATATCAACATCAACTCATAGAAGAAGAACTAAAAAAATAAACGTCCTCCTGGTTTACATTTCTCACCCCTCACCCACAACAGCAGATGTTAGATACTAGGTGTTTGATGCTAGTAAAAGGACTGAATCCCTGGTCCCTTCGACACAAAGTCTTGCACCGTCCCCAATTGTCTTCGCTTTACTCTTTACTCTCTACTCTATACGATCTGTTTAGACTATTCGTGAATGCGGCGGTCTTCTTCGGTCTAGTGAGTCTTATCTAAACAAATTACCAATTAGTCAATTGTGATCTTTTCCATCCACTACCTGTTTTAACATATATATAATCATCATCCCATGCAATATCACCTACACCACCATGATCATCACTAGAATTAGAAGGTGTATATGTCGTGGCTGATTTGGTAGTCCAACTTACCTGTCCGCTGCCATCTGTAACGAGCGTTTGGCCATTGGCTCCATCGGTCGTCGGGAACTCGTAGCCATTCGTCTCATTGCCGAATCGAACATGCGGCATGTCGACCATGAATGTCGAATCCTGGGTCAGATTCGAGTTGATGCCGAAGAGATAGGAATAATCCCCGGTCGCCGTGATCGTATCTGCATACCCGCCCAGGATAGCTGAGTGCTTACCCGCAATATGATTCTTATCACCGCTGCCGATGAAACTAAATGAATCGACCGTGGCGTTGTACTGACCACCAGCAACGACCGATAAATGACCGCTGGCAGTGTTTAGAGATCCACCGCCGATAAACGCATAGTTTCCGCTGGTGGTATTGCTATTTCCCCCAGCCACGGTCGACACCACCCCGCTTGCATTATTAAAGCCTCCTCCGCAAATCGTCGCGTAATCTATGCTGGCGTTATTATTATATCCACCACCGATAAATGAAGTATGACCACTTGCAGTATTATGGTCGCCTCCAACTATCGTCGCATTGACATAGCTGGCAGTGTTACTGTTTCCGCCACCGACAAATGAATAATCCGCAATCGCAGAATTATTCCATCCGCCGACAACGGTAGCGGCGGTATCCAGCACTTGATCACCCGCCAGGTTGCTGTAGCCTGCCAAAACTCCACCATAAACGCCCTTAACCGTATTGCTCACGCCGCCACAGATAACACCGTTAACGTCTAACTTCACCAAGGGATTGGACATGCCGATGCCCACGTTGCCAGAGACGCCAGCATACATGTCATTGCTGCTAATCACCCAATCGCTATCGCCGCTCGAACCCCAACTCACCTGACCGCTGCCATCTGTGACGAGCGCCTGGCCATTAGTACCGTCGGTTGTCGGAAATTCATAACCATTCGCTTCAGTTCCAAACCAGACATGCGGCATGTCGACCATGAATGTCGAATCCTGGGTCAGGTTGCTGTTGATGCCGAAAAGGTAGGAATAATCCCCGGTCGCTGTGATCGTATCTGCATACCCGCCCAGGATCGCGGAATATTTACCCGCAGCATAATTATAATATCCACCGCCGATAAAATTAAAACTGTCGCTGGCAGTGTTGCTCTCGCCACCACCCACTGTCGCATCGACGCCGCTGGCAGTGTTATTGTATCCGCCACCCACTGTCGCTCGTAAACCGCTGGCGGTGTTGTCCAATCCGCCACCTACTGTCGCACGTATACCGCTGGCAGTGCTTCTCAATCCGCCGCCCACTGTCGCACCTTCGACACTGGCAATGTTACTCCGACCACCACCAATTGATGAATAAGTACCAATAGCAGAATTGGAATCTGCTTCATTAGGACCGCCCCCGCCGCTGACGACAGAATACTGACCACGTGCTTTATTATATCTTCCGCCACCCACTGTCGCAGCATTGTAGCTGGCAGTGTTAAAAAACCCGCCGCCTACCGTCGCATTGTAGCTGCTGGCAGTGTTTTGCAATCCACCACCTACTGTCGCCTCTTCACCACTGGCTGTATTAAGGTATCCACCACCCACTGTCGCCCAGTAGCCGCTGGCAGTATTACCTCGTCCCCCACCCACGGTACAATATTTATAGTTCTGCCCATTTGTTCCGGTTGTACTACTAACGCCAAGATTCACATGCGTGCTGTCGGCATTACCATAGAGAGTATTTCCCGCGCGGGATAAACCCCACTGACCACCCATTTCCAGGGTTGTATCCGCGCCGTTCGAGATCAGAAAACTCCAGTCGTTGTCGTTCGTCGAACCCCAACTTACCTGACCGCTGCCGTTAGTGACTAATGCCTGGCCGTCGGTGCCGCGAGATATTGGAAACTCATAACCTGCAGCCTCGGTTCCGAACCACACATGCGGCATGTCGACCATGAATGTCGAATCCTGGGTCAGATTCGAGTTAATGCCGAAGAGATAGGAATAATCCCCCGATGTGGTGATCGTATCAGCGTAACCGCCCAGGATCGCTGAATAATCACCGGCATTGCTATTATAGTATCCACCGGTCACGATCGCAAAGTTAGCGCTCGCTGTATTATAAGTACCACCACCCACCGTCGCATTGCTAGCGCTGGCAGTGTTGTAGGTGCCGCCACCCACGGTCGCAGCAAAGCTACTGGCTACATTGGCTCTGCCACCGCCCACGGTCGCAAAATCATTAGTACTGGCTACGTTTTGGTACCCGCCACTTATTGTTGCACAATAACTACTGGCATTATTGTCGTAGCCGCCGCTTATTGTCGCCCCAAATTGACCGGCGTTGTTACTGTAGCCACCGCCTACTGTCGTATACTCATGATTGGATGAGTTGTAGTAACCGCCACCTATTGTTGCACCATTGCCATTAACAATCTCGCTATTACCGTAGCCGCCGCTTATTGTCGCCCCAGGGCCTCTGGCTGTGTTGCCGTAGCCGCCACCTATTGTGCAATATTTAAAATTTTGACCGGGGAACCCCGTAGTACTGCCGATACCAAGGTTAGTATGCGTGCTGTCGGCGTTGCCAATCATCGTGTTGCCGAAACGCGCCATGCCCCAGCGGCCATTCGTTTGCAGAGTTGTATCCGCGCCGTCGGAAACAAGAAAACTCCAGTCATTGTCTGCCGCGGCATTCCGTGCATATAGCGCAGTATCTGAATAGGTTGCAGTGTAGGCATAAGCAGACGATACGATGCGCGTGCGGGGTGTGAGAGTCTGTGGACCTTCGAGCGTGAGTTCCAACCACGTACTTGTAAAATCATCAAATACACTATCTGGGATTGGTGCCGTCTCACCAAGTACAACACTGAATACACCTTGTTCGATCGGTATATTTGTTTGACCTTCAGACCAGAGCTCATTACCACTCGATGCGGCATCGAAAACCTTAAAGGTCATATCAATATCATCGGTGATTGGGATGCCGAGCGTGTCTGTAAGATAACCCTGGTAATTTAATAATTTGGGAACCAAACGACCTGCTTGAATTGACAGATCCTCTGCCTGGATGACCACAAATATCAAGACCATTGCAATACTGGCAGATGATATTCTACGCAACATAATTCCTCCTTATTAGTTAATAATATATTATTGGAAATATTTGAATACGATGTTTAAGTATAGATAAGAATATGGGGATGTCAAGATACGGCTAAAGCGGCGTCGATTAACGAGCAGCGTTGGGGTCAAACCTTTTCTAAGAAACGGAGACAAGGAGAAAGGGAGAAACGAGTGCTTGGGGTCCAAATCTAGACATTGAACATCCACCCTCACCCCTGCCCCCGTATGATTGCATCTGATGGGGCAGGCCTCTCCCTGAAAGGGAGAGGGATTATTATTGTACTGGATTCCTCGATTAAATCGGGGAATGACCCCATTAGATGGACACCATCTAACGGGGCAGGCGTCGCTTTGTTCGCAACGGCCCCATACGATTTACATCCTACGGGGTAAACAGGAGTGATTACGGTTTAAGTGCATAGACGAGTATATCATCATGATCGACATGATGTGTTTTCATATATTTATTTAATGTTTATTATTCAACAAGAGTAAAGCTGGAACGTGCATAGTATTTCTGGTCAAGAACCCAAATATAATCCCATGTTCCTTCATAGGTATTAGAATGTGTATAGAATTCGAATGCATCATCCTCGTACAAGGCATACGAGTCATCCGTGGGGAGAGGGTCATAATGCATGTGGATCACGTCGCCAATGTGGGGCCAGATGAACAGCTCTAATTCTTTCCCTTCCTGGCCTTGCCAAAAAGACATGATGTACATTATGTCGTCATCAAATGCAGACCATATCGCTTTTATACCATCACATTCACCGGGCGTTAATATCCCATCTTCGTTTGCATCATAATAATCATCACAGACGAAAAACCCCGGACAGACTTCTTCGGTTGCCTGTTCAAGGATGCAACTTATACCGTCACCAAATGAGTATATAAGTTCGCCATCGGAATTTTGTTTTAAATCACCAGCCAATAATAATATTACAGGAACACCTAGACAAAGAACTGTTTTTTTCATCTGCTTCTCCTTACTTAATTTTTATGACCTTCTGTTGCAGTCTACGACTGCATCGATTACAGTGATGAACAAAAAGATCGCAAAGATATATTACCTTACTTTAATAATCTTATCTGTAATTGTACCGTCAATTTCTATGAAGTAGACACCTCGACTCATACGGTTAATATTGACTTCACGCCCGGTGATGTCGAAGACTTTGCAGTTTTTACCTTCTGGCAGATGAAGAGCACCAGTCATAATGGTTGGAGTAAAATAGTGACCGCTGTAAACATTGTCTATTTTATTTTCGTAAATACCTGGCAAGACAAAACCTTCTTCATTCCTGTTTGAAACACCAACGGGCCAGCCACCGATCGCATAAAGACACGGTCCTACCACACCGACATCTAATTCGCGCCGTGCAGCCAGCATTGGCGTCTCTGTGACCCAGGTATCAATCTGTGTATAGTATGATTCAACGACTGCCACGTCAGGTCTTGATTCCTTAGTGTCACCGCAGATCAAATCGCTGTCGGCAAGACCACCACATACGTATATTATATCGCCCCAAGCCCCTGCTTCTGGATGGTAGCGTGGTGTAGGTATTGATGCTCCTGTTTGCCAAGGTGTACCGCCGGTAGTATCAGCTGCCGGTTCATAGATATAAGTGGGACCAAGATTCATACCGCCACTCCTGCCGCCTAAAATATATATTTTGTCACTGACGACTCCCGAAGCAAAGAAGAAACGTGTTGAGGGCATTGGTGTCTTGAAAGTCCATGTGTTGGTCAATGTATCGTACTCTTCAACAACTGCCGTTTCACCAAGATAACCTCCGATGGCATAAACTTTTCCGTTGACCACCTCAGCACCGAGCCCGTTCCTGCCTGTCTGCATAGGTGTCAACGAAGCCCAGGTGTCAGATGCCGGGTCGTATACTTCAGCTGTAGTTAGACCAGTGGATGTTGCATTCCATCCACCAAGCGCATATATCTTGTTATTGAGAACGCAGACAGCCAGGAACCCTCGGGGTGTTGGCATAGATGTTTTGGTGGTCCAGGAATCACTTGTTGGATCGTATGCCTCAACGATTCCTGTAGCTGTATTCGGATTACCGGCAGTCCAACCGCCTATACAGTAAACAGTATCATTAACCACTCCAATGCCCAGGCCATCCCTGCCAGTCGGCATATCTGTCTTTTGCGTCCATTCTATTGTTCCTGTCAATGAGACAACGAACAGAAACAGCAATAACGTTATTTTAATCTTCATAAATCCTCCCTTTCTTAACATAGAATAGTTTAAGGGAAATAGTGATTAAGTCAAGATGATGGATGCTTGATACTAGTGAAAGAACATGGATCCCCCGTTCTCCTACCTCTACTCAATTCTTCCCGCTTGACTATTGACAATTGATTAGTCATATGTTATAAAGTATATAGGATATCTAATGATACGATGTATATTAGTATTTGGTTTTTCATCAATTTTCCTTTTCAGTCAGCCCAGTTGGATTTACCGTTACAATGGACCTGGCAATGGGGCTGATTGGTCAAATTCCATTGTCTTTGACGCGGATGGAAATATCTATGCCGGTGGCGTCAGCGAGGGTATCGGGACTAGTGCAGATCAGGTCATAATAAGTCTCCAACCAAGCGGTGAGTCGAACTGGGTATACCGCTACGATAGTGCGGGCTTGCCCGATGCCATTACTCAAATTGTATATGGCAGCGATGGTAATATCTATTCATCAGGTGCTATTAATGGTATATATACACAATATTTTTGCATCCAGAGCGTATCCCGTGCAGGTGCGTTAAATTGGATGTACACAAATACGGGATGTGGTGAATGTGCAGCTGTGGCAATAGATTATGGTGCTGATGGCAATATCTATGCTGCAGGCTTTGTCTGCAGGCCATACAATGTATGGGACTATGTCGTCGCCAGTATTGACAGTAATGGATCGGAGAACTGGTTAGTAATTCTCAATGGTGAGGGTAGTGATTACGATGTCGCCCAATCTGTGGTCTGCGGTCCTGATGGGAATATATACAGCGCTGGGTATACAACAGACACCAGTTGGACCGCTGTTTTTTCCGTTGCCCGACATAACCAATACGGCAATATGAGCTGGATCGATCAGTATTCGCCCGGGAATGCAAGAAAAGTCATCTGCGGTGATGATAGCAGTATTTATGCACTGGGGACGCTCAACAATATTTGCTCAATCAGAAAATATAGACCTAATGGCAACATAGCCTGGACGCGGACCTTTGACGCTTCGATAGCGACGATAATTTGCGGTGCGGATGGTAATATCTACGGGATCGGGAGCGTTGATACTGCAGGTACTGGCAATGACCTCATGGTGCTCTCCCTCACACCGGGTAATTATCTGAACTGGCTATTCATTTACCCGGATTCGGGTGATTCAAGGGCGAATGCTATTGTCTATGGTCAGGACGGCAATCTTTATGCCGGGGGCTATGCCACTGGGAGTGTTTCAACGGATGCTGTGCTGTTTTGTCTTTCCACAGCAGGCGATACTAATTGGATGTATCAGTACAATGGCCCAGGGAACGGTGAGGATTGTATTTTGGGCATTGCATATGGAAAACATAACCAGGTATACGCATCTGGTCATAGTGTTGGCAGCAGCAATACACAAGATCTTATCGTCATGTGTTTCAATACATTAGCGGTCAAAGAAATGGATTCAAGACCGATTTTCACTGATAATCTATTAACCGTAAATCCCAACCCCTGTTTTCAAAGATTAAATATATCGCTATGTCTGGCTAATCCGGATGAACCAATTTCTTTGCAGTTATATGATGTAACCGGCGGTTTGATATGCAATATCATGGATAATCAGATATTCACATGGCCTACTATTGAGTATTTTTTACCACCAGACCTTGCCGCGGGTGTCTATTATCTCATTCTACAGACGGTTGATAGGAAATACCTGCATAAGATTGTTGCTATACGGTGATATCAGACGTTAGAATCGTTTAGATTGTTAAATCAGTGTTGGGGTCAAACCAATAACGACAGATGATAGATGCTTGATACTAGTGAAAGAACTGGATTGCCCGATCTTTTTGAGTATCGGGGTACTGGAGTTCCGGTGTAATGGTGAACAGGTGAAAACCTGGCACTCGTGCAATTACGTTCAGTCAGCTGTGGTTCTCGACTATGCTCGAACGATATATTTATTGGAGATTGCCGCGGCGATTTCATCGCCTTCCACCACACATAAAGGCGGACAGGCGCAATGAC
>CBFDDH010000003.1:0-99931 GCA_965603515.1 uncultured bacterium
GCTAAAAGCGCGGGATGGAATTTAAAGCGCTTAATAGAGTTAGTTTCTTTAGTTTATCTAGGTATTTTGGATTTTAGGTATTTTTAGCTTCTCCGTTACCCCATTACCCCGACACACCGTTACATATCTTCACCGGGGACGCCCCTTTTTACTCTTCGAGCGAGTAGCACGAGTCGAGAAGCCCCTCGTTCTACACAGCTGGGCAATCTCCGTTTCACCGATTCTCCGTTTCCTGAATACCAGGGAATCCAGTCTTTTCTTGCACCACGCGCTTCATCCGTGATGTTCTTCATATAAAATCCAACGTCGTGTTTTTGGAGTAGAGCCTTTAGGCTCGTCTTGGACGGGCGTAAACGCCCTACTCCTTACTCTCTACGCCCTACGCATTACGCCTTACTCTCTACGCTTTTTTCCCGCACGTAGTGCCATTTTCCCCTACTCCCTACGCTCTACGCACTACGCCTTACTCTTTGTATTGACAAATCACACTTTTTAAGTATACTATATTTTTAGGATGTCAACTGCTTTCCTCATTCTCGAGGATGGAACACTCATCAAAGCCAAACATGCTGGTGTGGAAAAAGATGTTTTCGGTGAAATAGTCTTCAATACATCAATGAGCGGTTATGAAGAAGCCTTTACTGACCCTTCATATTCCGGACAGATCCTTCTTATGACCTATCCCCTGATCGGTAACTACGGCATCCGGAAAAAGAATTTCGAATCCAGCAAAGTACAGATAAGAGGGCTCATCTTGAAAGAACCCGATTTTTCCGCTTACCGGGGTATGCATCTCGATAAATTCCTTAATTTGTCAGCAGTCTCTTGCCTTTACAATATTGACACCAGAGCCTTGACCTTAAAAATAAGAAAACACGGAACAATGAAGGCAATGATTGTCGCTCGCCCTTCAAAAATAGATTACAAGGCATTGCTTCAAAGAATCAAACAGATGCCATATCCAGATACTGAGAACTTGGTCAATCGCGTATCCTGTGCCAAGAAAATCATCCATGCCAGGGGTCCAGGCCGTTTTGTATTGATAGACTGTGGTGTAAAAAGAAGTATCTTAAAACATCTAATAAAATATGGAACTGTGATCCAAGTTCCGTTTGATACTGATATTAAAACTATTGATAGATTAAAACCTGACGGTATCGTGGTTTCAAATGGCCCAGGAAACCCAGCACACGAGGCAATAATGTCAACGACCGCCAAAACAGTTGAAAAATTGATTAATAAGTACCCGATATTCGGTATCTGCCTTGGCCATCAGATACTGGGCCTTGTGCTTGGTTTTAAGACTTATAAACTGAAGTTTGGTCACCGCGGTTCAAATCATGCGGTTAAACATCTTCGCAGCCAGAAAATCCACATCACATCACAGAACCACGGGTATGCGCTTCGAGCCAAAAAGAACCTTGATGCCGAAGTCACCTGGGTGAATGTAAATGACGGCACGATTGAAGGTATACGTTATCTAAACCGACCTGTTTTTTCCGTGCAATTCCATCCCGAGGCTGCACCTGGTCCGCGTGATACCGGGTTTCTTTTTAGAGAATTTTCAGAGCTAGCAATATGCCAAAGCGCAAAGATCTGAAGAAAATCCTCATCATTGGATCTGGACCAATTATCATTGGTCAAGCCGCTGAATTCGATTTTTCAGGCTCCCAAGCAAGCTGGTCGCTCAGAGAAGAAGGATATCGCACAATCATTGTCAATTCAAACCCCGCGACAATACAGACTGATGAAAGAACCGCTGATATTGTCTATATCGAACCTCTCAACATCGACACATTGACCAAGATCATCAAGAAGGAACGTACTGATGGATTACTAACAGTTTTTGGTGGACAGGTTGCACTCAATCTGTCATACCATTTGGCACACCAAGGCATCCTCGCTAAATATTCGGTCGAACTACTCGGTTCAACCTACGAAACAATTGAAATGGCAGAAAACCGACAAGCATTCAGTCAGCTCATAGAAGCTGTACATGAACCAAGCCCCAGGAGTTTTGTATGCCAGAACCTCAACGAGGTATCTCGAGCAGTTGAACGAATTTCCTACCCGGTACTTGTGAGACCGGCTTATACACTCGGTGGTACAGGAAGCGGTATAGCTAGATCCTGGCAGGATTTACAGGAAATTGCCTCAGCGGGATTAAGGCAATCACCGATAAGACAAATACTGATCGAGGAAAACCTATTGGGTTGGAAAGAATTTGAATATGAGGTAATGCGCGATGGCGACGATAACTGTATAACGATATGCAGTATGGAAAATATCAACCCAATGGGTGTGCACACGGGTGAAAGCGCGGTTGTTGCTCCAGCCCAAACGCTCACTGACCAAGAAAATCAGAAACTAAGAAGTATCAGTCTAAAGATCATAAGGGCTCTGAAAATATGTGGCGGGTGCAATATCCAGTTCGCAGTAAACAGATCCAAATGGGAATACAGAATAATCGAAGTGAACCCACGGGTATCACGCTCATCAGCCCTGGCATCAAAGGCTACTGGATACCCGATCGCAAGGGTTAGTGCGAAAATAGCGGTGGGCATGACCCTAGATGAAATACCCAATGCCGTAACCAAGAAAACATCCGCCGCTTTTGAGCCTACTCTTGACTATGTTGTTATCAAAATACCACGCTGGCCATTTGATAAATTCCCCACAGTTGACCGCAGAATCACAACTCAGATGAAATCAACCGGTGAAGCTATGGCGATCGGTAGCACTATAGAAGAATCACTTCAAAAAGCACTGCGTGCTTTAGAAATAGACCAATATGGTTTTGAGCAAGAATCAATTATCGAACACAAATTGATAAGAGAGCTGCAGGAACCAACCGACCGATTACTCTTCTGTATAGCTGAAGCACTGCGTCGTGGGTACTCCATAAACAAGGTCTCAGAACTAACGAAAATTGACAAGTTCTTCATTCGAAAGATAGCGAGGATTGTGGCCTTTGAGAAAAGACTGAAGAAAGAATGTCTGGATGAACAGCTATTGATGCAGGCAAAACGTCTCGGGTATTCTGATCAGATAATTGCCGGCCTCACTAACCAAACTGCTGATGAAATACGGGGAATGAGAATGTCCCATCACATAAGACCGGGGTTCAACATGGTCGACACATGCGCTGGTGAATTCGAGGCAATAACACCTTATTTCTATTCTACTTACTACACCGCACCCAGGAAGAGGCCTAAGCGGAAGAATGAAAAACGGATTCTGATTGTCGGCTCGGGGCCGATACGTATCGGTCAAGGGATAGAATTTGACTACTGTTGTGTACATGCCGCCTTAACTTTGAAAGAGATGGGTTTTGAAGCTATCATGATCAATAGCAACCCTGAAACGGTATCGACAGATTTTGATGTCTCGACCCGACTCTATTTCGAACCGCTAACTCTCGAGGACGTTCTGAATGTTCTCGAAACAGAGAACTGCAACAAAATAATCCTCCAGTTAGGCGGCCAGACTTCAATAAACCTTGCCCTGCCGCTTGCTAAGCTCGGCAAATCGGGCAGGCAAAGAATATCAATCCTTGGGACTCAACCTGACGATATACATCGTGCCGAGAACCGAAAACTGTTCTCATGCCTCTTAAGAACGCTAAAGATAAAACATCCTGCATTCGGTACCGGGCATACTTATGAAGATGTTAAGACTGTGACGGAACAGGTTGGTTACCCAGTAATTGTGAGACCGAGCTATGTCCTCGGTGGTCGCGCGATGGAAATAGTGTACGAACCTGAAGGCCTTAAGCAATATATAGAAAGCGCTGCGCGAGTTTCCAAAGAACATCCAGTACTCGTTGATAAATACATAGTTGATGCAGTTGAAGTGGATGTCGATGCACTCTGCGATGGTCGTGATGTATATGTTGCAGGTGTAATGGAGCACATTGAGCAAGCAGGGGTTCATTCGGGCGATTCATACTGTGTAATGCCACCCTATACGCTCACGCCGCGTACTATCAATAGAATAAAATCCATTAGTAGGAAACTAGCGTTTGCCCTGAACACAAAAGGGTTTATCAATATACAATTTGCGATAAAGAATGGATCGATATTTGTGCTGGAAGCAAACCCTCGAGCCTCAAGAACCATCCCCTATGTATCAAAAACAATCGGTTTACCACTTGCCACATTGGCAACGCAAATCATCATCGGGAAAAAACTTGAAAGTCTTTTAAAAGAAAAACAGCATGCACTATCCAAAACCAGGTTTGTTTCAATCAAAGGCCCGACTTTTCCCTTCTTGAAATTACCTGGGGTTGACCCGATACTTGGACCTGAAATGAAATCAACCGGTGAAATAATGGCTATTGACCGAAGTTTCGGAGCCGCCTACTATAAGGCTATCCTCAGTGATAATAAATTCAGCAAGCGCGGTACAGTCTACATGACAGTAAGGGATGGAGATAAACCAAAAGTTGTACAATTAGCAAAAGACTTCATCAGCTTTGGATTTAGTATTGTTGCCACACGTGGAACCGCAGATTTTTTGAGAAACCATGGTATCCAGTTAAAAACAGTCTATCGAATTAGCGAACATAAATCACCGAATGCCCTTGATCTAATGCGCCAGGAAAAAATCCATTTGATTATCAATACACCAACTCTTACGTATCGTGCCAAGCGCGACGGTTACGCTATGAGACGTCTTGCAATAGAACTTAATATCCCATTTATAACTGCCTTGAGCTCAGCTCGTGCAGAAATAGAGGCTATTCGATTTGCCAAAAGTGCTTCACTAACAACTAGACCACTCCAGGAATACCGTAGGTAAGGCACGGAGTAACCAAGTTCTCCCGCTTTGCGGGAGAACTTGGTTCTTGGATATTGTAATCGCTCTACGCCCTACGCTCTCGGTTCTTGACTTCCCACGTATAGTGTATATATTTATTCATGCCTATTGATGATTACTGGCGTAAGTTAATCCCTGAACAGATAAAGAATGCCCCAGATTTTTCCGGCGTCTATGAATTTGCTGACATCCTCCAAGAACATATTTTCATTGGTAAAACTGAAAGCCTTGCCCTAACCATCCAGGAGATATTCGAAAAAAGGGAACTGATATTTGCTCCTGTTTCCTTTTTTCGATTCCATGCAACCCAGAATTTTGAGCAGGAGTATACGAAGCTTATAGAAGAATACAAACAACTATTTAATAAGTTGCCGCCAATAAATCAGAGATTATCTGACGAGCAGTAAGGGAACAATACCAACTCAACTGTACAGCCTGAGATCTGACCTACATGTCAGTGGGGTACTGTGACATGCACGTATCCTGCGTGTTAATCAAGTGAGTTTATCGATCTTTATTTTTAAAAGCCCAAGGTTTGCATCTTTCAGACAAATGACAAAGTAGATACCAATATCAGTTTCCCTTATGAAAACTACATTATTCTGCGTGTAGAGAATAGCTGAAGCCTTTTCCACACCCAGACTGGCTTTAATTCTACTCACTACCCGCGCCGCCATTGCTGCAGATTTTTCAGCATCGCAGTCAACTGTAAACTGGCTATCAATTATGAACCCATCGTCAGTACCAAGACAAGCGCCTAAAACCTTTGGCATTCTGGTCAATTCTGTTACTTTCATCCTAATATCTCGCTTATTTCTTCTATTATCTTTCTCGCGTAGACAAATACCAAACCTGGTTTTGCATCAGGTTGTGTTACTACCGTGAGAAGTGATTCGCCTGACGTGATAACACAAATCGGGTATTCTATTTTATCGATAATGAATTTATCGACACTCCCATCCTTCAAGAACTTAAATGACTCTTCAGCCTCATTGTGAATTGCAGCAACCATAGCACTGATCAATTCTATATCACCGCATTCTTCATAGTAATTATGGATCAAAAGACCATCTTTTGAACATATGAAAGCTCCTTTCACTGACTTCATATTCAAAAGCCTTTTCATTGGTATTTCCAGGGTTTCTAAAGGAAATGCCTTTTCTGGTTCAGGGGTTATCACCGCTTTCTGTTCTTCTTTCTTCTCTTCCAAGACACTAGGCTGTTCTACTTCTTGTTCAACTTCAGCAAGAGCAGGAGTTTTCTCAGTTTCCTCTTCAGCAGCTCGTTTTGGTTCCACCTCTACCTTTTCAGGCTCCTCAATAACTGCTTGTGTTTCTATCTTTGCTTGCTCCTCAATAGTTGGTTCTGGTATTGTCTCAACCGGCTCTTCAGCAGCTCGTTTTGGTTCTACCTCTACCTTTTCAGACTCTTCAATAACTGGTTGTGTCTCTATCTTTGGTTGTTCCTCAATAGTTGGTTCTGGTGTTGTCTCAACCGGCTCTTCAGCAGCTCGTTTTGGTTCTACCTCAACCTTCTCAAACTCCTTAGCCGTGGGTTCGGATACAGTCTCAATCACTTCTTGAGTTCCTAATGGTAGTGCTACTCCGATTACAGATTCGTCCTTAGTAGATGTGACGGCTGTTTCTTCAATAATCTCTTCCTCATCTTTTGCAGGAAACGCTGCAATCTCTTCCCCCTTATCAATGACTACTTGCTTTGATTCAGGTACAAGAACCTCAAGTTCTTGTTTAGCATTCTTGTTCTCAGGATTTATCTTGAGCGTAATATTGTAATATTCAGCCGCTTTTTCCAATTCACCGAGCTTTTTATAACAGTGTCCAATGTAAAGGTTCGTGTTTTCGCTATCTTTGAGCTCCTCATAGTTACCTACGAGGGTTTTCAATGATTCTTCGATATCGCCCTTGATGTAGTATGCCCGACCAAGTATTACTTTTGCCAGACTATATGTCGGGTTCCGTGACAGACCGTCCTTCAATATTGAAATGGCCTCATCAGTCATGCCTGACGATAAATAAACATCTGCTAAGGTCGCGAAAATCAACGCTCCAGAATCCATGGCCAGATCACCAGACATTCATCCACCCCCTTTTCATACTTGTTGTTTTATTAATTCGCACAATTCAACTGTAATCTTCAAACAATGTCTTATTTTTTTTGCCAACTCTTCATCGGGACTTAGAAGTAAAGCTTTCTTCCAATTATCACAGGCCTGTCCAAAATCTCCCTTTTGCACCAGCAAAAGCCCGAGTTGATGGTAAGGAAATGCCCGTGAAGAATCAATCTCTATGGCTTTTTCAAAATAATACCGTACTTCCTCATGATCATTGTTCTCCTGGTAGTACAAACCGGCAAGCACGTTAAACTCATAAATATCTGAATGTTTTTCTTTGAGAAAATCCAAAAATGGCTTAGCCTTTTCATAATTCTTCTTACTTATGTGAATCCTCAAAAAACCCAAATTTACCGCGATATCGTCCTTGTTTATTTTGTATATTTGATCGTAGTATAAAAGCGCATCATCCAACTCGCCCATCTCGCATAAAACCTCGGCTTCCCGTGTGAGCCATTCCACATTACTCTTATCAATATCGAGCAGGTCCAAAAATATTTGCCTAGCCTCCTCTAAAAGTCCATGCTCCTGCATCAAATGGCCCAAGTTTGCCTGTACTTCGACGGCTTGCGGGTGATCTTTCACATAATCCCTGAGAAAATTGAGCGCATCATCGGTTCGTGCCATCTTTAAATAGATATTTGATTTAAGAATAACAGCTTTACTCCACTCAGGCTCAAGACCTAAAGCTTGATCCACCATACTTAAGGCATTATCAAATTCATTGTTCGTCAGATAAACCTCAGCATTTGTAATGTAGTTCTCAGCACTCGGGATTTCAATAACCGGGAGGTCTTTTTCAGCTGGTTTTGCTTTCTCCGCTTGACCAACGCTGGGAGAAAAGTATAACCCATATCCAGAAAGATCAGGCTCTAAACCTATAAGGTACTTGTCTTTAACATAATTGGGTTCAATTTTCATACCTTTTCTTATGTAATCAAGTCCCTCCTTAAACTCACCTTGTTTAGTAAAGATAAAACCTAAATTATAGTATGCACCGGCATGGCTCGGGGTTACTGATAAAGCTCGCTTGAACGCATCAATTGCGGCTTTGTCCTGACCTGTTTCATAATAGACTAACCCTTTGCCAAATTCCTCATCAGCTGAATTACCAGAAAACGTCTTCGATGCATTTTCGTGCTCACCAAGTCGTAAATAATGCATGCCTAAGTTGTATCTTGCCTCAGCACAACCAATATCGATCGCCTTCTTGTAGTGCTCTAAAGCCTTTTGTGCATTGTTTGAATTGCTCTCAACCACGGCCAGGTTGTTCAAAGCAGCCGCATAGTCACTCTGAAGTACAAGTGCCTTTTCAAAGAGTTTGCCGGCTTCAACAATATCACCATTCAGACAACAAACAGCACCCCATATGTTAACACATTTTGCCGAATCAAAATCAGACTCATAAGCCTTCTGTACAAATTCTAGGGCACTGTCGAATTTGCCGAGAAACAGTTCTACCTCAGCAACGACGAGTTGAAGGTCAGGATTATCTGATTGTAACTTCAAGCACTCTTCAAACTCCCGCTTTGCCTCGTCGAACAACCCTTTGTTACGATAGGTCATACCAAGATTGAAGTGGACTTGATATTCATTCTCAGATATCTTCGGTGTACCGAGTTGCTCTTTCAGAAATTCCCAATGCGTTTTGTGTTCCTTGATATCAATTGGAAGATTAGGTTCGAATTGAGCAAGCGCAGGGTTTAAGACAATTGCTTTTTTCACTTGCTCAAGACTCTCATCCACTTTGCCTTTCTCACCGAGGGCAAAACCGAGCAGAAAATGTCCTTCAGCGAACGAAGGATCAAGCGTGATCGACTCATTGAAGTTACTGATCGCCAAATCAATTACCCCCTTATTGAAATATATCTCACCCAATGTTCTGTATACATCCGGCGAGATCTTGATCTCGAGCGCCGTCTTTATCTCCTCCAGAGCATCATCGTACTTACCCAATAGCTTTAACGTGATACCCAAACCATAATGTGCCTCAAAAGATCCGGGATTAAAATCAAGTACCTTCCTATAGAAAATAATGGATTGCGAATGTCTACTTAGTTTCCTATAAGTATCAGCAAGCTCCAACGTCTTTCTCTCGTCGTACGGTTCCTGGTCGATTATCCGTACAAGCTCTTCAACCTTTTGTTCCAACCGTCCAGTTTTTTTCAATATGATATCAAGGTTGTTGCGAGCAAGAACGAATTGGGGGTCTATTTTAAGAGCGCTCTCAAGTTCTTGTATCGCTTCATCATATAAACCCTTATTATAATAAACGATTGCCAGATTATTGTGCGCACCTGGATCATCATCGGGTATTCGTTCGGCAAAGCTCTTCAGTATCTTGAATTCTTCCTGTGATATCATTTTGCTAAGTTCAGTTTCTTCAATATCAACTCCAAACTGGCGGTATCTGGCAAAAGAAGGAAAAACGTACTGAGCGGTCTATCTAGCTCACCAAAATCAAATTCTGTTTCGACACAGAAAATATAGTCCTTTTCGCATCCAAATTCAATTACGACACTAGAAAGCACGGCCCCAACCATATCTACGATCATACCAGGTACCGACGGCAGGATCAATAGCCCAAGAAGTTCTCCTAATGCATTCATGTAGGAACATGAAAGAATATTCGATACCTCTTTTAGCAGTGATTCCTGAACCTCTGCTGAATTATCTTGCACAGTAGGCATCAAAAGAGATGTTATCTCCTGAGCATCTTCAAAAGGATAAATTAGCAAGGTCCGTCCGGTCAAATCACCAAGAAAGTACAGTAAAACAGAAACCACTACATCATTGGGGTCGGCAATCTTCAGTATGACATCTTCTAAAGGTCCGGTAAGTATCTTGGGAACACGAACCATTACTTTCTTACCCATTAACTGGGACAAAGAAGTTGCCGCGTGGCCACTCCCTATATTTGCTACTTCTTTCAAGGCATCGAGCTGTTCTAACGTCAAATGCTTTGCATCAATCATCCAAACCCCCTTGGGTCTAATATCAAAATTGGCGAACCATCAGCATAAATTGAACAACCTGAGTAGAAAGGAGCCGAAAACAAAGGGTCCAATTTCTTAACAACAATCTCCCCCTCATCAATAATCTCATCGATCACAAACCCACGTCGCTTTGCCTGGGTTTGAACAACAATCACTGATTTTCTACCTCTTTTTCCTACACAACCCAATCTGTCGCTTAATCTTACCAAAGGTAGTATTCCATTACGCAGGGGAAAGAGTTCACGGTGATACACAGTCTGGAACAGATCTTCATGTGCATAGAAGGTTTCTTGTATGTAGTTTAAAGGTAATGCAAACCGCTGTCCGTCAAGTCTGAAGATCATCGCACGAATAATAGCAAGATTCAATGGTAATTCAAGGGTGAAACACGTACCCTCTCCAAACTGCGAAGAAATAAGAAGTCTACCGCCAAGTTTGATGGCCGTGGAATTCACGATATCCAATCCAATACCCCGTCCAGAGATTGTAGTAACATCATCTTTTGTGGTAAAAGTAGGATGGGTTAAAAGCCGAAACAATTCTTCCTCGCTCAAGTGTTGAGCCTCAGTATCACTGAATAACCCATGTTTCACCACTTTGTGTCGGATTTTTTCTAAATCAATGCCCTTACCATTGTCAATAACCGAAATCCTCATTCTTTCTTTCTCGCGTACCGCTTTGAGTACAACCTTGCCCATGCCACCTTGTTTTGCAGGAACTTCAATCCCGTGGTCAAGGGCATTGCGTATCAAATGCATTAGTGGTTCCTTAAGGATATCGATAATTGAACGATCGACTTCGATCTCGCCACCGTCGATATCAAGAATAACATCTTTTCCCTGTCGTTTAGCTTCATCTCGAAACCACCTCGGGAAAAATTCAAACACCGTTGTCAGAGGCAACATCCTCAAGCGCATAATATCAGCCTGTAACGAAGAAATGAGCCTTGAAGCAGTATCAACTATAACCTGTAAGTCGGTGTCTCGGATATCTTGACTTATTTTCACCAACCTGGATCGCGCAATAGTCAATTCATTTGCAAGATTGAATAGGGTATCGAGTTTATCCATCTTGATGCGAATCTCGCCAATACCATTAGTACTTACCTGTTCCTTGTAGTATTCCAATGTCTCACCCTTCTTGATTTTCGTTTTCAAGTCAAGGATATCACGAACTGGAGGAAGTTCTTCCTTATTCTTCAAAGCCACGGCAGATCTGGAAAGCAAATCAGCAGCGATAAAAAGAAAATCAACCAGGTTTGGACGTACTTCACCCTTTTCTTTTGCCTCATCTAGCAGATCCTCAATCGAATGGCTAACCTCAGATATCCCGTCAAATCCCATGGTTTGTGCCATCCCTTTGATCGTGTGGAAAATACGAAAAACCTCGATTATTGATGGAGTGTTTCGGTTATTCGATTCCAAAATCAGCAATTGCTTGTTCAATTGCTTGATGTACTCTTCCAACTCGCTGATGAACAGTTCTAAATAACTCTCCATATCACTTTTCGATAATCCGCTCAATAGACTCAAGAACTCTTGATGGCTGAAACGGCTTAACAACATAATCGAGCGCACCAGCTTGTACTGCTTCAAGAACAAGTGCTTGCTGCCCCATGGCCGAAACCATCAAAATCTTTGCTTCGCTATCAAGTTTCTTGATTTCCTTAACCGCCTCAATACCACTCATATCAGGCATTATAATATCCATTGTGACAAGGTCAGGTTTAAATTCCTTATAACGTTCTACTGCCTCTTTACCAGTCGCTGCCTCACCACAAACCAGATGCCCACCTTTTTCTAAAATGTCGCTGAGCATACGACGCATGAACATTGCGTCGTCTACGACCAAAACCCTCATTTATCCTCCTTTGATAATATCTTTCCCAAGTTCAAAATGAGTATAGGCTTACCTTCTGTTTCGTAAACACCGTGAAAAAAATCCTTCTCTTTTCTTGTTGAAAGAAGCTCTGCACGCCGGTTAATACGCGCATCAATAACTTTTTCCGTACCAAATAACTCATCCACCTCAATACCTGCAAGCCTTCCTTTATCTTCCACAATCAGCAGGCAGTCACCAGATTCTTCACCACCAACCCCTAAACGCTTTTTCAAAGAGACAACGGGTATCACCTCTCCTTTCATGTTCACCAAACCGATCACGAATGCAGGAGACCGCGGCACAGGTACTGGAGTTTGCGCTTCGGTAACTTCCCGAACCTGACTTATATCGACGCCAATGTGTTCGTTACCAATTCGAAAAACGATCATCGCCTCCATCATCTAGTCCATAAATAGCGGAACCTAATGATTCCAAATGGGTCTACTTTGAAACCACCGATATCCTTACTGACCGCGTAGGAATCGACCGCATGAGAAAGAAATATCCACGGCGCATCATTCACTATCATCTTCTCGATATCATGGTACACCTGTTGACGCTTATTGCTGCTCCGTTCAGATCTAGCATGCTCAATCATCGTATCCACCTCATGATTACTGTAGAACGAAGTATTACCAGCACGTCCAAAACTTCTGGAGTGAAACAACGGATAAAGGAAATTATCCGGGTCACCATTATCCGAAACCCAGCTCTTCATACACAAAATACTATCACCACTATAACCCCGTTCTAAGAAATCATTCCATGATAGTGGATTAAGTATAAGCTTTATACCGATCTTTTCAAGACTTTTTATCACATACTCGGCTCTTTTAATGGCCGCTTCGCTGTCCCTTATATCAAAAGGATAAACACTATCAAAACCACTGCCATACCCTGCATCACGCATCAGTTGTTTCGCTTTATCCAAATCACATCCGTAACCCAACAAGTCATTATTATAAACATACATACCGGGTGGAAAAACACCGTGGGCTGGTACGGCTTGCCCCTCCATAGCGACATTACTGAAATGCTCATTATCAATGGCGTAGTTCATCGCCTGACGGACCTTTCTGTTTTTGAAAGGGGTATCGAGTGAAACATTAATACCAACATATTGAGTTGATAAACCTGGCCCGGAAATGATCTCATCGCGTGAGAATTGCTTAGCTATCTCTGGGGTTACCGCCATTATTGATATTTCACCTTTTCTGAAACGCTGCACCGCTTCTTCGCTGTCCTGTATGAACTTAATGATAACTCTGTCAATGGGTGGTCGACCGTCAAAAAAATCCTTAAAGACATCAAGGATGATCTCTTTTTCCTTTTCCCAATGTACAAACTTATAGGGACCAGCGCCAATCGGGTATTCCACAGAGTGATCCCGGTGCGTAATATCACACGTACCACAAGCAAGATTGGCTAGAAAAGGGAGATAAGGAAACTTAAGACTGAATCTAACATCAAAGTCATCTAAAACCGTCACATCATCGACATAATCTATGAAGCTAATATTTGGACCGGATTGCACCCGTAATATAGAATTGGCGATATCTTGCGCAGTAATCATATCACCATTATGAAATCTGATACCACGTTTTATCTTAAAGTCCCAGATCAACCCATCCTTAGATACTGAAAATCTATCAACCATACCCGGAACCATGTGATTACCTGAATCAAAAGTCAATAGGCCAATGAAAATCTGTTGAAGCACTTCATGACTGCGGGCATCAGTTTTGTTGGCTGGATCAAGTAGTATCGGCTCCACTGACTGCTGATAAACAATAGTCTTGTGTTTACGGGTTAAGACCGCGAATTCTTTGTCATAGGAACTAACACTTTTCAATAAGTGTTCAGCTGTCTTACCGCAGGCATTGATTGTCTTTGAGTACTCTTCAAAAGCATTCTCTATATTTTCATAGTCAAGATTGAGTTCTCTTATGTGAACACTGAGATCATTGCATTGTGTTTTTATCTTATCGGTTGAACCAATCATTTCCTGTCCAAGATTATCAAGACTTTGCAGCAATCCTCTGTTCTCTTCAAGGATATCTACCGCAGCTTTCAATGATCCAACACCCTGTTCAACATCACTCATACTCCTGGTCAGGAATGTTGACAGTTCGTCAAAGCTCTCAGTCATACCAAAAGCGACTTCACCAATATCAGTAACAAATGAAGTGGTCTTGTCTGATAGATCTTTTATCTCCTTGGTCACCACACCAAGTGACTGCGCGTACTGACCACCCCTTGCACTTTCAATACTCGCATACAGACCAAGTATCCGTGAACGCTCGGTGATCTTCTTTAGATCAAAAAGGGGGTTTTCTATTTTCTCTGCTCTTATTCGTATCGAGTGGAGTTTCTCATTCAATACCGAAAGGATGTTTAGGATATCCTGATAAAAAGCAATCCCGTTGGTGAGAACTTCACAAGCTACACCATTTGTCTTTAACCAATTCTTAATCTCTATAGCAATCTTGCTAATAACTCCAGAGAGTTGACTGGCTTCACTGACGAGTTGAAGGATCGAACGTTCTGACGACTGTATACCACCTCCTCGACCGATTTCTTTAAAAGACAGCTCATTCATACCCTTAGCATAGCTCTTTGAAGCATCGGTCAAGGCAACCTTCAAGGTATTGAACATCCATGCAAAAGACGTGTCATCTTCGATACTCATAAGGCTTTCGCGAATATTACTAACCCTACGGAACATGGCTTCTAAATATTGCTCCAGAATTGCTGAAGAACGGGCTGTGTCATAGATGTTACTTAGCCATTGTGATGAACGCTCATTCTCAGTCAGCAAAAGCTGGTGCAATTCCTTCTGTGAAATAACACTCGCACCAAGGCTCTTAATACCGGTCTCAATATTTGGGATCAATCCAAGAAGTTCATTAGTGATATCGGAAAACCGTTCGTTTATCTCTTTTAGATCATGTATTATACTCCCTATTCTCTGTAAGTCATGACCGAGATCTATAGTTCCTTTAACTACTTCTTCAGAAATGTCGGGGACAAGCTTTGTTGGATCCTGCACGCTTTTCACCAGTAAGGTCATTTCCCGGGAGATCACTTCGAAACCTCTCCCCTGTTTACCCGCATGAAAAGCAGTTATGCCCGCATTACGCGAAGCTACTTCTATTGAATCCGACACCACAGCGATATTTTTCACAATGTCATCAAGCTGTAAGGCATCGGCCTGGATTTTATCAAAGGATTTTGAGATATCATCCAAGTCCTCTGAAATTCGATTTGATACGGTCAAAGATTCATTGACCTTGATAACACTCTTTTCAAGAATCTCCTTGGTTTTCTTTATTTCCTGGTCGAAAACTGATATCCCTTCAAATTCGAGCTCAACTGCCGCAGACAGAATGTCGAATTTCTTCCCTATTTCAGAAAGAAGCTCAGTATCTTTGACAAGTCGGTTTTCGATTTCCTGACTGGTTTCCAAAAGATCCCCGAAAGAAGTATTGTATTCTTCCAACGGTGCTTTAACTCGGTTAATTGCAATATCCTTTAGATTTCGATTCATACAACAATATTGTATAAAATTATACTTAAATGTCAAGAAGGTATCACGCAAGGAAGAGGGAGCGGAGCGTAGAGAGTAAGGAGTAGGGCGAATATATGAAACGGAGCATGGGAGAAACGGTGAAACGGAGAACACACTCTGCTGAAGACATGATACTCTGAAGACACGCCTTCGGCTGGAGACACGATTCTCTGAAGACACATTTCATTGTAGACACGCTTCGCTGGAGACACACTTCGTTGAAGACATGTCGCTTTGCTCCTGAAGACAGAAAGACACGGAGACCTGAAGATAAGGATCCTGTAGTTGTCTGATTTATCAGACATTGCCCGATGAATCGGGCGTAGAGCGTAAGGCAGTAATTAAGTGATTAAGTTACTGAGTAATTTGGGATTTGGTTCTTGGAAGGGCGTAGAACGTCCTGCTTTGCTCAATTAATGTCCTGATATCGGCGTTTGGCGAAAAAAGATTTAATGATACTTAAGTCTTGACAAATCATCACATACTTCGTATAATTAATTAAAGAGAGCGTGGAAAAATGATTCTTATAATCGAATCAGATATAACCATACGCAAGAAACTCAGCGATTTGCTGAGCAAAGAAAGAATTATTGGTACTGATTCTATGCAGCAAATGCTTGAAATGATATGTAAATTCAAGAACGAAGTCAATGTTATAGTAGCAGATATTCATCAGTTTCATGAAATTATATCGAAAAAAGTAATCTTCAGATTGTGTGAGAGATTTCACATTGACGCCCCACCGATTATAGGGGTCTATAAAAAGGTGATGAAAGTATCAAGAAAGAATTCGAAAAGGATAATATCGGATATAAGCTTCCTAAATATAATAACAAAGATTGCAGGTTCCCAAAGCTATATATTGAAACAATAAAGGAAGTATATCCGCAAGTGCATGCCGATATTGAAAAGGCAAGAGAGATTTGGGTAGAAGAAAAAGAAACTGAGGGCTTCGTTGATATACGCAAATGGATTAAAGAAGAAGGATTTTTGGAAATAGTAGGCAAAATGAAAATTGCCGAATCAAGTAAAAAAGATAATACAGGTAAATCAAAAAGTCAACAAAGGACTATAAGAAATTGTATTTTGAACTCAAACAAAAGTATGATGAGCTCTTGAAATATGTGAAAGAATTAACGGATTCTGTCTAAACCAGTTATTCTTTCTTCTTGCTCTTCACATATTCAAACGCTATAAACACAAGCGTAAAAAGCAGCATCGTACTAGTGACTCGCAGGTATGACAATGCACTCAACCCCAAAAAACACTTATTGAACAAGAAGAGCCGTGTTACAATAGCTATGATGAAGCTGACGGCTGCAACAATACCTGATATATAAGAGATGGTCTTCATCGTAACCTCCTTATCAAATTGTATTTGGATATTCACAGATGTCAAGACTTAACTGCAACCAAGAACCAAATCCCAAGAACCAAATCCCAAATTCCAAGCTCCAAATAACTTAATTACTTACTAACTTTATTACTGTATTACCCAATTACTTAATCACCTAATAACTCAATAACTGTCTGTGTTTTAGACGTTTTGAATTCCAGCGTTAGCTCCTTTCCAGCACGTAGTGCTAACTTCCAATCCCCTTGGGATTCAAAAAGGAGTAGAGCGTAGAGCGACAATCAAGACCCTGGTTTCGAATAAAAAAGAAAAATGCCAGGACGCAGAATCGAACTGCGGACACCCGGATTTTCAGTCCGGTGCTCTACCAACTGAGCTATCCTGGCTCGTTAAAGCATTGTACATGGATTCTACGAGAAGTCAAGACAGAACAGAGCGTAGGGAGTAAGGAGTAGAGAGAAATGATGCTACGCATGGAAGAGATACTTCGTATGGAAATGAGTGCTTCACACTAGAATGGATTCTTCGAATGGGATGATTTGAAATGAAGGGAATTAAAACTGTTCCAGCACGCAGTGCTATTTTCCAGCGTCAGCTCCCTTCCAGCACGTAGTGCTCTCTTCCAATCCCATTGGGATTCACCTTACAAACCTAATTGACATACCGATAAAATCAGATATGATACTAAAATGGAGGTTATATGAAAAGGGATTTTATATCAATCTTCGACCTTACTAAAGAAGAAGTTTATGAAATATTTGCATTGGCAAAAGAATTAAAACAAGCACAGAAAAAAGGCATTGTCCACAAGATGCTCAAGGATAAAACCCTAGCCATGATCTTTGAAAAACCATCCTTACGCACACGCGTGACGTTTGAAACTGGAATGACCCAACTCGGTGGCCATGCTATTTACTTAGGACCAAATGACGCGAAAATCGGCACCCGAGAACCCGTGGCTGATGCAGGACAGAATCTCAGCCGTTGGGTAAATCTGATAATGGCTCGAGTCTTTGCTCATAAAACGGTTGAGGATTTAGCGGGAAGTGCCACAATACCAGTCATTAATGGCTTGAGCGACCTGGAACACCCTTGCCAGATAATGTGCGATCTGTTTACAATTATCGAAAAAAAAGGTACGTTGGATTCAACAGTTATTGCCTATATAGGCGACGGCAATAATGTCTGCAATTCCTTTATTGCTGCCTCTACCCTACTTGATTTCAAACTCAATATTGCAACGCCAAAGGACTATGAACCTAATGAACAATACTTTACTAAGGCAAAAACAGCAGTCATTGGGAATGATCCAAACAAGGCTGTCACTCATGCTGATATAGTCTATACTGATGTATGGGCATCTATGGGTCAGGAAACAGAAGCAAAGGCGCGTAAACAGGTCTTTAAACCATTTCAGGTAAACAACGAACTCCTCACATCAGCAAACAAGAATTACCTGGTAATGCATTGCCTACCAGCACATCGCGGTGAAGAAATCACGGATGAGGTGATCAAAGACAAGCATTCGATTGTCTTTGATCAAGCTGAAAATCGTCTCCATATCCAAAAAGCGATCATGGTTTGGCTCTCAAAAAAATAGATCAGCACTCATGAACTGGCACTGCAAAGAGGTTGATGAAATCCTGCAGTCCCTGAAATCATCTGAACAGGGACTGACAACTAACGAGGCTGGAAAACGCCTTATCAGTTGTGGCGATAATACAATAAGACAAATCAAGTCAAGAACCGTCTTACACATGGTTCTTGATCAATTCAAAGATTTCATGATCATGGTTCTGATCGCGGCGGCGATCGTTTCAGGTATCATTGGTGAACCTAAAGACACCATAGCTATCTTGGTGATTGTAATACTAAACGCGGTGATCGGATTTGTGCAGGAATATAGAGCTGAGAAAGCAATAGAAGCATTGAGAATGATGGCAGCACAAGTCGCAACAGTAATCAGGGATGGAGAACCAGCGAGTATACCTGCTTCTGATATTGTACCCGGTGATTTGGTATTACTTGGTGCTGGAAACATAACACCAGCAGACATAAGACTTATCAAAGTCGCACATTGCAAGATTGATGAATCGTCACTTACTGGAGAGTCTATACCTGTAGAGAAACATATAAATCGCCTCACAGACGATATGATGCCCCTGGGTGATAGAAAAAACATGGCGTATAAAGGAACCATGGTCTCTTATGGTCGGGCAAATGGGGTCGTCGTCTCGACTGGAATGAATACGGAATTTGGAAAGATCGCCACGATGCTTCAAGAACAGGTAGAAGTAAGAACACCACTTCAAAAGAGACTTGCAAGGTTTGGGAAGAAACTAGCTATTGCAGTACTTGCGATATGCGCCCTGGTCTTTGGTGTCGGTCTGCTCAGAGGAGAACCACCGTTATTGATGTTCCTGACTGCTATTAGCCTTGCAGTCGCGGCTATCCCCGAGGCTCTCCCGGCTGTCGTAACTATTTCCCTCGCTATCGGTGCGAAAAAAATGGTCAAACAAAATGCTCTCATAAGAAAACTGCCAGCTGTAGAAACCTTGGGTTCAGTTACTTATATCTGCTCAGACAAAACCGGGACTTTGACTCAGAATAAGATGGAGGTTCAGGAAATATATATCAGTGGTAAAACAATCAAGCCCCAGAGCATCTCTACTCAACAACCTGCAATAGACAAGCTATTCCTGGCAATGGCACTCAATAATGATGCAACCAAACAAAAGGACGATAGGTGCCTTGGCGATCCTACAGAAATCGCCCTCTATAGAATTTCTGAAGAGAACGGATATAAAAAAGAGAACTTGCTCAAAGATTATCCACGGGTTGCTGAAATCCCTTTTGATTCAGAAAGAAAGTGCATGACTACTTTCCACAAAACACCTGAAAACGGTTATATTTCATTCACTAAAGGTGCAATTGAGACTTTACTCGAGAAATCCCTAGATGAGCTGAATCTTAAGGAAAAATCAGCAATAAATAAAGAAAAGATCTACCGCGTGAGCGAAGCAATGGCTCAAAGGGGTTTGAGAATACTGGCCTTTGCTATGAAGGAATGGACCAGACTTCCTGAAGATCTAACTCCAAAGAGGATTGAAACAGGACTGAGCTTTCTGGGTTTTGTAGGGATGATAGACCCACCAAGAAAAGAGGTGGCAGAAGCAGTAGCATTGTGTAAATCCGCGGGCATTAACCCGGTGATGATAACTGGCGACCATCCAGTGACTGCAAAGGCTATCGCTAAAGAACTCAATATAGTAGATAATGAAGAAGAAATCGTTACCGGTCGAAATCTTGAAAAACTATCGACCAGTGCATTCGAAAAGAAGGTCGCAGATATACAGATATATGCCAGGGTTGCGCCCGAGCAAAAATTAAGGATTGTAAAAGCATTGCAACATCAGGGGGAGTTTGTGGCAATGACCGGAGATGGCGTTAATGATGCTCCAGCTTTAAAATGCGCCGATATCGGTATTGCAATGGGTATAACCGGTACCGATGTCTCGAGAGAATCGTCTGATATGATATTGCTCGATGATAACTTTGCTACGATCGTCAAGGCGATAAGACGAGGACGACGCATATTCGACAATATCCGCAAGTTTATAAAATATACAATGACCAGCAATGCAGGTGAGATATGGACGATATTTCTCGCGCCCTTTCTCGGGTTGCCAATCCCTCTGTTACCGATTCATATATTATGGATAAACCTTGTCACAGATGGATTACCAGGACTTGCTCTGACTGCCGAGCCAGAAGAAAAAAGGATAATGAAAAGGCCGCCAAGACACCCTAAGGAGAGTATATTCGCTCACAGTCTCGGTCTCGATATTATCTGGGTAGGCCTTTTAATGGGCGGTGTCTCAATATTTTCTCAGGCATGGGCAATAAAGACTGGCCATACTTCGTGGCAGACCATGGTATTTACCGTCCTGTGTTTGAGCCAAATGGGTAATGTACTTGCGCTTCGTTCTGAAAAAGAATCGCTCTTTTCTTTAGGGCTATTTTCCAACATACCATTACTTGGTGCTATCCTTTTGACATTTGTGCTCCAGATGGCGATCATCTATGTACCCTTTCTAAATTCTATATTTAAAACCCAGCCATTAACCCTGAATGAGCTTTTCCTATGCTTGATTTTATCAACGATAGTGTTCTGGGGAGTTGAAACCGCAAAGTGGCTAAGAAGAAGAAATCGTGCTTGATTCTCACTGATTAATAAGTATAATAGACAGATGAACCTGAAAAGCATTACTCGTTCTTTGATCAGTAACCCTATCAGGAAAATATTCGCCATAATCTTCGCATTTGGTCTATGGTTTTTTGTCGCCCTGGATAAAAACTACATATACGATAAGTATATAGAGGTTGTCTACACAAACCTCGCAGACTCTCTGATGATCGTCGATGCGGCTCCAACGATCAATGTCTCATTCATTGGTCGCGGTGGATCGCTCCTGAGTACCTGGGCAGCACCACCAAAGGCACACTGTGACCTTGAGAACAAAAAAGCTGGGACTAATACAATCCCCGCAAAGGAATTCTTGATACCAATAGGTTTCCCTGATTTAAGACTGACTTTCAATACTCCGTCAATAGCCGTAACAATAGACAAAAGGATTACAGGAATAATCAAGGTATCTGTACCTTTCAAGGGTGATCTCAAACAAGGTTACTCAATAAGCGACATAGTTGTATTGGATACAGTAAGCGTTACTGGACCACGCAATTCCTTACTTGACCAGAAAGAAGTATTGACTGAAACACTCGATGTTAAGAACAAACGGTCATCATTCTTGACAAAAGTAAGAATCGCGGAAAACTCAGAGCTGTTCGAATTCTCCACAGAAAACATACGCGTTGAGGTCAAAATAGACACAACTGTTGAGCGATTATTCACGAATATACCCCTAACCCTGCTTTTCACACCTGAACAACGCGTATCATCTGAGAAAATAGGCCTTGATACACTTATTGTCCAGGGACCGAGCAAGAAAATGAGCAGTCTCAAGAAAAAGGATATCACTGTAAAGATAAGGCTGACAAAACTACCGGTAGGAGAACATCATCTACCAGCTACGATAATATTACCACAATATATCAAACCAGTAAAGTCAGTACCGAAAAAATTCGAAATCAAAATTCATTAGAGGGCAGATACTTTCGTCATTAGAGACCATGGTGAAAATACCCAGAATACATAGTACACTACAGGGCTTTCGTATTCTGATCTTTTTCTTCATCATCACGCGAATAGTCTACTACTTTATGGGTATACGCTTTGATATCACCCCGCTTTACTGGTTTTTTCAATTCATTGACCCGCTCTTACTGAAGACTGAATTACTCAAGAGTATCTTATACCTCCACACACAACCCCCTTGTTTCAATCTATTTCTTGGGTTGATCATCAAACTCGCCAATAATAGTGAGGTGCTTATTTTTACCCTTGCATACCAAATGATTGGTTTGATCATGGTATTGAGCCTGTACACAATACTCAGAAAATTGGCTGTACCCTTGCGCATTACCTTACCCCTTACAATGTTTTTCGCGATAAGTCCTCCAGTAATATTTCTCGAGAATTGGCTTTTTTATACCTATCCAGCGACCTGCCTGCTCGCACTTTCACTAATATTCCTCAATAATTATTTTGATAAACGCGCTTACACTCACTTATTCCTTTTCTTCTCAACTATTGCGTTGATCGTATTGACAAGGTCGCTTTTCCACCCCATCTGGTTCATCATCACCCTGGTCGGGATAGTCGCATACGACCGTCACAATGCTAAACGAATAATACTATGCGCCCTTTTCCCTTTGCTTATCATAGGAGCTGTCCATGTCAAGAACTATGTACTTTTCAAACAGGTTGGTCTCTCATCCTGGTTCGGTATGAACCTGGCAAAGATGACACTGACTGTGCCTTTGGAAAAAATAGAACCGCTGGTGGAAAAAGGAGAGCTGTCCAGTATTGCAGCAATTATGCCCTTTCAAACGCCCGAAACATACTATGAATATGCTAACTTCGACACTCTAACCTGCAAGAGAGTACTCGATCAGAAATATAAATCAACGGGGTCCCCTAATCTGAATCACATCGGCTATATGCACGTGTCGCAGCAGTACCTGGTCGCAGCCAAGTACTTGATACGGAAATATCCCCACTATTACGGACTATCAGTATGTAAAGCTTTCTACGCCTTTTTGAGACCTTGCTCTGATTCGATGATCATCCGAAATAACAACCGCCGGGTTATAGGACCCTGGGTCAACATCTACGAAAATTACCTGGTTGGCGATATTTTAAGTCGGGTCTGGAACACACATTATACGAACCGTTATGGCCAAAAGCGCAAAATCCACCTCAATTTCCTGTATTTTCTCCTGCCTGTACTTTTCATCTGGGGGTTGATCACGATTGCCAAAGGTAAGACCCTGTTCAATTACGGCAGAGCTGAATTGATAACCATCATCTATGCCATCTTCAATATCATATACATTACAATTGCTGGAAATCTTCTTGAGGTCAGTGACAATATGCGATTTCGCTTCCTGATCCTACCATTTCTCTACATATTTTCAGGACTTCTACTCAAGTACTTATTAGATAGAACCAAGCGAACTTGACAACTGCAATTTTTAGCATATAATCAGTGATGAAATCATTGGATTCTGATGGTTTTTTTGCGAGGATGGCGGAATTGGCAGACGCGCTGGATTTAGGATCCAGTTCCATCACGGAATGGGGGTTCAAGTCCCCCTCCTCGCATATTTTGGAGGTGGTCTTTGCACTATGACATCGCTCTAGATAAGGCAACTGAAAAAGAGATCGACATAACCGTACCGGTCACTGAATTAGACCGTTTCATTAAGATCGAAATCGATAGAATAAAGAAGAACCTCTCATTCAATGGCTTTCGCAAAGGTAAAGTACCGGAAAGCTTGATAAAAATAAAATATCACGATACTCTTAGAGCCCAGGCAATGAACGACCTGGTTACTCAGTCTTTTCTCAAAATCGTTAGCGAAAACAAGTGGCGTCCAGCATCCCAAGCCGAAATGAAGGACCTTGTTGAAAACGATGAGATCAAATTCCGTCTGCGTTTTGAAACCATCCCAGATTTTGTACTCGGGGAGTATCTTGGCATCGAGGTTTTCCAAGAAGAACCACTGCCCGAGGATTTTTTGCTCGAACAATCAATAAAGGATCTCCGTGAGCAACATGCGAATATCAGAGAAACTACACACCCGGCTGCAGTAGATGATCTCGTCACCATGGATATTCAAATATCCGAGAATGATAAGATAATAGATAATCAACACGATATCACGGTTCGCATAGGCGATCGGAACTTGCCTGATGAGATAAATAAGATATTAGTTGGTGTAAAGAAAACAGAAAAAAGGCAGGTAAATGCTGATAAAAAAAATCATAAAATACACATAAAAAAAGTTGAAGAAAAGATCCTGCCAAGTTTTGACGATGGTTTTGCCAAAACACTGAAATTTGAAGATATCGAGCAGCTACGCAAGAAGTTACTGGAACATGCCAGGCAAATCGACGAAAAGAGACTTGAAGATACTGCCAAAGAATCGCTATCCAATGTCCTTTTGGAAAAAAATAAGTTTGAAGTACCCAACGCACTAATTAAAAGCGAATACCAGACCATATTACAAAAGTCCAAGCTGCCTGATTCAGAATCGAATAAGGAGCAATTCTGGGGATCAGCTGAAAAACGCGCTCGATTGGATTTGATAATAAATAAGATTGTCGATAAAGAAAACATAAAAACCGATGAAGAAGAAATAATGAAAGTCGTTACTGCCATGGGCATTACGCTCAATGACGACAATCGAGAGAACATCGTCAATTATCTAGGTAATGTCCTAACCAAGGAAAAAACTCTTGATTTTCTCTATAAAAAGGCAAAAATTACCAAAAAAAGTCGGATAATATCGGCAAAGGAGGACATCAATGATACCCGTTCCGTACGTAATAGAGCAAACCGGACGAGGTGAACGCGCATATGACATTTACTCGCGTCTCCTCAAAGAACGAATAATATTTATTGGTACACCAATCGATGATACTGTGGCAAATTTGATCATTGCACAATTGCTATTCTTGGAAGCTGACGATCCATCCAAAGACATATCGCTTTACATCAATTCACCGGGTGGTGTAGTTTCATCAGGTCTTGCCATATACGACACAATGCAGTTTGTTAAACCTCCGGTTTCGACAATATGCATAGGCATGGCGGCGTCCATGGCAGCTCTCTTGTTAGCCGCCGGTGAAAAAGGTAAAAGATTTACCCTACCTCATGCCCGAGTAATGATCCATCAACCAGAAGGTGCCTACTCAGGACAAGCATCGGATATTGCCATTCACGCAAAAGAAGTACTAACCATAAGAGATGTTCTTAACAAAATATTCGCCAAACACACGGGTCAGACAAAAGAAAAAATAGCTACCGACACTGACCGCAATAACTTTATGTCGGCTCAAGAAGCAAAAGAGTACAGGATAATCGACGATATCATGGAAAAAAGGCGAGAATAATACGGCAAATTGTGTGAACGAAATTAGGAAGTATAAAAAACGGCAGGTACAATGAGTCTTTTCACAAACATATATTTGGGGTTCAGCAAAAGAAGATTTCTTAAACCATTCAATCCTTTATCCAAAAAAGCACGAGGGAATTTTCTCGTATCTGTCCCCAGTCAGGCAACTGAATTCCTGAAAGTTATGCCTTATATTGCGGCGTTGAAGAAAATCGGAAATATAGTGATGATCGTGCCCCAGCATCATGAAACGATATGCAGTTTCATCAAACCTAATAAATTTGAGATAATCTTCTATGTCATCCCTCCACGGGTTTTATCAAAAGAACATGATGAATTAAAAAAACACCTGGGCAAAAAGAGCTTTCAACATATTATCGAGTTGAACAGACCAGCGAATATCTCACTACCTTATTTGACCGCCGCAGAAAAAAGGATATGCTTATATGATCGAACCAAATTCCCCTACTATAATATTATGCTCCGAGATAATATTGAATCTCTGTGCGATCTTTTTGCGATCAAGAAATATACCGCCAGAAGGATCTTTACTTTTTGTCTTCGGGGGATAAGAAGTACAATAAAGAAACACAAGAAAAGACGACCCTTATTATTTGTTAACGGTACTGATAAAATCGATTGGCAAGGTGATACAATCACCATGGGCAAAGACATGTCTGCCGACTCACCTGAAGCCTATAGACTCCTTGTCGCCGCTGATGCCTACTGTGGTAAGAATGATGTGTTTTATGAGCTTGCCAAGATGTTTTCTAAAGAAATAATAGCGTGATGAAAAATATATCCGAACCGCTTAGCAACATCTTATGTCAAATAAACAGCATGGATCTCTGGGAGATCAGTGTACCTAAGATTACCCACGCCCTGAGCATTGCTCTAGGTGGTTACGGATGTGCGGTTATTTCTTTAAAAAAAGGGAAGCCAAACATTGAGTACTATGAAGGTATCACCAAAAAGGAATCCGTTAGGATAACGAAAATCGGAAAAGAGTCCATGAGTTTCACTTTGAACATCGGTGATCAGATTTACCAACTCTTAATCCTACAGAAAAAGAAGACGCCTATTACAAAAGCCCAAAAATCTGACATCAATACCCTGCTCTCGATAATTTCCATGGCTCTAACAATGAGGCAGCTATCCAAAGATAGGATTACAGAAACCCAAATCATAAATCAGCTTAATTTGAATATCACCACAAGTCTCGACGAGAACAAAATCATTAAGAATCTTGAATCAGCGGCACGCCATATGCTCGTGATCGATGATATATATATATTCTACCGACGTGATGATTGTTTTATCGGCAACAAAAATTCATTCCAAATTACCAGCCTGCCTAAAGCCACATACACTAAGCTTTTCAAAGTTCAACAGATATTCACCGTACCGAAGAATCGATTCGCTTCACTTAAGGGGATAATCCCGATCATGACTACATGTGATATTACCTTCATACCGTTAACTGTAAAAAATGAGTTAAGGGGCTTCTTTGTGGTTCCAGGTAACACAACTATACTAAGTAGGAATTTTGTCTTAACCCATATCAAATTCTTGGCGAATCAAGCTGGTCTTGCCCTGGAAAGGATTGATCTCTTTCGCAGAATGAATAGTGCATTACGAGAAAGCCACGGGTTACAAGACCTTATAAAAACCATGATATCTTCACTCGACCTTTTGTCCCTATCCACTGAAATTCTGCAACGTACACAAAAGTTTCTTGGTTTCAAACGCATCCTGTTCTCGATTTTTGACCAAGAACTCCAAAGCTTCCGCCGCATAAGCGGTGTCGGTATTTCAGCAAAGAAATTAAAAGCAGCACAGGCAGTGCATCCGCCACTCGAAGCGATCATGGAGCTATTCAATAATCGCCATCGTATATCAAACTCGTATTATATACCAGCAAAAGACGCGAAAATAATAAGCAAGAAAATACAGCGTTATGAATTATACAGATCAACACCTCTGAAAAACCGAATACGTGAACTCTGGGACCCTGGTGATATTTTTATCTCGCCGATCTATTCAAAGGACCGAGAAATAGTAGCTCTGATTTCACTGGATATGCCGATGAGCAACCTTGTGCCAACATTAAGCAAGGTAAAACTGCTGGAAACCTTTGGTGACTTTCTCGGCATGGCTATAGAAAACTCTCAACTGTTTGAAAAAATCGAAAGGTTGTCAAATACTGATGAGATGACCGGTGTGCATAACTATCGATTCCTCAGGGAAAAACTCAAATCCTTGATCCAGAATAAGGTTTCGCCGATATCCCTGATCATGATCGATCTCGATAATTTCAAAGCGTACAATGACAATCTCGGTCACCTGTATGGTGACGAAGTACTGAGGATATTTTCAAAATGCCTTGTTGATGCTATAGGCAAACGTGGATATGTGGTGCGGTACGGTGGTGACGAATTCATAATTCTTCTACCAAGGACCAATAAAAGAAGTGGCAAAATGTTAATCGATAAAGTTGGCGGTTATCCGGAAAAAAATGTGATTTGTCGCGGGCATGAACCCTGCGGCTTTTCGTACGGTATCGCAGTATATCCAAAAAATGGACTCAACCTTGGTTCCTTGATCGATTATGCCGATAGACTTCTATATCAACAGAAGGACGAAAAATATAATGAACATTAGGGAAAAATTCAGTTCCCGGGCACTGGCGATATACTTCCTGATCGGCATTGGTATTATTGGTATCATCACGTTTGTTTACTCCAATTACCTGATCCAACGGATCAAGAAAGAAACAGAAACGACCTCAAGAATTTTCGCCAAGTATGCACTGGATCCAAGCATGGGTGAAGAGGCTCTGCTCAAGTTAATCTTCGAGGAGGTCATCCAAAAGATCGATTTCCCGGTAATAATGACCGACGCAGAAGGCAACCCGACATCATCAAAGAATGTTGACACAAAAAATCTGAGAAAGTCGTTCGAGAAAATGGATAGGCGCCAGAAACCGATTCCTGTCGTCATACACCATGGTTCCGACTCAACACTTGTTGGCTATGTTCATTACGGTTTATCTCCCTTCACCACATCTCTGCAAATTTTACCTTTCGTTGAAACAGTATTTCTGATCGCCTTCCTTTTCCTGGGATTTTGGGGTTACCTTATATACCGAAAAGGTGAAGAAGAGAAAATATGGAATTCTCTTGCTCGAGAAACAGCCCATCAACTCGCGACACCATTATCATCGCTTATCGGCTGGCTCGAGGCAGCCAAGGGAAAAATGTCACAGGACATCCATACCGGTATACACGAAGATACGCAAAGGATGAAAGAAGTGCTCGAGAAGTTCTCCAGAATCGGTCTACCACCGAGATTGGTGGAGAAAAACCCATTGGATACGATACGTGAATCAGTAGAATATGTCCGGAAGCGTGCACACAATAACATTATATTTCACGAGAAATACTCGCCGTTGCCGGCAGTCAAATTCGACGATATATTACTCGCCTGGGCAGTCGAGAATCTCCTGAAAAACGGCTTGGATGCTATCGGTTCGAATAAAGGAGAAATTACTATAAAGACATTTGTAGCTGACGGTGCGATTATTGAAATAAGCGATACCGGTAAAGGTATAGAAAAAGGGAAAGAGATCTTTAAGCCGGGTTTCACAACCAAAAAATATGGTTGGGGTTTGGGTCTAGTGCTGACGAAACGGATCGTCGAAGAATATCATGGCGGTAAATTAGTGTTGAAAGAAACTGGTTCCAAAGGAACCGCATTTCAAATAATAATTCCAAAGGTGGAACAATGAAGATTTTATGGATAGATGATGAAATAGACCTGTTAAAACCATTTGTATATCTTCTCCAGCAAGAAGGTTATGAAGTAAAGACGGCAACTTCTGGTGAAGATGGTGTAACTCTTGCCAGCAAAGAAGTATTTGACCTTATCTTCTTGGATGAAATTATGCCCGGTGTCGATGGACTAGAAGTGCTGAGAAGAATAAAAAATGAGAACTCGCAACAGTTAGTAGTGATGGTCACTAAGAGTGAAGAAGAAAATATGATGAAGAAAGCATATGGAGGCTGGGTTGATGACTATATAACGAAACCGTTCAGTTTCACTCAGCTTCTTTCTGTTTTGAACCGTACACTGAAACGAAGATTGATCATCGCTGAAAAAATGAACGAAGAGTACGCCACGCAGTTCCGGACTCATACTGAGCCTACTGATCATAACGAATGGGTAGAATACTACCGCACACTTGTATCATGGGATTTGCGCCTTCTCGAGTTTGGTGACAGAAGCCTCAAAGAAATACAGGATGAGCGAAAGCATGAAGCCAATGCGGGATTTGTAAAATATATCGAACATCAATATCGGGATTTCATAAAGGGTAAAGGACCGATATTATCTCAAAACCTCTTTTCAAATTATGTCTTGCCCATATTAAAAGAAGGACCAGTCCATCTTATCATTTTTGATTCAATGAGGCTTGACCAGTATTTCAAAATATCTCCCTATCTGCGTGACTTTTTTGAAATGGATACACAATTTTTTTACTCGATACTACCAACGGCAACACCGTACTCAAGGAATGCCATTTTTGCTGGACTCTTACCCCTCGAGATCGTGCAGAAACTCCCACAATACTGGTCTTTTGAATCCAAAGGGCAGAACCGATTCGAGAAAGAACTATTCAGCGAGCAGCTGAAGAGACATAATATCCGATTGAAATTCTCATTCTACAAATTATCCTCAATCCAAGAAATCGAGCGGAACATTGAACATATCACCAATGACAAAGCAGATATCTGCATAACCGTGATCAATTTCTTTGATCTTCTCTTTCATTCAATACCAGGTCGCGGCGACATGAAAGGGATGCTTGATGACGAACGAGTTTTGCTTAATTTGTTGAGTTATTGGTTCCCGATATCTCCAATCTTCGAGCTTCTCAAGAACGTGTCAAAAAAGGACTGTCGCGTCATCCTCACAACTGATCATGGTTTCATCCGCGTACGCCGTCCCAGCATTATCTATGGCGGTCGGTCGATATCACCCAATCTCCGATATAAATACGGTCCAGCACTTAGAATAGATAAGAAAACCGCGTGGCTACTGAACAATCCTGGCGAGATATCACTACCAAGTGCTGATCCATCAGTAAGATTTGCTCTTGCCAAGGAGGATTACTACTTCATCTACCCGACAAAACCAACCGAGTATGAAAAAGAGTTCAAGTATACTTTCCAACATGGCGGTATATCGATGGAGGAAATGATCTTACCATTCACAATTATGAAACCGCGTTGACACAGATAGATATTGGGCAAAACAGTTACTAAGTTACTAAGTAATTGAGTTATTTGGTTCTTGGTGTCTTTCTGTTTCCAGCGAAGCATGTCTTCAATGAAATGTATCTTCAGAGAATCGTGTCTCCAACCGACCTGTCTCGAATCATTGTGAGAGGAAGCGTGTCTTCAACAGAGTGTATTCTCCGTTTCACCGTTTCTCCCATACTCCGTTACTCCGATACTATCTATTCAGTTCTTCTTTTGTAGTCGCCCTACTCTCTACTCCCTAATCGCTATTCCCTGAAAATGGGGGGCCCCCACCGGAGGGCGAAGATCAAATAAAGCAGAGGCCCCGAAAGGTTTAGCAATCAAAATTGATTGCCCATATTATTATGGCTTAAATGTAAACGGAATTGATATTTTCTGCTCGAACGGTACTCCATCCTTGGTCGCTGGTTTGAATTCACATTTCTTGGCTGCTACCAAAGCTTCAGCTTCGCATGCTGGATTTCCAAAACTGGAAAGAATGGTTGCACCAGTCACTTTTCCATCCTTACCGACAAGAACGCGCACAACAATAGTACCTGAGGCACTGACCGCCTTTGCTGCTTCAGGGTATCTTGGTTGAATCCGTTTAGTGATCTGCGGTCGAGTAATGACTGATGGTTTGGGTGGTTCAGGTGGTGTGATAGGTGGTGCTCCAGCCCCAGTATCAGGAGGTGCTATAGCTACTGCAGTCGTTTCTTTTTTAACCGCTGCTTCTAAGAGCTTTTCAGGGGCGACGATTTCTGGTGGTTTTTCAGTTATCTCTTCAGGTTTGGTCTCAGGTTCGGCGGGTTTTTCAATTGGTGTCGCAGTTGTATCGACTGCTAGCGGAAGCGAAGCTATCGCAACCCTTCGTTCTGCCTCAGGGATCCAATACGTATAGGCACTGGCTAAAACAAATCCCTGATGAGCACCTTTGACCCTCTTGTATGAAGCTGTAATATCATTAGCCACGATGAGAAAGGTATAGGGGATATCCTCATATACTATCCTTTGAAATTCATTCCAGATCTCTTCAGCTTTTTTTCTGTTTAGCATAGCAACACCAAGATCAATAAGGGAATCAACCACAGTATTCTTATAACCAATAAAATTGAACCTGCCCTTTGCCGGATCTGAATACCAATAAACCGTCGGATCGATCTTTTCACCAACACTCCAACCCATAATAAAACCATCAAAATCTCGCTTCACAATGGCTTCTATAAAGGATCTGGTATTCAACGTCCGTACATTAACGCGGACACCCAGCGCTCCCAGATCTTCAGCAATCAGCTTAAGGATCTTTACTCTTTCGGCGTTTTCAACGTTGGTGATAATGTCCAGGGCAAAATCCTTCCTACCTATATCTAATATCTTATTACGATTTCGATCCTCAAAGCCGAGCTTCTCAAGTATCCTCTTTGCTTCAGGTAGATCGTGTTTGATCGGCTCAACACCTTCATTATACCCCCACGATGACGGTGGCAATGGTCCAAGTGAAATCGCACCCATACCAGCAAATACTTCGTTCAAGATCTGCTTCGTATCAATCGCCATGGTCAAAGCCTTGCGAATCTCTTTGTTTTTTAGATGCTGATTATTGAAATTCCATCCTATATAGGTAAACGTATTACCCGGTTTTGTATCAACCTTGATATTCTTGTTATTGGCAAGCTCTTTAGCGCTAACCGGTGTGATATTGAAAACCAAATCAAGGTTACCAGTAGAAAAATCCTCCATCATCTTGTTCATGTCAGCATAGTATCTTATATGGACTTCATCGAGAGGCGGTCGCCCGCGGTAATAAGCATCATTGTATGTCAAGATAAGACCTGAGCCCGGTAACCATTCCTTTATTTTATAGGGCCCGTTGCCAAGGATAGTCTTTGAGCCAAACTCGGCTCCGGCTTTTTCAAAAACATGTTTTGGTACCGCGATTATATCAGAATCAGTTAGCAAATCAGCATATATCTTATTGAACTTGAATTTAATCGCATAAGGTCCAATTACCTCAACATCCTCGATAAATCTCAGTCTGGCGATATCGGGATAGTTCGTTTTCGGATCCAGCATCTTCTCATAAGTAAAATATACATCAGCGGCAGTCACTGGTTCACCATCCCACCATGTCACGTCAGTCCGTAGATAGTAAGTGATTGACGTTAGATCTTCAGAGAACTCCCAAGAAACCGCCAGTTCGGGTTTCATCTTACCTGTTTCGGGATCGATACGATGGAGATGCATGAAGAGAAGATCGAGGACATCATTTGAACCGAATACAGATGGTGCAAGCGGTGAAATAACTGCTGGCAGATCAGTGGTTCCAATGATGAGTTTACCACCTTGTTCGCCAGTTAGCATTTCCTCTTTTTTCGTACATGCAGAAACTATCAACAAGACAGCAATAAATAAACACGCAAATTTCTTCATATTTGCCTCCTAATACATAAATACATTATAACTGCGATTTTATTCCTGTCAAGGCTATTTTCCGGGCAAATCACCGGCAAAAGAGACTTTCATATGGGGATACGGAATTTCTATGGACTGTTTATCAAATTCCTTCTTGAGCCGCTTCCGTAACTCGCCCATAATTTCCCATTGCGCGAGCGGAGCCGTATCACCCAGGATTTTTATTTCAATACCAGAATCGCCGAAATTATCAACCCTGAGCACCTGTGGGGTCTTGATGATCTTATCTTGCCACGCCTTTTCATTGGACAACGTGCTGCAAACTCTATTGATAACTGTGATCACTCGATCTAGATCACTTTCATAGCTAACTGTGATGTTCAGATTGACCCGCGAATATTCTTTCGTATAATTGCTCGCGATGATTATCTCACCATTCGGTATATAGTGCACCGCACCATCGATATCCCGCAATATTGTCCTGCGTAGGTTAACCTCTTCAACAAGACCTTTTATGTCACCGACCTTTACAACATCATCTATGCCGAACTGATTATCCATTAAGATAAAAAGCCCGTTTATAACATCTTTTACTAAGCTCTGTGCACCAAAACCAACCGCAATCCCAACAACTCCAAGACCAGCCAAAGCTGGACCGATATTGATTCCTATTTCAGCCAGAATCGTGAAGACGATGATAATCCCAATCAGAATACCGACCGTCTTTCTTAACACCGCAGATAGCGTATGAGTCCTCTTCTGGATCTCAGCCCCTGGCTTATCCTTCATCCTTGTTGACACAGTACGCCTGACAAAACGGGGTATGAAATACTGGAACATCAAGTAGCTAACCATACCGATCGCAACAATAACAATGATTCTGATCCCGTGAAGTTCGAACCAATCAATCATTCTGCCTCCTAAACCATTCAATAACTTTCTCTAAACCATGTTCAATGTCAATTTTTGGTTCCCAAGCTAACAACTCCTTTGCTTTGGAGATATCTGGTCGGCGCCTCTTAGGATCGCTGTCCGGTAAAGGGTGAAATTGGCACGTGCTCTTACTCCCGCATAATCTCTTCACAATGTCAGCAAGCTCAAGTACAGTATATTCAACAGGGTTTCCCAAATTAATGGGACGTGGATAATCAACATCCACTGCCTTAGTAATGGCATCAACCATATCGCTAACATAGCAAAAGCTCCTGGTCTGCTTGCCATCGCCGAAAATCGGCAATGGATGATTCTTCAAAGCCTCTGATATGAAAGCGGGAACGACGCGCCCATCACCCACACGCATCCTTTCGCCATAGGTATTGAATATACGTACAATACCAATATCACAATGGGATTCTCTATGGTATGTTAGAGTAAGTGCCTCAGCAAATCGCTTACCCTCATCATACACTGCACGCGGACTAACAACATTGACATTCCCGAAATATTCCTCGTGCTGGGGATGGATCTCTGGATCACCATATACTTCACTCGTTGAAGCAAGAAAGAATTTTGCGCCCTTTTGTTTCGCCAATTCAAGCATGTTATATGTGCCAACTGACATCACACGCAGCGTTTCAACCGGATATTTCAAGTAATCAGAAGGGCTAGCCGGACACGCGAAATGTAATACGAAATCGACATCGCCAAGAATATCATAGGTTATACAAACATCCTGCTTTACCAATTCGAGCGCCTCATTCCCACAGTGCCTTGCGATATTTTCTTCTTTGCCAGTAATCAAATTGTCGATTACCACCACCTTATTTCCGGCTTTTAAATAGTGATCGACCAGGTGCGAACCGATGAAACCAGCACCGCCTGTTATCACAACCCTCATCTGCCAATCCCTTTGTAGATGAATCCCATCGCCGCCATTTTTTCTGGCTTGAAGACATTGCGACCGTCAAAAAATACAGGCTGACGCATGAGCCCTTTGATTTTTCCCAAGTCAAGTTCTTTGAAAACATCCCATTCTGTAAGCAGGGCGATCGCATCAACACCCTTGGCTGTAGCATAAGCATCCTCGCAATACTCAATATCAGGCATGATCTGCTTTGCACGGTCCATAGAAACTGGATCAAAAGCCTTGACCGTTGCGCCCTGTCGCTGCAATTCTCGAATAATCGTTATCGACGGAGCAAACCGCATATCATCGGTATTCGGTTTAAATGCCAAGCCGAGCACACCAATTTTCTTATCTCTAAGGTTCCACAACATGCCTTCAAGTTTCTTGACTGCATACAGCATTTGTTCATTATTGATATTCTCCACTTCACGCAAGAGACGGAAATCATAACCTAATTTAGCAGCGATGCTAATAAATGCACTAAGGTCCTTGGGAAAACAGAATCCACCAAAACCAACACCCGCATTGAGAAATTCCCGACCAATTCTTTTATCCAAACCGACTCCTTCAGCAACCTGCAATACATCAGCACCTGATTTCTCACATATTACAGAGATCGCGTTAATAAAAGATATCTTGGTGGAAAGTAGCGCATTTGACGCGTGTTTGATCAGTTCTGCACTAGAAATATCAGTCACGATCTTTGGGGCATCCATTGGTTTGTATAATTCTAAAAGCTCATCTTTGGCCCGCTCGCTCTCAACCCCGAGCACAACTCTATCAGGATGCAGGAAATCACTGATGGCTGATCCCTCTCTTAAGAATTCAGGGTTAGAAGCCACGTCAAAATCTTTGATTTTCTTGCTAAACCTCTCGATCACAGTTCTTACCCATTTGCCGGTCTGCACAGGAACTGTGCTTTTCTCAATTATTATCTTGTATTCATTCATGGCATCGCCGATTTCCTCAGCCACCTGTTCAATTTGAGAAAGATCTGGTTCACCATCCTCTTTAGGTGGCGTGCCAACCGCGATAAATAGAAAAAACGAATTCTCAACACCTTCTCTTATCGATGTTGTAAAGCGCAACCTTCCTGCCTTAACGTTCTTCGCGATCAATTCCTCTAAGCCAGGTTCATATATCGGCAAACCGCCCTTATTTAGAATCTCAATCTTTTTTTCGTCATTATCAACACAAATAACATCATGTCCTATCTCAGCAAAACAGGTACCGGATACAAGACCAACATACCCCGTTCCAATCATGCAAACTTTCATTTCTTAACCTCCTTATAGAATAAGTACCTAAACCCCGTTAGATGTTTACTATCTAAACGGGGTAAATACCAAACTATTGCTTTTTGAAAAATATGAAAAACACTCCGCCCGCAAGCGAAAACACAAAGTACAGAAAAAACGAAACCAAAGAAATAGCCACCGCTGTTTCGGCTGCAAAACCAACCCGTGCGAAAAGCAGTACGTAGAAATACTCTCTAACTCCAAGCGCATTGAAAGAGATCGGGATCATCGATACAACATTGATGATCGGTACATAAATAAAAAACGGCAACACACTCACTTTACTCGTAGGCATACCCATCATAACAAGAAAGGGACCGATTGCCAGCAATACCTGGATCACTACGGAATACACTATGCACACAATAATCGTTGCCCAGGCACCGCTGAAATCCGTAGCGGCTTCGTGCAAATGATTCAATCGCTCGCCAAGCTTTAGAATTTTGACCTTCTGGACTATTGGAGAAAACCTGTTGTACGCGCGTTCGGAAAAAAACAAATAAGTAATCATGACAATAATGACCAGGCCGATAATAATAAACGGAAGGAACTCGGTCTGATGTTTAATGATGGAGAGGTATAATACAGCAAAAAAAGCAAATACGAATAATCCCACAAATCCAAGAATTCTATCGACCAGAACCGTAGCCAAGGCATCGGCACGGCGTTGCTTCATTGAATACAAGACTCTCATAACATCACCGCCTATTGTGGTCGGAAGAAAATTGTTGAAAAATGTCGCAATGAAATATATCACAAGAGTTCGACCAAATGGAATGTTAAATCTCTTATAGTTAAGAAGCACCTGCCATCGCCACGCAGAAACGATGATGAAAAAAAAATAAGGGATGAGTGCATATAGAAGGTAACGGAGCTCTATGGATCGGATATTGACCAGTATTTTGCCTAAATCCAGACGCCAGATGAGAAGAGCCATAAGGCCAATACCGATGAAAATTCTCAGTATTGTCCAAATTCTCTTACGGTTCTCTTTTTTCAAGTCGATCAAGAATCGCTCTAATGGATTCACCAATTAGAGCGAGGGAAAAAAATAAAATACCTGAAACAACAAGTAGAATGACCAGATACAGCAAAGGTCGATACCCATGGCTGAAAATCCTAAGGATGATGGTGATGATACCAACCAGAACACCGAGGATTATTGAAAATAAACCGATCGAGCCAAAATAAAGCAGTGGTTTCTTCGTAAATGTCAGTTGGAACTTAACTGCCAATAGATCAAAGAAACCTATCAATATTCGTGATTTGTGTTGGTACTTAGGAGTTCCATATTTTCTGGGCCTGAGCGTAACTCGAACTTCGGCAATCTTGAAACCCTCCTCTTTTGCCAAAGGAACAATGTAGCGATGCCAGTCTTTGCGCAGCGGGATCATATCGAGTATCCCTTTCCTGATTGCTTTTATTGAATTCATATCATGAATCCTGAGGCGAAAAAGACGGCGCGCCCAGAAATTGTAAACACTTGATACAAATTTCTTTTCATAATAGCCCTGCTTCCAGCCGGTTGCCACATCTGCGCCGTTTTTAATAAGGTTAACTAACTTAGGGATATCATTAGGATCAAATTGCAGATCGGCATCAAAAATTACAAGGATATCACCTTTCGCTGCCTTTGCTCCAGAAATAATCGCCTCTGTTTTCCCTAAATTTCTTTGGTGTCTGATTACCTTAAGATAGGACCTCTTATGTTCTTTCGCTATTTCAGACGTGCCATCCTCAGAACCGTCGTCAACGAGTATAACCTCATAATTCTTCTGTTTTTTGATAAATTTATCGAATTCTTCGACTAGAAAGGGGATATTCACCGCTTCATTATAAGCTGGCACGATAACTGAGATCTTCATAGACACATATTATACAGATTCTTCTATCAGAGTCAACCCAGAATTTTGCTGCAATTATCCAAAACTTGGTGAAAAATCAAAGGTTTTGTCAATCAAAGTACTGAGTTAATAGATCTTTCATAGTGTACAAACCTGGGGATTTGCCTACTATGAATCTTACTGCTTCAAGCGTACCAGCAGCAAAACAGCGTCTGGATGTTGCATAGTGGCGCAGTTCGATGAATTCTCCCTGACCAAGGAATAAGACTCTGTGTTCACCGACGATATCACCACCGCGTATTGAATTTATACAAACCTCGTTCTTATCCTTCCCCTTGACCAATCCTTGCCGACCATAGATAAAGGCAGTATCTGGCCTGGCATCTTTGATGATCTCTGCTATAGCCTTTGCAGTACCTGACGGCGCATCTTTCTTAAATCGGTGATGTGTTTCAATAATCTCTATATCATAGTTTCGTAGCACATTAGCTGAAGACTTGATCAAGCTGTACAGACAATTAACTCCAACTGACATATTGGGAGCCAGGAAAAATGGAAGATTCTTGGCCAATATTTTAATATCGGCTAATTCTTTTTCAGAAAAACCGGTTGTGCCGGTTACAAAAGGTTTCTTGTAAGCCTCAATCTTTTTCGAATTTGCCATTGCTGCTTCGTGGTCTGTGAAATCAACAACACAATCGGCATCCTCGATTACTGACTCCAGGTTATCAATAATCCTGGTATCTTTGAACACCTTGCCGACTGATTCATGGCCACTTACCTCGATACCGGCGATCACTCGAATGTCGTCTGAACCATCAGCAGCACTCAGTATTTCCTGTCCCATCCGACCAGCCGCGCCGCAAACAACTAACCTTAACATAATTTCATTCCGTAATCCATCAAAACCTTTTTCAGAATGGGGATATTTTCTTCAGCCATTTCAACTAATGGTAGACGCGGTTTACCACTCGGCATACCCAATAAATTCATTGCCTTCTTGAGCGGAACAGGGTTAGTCTCAATAAACATGGCCTTAACAACCGGGAAAAGTTCCAGATGCATCTTTCTTGCCATTAACAAATCACGCTCAGAGAATGATTTACACAACATAGCAACCTTATCAGGTAGAATATTGGCAACTACCGATATTGCGCCCTTGGCGCCAATTGCCAACATGGGGAAAGTCAGGGAATCATCACCTGACAATATGTCAAATTCATCACCACATAATCGCTGGACCTCAGAAACCTGATCCAGGTTACCACTGGCTGCTTTCAAACCAACGATATTCTCGCAATCGTGATACAACCTGGCAACGGTCTTGGGCAGAATATTACACCCAGTTCTGCTCGGTACATTGTAGATAATTATTGGGACGCTGGTCGCCTCAATGACTTCACGGTAATGCTTGTACAGACCTTCTTGCGTAGGTTTATTATAATAAGGCGTAACGACCAGAGCTCCTTGAGCACCAAATTGCTCAACCCGCTGAACCAATTTTATTGTCTTTGTCGTAGAATTTGTCCCAGCACCAGCAATAACTGGTACCTTACCTTTTGTTTCTTCGACCGATATTCTGACAACGCGCTCATATTCTTCATCAGTCAGACTCGGGCATTCTCCAGTAGTCGCACATGCAACAATACCGCTCGAACCATTTTCTATCAAGAACTTAATATTTTGAACCAGCCCTTTCTCATCCAAACTATTGTTTTTAAAGGGCGTAACAATAGCCACATAAGAACCTCTATACATACCTACCTCCTTCAATCAAATGGCTTAATAGGGCTCAAAGCATTGCGGATTTAATGACAAATTCCAAGATCCAAATGACAAAGTTCAAAATTTGGCATTAGAAATCGGGGTTTTCCCGTTTTAATAACGTGGATTCTCGTTCCTGTGGAACGGAACAATTGAGATTTGGTATTTGACATTTGAACTTCTCTGTTATTATCATTCCCTGCCATTTCAAGCCTTCTTACCCTTTTTCAAAATATCATGGATCCGTGTAAAATCTTCGAGACTGTAATAGTGAATAGTAATCGTCCCTCTATTCCTTTTCCATTCTATGGTCACCTTGGTTTGGAGTAATCTTGACAACTCATCCTCAAGGATCAGCAAATTAGGTTCCTTTTCAGAACCAGGTACAATCCTTGGTCTTCGCTGCAAGCGTTTGATCAAAACCTCAGCAGCGCGGACTGAAAGCTGCTCTTCAACGATGCGCTCGGCAATCTGCATCATCTTCAATTCGTCTTCAAGAACAAGTAATGCCCGGGCGTGTCCTTGATTAAGCCTCCCATTTCTCAAAAAACGTTTGACCTTATCCGGCAAGTTCAATAATCTCAGTGCATTGGTTATCGTTGAACGGTCCTTACCAACCAACTGAGCGATCCGATCATGTGTCAAATCAAACTTGGTGTGTAACTCCTCATAAGCTAATGCTTCTTCAATGGGATTCAAATCCTTACGATGGAGATTTTCAATAAGCCCTATTTCTAGCAGTTCCTGATCAGTTAGATCTCTTATAACAACTGGCACCTCTTTTAAACCGGCAAATTGAGCAGCTCGGAGCCTTCTCTCACCTGCTGCAAGTATGAAGTTCTTGCCGGCTCGCTTCACGATCAGTGGTTCGATAATACCCTTTTCCTTAATTGAAGCGATCAAATCCTTGATGTCTGACTCTTCTATTTTAGCACGCGGTTGATGAGGATTCGGTTTTACAGCATCAACGGGTATCATGCGATACCCCTCTTGAAGTACCCGATCAACTTCTGTCGGGATCAACGCTTCAAGTCCTTTACCCAATGCTCTTTTACGCATGATTCAGTAACTCTCTGGTAAGATTTAAGTAAGCCTGAGCCCCAGTTGAAGAAATCTCGTAATGAATGACTGATCTACCATAGGATGGTGCTTCAGCAACACGCACTGACCGCGGTATGACAGTCCTAAATACAGTCTTTGGAAAACGCTTCTGGATATCATCGACAACATCCTTGGCAAGGTTCAACCGTGCATCAAACATCGTCAGCAGAATACCTTCAATAACAAGATTATCATTCAATCCATTCTTAATTGCTTTCAGTGTTTTCAGTAATTTTTCCAGCCCCTCCAAAGCATAATATTCACACTGGATTGGAATGATAACGCTATTACTGGCAACCAAACCATTTATTGTCAGAATCCCTAAAGATGGCGGGCAGTCGATGATTATAAATTCATACTCATTAGATAGAACGGCTAACAATTTTCTCAAACGTGCTTCACGGTTCTCTTTTTCAACAAGTTCGATTTCTGCTCCAGCCAAATCAGGGGTTGAAGGTAATAATGAAAGACATGGCCATTTTGTCTTGATTATTGCTTGTTCAAGTAGAGCTGGTTCAAAAAGGCAGTCGTAAACTGATATTTCCAGAGATCTATAATCAATGCCCAAACCACTTGTTGCATTTGACTGGGGATCAATATCAACAAGCAATACTTGTTTTTCTGCAAGGGACAAACCAACGGACAAATTGACTGCAGTAGCGGTCTTGCCAACACCGCCTTTTTGGTTGCAGATGGCAATCCTTCTCATCAGTTATTCTATTTGAAAATGTCCAAAAGTCAATGACAATCTACGTTTTTCATCTGTTTTCCCCTAGTAGAACCGTTGACATTAGAAGCAAACAGAATAGAATCATTAGTAAGCAGATTTCTAAAAAAGACCGGAAATCTACGATTTCAGTGATATTGTGAATATTGCCACGATGATAAGTACGAAAAGTCACTGGTATCATTCTTTAATTGTTGTAAGAAAGAGAGCGCGAAATATTTTGTCAGAGCTCTCGTAAGGAGAACTGGATAATATGAACACCAAAAAATTCATCAATGAAAGAATCACCCAAATCAGAAAAGAAATAGGTCAAAGTATAGCCATATGTGCAACGAGCGGCGGAGTTGATTCCATGGTTTGCGCCTTCCTCGGTCACAAAGCGTTGGGCAAGAAAATGATCGCGCTATTCATTGACGATGGCTTAATGAGAGAAAAAGAAGCGCAAACAGTATCAAAGATCCTAAGAAAAAACGGCATCAGAACAGTAGTTGTATACACGGCAGAAGATTTCTTTAGCGCGCTCAAAGGCAAAAAAGACCCTGAAGAGATGCGCAAAGCATTTCGAGATACATTTTACAAAACCCTTGGTAAAGCTGCAAAAAAATACAAGGCTGACTATCTAATCCAGGGCACGATCGCCGCTGATATCAAAGAAACCAAGGGAAAGATTAAATCACAGCACAATGTCCTATCACAGATCGGCATAAACCCCAAGAAATATGGTCTCTCCATAATTGAGCCTCTTGTGAAGCTCTATAAACCAGGCGTCCGCAAGATCGGAAAAGAACTTGGCTTACCTAAAGTGTTATATCAAAGAATGCCTTTCCCAGGACCTGGTCTGGCAACCCGAGTTGTCGGTGAAGTAACACCTCCACGTGTCAAGATTGTGCGTAAGGCAACAAGTATAGTTGAACAAGAATTGAAGAAATTCAAACCATTCCAGGCATTTGCCGTACTTCTCAATGATCGTGCTACCGGAATAAAAAAAGGCAAACGAGCATTTGGTAATATCATTGTAATCAGAAGTGTGGAGTCAAAAGATGCATTGACCGCAATACCGACAAAAATACCCTATACCGTCCTTGAGAAAATCCAGAAACGAATAGTGCGTGAGATACCTCAAATCACCAAGGTCTTGTACGATATTTCGCCGAAACCGCCAAGTACTATTGAATACGTATAGATCCAAGGGATCTATAATTTTAGATTTAAGATTGCAGATTTAGAATTTTAAAAAAATAGAAGACAGTATGTCGTTATTTACGGTCTTACGCATTACGCCCTACTCCTTTTTGAATCCCAAGGGGATTGGAAGAGACCCCATGACTTGCTCGGGATGGAAATGAGATTTCATCTGGAAGTAAGCGCTTTGCGCTGGAACACCGACAGTTATTAAGTAATTAAGTTATTATGTAATTGAGTTATTGTCGCATTACTCTCTACGCCTTACACCATACGCTGTACTCTCTCGCTCTCCTAATGCCACACTGTCATTGCCCGACTCGATCGGGCAATCCAGTCTTTTCGCTTAATACACCGACAGTTGTTGAGTAAAGCAGTTATTAAGTAATTTGGAGCTTGTCCCGATTTATCATTTTGGATTAAATATATAGGAAAATCGTGGATCCCGCACAGCGGGAGAATTTGGTTCTTGGCAATCGCCTTACGCCTTACTCTCTACGCTTTACGCTAATCGCATCGAGTGCTTCACGGGACACTGCGTCAATCGATAAATCCGAAGGCCCGAATTTTTCAAAACGCCTTGTTCCAGCGAGAGCGATCATCGCCGCATTATCCGTGCAGTATTGTAAGTCTGGGATGTGAAGCATCACACTTTTTTGCTCAGCTAGAACCTGGAATTTATCCCTTAAGCGGCGGTTCACAGAAACCCCTCCGACAATACCAAGCTGCTCTACCTTTTTTACATCGAGCGTAGCCGAAACTACTTTAACCAAATGTTCAAGTGCAACTTCCTGGAAATTCACAGCGACATTACTGCAGTCATACTTCGGATTATCTCGTGTATAGTATAAGACGGCCGTTTTCAATCCCGAATAACTGAAATTATAGCCCTTTGGTTTAGGTAAGGGGAACTTGATCGTCCCTAAATCACCGTCTCTAGCTTGTTTTTCTATATATGGTCCGCCCGGATAAGGCAGGCCCATGAGTCTTGCCACCTTGTCAAAAGCCTCTCCGCACGCGTCATCAAGTGTCTTTCCAATGGTCTCGTAAACAAACTCATCTTTCACATAGACGATCTCAGTGTGGCCGCCTGAAACAAGAAGCACCAAATACGGATATCCCAGGCATGGATCATTCAGTTGCAGAGCATAGATATGTCCCTCAAGGTGATTAACCGCAATGAGCGGCTTATTAAGGGCGATAGAAAGCGCTTTGGCAAAAGATAAACCTACGAGCAGTGCTCCGATCAAGCCAGGGCCCCGCGTCACGCTGATCAGATCAATATCATCCAAATCCTTTTCTGCACTTTCTAAAGCGATTTTCACCAACGGCATTATCACCTTTATATGATTTCGCGCCGCTAGTTCAGGGACAACGCCACCGTATTTTGTATGCGCGATCTGGGATGCTACAACATTGGCTAGTACTCTCCCCTGTTCTAGAATACCCACTGCGGTCTCATCACATGATGTTTCAATGCCAAGAGTGATCATGGTTTATTGTAATCAAATAACTGAAATAATCAAGATTTCTGAATAAATTTGCTTTAGAACATTGACACATACGTAAATTTGATTAAAGTAAATATATGGTTTTCATTTTACTATTGGTCGCCCTTGCTCCATGTTTATTCATGATGTGGTACTTTTATCACCGTGATAAATATGAACCTGAACCCAAGAAAAATATCCTCAAGATATTCCTGCTCGGCGCACTCATGGTCATCCCTGCAGCTATTATCGAAACGATCTTATTATCCGGTCTGAACGCGATTGTTGGTGGCATTGCCAATATTTTTGTCATGTCCTTCATAATTATTGCTCCGACTGAAGAACTGCTGAAATTCGTGGCGGTGAAATGGTGGATTTATCGTTCATCTGAATTCGATGAGGTTATGGATGGTATTGTGTACACTGTTGCAGCATCACTTGGGTTTGCGACGATAGAGAATATATTATATGTGCTGCAGCACGGTATTGGCACGGGCATTGCCCGGGCATTTTTAGCGATCCCGGGACACGCGTTCTTTGGTGCTTTAATGGGCTATTATATCGGACGCGCGAAATTCAATAAGGCGAAAGAAAAAAACCTGCTTATTAAAGGTGTTATCCTTGCTATTTTCTTGCACGGCCTGTATGATTTTCTCTTGTTCACCCAAACAGTACTCGCCCTGCTTGTCATTGTACTCATAATTGTCCTTGGATTGGTTGTTCGAAAGAACCTGAAGAAAGCAGAATTACAAAGCAAAAACCGGCTGAAGACCGAAGCGAAAGACAAACCAACAACAGAAGGTGAACCCCTGGCAGAAACAAAATCAGAGACAGCAAAAAGCCCTCCAACTGACACCGATGCCGCTAAGACACCTTCAGCAGACACTAACAAACCACAGAAACCCATCGCTTGATAATCACCCAACCCATTATTAAGCTATTTAGCTATTGCGAAATTGCTTAATCAACTAATTATGTAATCAGCAATTCCTAATAGTCTTTTCGTATTCGTTTAGTTGTCCTTTCCACAAGGTCCTCGCAGCAATGCAAGAATTTACGCACTTCCCTAGGATATTTAATCCAGTACGATGTCTTTTGCTGTTTTTTCTCATAACGAACAAGATTAGCTAATTTCAATTTTGCAAGGTGCTGACATGCAGTTGCTTTTGATCGATTTACACAACGAGCAATACCGCCCAGATCCATTGGTCCTTCGTCCAGAAGCATTTTTACAATGGCGTACGAAATAGGATATCCGACTATTCTACAAATGAGAGAACCACGATACTTTTTCTCTACAAGTTTCATATCCACACCATACACATAAATAAGCAATTGTCAACAAACTGAGCTCACACCATTTCGCTATTAAGTAATTGCGAAATTAACGAATTGCTTAATTAACAAATCAACGATTTTCGCTGTGAAGTGTATTGACAAATTGGATATGTTGAATACAATAAAACATGTTTAAGCTTAATAAAGCGTTATTAAGTGCGGTTGTTGCAGGTATATTAGGTATTTTTTTCGCCACTGTTGGATTTTGGCGAACATTGATGATCGTCTTTCTGATCGTTCTTGGATACCTTATTGGTACCTATTTAGAAACAAGAAAAAAAGACGAAGAGTAATCGCCCATAAGGAACCAAAAAAGTGCAAAGCGGTCTACATAGTGTAGACCGCTTTGCTCATACTTGCAGGACTTCAGCAAGTCCATTAATCAATTACGATTTTCTGTTTTACTTCCAGTTCGTTCGACTCGAGAATAAGAAAATAAATACCTTTTGACTGTCCATGCACATCGATAATGTTTGACCCATTTTTCACGTTGCCCTGCCAGAGTAAACCTATGTCACGTCCAAGCACATCATAAAGTCGGAGTGTTGCATAACCGGTTCCTGATACGTCGAATTTCACATTGAAAGTACCGTGCGATGGATTTGGTAAAACCTCCATTGTATTAACGTCAAAACCGATATTCTGGTCCTCTTCGACCGCGATCACGTTTTGATATACATCAATCGCATCTGAATTCTGAGACCAGTAGTATGTTGAATAACCCATAGTATCACCTGGTGCACCAACAGTATCGGGTCGTGCAACTATCTTGTAGGCAAAATAAGTAGTCCAGTGGGTCCAGGCTAAGAACATATCACTCTCAAACATCCAAAATACTGTTGTATCACCAGTATCGCCCTGGACTGGGATAAAACCTATTTCCATAACTTCCAGGCCATCATTTAGAGCATTCGGCGTACCTGCACCTGTACTGTCAGCAACTAACCAATAACCCAATACACTGTAGTCTATCGGGTCTAGTGTATCGGTCTCCATTGGATTTGGAATCTTTACCCATATTGTATCATCCGCACCTGCACCCTGACCAGTTTGTGAAACGATCGGTTTAGGTATGACTCTTACAGTATCTGATGGTAACCATAGTTCCGGTGTAGTAGCATTTATTGTATCACTAAATAACCAGTAGAAACCTGTATGATCAATATTACTACCATAAGTACCCGGGTCATGGATATATGCTGTATCAATCGAACCTAGGGTCACTAATGTATCACCCGAAAACCAAGGAGTAACACCACCATTAAAATTACCTATCTGAGCCATCCAATATGTGGTTTCAGTTGCTGATGCAACAGATGACTCAGTAACATAATGTGTTTGTGCCTTGTAGATATTATAAACAAACCAGTGCTTACCAGTCGTATCACAACCTGCGGGCCAGTTCTCTAGAAACTGGACTAGACTCTTGGCCTGGGCATGTAGTATTACACTTGGTAGTATAAGTATAATGATGATGAATTTAGCTAATCTCATGATTTTCTCCTGTTTAATGTACTAACACTATCTTACGATGTGTATTAAGGTCTTCTGTTTTCATGTTAACAAAGTAAACACCTGCTGCAACTTTTCTATTCATATCATCCTCGCCATCCCAATATGACGTGTAGAAACCTGAGTCAAGTTTCTCAGAAACCAGAGTTCTTATCAATCTTCCACTTATATCGTAGATTCTAATATTAACTAACGCTTCATGAGGAAGTGCATAGCTAAAATTTGCTCTGGTACTAAATGGATTTGGATTGATGTCCATTGAGTAAGCAATAGGACACATATCTATTAACTCTCCATCATCTTCCTGATAACTACTGTAAACCGTTTCATAACCTCCTATGATAACAGGGTGAATCGCAACTTCGCCTTCTGCGGTATATTTCCGTTCGTTAATAATAACAACATTAAGACACATGTCCGTCTGATATATGCTATAGCCAATAACATTATCATTTTCAACTGAGGGCCACGATTTTGTCATGGATCTTGCATTCTCTCGTGTTTCAGGCATTAGCACAAAGGACAGATCACCGATATCTTGAATATCAATGCCTTTATCAAGCGTGAATTTCACAACATCAAAGTAACCTCTACCGTCTTTTGTCGCCTCAGCCATTAGTATCACATCTTCCCCATGTTGCCACGGTGATTTAAAATTGCCGGTATTGAACCAGAGGACACCGATATCATCTTTCTTTGCAACACCACTACCCACGATATTCTCAGTAAGTGCATCTTTTGGCTTACTAAGTCGGTATGCAGTAAAAATGATATTATCAAATTCACCACTGTTAAAGCGCGCAACAACAAGATGAGATACACCAACATTCCGATAATCAATTGATTTCTTTTTATGTGCATCAGTTCTTATATAACTCGCCGAATTTTCATGATCGTCACGCATAACACCACTAGCAGTAATAACAATATCTTTGCTCATCCACGTAGGATGTCTATCCGGTTCAGTAAATTTACCTAAACGTACTGCTACACGTTCAGATGATGCTTTGCTCTTGCTGAGGATCAAGCTGCCCGACCTATTAGTGTATTCTGTTGGGTTCCATGTCGTGTCAGTTGTCATGACAAATTCGTAAGCACGGCCTGGATTTATTGAGAAATCAGTTCCAAGCCAACCGATCGGGAAAATATATGTATAATTCTCGTATAATTGATCATCCCGAAGATTATTTATCTCTGCAACTGGATCTCCGCTCGGACTATATTCCGTCGTTATATCACTCGCATTATTGTATACAGCATTATACGGAATGGATACCCAATTACGATCGCTCGTTGCGCCAGTATTCTCATTAAGGATCACCAGACCATTTGGATTATTCGAACCAACAAGCATCAAAACAGTATCGCGGTCAGTAACCATTTCATATGCTTTGCCTTTAATAATAGAGAAATTTGTGCCGAGCCAACCAATTGGGAAAATATATGTATAATTCTCATATAATTGATCATCCCGCAGGTTGTTTATTTCCTCAAGGGGATCACCAGATGGACTGAGATCGGCTGTTAATTCCGATACTGTTGAATAATTGCTATGCCAGGGAAGGCCTGTCCAGTTACGGTCACTCGTTGCACCCGTGTTTTCGTTGAAGAATTTCGCTAATTTGTACCCCATATTAGATTTCAAACTGCGGTTTCGTGCTATATCGACTGCCTTTACAAGATAGTAGTAACTGTCACCAGAACTCAGGGCTCCTGCATCAGTGAATACAGTATCAGGTTGGATCGTTGCACCGACTGAATCTGAAGAACCTGGAATAAAAGAAGGTGAAGTACTTCGGTATACAACATAGTAATGAACCGTCTCAGGATTACCAAGAGTATCCGTGGTGATCATATTCCAGGTAAGTTCTACATCGCTGCCTGATTTCTCAGCTGGGTTAATATATGGAGCGATTGGTGGAAATGCCTCAGGTGGATGCCAAAAACCGATCACACCCTGGTAATCAGTATCCGTAACACTACCGATCGCAGTTTGGCTTATTGTCCCCTGCAAAATATAATTTGTGGATGTCATCTTTCTTCCACCTGAAGAAAGAACATCCTTCTTTAAAACATAATTCTGTGCAAATAGAAATAACGGTATCAATAATAAGATGACTTTTTTCATCTCACCTCCTACCTTGCAATCCTATCAGATATTTCTCGTATGTCAAGCATAATCCTATCTTTCATTTTCTGTTCTTTTACTAATTCATTATACATGCTATCTCTTAACAAAGCTATTGATCTAAAAATCTGGTCTTTTCTTCCAGAATTTCAAGTCTTTTCTTTAATTCAGCATTTTCTTCCTGCACTTCTTCGATGAGCATGGTCAGTTCCTGGATCGCTGCAAGCGAAACACCAGCCATATCAGTTGCAGAAATATGCTTTTTGTCAAAATCAGCCTGTCCGCTTCCGCAATAGAATTCGTCATAGAATCTTTCGACATCGGGAAGAATATGCTGTTCTTTGCTGTCCGTTGTTTTATAGATGAAAACCGGTATCGACTTTATCTTTTTAAGGAGATTTGTCTTATTGACAGCCTGTAAACTAAATCTATTCCGGTCGAATGAACCATCAGACCAAACTCCAGTGGCTGAAAGATATGCAGTATTACCATTTGTAGTGTTCGTCCCGACAACGATCGGCCAGTTGCCTGGTGCGATATCATGATGGTCAGCATTGATCCAAAAACATCCCGAATTACTGCCGTCATAAAAGATAACAAAATGATCGTCATTAACATAGACATAATTACCAAAAGCCATGGAATAATCTGCATTTGTTGTTATTGAATCCCGGTAACCACAAGGAATGGCCGAACAATAACCGGCATTATAATTCACATAACCATTACCAATGTAACTATGATAGTCTGTACCGGTCGAGTTACCGTAACCACCGCCGATAAAGGCTCGATGCCCATTCGTAGTATTATTATAACCGCCGCAAATGACAGAATATTCCTCATTGATCGTGTTTGCATTACCACCAGCAATAACACCATATTCAGCACTACTAGTATTTGATTTACCACCTCCGACAAAAGCATATTTGGCAGTTGCAGAGTTATTCCGTCCACCAACCACAACCACAGCAGTATCTATGTTCTCATCACCAGCGAGATTGTCATAACCTCCTAGAATACTCCCATATCTTCCCATTACCGTATCTGCCCGACCTCCACCTATACTGATATAGTTGGCAATGTTCGGACCCGCAGAATTTTCCTGACCACCGCCCACAAAGGAATAGATATTTGCGTTATTATCACGACCGCCAACAATCGTTCCATATGAACCATGAGTAACATTGCTAAAACCACCACCTACTGTACTGTAGTTCCACATGGCTTTGTTTCCGTATCCACCACCTATTGTAATATGTTGTGTTGAGGGATTAGTAGTACCTGTGGTGCATACCACCCCAAGATTAATATGCGTATATGCGCTATCTCCATAAAATACATTATTAGCATCACCGCGGGCTATACCAACAAGATTTGATGTAAAAAGTACGCTATCTGGGGTACCTCGCGTCCAATCATTATCTTCTGGTACAGCACCACTTATTGTAAGATCACCATCAATATTTACATCACCGACAAAATACCCTGCCCAGTTATTAGTGGATGCGTTTGTTGCCGAAGCATAAATACCATAGTTATTTGTACTTATTCCATCACAAGCTGCATAAACTGCGTAACTGGTTCCACCATTATCATTGTTATAACCATACACAGCAACACCATCTGAGCCTGCGTTGGGTTTTATCCCGAGTACCCCAATATTTGTTGGATTATAAGGCATTCCTGTAGCTGAAAGCACACCGAGTTGCCCTTCGGCATATATGGAAGCACCACTCTGATCAGCCCCCCTGACTGCAGCATAGCCACCAGTATAACTAACAACATTTAGTTTGTGGTTACTTGGCGTTTGGGTGCCGACTCCTACATTACCAGCATTGCCACAAATATAAAGATTACCACTACTGCCTGCACCCCTACTTAAATATAAATTATCCGACCCGGATCCATTAGTAAGCTGCCAGTCATAACTACCGCCCGTGACAAATGATATGGTCGATGCATATAAACTGTCAGGACGGGATAAATGAATACTGGTCTGACCTGTTGAATCAGCAACAGTCAAATCACCAAGAGGTGTAGGTGTGCCGATCCCAACATTGCCGGAAATATTGGAATACATGTCATTGCCGGAAATAGTCCAATCACTATCTTCTACATCTGTCCAAGCTAATTGTCCTGAGCCATCTGTTTTCATTACCTGATTTGCTGAACCATCGTCAACCGGAAATTCATATCCATTCATCTCATCACCAAACCATATATGTGGCATGTCGACCATAAAGGTTGAATCCTCCGTACATTTTGCCCTGATGCCAAACAGATAAGAATAATTCGCTGTGGAAAAAATTGTATCTGCATAGCCACCGAGTATCGCTGAATATTGACCCTCAACATAATTCAGATCGCCGCCGCCAATTGTCGCATAGGTGGCGTTGGTCCTGTTCCGGAATCCACCAAGTATAGCAGCATACTCTCCGGCCGCGTAGATGTCTCTACCCCCGCCCACTGTAGTATATGGTCCCGCGGCAGTATTACCATCACCACCAAGAAGGCTCGCATAGTAGCCGAGTACTGAATTGTCCCCTCCACCGCCAATGGTTGCATGGAAGTTACTCACGCTATTCCCTTGTCCTCCGCCAATAAAACTGAATTTGTTGGTTACGGAATTATCCCAGCCGCCAACGACCACCGCAGAAGTGTCATTAGAAAAATCACCAGCAACATTACTATAACCACCGCCAATAAATGAACGATAACCATTTGTGTTGTTTTCCAGTCCACCGACAATTGCTGATGCTTGTCCCAGAGCCAAATTCGACTGCCCACTGCCAATAAAACATTGTTGCCCTCGGGCTTTATTCTGCACACCATTTACTATTGTGCCATATGCAGAATCTGCTTTACATCCCCAACCACTGAGGATGGCAACATCTCCAGACCCAGCGCCACTGTTGCCGGTTGTACAGCTCACACCAAAATTGACTTGCCTGTGCACATTACCCAGAAGCTCATTAGATGCATTCCCTCTGGCTATACCAAGAAAGTCAACAGTGAATAGAACACTATCCGGGGTTCCACGTTCCCAGTCATAGTCAGAATTTACATTCCTTGCATATTCAGCAGTATCAGAATAGGTTGCCATATATGCATAACCAGCTGATGTCATCCGTGTACGCGGTGCAAGAGTTACCGGACCTTCAAGAGTAAGTTCTAACCAGCGATCAGTACCATCAATAAAAACACTGTCTGGTATTGTATTATTAGTCCCAAGGATAACACTAAAAACACCTCGCACAATTGGTATATTTGTTTGTGTTTCAGTCCACCATAAATTGCCCCCGCTTACGTTATCATAGATGTTGAACGTCATATTCAGAGTATCATCTATCGGAATACCCAAGGTATCAGTTAGATAACCCTGATAACTCATAAGTTTTGGAACAAAACGTTCCCGGTCTTTTGTTCTGTATGAACCTATACTAACCTGACTGTAACCAATAGCCATAACCATAAGAAACATGCATAGCATTGCTTTACGCAACATAAAAAGCCTCCTTTTATTTTATTAGCATCACCTTTTTACACTTCTGTACATGATCCGTGCTCAATACACAGAAGTAAAGACCATCTTGAACTAACTTGCCTCTATTGTCATATCCATCCCAAATAAGATGTCTATTACTTGTTGTATTTTTAAATGTTCTTACCTCTCTGCCAGTAATATCAAAGATGGTTACTGAAACCTTATCTATATCTATAGGTATTGTCAATATAATTTTTACTGGCAAGCGTCCAGGATTTTGTTGAAGCTTCATGTCAAATGGCCATTCAATATGTTTTTCTTCAATATTTGAATATTCTGTTATTAATGATACATCATAGCTAAAATCAAGATTATAGGTATTCGTTTCCCAGGTCGCATTTATCGGGACAAGGACAATAGTACTGTAATCCCAACACGGAACGGAAACACGTCCAGTATCTTGCACCGTATCAAGGGGTATCTTGTATTCATAATAGAAACTATCATATATATTAAACCCCAGGACATAAGCCTCCCAGGAATAGCCGCTTTCTCCGGTAAAGAAAACATCGAGCCTATTATCAGCGAAATTTGTAAATTCAATAAAATTGCACCCACCTGGTCCATCGAGTGGTTCAGAACCTTGGTCACCTGTTGCTGGATATGTTGAATGACTCCGGAGAATATTTGCCGAAGGATATGAACCTCCTTCTTCAAAATGATCCTCAATATCTCGAGCTCCACAAAAGTATCGCCATATCGCATAATGGCTGACCGCTTTTTCTAAATCCGAATTAAAATAATTTTCCAGCTGCCAATTCATGTCGGCTATTGAATGATTACCAGAATGACTGCCGCACCGCTCCCAGATACGTAATAGAGCAGACATGCCATAGTATTCATGAAGGAAATGAGCCCATAAACCAGCTGCATATTCATAAGCTCCCTGGTCTTCCCTGATCGCGCAGTATGGATCCAGAAGTGGGCTTGGATCACTGCCCCACAACCATCCCGGTAGATTATTTACATGTTCATATATAATATCTTCCATACAAACCGATGTATTTTCATACCACCACATTGCTTCCCATGCACTATACCGCTTTTGTGCACCATGGTGAAACTCATGAGCAGTCAGTGCCATGAGACTATTAAAATTTGTTTCTTCACTCGTTATCTCAGTATAAGCGGTATAGCCATCAGTGAATGGATTTGTATACGGATCATCAGGCCAGGTCAAACCAGGGTATCCGATATTTGCATAACACTCTATATAGAAATCATACAGTGAATCACCGCCCTCATTTCCATCCGGTGCTGGCATGTACCAACCGAGTCTTTCCGTCCTCACCCAACTCGTTTCTGCATATACGGCTACAGATTCCGCATAGTCAAATGTGGTAGAATCTTCACCCTCAAGAGTGTAATGGACAACGATATGAGGTTTTGTTATGAGTGATTCTGGGCCGGAAAGCGAAGGACGAGCACGGTCACCGGCTTGATCAGGATATATTATAGAACCCAAATCATTAGCTAATACAAGACTATCAGTCATTATAAATAATATCAATAAAAGCTTTGACATCACAACCCCCTTCTAATTATCCCTTTCAACCGTTTTGCCAGTTACCTGACTTTTTTGTGCTAGAGTTGGAGTGTATATACGTTTTTCATATCCTTTTACCCGTGCAATAGCGATCCAGTCAAAAGTTGCATTGCTCTTTCCATTCATAAGCTCTTTCACATTAAAACCAGTAGAGGATTTTTTTGAAATATACATACCATTACACTCGCTTGTCGGTGTCACGGTCACAATGATAGCAATATCTTTAGAAATTGAAGATCTTATATCAGCAGGAAATTGAATGTCGAGTGTTCCATTTTTAAGCGAAGAAGATCCAGATATTATTATTTCACGGTCTGCACTCGTTACTGAAAAACCTGTCTGTTTACCACCCATATCTGTTTGGTAACCTCCAGTTGCATAAGCATGACCATGCACATATAAACCACGTACTACACCGCCTGATCCAAAACTATTCCAGGCAGTCAAGGCATAATAGTCATTGTTATTGTTTGAGAAATATCCACCTTCACCATTCGAACTATAACCATATACTGCTTCCTTGCCAACAACAGAACCAGCATTAACATAAAGCCTTGCTGTTCCACTCGTCGCACCGACACAAATATCACCATCATTTCTTTCTATTGTCATATGTGGACCATATATAGTACCCGACGAATTTCCGTAAAATCCCAGTTGATTAGTACCACCATCGTATTTAATCGACATACCATGGGTATAAGTCTCATTTTCTCCAAGTAGGAGCTCTGCATCGTCATCAACATTTGTACCTGCCGGTGCAATTAGCAGCCTACCGAGCGTATCATCACCCACAACATCAAGGTGAGCAGTTGGGTCGGCAATACCGATACCCACTTTGCCATTACCAAGATACAATACGCCCCATGCAGCAGCATCCCGATCATAGACCTGTATATAACCTCTATTTGCGGTACTGTTATAAGCCATTTCCATACCCTCACCAGTCGCAGGCCAAGTCATACCCCGGATACGCGCCACTCCACCTATATCGAGCTGGGCGCCGGGATCATTTAATCCAATGCCAACACCGCCCGTTGCCCTAATGAGGAATTGATTACTCGCAGCAGAAGCAAAATCTGCGGCTGTACCATCAGCCCACACGAACACATCAGAATGATTCGCTTTTGCCCGAAAACCAGCAGCAAAGGTCCGTGATGCACTTGCGACATTGAGCTGACCACCACCGATAAATGAAGCATGACCACTTGCAGTATTCAAATTACCACCGGCAACTGTAGAGTAATCACCAGTTGCAGAATTATCATAACCACCACCAACAAATGAATATTTAGCAAGTGCTTCATTCAACCGACCGCCAACAACGACCGCAGCACTATCAGACACCTCATCACCAACAATATTTTGACGCCCTGCCAGAATACCACCATAGTATGCAAAGACTGAATCACCATAGCCACAACCGATAAATCCATACTGTCCATTGACATCGATGGTATTTCTGTAGCCATTACCGATAAAAGACCGGTAACCACTAGTACGATTTTGATAACCGCCACCAACAAAAACGTAACTATTAGCGGCAGCATTATCATAACCTGACCCGATAAAAGAATAACTGCTTGCAGTGCTATTCATATAACCATTACCGATAAAAGAACGTGAACCGATAGCAGTATGACTTGACCCCCCTACTATTATCGAGTATGTTCCACTAGCACTATTATCAGCACCATTGACAATACTTGAAAAATCATTGCTACTAGTGTTATTATTCCCATTGCCGACGAACGCATACTTATCAGTAACTTCATTATCACGACCATTCACTATTGTAGCACAACTGTCCTCGATATTATCACCGGCTGTATTTCTATAACCTGATAAAATACCACCAAAACGCGCGTTGACCGTATCAGCATAGCCCCCGCCGATCACCGAATAGTTGGCATTTGCATAATTTTGAAACCCACCCAAGACAGAACCGTACTCACTATAACTGACAGAATTACTACGCCCGCCTGCTACAATCGTGTAATTCCCCAATGCTTTATTTTGATCACCACCACTAACCGTGGAGCTGCTTCCAATTGCTCTGTTGGCGTGTCCTCCGGATACCGTCACATATGCATTTGCTGTACCAAAAGAACTGGTCGTGCACGCTGTTCCGAAATTAACATGGGTATGTACGCTATCGCCGTATAATTCATTACCTGCTCCGCCCCGCGCAATACCTATCATGTTACCGGTGAAAAGGACTGTATCGTTAATACCACCCCGTTCCCAATCTTGGTCGGTTGGAATAACACCACTAACAATGAGATCGCCTGAAATGTTCACGTCGCCATCAAAATAGCCGGCCCAGATTGCCCCATTATCATCAGCATATATCGAATAATCAATCCCTGCTGATCCGCGCGCCCAAATCGCACTCCGACCACTGCCATCAGCCAATGCTTGAATAACATCACCGCCTGTGCCAGTATTCTTGACGAGCATTGCTGCCCCACCGCTCGAGCCGCTCCACTCGCCATAAATAGCATAAGAAGTACCGCCCAGCACACTCAACTGGCTCGTTGGATTTGGACTTGATGTACCGATACCAACCTGTCCTTCAATGATCATGCCATTTGCAGGTGCAGCTGTACCAGTATATGAATTACCTATTGATACTTCTCCATCAATAGTCAATTTACTGGTCGGATTTGTATTTCCGATACCAATATTCCCAGAAACACCAGAATACATATCCGTACTAGAAATAATCCAATCGGTATCTGAAGGTACGTCGCTCCAACTTAACAGTCCACTACCGTCAGTAAGAAGAATTTGATCTAGTGATCCATCGCTCGATGGAAATTCATAACCATTAGATTCATTGCCAAAACGAATATGCGGCATATCTATCATGAACGTCGAATCCTCAGTAAGTTTACTGCCGATGCCAAACAAATATGAATAATCAGCTGTCGCCATTATACTATCAGCTTTACCTCCAAGAATAGCAGAATAATCACCTTCAATAAAATTATCACCTCCTCCGGTGATGACTGAGTTATTGGCATTAGCATTATTATTGCTGCCGCCGCCAATGAAAGCATAAATATCACTGGTCGTGTTATTATAGCCGCTCCCCACAAACGAATGGGAACCGCTAGCTACATTATTCGAACCGCATATGACACCAGCACGCAGACCATTGGTACTATTCTCCTGACCACAACCGATAAATGAATATCTACCCAAAGCTTTGTTCTGAAAACCACCAACAACAGCACTATAACTGGAATCGGCACGATTACCATAACCACCGCAAATGGTCGTATAGGCAAAATCATCACTGCTAATACCAGTGGTGCATGCATAACCGCCAAAATTCGTATGGGTATATGCACTGCTCCCATAAAGTACATTTCCTGCACCACCACGTGCAAGACCCCAGTAACTTTTAGTATATAATATTGAATCAGAAACAGTCCACTTACCTCCGGCATCACTATACCAGTGCAATTGACCACTACCATCAGTTACTAAAAGGTTACCAGGACTACCATCTTGTGTGGGAAATTCATAACCATTGGCTTCATCACCGAACTGTATATGCGGCATATCGACCATAAAGGTCGAATCCGCGTTAAGTTTGCTTCCGATGCCAAATAGATATGAATAATGTGCATCGCTGGTAATCGTATCGGCATAGCCGCCAGCGATCACTGAGAAAGCACCCTCGACTAAATTGTCCCCTCCACCACCTATGAACGAATTACCGCGGGCCGCATTATTATTGTATCCACCAGTAACAGCCGCATTATCACCATTTGCAGTATTATATTGTCCACCAGCCACAGTAGAATAATCACCATTCGCAAGATTATCGTACCCTCCACCAACAGTTGCACCATCATAAAAGGCTCTATTACTATAACCTCCGCTTACGGTTGTGTATTCCCTTACTGCGGCATTGCCATAACCACCACCAACCGTAATATAATGCTCGTTCAAAACAGAATGACCTGTGGTACATGTGACACCGAAGTTTAGATGACTGTAAGTATACGTTCCGTACAGCACATTGTTAACACCACCGCGTGCAATACCCCAATAATTATCAGTATATAAAACCGAATCGGTTACTGACCAATCATTGTCAGCACCCATAATCCTTGCGTATTCTGCAGTATCTGAATATGTGGAAACATAGGCATATCCAGTTGATGTCATCCTCGTACGTGGCGACAAGGTAACTGGACCTTCCAGAATCAGTTCGAACCACCGGTTCACACCATCAAAAAAGACACTGTCTGGTATTGGTATATTATTGCCAAGGATAACATGGAAAATACCTTCTTTTATTGGAATATTAGACTGTGTTTCACTCCACCACTCCATACCGGCACTTACATCATCGAATATCTTAAATGTCATATCGAGCGTATCATCTATTGGAATACCCAATGTATCGGTCAAATAACCTTGATAGTTGAGTACCTTTGGAACAAATCGCGTTTTGCTATCATGTGATAAAGGATCATTACCATATACTTGCGTCGGTATATGAACGAATAATATACAAACGAATAAAATCACTAATTTTCGGCACATTTCTTCCTCCGGTTGATAAATTACGCAAACATCCCATGATTAGAATATTTCGGTAAAATCTAATCTCTTTCCTTTTCATGACTCGCTGCTACAGCCTTCTCATACCTGTAACCACATGCTGTACAGTACCGAGATAAAGGATTACTAATGGAATACTAATGTGATGTTTACACTTTGGACACTTGAATATCAGTTCCTGTCCACACAATGGACAGAATTTCTGCCCATTTTCTCCAAAATAATGACAATTATGACACATCCTCACGATCTATTATAGTTCAGAAGAGTATAGTTGTCAACCATACGGAAAGATAAGTTATTGAGTTATTGGTAAAGCAGTTATCGAGAAAAGCAGTTATTCTCTCATTTACATTCATCTCGGTTCCCTCATCTCGATGAACTCGATACAGGCGATATCTTCGACGAGATCTTCGATAAGTTATTTGGAGCTTGAGATTTGGCTCTTGGTTCTTGGAGCTTGTCCCGATTTATCCCGCTTCGTATTATAATTATACAAATAGGATTGCGGGATTTATCATTTTGGATTAAATATATAGGAAAATCGTGGATCCCGCACAGCGGGAGAATTTGGCTCTAGGAACTTTGTTGCGGGTGGATCAACTTAATGTAATCGGTATTGGAATAAAAGTGGCTATCAAAATGATTAAAGCTATGACAGCCAATGCCTTTTCCTTTATTGTTAAAGGCGTAATACAATCCTGAACATTTGGATCTCGTCTTGCCAGAAAAAACGCCAGCACAATCCAGACGATCCAACCTTTCCAGAGTAAACACAAGCCTATAAGTATGGCGAGGATAGGAATATACGTGTATTTGCGCTTTTTCAAGAGTAAGCTATAAGAAATATGCCCACCATCAAGTTGTCCTACTGGAATAAGATTTATAGATGTTACTAAAAACCCGATCCAACCGGCAAGGGCGACTGGGTGAAGAAAAAGATCATAGCCACTTGGGATTTCAGGATGGAGGAGTTTTGCAAGTAAAGAAAATAACAATGAGTCACCTAATGTGAAATACTCCAAACCTTCTGGCACAGGACCGATTTCAGATAACGCTAACCCAATGGCTACCAAAGGTAATGCTACAACAAAACCGGCTATTGGACCAGCTACACCGACGCGGAGAAGCGTACGCCGCGACGGTACGATTGACTTCATGCGGATCACTGCCCCAAACGTACCGAAGAAGTGAAAAGGAGCAGGTATGAAGTAAGGTAAGCTTGTGATCATCCCAGCTTTTCTTGAAACAAAATAATGCCCGAGCTCATGACAAGTCAATATCGCCATAATAGAAAGGGAAAACGGGATGCCGAGAAAAATGTCCGGAAGATTCTTGAATGGGTCCCCGCCCGCATTATATGCTCCCACGAAAATTGTTGAAAGTAAAGTCGCCGTGAATAATACGATGTTTAACGCGTATTTTTGCTTGTCCTTTGCTTTTCGAAAGACACCGAATTTCACAACATGGTTCTTGCCTTCAGTATCAAACAACGGCGTATACTCAGTCGGCGCGAAATACTCCTTTATCTCAGTGATCGTCTTATCAATTGGAGAACAAAGCCTACCAGTAAGCTTTGTAATAGCCAGGCTACCAGTAACCTCTTCGATTATCATCTTCGACCCTAAGAACTCAAGTATCTCTTCCATTTATCTCTTCCTACTCCTAAATCTATCAACTGCCTTTCCGAACATCCTCACCCAAACCTATCTTCCATCCCTTTTTATATGCAGCAGTAAGAGAAGTATGTCAGACGGACTTATGCCCTGTATCCTTGAAGCCTGATCAAGATTAACCGGTCTAACGTCACTGAGCTTTGATTTAGCCTCATTAGATAATCCTCTTATCGCTTGATAGTCGAAACTTGCAGGGATCCTGACGCCTTCGAGTTCTTTCAGTCTTTCAATCAACTCTTCTTCTCTTTTGATATAGCCTTCATACTTTGTCTCTATTTCGACACGCCAACCAATAGTTTCGTTTAATTCGATATCTGTCATAGGGGCAATGTCCTGGTAATGAATTCCTGGTCGCTTGAGTATCTGAAACAAAGTCTGACCACCGCGTTCTTCAGGTATTTCTTGTTCACCTTTATCTATAAGTACCGGATTAGCGATATCAGGTTTCACAGTAGTTATCTGCAGTTTATGCAGCGCCTCATCGATATCTTTTCTATGTTTCTGAAAAATACCATATTCCTCTTCCTTGACCAAACCGTACTTCACACCGTACGGCATAAGACGGTCAGCGACATTATCAATCCTTAATAAAAGCCTGTGTTCGGCTAATGAAGTAAACATCCTGTACGGTTCCAGGGTGTTTTTCGTGATCAAATCGTCAATAAGTACTCCGATATACGCCTCGTATCGCTTGAGCACAAAAGGCTTCTCATCACGGAGTCTCAGCCCAGCATTAATACCAGCTACAATACCCTGGGCGGCTGCTTCTTCATAACCAGATGTACCGTTTATCTGTCCTGCACAGAAAAGCTTTTTGATCAATTTTGTCTCAAGAGTCGGGTAGAGTTGAATTGGATATACAAAATCATATTCGACTGCATACCCGGGTCTTGTTATTTCCACATTTTCCAAACCTTCAATCGCTCGGAGCATATCTAATTGTACGTCATATGGCAATGATGTTGCTAAACCATTGAGATAAAACTCTCCTGAATTCCTACCCTCAGGTTCGATAAAAACCATGTGTGAATCGCGATCAGCAAATCGTACGATCTTTGTCTCAACCGAAGGGCAGTATCGAGGACCCGTGCCAATGATCTTACCAGAATACAATGGTGAGCGGCCAAGGTTCTTCCTGATTATTTCATGAGTCGTTTGATTAGTATGTGTGACATAACAGGGCAACTGATCTTTGATAACTCGCTCGGTGCGAAATGAAAATTTAAATGGCTTTTCATCACCGTGGTGAACGCACATGCCTGATGTATTAACAGTATTTTTTGCAACACGTGGTGATGTACCGGTCTTTAACCGTCCGAGATTCAAACCGAGGTTTTTCAAAGATTCACTCAATGACGATGCATTAGATTCTGCCAACCTCCCGCCGGGAAAATGCTCCATACCGATGTGCATCAGACCATTTAGAAAGGTTCCAGTGGTTACTATTACTGCCCCGGCAAGATATTCATTACCAATACTCGTTCTCACACCACGCGCTGTATTCTCGTTAACGAGTATATTAACCACTCCTTCCTGTTTTACTACCAAGTTTTCAGTACTCTCTAAGACCTGACGCACGATCTCCTTGTAGTATCCACGATCGTTTTGCGACCTGGGAGACCATACTGCCGGACCTTTTGAACTATTGAGCATACGCAGTTGAATAGCAGTTTTGTCAGCGAGCAGACCAATCTCACCACCCAGTGCATCAATTTCCTTTACAAGATGGCCTTTTGCTAAACCCCCGATCGAAGGGTTACATGACATTTGTCCGATAGTATCGAGATTGAACGTCAAAAGTAACACGCTGAAACCCATACGAGCAGGTGCAAGAGACGCTTCAACCCCTGCATGTCCACCTCCGATAACAATGATGTCATATTCCGCTATATGCGCCATGGTATATGATAGTCGAAAAAGAACCGAAATCAATATAGTCAGTTAAGATTTCTTGATTAGACAACATACTCCCTATGCTTTTTTGAATCCCAAGGGGATTGGAAGTTAGCACTACGTACTGGAAAGGAGCTAACGCTGGAAAATAGCACTACGTGCTGGAACAGTCTTGATTTCCTTCATTTTAAATCATTCCATTCGAAGAGTCCATTCCAGTGTGAAACACTCATTTCCATACGAAGTATCTCTTCCATGCGCAGCATCATTTCTCTCTACTCCCTACGCATTACGCCTTACTCTCTTTATCTCTCTTCCTGGTTCCTGCGCTCTGCTCCTTGACTTAACAAACGTCTCCGCTATAATTGCAGACCGATGAAATCACTAGTCGCGGTTGTTAGAACCAGACCTTCCAGCGTGCTTGAAGACATTGATCGTGCATTGAGCCTGGCACGGGTCGATAATTTTCTCAAGGCTCGCACCCCAACAATACTCAAAATAAATATCTCCTGGCATTTCTATTTCCCGGCCTGTTCAACAACGCCATGGCAACTCGACGGTGTAGCAGCATCATTGAAAAAAAGAGGATATTCTGATTTAATACCAGCGCAGAATCGTACGGTCGTGATCAATCCGACGCTTGGTGCTGAGAATAATCACCTTAATTCGGTAATGAAAAAACACAGAATGAAATTCGTCCATCTGTATGAACCAAAGACTGAATGGATAAACTACAAACCGAAATCTAAAATGCTCGTTCTCGACAAAATTTTTGGCGGTCGCATCGATATCCCCAAGATGTTCATCGGCAAGAATGCTATCCACTTGCCAACCTTAAAGACTCATGTCTTCACAACGATTACCGGTGCTATGAAAAACGCCTTTGGTGGTCTGCTCAATGATAATCGGCACTGGACACACTCCCTCATCCATGAGACCCTGGTCGATCTTCTCCAAATTCAAAAAGAAATTCACCCCGGTATCTTCTGCTTAACTGATGGTACAATCGCCGGCAATGGAGCTGGACCACGGGTCATGGAGCCACAAATAAAGAACTATCTGCTGGCGAGCGGCGATCCGGTCGCTATTGACGCCATTGCAGCAAAAATGATGGGGTTTGATCCTTTATCACTGAAATTCCTGTACCTGGCTCAGGAAAATGGTCTTGGTACTGCAAACCCTCATGATATTTCAATAAAGGGTGAAGATATAAGTAAGGTTGATTTCCATTTTGAATGCAAAGACACCTTTGCATCCCGTGGTCAAAAGGCGATATATTGGGGTAAGTTGAAACCATTTGAACACCTCCTTTTGCGAACACCTATAGCCCCTTGGTCATATATAGCATCAAGAGCATTCCATGATTTCTACTGGTATAATATTTTCGGCAAGCCGATTGTGCGAAAATTCTTGAATACATCATGGGGTAAGCTTTTTCAATCCTACAAATAAACACATCGGTTCGCCATGTTGACTTTCCTTTAGTTTCATATATAATTGAAACATGAGACCAACCGGCGTTCATATCGTCGCGGAGTTCATTTATTGTTCAAAAAAAATACTCAACAACAAACATATTCTCATTCGTATCCTGAAACAAGGTCTTAAGCAAGTCGACATCGACTTGATAAGCATCAAAGGCTATCAGTTTAATCCTTTGGGTGTTACCATCGTCGCCGTGGTCGGCGAATCTCACGTCGCTATCCACACCTATCCAGAAGCACGCCATGCTTCATTGGATATCTTCACCTGTTCTCCTGATCACGAAAAGCCACACAAATTGCTGAGTTTCTTAAAGAAAAGAATCAAACCAAAAATCGTGCGCGTCGTTGAGTTACAACGCGGCAACCCAATTGAAATAAAAGAAAAAGATTGGATAAGATCATTTACCTCAAGCGGTTTTGAAATAATATACCATATAAAAAAGAGACTCCTCAGTAAGAGATCAAGATATCAACAGATCGATATTATTGACAACGATGATTTCGGAAGGATTTTATTTCTGGATTGCGATATACAGATTGCAGAATATGATGCCCATATTTATAATACATGTTTGGTCGATCCGCTTGTCAAGAAACGCAAAAAGCTAAAAAAGGTTGCCATTCTGGGCGGCGGTGATGGCGGGGTTCTGAAGGAAATTCTGAAATACAAACCGAAAAAGGTATACCTGATCGACATAGACAGGGAAGTCATTAAAGCTTCGCAAAAATACCTACCAACGATCTGCGGTAATGCCTTCATACGAAAAAACGTTGAAATAATAATTGATGATGCCAATGTATTTTTGGATAACCACGCTGGTTTTGATGCCATTATTTATGACCTAACAATGCATCCCGAAGCGCTTACAAAAGTAGACCGAGCTGTATTCCTGGATCAAATCTTCTCAAAAATCCATGGTATTCTTGATAAGAACGGCATGATCAGCCTCCAGTGTTGTTCTGAGTTTGACAAAGTAACATCAGGTCTTTTAAAGAGCATACTGAAGAAATATTTTAAGAATGTAAAATTTAGTAAAACATTTATCCCATCGTTCTGTGAATACTGGATCTTTGCTACCGGCACAGTACGGAAATAAATCACTGCATCAGTCCGCTCCTAGTACTTAGTATTCAGTACCCAGTGAATACTGTCCTTTCCATTTCTCTTTTACTCGGTTGCGCCATTACTCCATTTCAATCAAGCGTTGCAGAATTTCCAGCTCATCGGGGTCAAACCATATAAGTCTACAGGATTGGCACTCATCTATTTCCACATGATACGCATAGCTGTAGAACTTGTGGACCATATCCTGCCCACATTTCGGACAACGCCTCGGATTGGACATACTAAGAAGGACACTGAGATGGGGACGTTTCTTCTTCGCCTCAGCACTCATCACATCGGCCAACCGCTGTACGTTCTCACTAAAACCTTTTTCCCGCCGGACAAAAATCCTCGGTAATTTGTCTCCCTCAGCGAGCAGTCCTTTGCAGAATGGACAGCACCACAGATACAAACCTTCATAATCTTGAACGATCAACCACTTACAACAATCAGGACATAAACGTCTCATCTTCCACACCGGATCATTCCTTTGCTGAAAGAAATAACTCAATGCCGGTACTTCCTCTGCCTGTAATAGCTCATCATGATCAATCAAACGCAATCTGGTTCCCGGTTCCAACCACTCCAATGACTGAAGTTGTAAAATAGTGTAAGGACCCCGCCACTCCTCCTTATTCTGGGCATGAAACAAAAGAGCAGGTTTTATGACTTCGACTTCAGTTTTTATGGTCTTGGCTCCTTTCACATGACGAGTGATCTCGGTTAAACCAGCGTGGGCAAGATGGAGGATAACCTGAAGTCTCTTTAATAAAGGTGGATGGGTTGAAAAAAGAGTAGCAAGAAAATTTTCCTGCTCATCAAACTTCCGGGACAAAGGACTGAGTATGAAAATCGCCGCGATATGTTCTCCCCCATAACCGGCACCGCGCCAGTGTGTTCCTATCTTGTATAAGGCACTTGCCAAACTCACTGGATTGCGGGTTAATCTAACTGCCGAGGCATCGGCTCGGTATTCCTTTTCCCGGGAAATAAACATATTCAATAACTGCCCTAAAATATTGGTAACAAAAAGAAGCAGTAATGCAGGGAAGGACAATAAGCCGACTGTCGCAACGTTTTGCGGAACTGCACCGGCTATTGCAGGTACTGGTTGCGACCCATGACGGTTCAGTGTTTTATTGAAATGAACGAGTGCTTCGCTATATAGACTAAAAAGAGAACACGTAATAGTCGTGTGCAAACAATCATTAGAGACGATGTGTGATATTTCATGCGCGATTACTGACTGCAGTTCTCCACGACTCAATCGGGACAGCAGACCTTCGGTGATACCAACTACCCGACGTCCGCTGAAATCAGCAAGTGCAAAAGCATTCATTGCACCGGTCGGTAGAACATACCTCTCAACCTTAAAACCACCTGCCGCGGCTTCGATCTCATCAACGACGTTTTGAAAAATATGATGATACTTGTCACGTTTATCCGGGTACTTGGCACCCAGGAAACGTAACACTTTGCTAACAACCCCCTTATTTGAATAATACCAGTGAATCCCCGCTGCTACTGCGGCGATAATCAAGACAACGAAAGTGTCAAAACCAAACAACTTGAATGAGGAACCAGCACGGTAGAGAGTTCGCCTGATGTCTATAAAGAATTTAACTAGCGACCACAATATAAAAACTGGGCAGAAATAAAGTAAAATAAGAACCGCAAACAGTACGTAGATGCGCCAGGTCTTTTCTTTTTCTATATCCCAGAATGTTTTTGGCTTTACATCAGCCATGGTCTGCCTATTTTCGCTCAAGATAAGCTTTGGTAAAGATTTTTTTGGGCACTATTGCATCAAGCTGTATTTCCTCAAGGAATAATTCCGTATATGTATCTTTACGCAATTTATTGACCATGATTATCCTGGTTGGATAATTATGCCCGTCTATTTTCTGGAAATCGACAACCATAACCTCTTTCATGAGTTTACCGCTCTTCGCATAGAGTTCAGTCTTTACCGGAATATAGGTTTCTTTGTCCACCCATAGAGTCTCATAAAAATAATTGACCTCATCGACCTTGGCAGTAAGCTGGAGTTTGTATGTTTCCCGGTCATCAACAGTGTCGCTACTAATGAGTTCGACTTCATATAAGTCTAAAAGCTTTTCATTCTCAGCGACATCATCATAGGAAAAATCACTTCCCATCATACTTTGCCTGAGCATATGCCCGGCGATCTTTGTCGCCTTCTCAACCGCCGGGATGTATATCCACATCTCATCCTCGATCATTAGAAACCTTGTACCCTTATCGCGTGCCGGTGCGGTAAATTCCATGTAAGCATACTCTTTTCCTTGGACAAAACCTTTGAATTCTTTTTCGCGGATCTTACCACCAAAACTAATGACCATCTTGGCACTATAGCTGATTGACCCGACTACGGTATTTGCATCGACTTTTTTGATAATTTCCTCACCTGTCTGGGCAAAAACCGAAGAGCTCATAAGAAATGCAAGAATGAGTATCATAGCTTTCTTTACCTCCATTTATACAGACCTTAATGCTTTTGCCGGATTCATTTTCGTGACTTTACTGATTGGCAGCAGAGCAACCACGATAGTCGCAATAAGTCCAAATAGGAATGTACCTAGAATAATAAACGGAGTGGGTGACAAATATATTATCGGGCCGAATGGCATTGCTTGCGATGAGGTAGATGAAGCAATTGAAATGTCAATTCCCTGATATTTCAGCCAATAACTCAGTACAGCACCGAAAATCGATCCGACCAGACTGCCAACTATACCAATAAATCCTGCTTCAACAGTAAGCAGCCCAATAACACTTCCTGTATTCAAACCCATTGCTTTCATCATACCAATCTCACGCGTGCGTTCAAAAACCACCATAAGCATAGTATTGGCAATTGTTGAACAGGCAACAAGAAGAATTATGAAATAAAAAATTCCATATATAAGAGAAGCCATATTGACATAGCGAAGCAGTTTATTTTGCTGGTACGGTATAGCCAGGAGCCCGGTATTGGATTGAATTTCTTGAGCGATACTGACTGTACGATCTGTATTCGTAACTTGGACTACTATTTCCGTTGCATAACCATCCATGTCAAGCATCTGCTGACCGATATCAAGAGGAATATAAAATAAACTTCTATCCACACCACCCAAACCTGTTTCAAATAACCCTTTCACGATCAAATTTAAGCCAGTTGGTGAATCGTATGCAGTGCGTGTTATTATCGTAAGGGTATCTCCGACGTTTACATTTAATCTTTTTGCAAGGCCAGCACCCAGGATCGCAGCTTTTTCTCCAGATAGAATATATTCACCCTCAGTAATACGTTTATCTAATCCTGATATATTACTCTCTATTTCGGGATTGAATGCATACCCCAATGCCGGTACGCTAAGCTCTTCTTCACCTAATAATACGCCAAATCTTATCCGCGGGGATACATAGATTATTTCCTTATTCTGAATCGTATTGTAGAATTCATCATTCAATGCGATGGACTCAGATAAAGGCAGCAAGCGTTCGCGCCTTTTATATTCAGGTGTCACAATATTAATATGTCCGGAGACAAGCTTTATTATATTATCATTGACATTTTTAACAATACCGCCTATATAACTTCGCGCAAAAATAATAGTCATGATAGCAATAGCAACACTTAGAGCTGATAAGAGACTCCGCCGCATGTTTCGGGAAAAATTCCTTATTGCGAGGCTAAAAATATACATCAGACATGCCTTAGCACATCGACTGGCTGTAGTTTTGTTGCCCTGCGCACTGGCCACAGGGTAACCATGACAGATACGAGTACACCGAAGGCGAAAACTATCAGCACTAATACTGGATCGATTTCTCCCTTTAGAACCATCTTGACCGGATATCCAAGTTCCGAACTATCAAACAACGAGCTTAAATCTATGCCGATAAATATAATATACAGCGACACAAGAAAACCAAAAAAACAACCTAAAAGACTTCCGAATATACCGATTATCCCGCCTTCATATAAGAACATTTTTACAATAGCAAAGTTTTGAAAACCCATCGCCTTCATCGTGCCAATTTCAGGTATACGCTCCATAACTGCCATGAGCATTGTGTTGATAATGCCCACTGCGGCGATAATTACAATAACAAGTGCAAGCATGAACTGCATGAGGCGCTTGAATCCAGAGACTTCAAAAATACTCGCATAGATTTCTTTATATGTATACACTTCATAATTAGCACCAACCGCTGACTGGATCGATTGTTTCATCTCGGATACTTTTGATTCATTTCGAATTTTAATGTTTAATTCTGTCACTCCGTTTCCCAATGCGAGTAGCTCCTGGGCAATGGTAATATCCATTACTACTGCATTTGCATCAAACAGGGGGTGCTCAGTAGTAATGAGGCCAGCAATTATAAAATCATAAGCATTATAAGTGCCGTGCTTGTCTCTGGTAATGATCGTGAGAATGGAACCCTCATCTACGTCCATAGTACTTGCAAGTTCTGTGCCGATAAGAATATCCTCTGGGTTCTCAATGAAACGTCCGGTGACAACCGTCTTATCTGTTTCAAAAACTTCTGATTCAGTGTCTAAATCAATGCCGACTGCCAATACAGGAAATTCATCAATACTATTATTAACACGAGCTGGAAATTTCACGCGCTGGGTAACACCGCTGATTCCTTTAAGGTCACGAACTATCGCAAACAGTGGTTCTGGATCATCAATGATCGTATCCAGCGGAAACATACCCTCCTCACGGTAATATCCTTTAGCGAAAATCTCAAAATGACCGGTCTCATAGATAATAATATTCCGTGATGCTAAGTTATCCATACCATTCATCATTGTATTCATCATGATCATAGAAGCAAGTCCAACCGAAATCGCAGCGGCAGTAATAAGAGTCCTCCGCTTATGACGGAAGACATTACGCCAGGCAAGAATTAAGATTTTCATCGCGTGCCCCCGCTTTTCTTCTCATCTCCGACAATCTTGCCATCGCGTAATTTAATTAGTCGTGATGCAAAATCCATCACTAAAAAATCATGGGTGGAAAAAATAAACATGGTTTCTAGTTTTTTGTTAAGTTCTTTCATAAGACCAAGAATTTCAGTAGCAGTAGTTGAATCAAGATTTGCGGTTGGTTCATCTGCAAGCACCATACTTGGACCCTTTACTAAAGCCCGGGCAATTGCTACGCGCTGTTGCTGACCACCGCTCATCTCATTGGGTCGACGATTGATAAATTCCTCAAGCCCCACTTCTTTCAGTATATTGACCGCCTTTTCTTTTTTCTCCCCAACAGGCATATCAAGAAGGATGAGAGGTAATTCAACATTTTCAAAAGCAGTAAGTACGGGAATCAAATTAAAGGTTTGGAAAACGAACCCGATTTCTTTTTTCCGTAACTCTGCTTTTTCTTTTGCTGTAAGTTCACCGGTATCCATATTATTAATTAGTATCTGTCCTTTTGTTGGGGTATCCAGACATCCAATAATATTAAGAAGTGTCGTTTTACCAGAACCAGAAGGACCGGCAATCGCTGTAAATTCACCATCTTCAATCGTCGTATTTATCCCCCGCAATGCAGGGAACAGCACTTTGCCGACTTTATAACTCTTATGCAGATCACGTACTTCTACCACAACACCTCCTTAAAAGTAGACCTTTGCCCAAATATATGCTGCACCATCATAGGGAACAACGTTTCTCAACTCGGTCTCAGTAGATCCTATAAAATAATTAACCCCGGCAAAAATTTCAGTATTTTCAAATAATGACAAACCCAGCTGGGGTATAATAATAAAGCTTCTATCATCTAAATTAATCAGCGTATTAATACTCGGCTGTAATACTGCAAAAGGATTTGGGATCGTGCCAAGCGTTAAATAAAGATAATGTTGCGCTAGTGTTGTCCGTTCTCCAGAATAAATTCTATTAAAATCATAATCATCAGGATCACTAACACCACTACCATCAAAGAAAAATTCCGTCATTATATATATTCTTAATGGTAAACTGTAATCGACACCCAGTGATAACTTACTATAATCAAGAGTGTCTTCTTTTACATAGCTGTATTCACACCAGTAGCCAAGCACAAACTCACCAGTGAGTTCACCACCGAATATGGTCAATTCCGCAGACGGTCGATGAATAATAGTCATCCCGATATCATTTTTCACGATGTTGGAGCCAATCCTCAATCCATACAAAGAATTCTCGAAATCGTTCTTTGGACCAACAATAGCACGCAGGCTCGATAAATTTCCCAAAGATAAATAACCGAGGAGTGCATTATAGCCCGGTTTTTCATAACCGGGTTCAAGGAAATTCGTTTCATTGAATATATCTAATGGACGAAAGACCCGTCCAACACCCCAGTAAAGGTGTTGTTTACCAGCAATGATCCTCATATTTTCCGGTCCCAACCACAGGGCTAACCGCTCAATCGCGAGATCTTCAAAAATATTCGAGTAATCGGTCGTATCATAAGGCACAAAAAGATCAACTGCAGCCTGAATACCATAATCTGAGCCGTCCGCTTTGAGTTCCAGCCAGCCCCTATTATAGCCGGTTAAAAATACAGAATCACCCCAGAAGAAATACGGTCTAGTTTCAACATAGCCAGATATGTCAGCCTGACTAACAAGGAGTATAAATATAATATCAATCACAGAGAATATTCCAGATCAATCAATATCATCCTGCGTCTTCTGTTTCATCAGTTTTTTTAGTAGATATCCGGTCATAACTTTGTTGAGATGTTCAAAATCAGTACAACCAACAAGATCACTACCTTTTATTTCGGTATTGTAAAGCTCGTCGCTTTCCATATTCTTCTTTTCTACTTTTACTTTGAATTCAGCATCAAAAGATGTCATGAATTGTCGAATCGGCATATCGATGATGCCCTTTTCAGAATACTGTGCGATCAGTGTATCAATTTCTCTTCGATTATGAGATAAATGTTCGATCTCCTTTTCTATCTCTCCCCTCGATCCTGTGGCTTTACCAAACATGTACTGTAGCTTCACCGGGTCATGTATCTCCTTTAACTTATCAGCCCCTTTCTTTAAGACCCCCTCGAGTATAGCGATCGCCTTTTGGATCTTATCCTGTGCTTCAAGTAAGCAAGACAGGTATGCCTCGATAACCTGGAATGAAGGCATCTTTTCCAAGTTATCATAGAACAATTGACCATAGGGTTTACAAAACGGTCCTTTATCTATATCCTCAATAGAATCAAACACCATATTAAATCCTCCTGCCTTCTCTAATAAAAACCTCTTTGCCAAGATGCGTTGCGGTATCTTTCAGTTCATCTTCAATACGCAAAAGTTGATTATATTTTTCAATACGCTCACCGCGACAGGGAGCGCCAGTTTTCAAAGCACCGGTGCCCATGGCAACAGAGAAATCGGCAATAAAAGAATCAACTGTCTCACCGCTCCGGTGGGAAACAACAACACCCCATTTAGCCTTTTGTGCCATCTTCACCGCTGCAATTGTCTCGGTTATCGTACCTATTTGATTCGGCTTGATCAACACCGCATTAGCAACCTTCTCTTTGATACCCCTTTCAAGCCGCTCAACATTGGTGACAAAAATGTCATCTCCTATAAGCTCGATCTTATCGCCCAAAACACTATTAAGTCTCTTCCAGCCTTCCCAATCATCTTCAGCAAGACCGTCTTCGATCGCCACGATCGGGTATTTCTTAGTCAGCATCACGTATTTCTCAACCATTTCCAGAGAATTTAGTTCAAGATTTTCTATACGCAGTTTGTATTTACCATCTTTATAAAAACAACTTGCCGCGACATCGAGAGCAATGCCGATATCTTCACCAGGTTTGTAACCAGCTTTCTCAATCGCCTTGACGATCAAAGCGAGGGGCTCTTCATTTGACGCCAGCTGCGGTACAAATCCACCTTCATCAGCAACGGTTATACTGAATCCTTTATCAAACAATACCCGCTTGAGCGCGTGATACGTTTCACTACCACACCGCAGGGCTTCTTTAAAGGTTTCGCATCCATAGGGGACTATCATGTACTCTTGAAAATCCGGACCCTGTAATGATGCATGCACTCCACCATTGATGATATTCATCATCGGGATCGGTATTAAGACTGCATGTGGACCACCAAGGTATTTATACAAAGGTAATCCCACGGCTGCTGCTGCAGTGCGTGCAATAGCCAAAGATGTAGCACATAAAGCATTGGCGCCTAATCTTATCTTGTTCGGTGTACCATCCAGATCTATCATGAGTTTATCTAAATCAGGTTGTTCAGTCACGTCGTGACCGATTAATGCCGGTCCGATAATCTTATTTATATTTTCAACTGCTTTGACTACTCCCTGCCCGCCATACCTTCGATCCTTACTATCTCTCAATTCAACAGCCTCATAGGTTCCTGTGGACGCTCCTGATGGAACCGCTGCGCATCTCTTTAAACCTGACTTCAGCTCAACATCCACTTCAACAGTTGGGTTACCGCGTGAATCCAATATCTCTCGACCCGTAACTACTTTTATTTTTCTACTCATAGAATAATGCCTCCTTGTCCACTAATTATAAAACTGATGTTAAATATTCTATGGATTATTGAGTTCTTGTCAAGGTTTGGGCCTGACTCGACTCAAAGCGCTAGTTCTTTTCTGCGCGCAGCAATGCCAGGTCGGGCTTCTGAAAAGTCAAACCTATCGCAACGCTTGGACAACTCTTTACGCATTCAAGACACCGTATGCACTCCTTCTGATTAGGATTCTCGTAGACATTTATGTCCATAGGACAGATCCTTGCACAATAGCCACAACTCGGTTGCCGGCATTTTTCTTTTTCGACGTACAGATGAACTAAGGAGAAGCGGTTAAATACCGAATATATCGCGCCTATTGGACAAAACACGCGGCAGAAGAAGCGTTTAATGAGGATTGAAAAACCAACAACAAAAACCAGGATACCAATCTTGACCCAGAATAGCCAACCGACGAGAGCTCTGATATCACCCGTCTTATCGGTTAATACGAGCGGGATACCGGCTTCAATAATGCCGGCTGGACATACCTTGCAGAACCATGGTTCCATGGTAAACCAAGCGATAAACCCTGCAACAATGATCAGGACCGCATATTTAATATAGGTCATCCAGAAAGGTAACTTTAGTTTGATCGTCTTTATTTTCTGCAAGAGATCCTGGAATAGACCAAAAGGACAAAGCCAACCGCAAGCCATTCTCCCCACTAACATACCGACCGCACCGAAGAATCCGACGATATAAAAAGGGAACAAGTGGAGGTTGAAGAAGTGCTGTAAACCGCCGATCGGACATGAAAAAAGAGAAAGCGGACAACCCCAGCAATTAAGAATCGGCACACAGGCAGCTTTCAGCGGTCCCTGGTATATATTGCCGGTCCACAGCGCCGGTGCATGGCCCAGGGTTATTATTGTAGCAATGATCTGACCTAGACGGTAGTGCGCAATGCGTTTGCGTTGTTTCTTTCGTCGTTCTTTCATTGCTGCAAGCCCATACAAGAAAGGCACATAACTGAACCAACACTCTCAGTTTCAGTAAAATCGCCAAGCATGCCACCGTAGATTATCGAAGCAAGGAAGATTGTCGTAAAGAAAATAATTACATAATGTATCAACCTCCCTAAATCCTTTTCAATGCGTCCCAATGCCAATAGCAAAAAATCATGGCCTTTCTCTTGTTTGTTCAACTCAACCTCCTCAGAACATACTGGTTAAGACTAACTTAACACCCCGGAAAGGCTCTTCAAACCGACAGACACCCCCCGAACACACAAGACCGCCTTTTTCAGCGCCCACCCGCACGCGCAAATTGTGACGACGCGTCAAATCAAGGCTCAACTCGACCATTGGCCATGACCTACCCTCACCGAGTTTGGGTATTAACCAATCGGGCGGAACACGACTGCGTCTTTCATAGCGGACAGAGAGCACAAACATCTCCGGCTTCCCCACTGACAAAGAAGCAGCGTGATCATAATAATCACTAGTATCACTCGAAACAAAGTTGTGCTCATAACCAGTTTCAATAAAGAACGAACCAAAATCATAAGTGAGATCAATATAAGGCTTGGTTTCTATTTTTTCCTGTATAGGTAACTCAATCCCCTGCTTGATCACCCTTTCGATCCCCACTGTTATCTCCATATCAAAACTCGGATGCGTAGTGATCTTGGCGATCTGCTCAAGTACACCGTCCATATCATCGTCGAGCTTTATTAATTCCTCGAACATGCCCATTGATGCATCATGGGTTGAAATCTTATTATTACTCAGCTCCAGCGAGATGAAATCAAATGGTGAAGCAATAATTGTTGTACCATAACCGATCTCATCAATCCCGCGGTTCACTGACACACCTGATTTTATTGGTGTAGGCGGTTCATTGTAACGGTATCCAGGACCGCCAAAACCGATGTCTTTATAATCAATATACTGACATGATATACCCAGACCAGAGATGGCAAGACCAGTGGTAAAGAGAAACCCCTCGCCTTTTAACCGACCTCCGACAACGGGTTGTGTCCCCCATTGCCTGCCGTATTCAAAATAATTTTCCCAGGGTCCAATAATCAATCCGATATTACCACCGAATAATTCAGTAAATGCCTGAGGCGTCATGTCTGAGACCCGGTTCACTCGTACGTAGCGACCAGCAAACGTAGTGACAATATTAACTGGCTTTTTGGATATCGGCACTTTGGTCTCGAAATTGGTACCCCTTATCTGGTCAGTCGTATCATTCTTCACTGAATAGGCGAGCTCTTCAAAGAAGATATTTCTTGGTCTGCCAGTAAGTAGTGTTAACCTGCTATTAAAAAGCTCAAAATCAACTTTTAATCCGAACAAAGAATTATCATTATTAAAATCCTCGTCGAGGAATTGATTGAGCACAAGACCCCTGCCAAATGTCGGGTAATATGTACCATAGAGCACGCTCACCGGGTCTTTTCGATACTGCGCAGTAAAATCAAAGTATTGAAGTGAACCAGGTACTGCTATTGATGGATCCCAGAAAAAGAAAACGCCTTTAACCATAATATCTTTGTAATTAAGTTTGAGTTTCAGTTTCTCAGTCAGGTGTTCTTTATAGTTAAGACTATCTAACTGGTTATCCACGAATACCCAGTACTCGGCATGATTCGCGCCGGTGACACGGATATCTGAAGCAGCAAGCAGACTGCACACCGTAAGTAGGAGCAGAATTTTACTCGCCAGTCTCATCATTGCCCTCAACAAACAGCTCACGCATCGTCTCAATAAGAACCTCCTCATCACCCGGTTTATAACCCATATGGGTGAAAACGATCTGCTTGTCCTGGTTAATTATGAAGCTCGACGGCATTGCCTGGACATTGTACAGGTCGCGCAGGATATCCTCGGGGTCCATGACAATAATGTACTCCCACTTATGGCTCTTTGCAAAAGGTTTGACATTAGGCACGCTTCTTGCTTTATCAACACTGATCGCCAGCAGGTTTATACCCATAGAATCAAACTCCGCATAGTATGGTTTAAGCGCATCAAGCTCTTTAATGCACATCTTGCACCACAAAGCCCAAAAACTCATAAAGACAGGACCGTCGGCAAGGAGCGAATCAAGACAAACCGTATTGCCGTCAACGTCCTCAAGCGTGAAATCAGGAGCTTCTATTACTTCTCCTTCATCGGCAAAAGCAAATATTAATGGTATCAACAAAATAAGGGCTAATTTGTTCATTTTATTCCTCCTGAAAAGGACTGATTATTGACTGCATTACTTCCTTTGTATCTATATCCTGAATAAAAACTACTGTTTTCATATCGTTTACCGGAATTGTATGGGAAAACGTTATGATCGTATCAAGTGTATCAGGATAGGTTAGTTCAACTGAAAAAGAATAGAGCTCCTGACATAAGTACATGAATGTTGTATAGGCACCAGGCAAGCTATCTTGTAAAATCGCTACATAGGCAACGATCTCATCTTCCGGAATCGTGTCCGCAGTTATAATAGTAAGATCTATGGACCCTGTAGACGGCGATGCCGTAGCGTCGTTAATATACAAATTAAAATAAGGTGTCACAGTCCGGGCTATCTCTATACGCGCTGCATACAGGCTGTCAAATTTTCCAGGATCAGCTTCCCACACGACGACTGTACCATCGAAGATCACGTAAGGGGGCATCAACCCGGTATTATAGAACGCTTCACGCTCATCAGCAGTTGGATTATTATAAGTTCCCCCTATATGGTAGGAGATAATAGCAAGTGTATCACCGTAAAAAAGAGAATCAGTAAGCGCTCGCTCCGCGAGCGAACAGAACCCTCAGTTGTCCTCAGTAAAAAGTTCGGCAAGGACGACCCGGTCAGTCGGTTCAGGAAATTCAACTACAGGCGCTTTGGAACAGATACTTAAGAATAGAATTACTACTGCTAACGAAATAAATAAAATACGTTTTTTCATAAGCGAATTATACAAATATTGCTCCAGTTGTCAATAGGAAATCGATAATGCCTCCATCAAAAAGATGAGGGGGTGACACCAGTCACCCCCTCATAAGCAGTATTAGTCGTGAAACCTATTCGACAACAATGACCTTTTGTGCGTCTTTATAAGAATCAGACTTTAGGGTAACAAAGTATACACCATTGCTTACTTTATTTCCAGCCTGGTCTCGACAATCCCAGGTGATCTTTGCCTGATTATCAAATAGGCGTTCGTATATTCTCACTAAACGACCGCTTGCATCATAGATAGTCACGTCAACTCCAGAAGCACTGTTGCTGACTACGTATGAAATACTGACGCCAGATTTTGCTATGCTTGGTGCAATGACCAGACTATTTTGCACAGAAACTGAAGCAGGTGTATATTCTTCAATACCTGGATTCTGATCAGGCGGCCAGGTCGTATATAGGATTGCGAATTCGTCAGTTACATCACCGGCATTTACATGGTAAACATCATTATAAAAGTATTCAATACCAACGTTTTCACCATAGTTTTCAATCCCGAGCGTATTATCCCATTGCTGCTGTTCGACAAGGTATTGAACAATTATGTCGCCATCGCCAGTAGGTGAAGGATAGTAAATAGGATCGTAGAGAATTACTTCAAATGTCTCCATGTTACCTGATGGCCAATGTTCGACCTGGAAATACTCAATAATGAATCGGTGATTTGCAGCATCATAGTAATAATATATATCACTCGGCGCATCAATATTACCTGGGTCAAGGTCATCCCATAAAGCAGCGATCATTGCAGGTGGACCATCTGTATTTGGAATGCTGCTATTGGTCCAATCCACTCCTGACTGGGACCCCATTCCAATCCAACCGTTCGAGCTTACAGATATCTGATTGTAGTTAACCCCATAATATTTGAAGGTAAACGGAAGCGAGAGTACTGAAATTTGATTGTCGCCCAGATCCAGAGAAGTACCCGAATTCGCAGTCTGAGTTGTATCTATAGCGACCCAATCATAAACCGGACTATTCAAATGAGGCCCGCTTGAATAATAGGAATAGTAATAACCTGTATCTGAGGGTACATCTTGTCCCACGGTAAGAGCGAAATCAATAGTATCAACAAACCCACTATTAGCTGTGATAAGAAGCGCGAATTCTATCCCGGTGCCGTGCGGCGTAGATGAACTGGCAGTTACTGTATATGGATCACTAGTATTTTCCTTGATCATATCGACCAGTAGATCTCCAAAGTATCCTGAGTTGTCATTGATCGTTATGAAGGGTGATGATGTTTCAATAGTCGTCGCTACATTGGTTAGATCTGCACCGCCGATATTCATCAGCGTTGCCGTAAAATCCGCGGTTTCACCAGGATCGATCCGACCATTTGGGTCATACACTGTATTGTCTAATATGAGAACATATGGGTCACTACCACTGAAACCAAAAAAAACGTCATCGGCGAAGACCTTCGCCCTAAACGAGTAGCTTCAGCAGTTGTAGGCAGTATCTATCAGTGCAACCGTGATCTTCGCAACCACCGACGGATCTACACCTGAGAGATTCTGCAATTCAGTGTTAATATTGAACGAATAAGCGTGCCAGGAAGTGTCGCTTGCATAAATCAGATGTTGAGTTGATGTATTAATCCAAGGACAACCTGCACTCTCGCGGCAGATGCGTGTCACTCCAAGAGTAACGTCATTTTCATCCAAGTAAAACAGAGCACAAGCCGCACCAGCCCAAGAAGAACCATTGTCCCACGCATCGAGTTTAAGAAAAACTTCAAAATCAATGTGCGTCAGTGGAATATCGATATCAATAGTCTGGTATAGCCTCTCATAGCCGCCGCCTAAACCTCCTGAACCTTGTCTGTATACATATGCCTCATAGTCAGCATCAGGATGATAGGCAACACCCCTTGTTATACCTCCATATCCATTTGCAGAGTATTGGTTCCAGCCGTTTGTCAATGGTAGTTCGAAATCACCATTAACAACAAAATTGCTGCCAACACATAAACCAATAAAGAGAACCAGTATCACATATCTGTGCATAGCATACCTCCTTTCATGTTAGCGCCTGCAGAATTTTACTCCCTTATTTTCTGCACGCTCTATTGTATTTAATCATATATAGTATTAGCAATTTGTCAAGACTTAAGTTTACGCGTGTTATATCGTCCAACCAACTTGCTAATCCAATAATCCCTGCGTGCTATCTTACAACAATCTTTCCACAAGCATTTGCCAATAGACTCGTAAATTCATAGAAGTAAACACCTGAACCCAGTGTCTGAGCATTACTGTCTCGCACATCCCATTCGACTACTGAATGCTCACCCAAAGACACCCCTTTGAATTCCCTAATCCGACGTCCGGATACATCATAAATGTTAAGTGTGTATTCTAGACCGGCTGGTAGACTAAAAAAGAACCTGGTCTGCTCAACACAGGGATTAGGTGCAAGAACAAGCTGAATACTTTTCAGCTCAATATTCACTTCTTCAAGCGCAAGCTCAGTTACCTCTTTCATACCACCTTGCCAGATCTCTTTTGTCGAATCCACCTGCATACTGTCATTCTGTATCCATGCCAGAATAGTACAGTAATTATCATTCCACGCTGGATCTATCGTAAAAGGCTCTGTGACAATTGTATTACCATCTGCCGGGATAGATACAAGAGTGCCATTATGGTCTGGCAGGTAGTCACGGGGTACATGATTGTGCCATTCAACACCATTTGGTGCCATGTAATATAGACTGTCCTCAGTAATAACGACTACTACCCTGCCATCAATCGCCGCGGCTGAATCATTCTGCAAATAGACATTGACTGTACCCTCACCAGTCGATGGTGAATAGTCTCCCCACATGGCTATTGTCACTGGTGCGTCCATAGCCATGCGACCGGTTATCATTGACTCCCATAACATATAGTCAAAACCACCGTGCTGATCACCATCATACCACAACCATGGCTCGAAGTACATGCCATAGTACGGCGGTGGATAATAATGTATTCGCTGATACGCCTCTTCCAAATAGAACGAATCTGTTGGGCTGAAATGCACATCAACGACAGCGACTCGACCTGGATACGTAGCTGCGATCTGTGCCAGTGTCCCACTGGCAATTCCACAGCTACTTCATTCTTCGTCGCCAATTTGTTCACAAACAACAACGCGCTCTGCTGCAAAGCTCGTATTTACGAACAATATGCACAGAACAAGACTTATGAGTACTTTGAATGAGTTTTGCATAAGTTCTCCTCTCATTTGCACCTTAATTATATATACGACCACTTTGGTGTCAACAACTTTGAATCATACAATAAAGAGCCCGTCTCTTTCAATTGAAACGGGCTCAGTGGAAATATCAAACTGTGCTTATCTTACAACTACCTTACCGGATGTGTTGAGCACTTCGCTTGTGAATCGATACAAGTAAACACCTGCCCCAACCTTTGCACCTTGATCATTCGTCAAATCCCAATTGACCGATCCCTCAGTCTGATGCGTAACCCCTGACAAGCTTCTTAACCGACGTCCTGAAACATCATATATGTCAATACTGTAATCAGTGCCAAACGGCAATTCAAACTGAAATGACGTATTGCTCACGCAGGGATTGGGTATTGAAGTCACCGCATATACTGGCATAACATCAGATTCATATTCTTCAATACCGATAAGATCCATAACCGGTTTAATACCACCTTGCCAGACTTCTTTAGTTGAATCTGCCTGGAACTGAGTATCCTGAAACATCGTGATAATCTCGCATCTGTCTTCATCCCATCCAGCTTGAATTGTGAATGGATATGCTACGGTTACTGAGTCACCAGCCGGGACTGTAATATACTGACCGTTCTGATTGGGGATATAATCACGTGCAACATGATTGTGCCAAACATCGCCGTTTGGTGCAGCGTAGTATAGACTGTCTTCAGTAATTACATACAAGACTCGCCCGGATAGCGTCGTTGAACCATCATTACGGAATTGTGCATTTATCATACCTGTTCCGTCGGTTTGGCTATAATCACCCCACATAGTCACGGTTACAGGTGATGGTTGAGCCATGCGGGCAACGATCTTTGACTGCCATTGTGAATAGGTGTAAGAACCATGCTGATCACCGTCATACCATAACCACGGCGTTGCATAACCGCCATTATACGGAGGACGGTAAGTATACATGCGTTGAAGGGCTTCTGCGCAATACAACGGATACGAAGAGACAACATGCATTTCAATCACAGCAACTCTTCCCGGATAATTAATGGCTATTTGGTCCAGTGTACCACTGGCATAACGACAAGAACCTCAGCCCTCCTGATACAGCTCTTCGCAGACCACTACACGTTCTGCTGCGAAAGCCATATTTACTGACACTAAGCCCAATACGAGACTTAATCCTACCAAAACAACACTCTTCATATAAACTCCTTCTCGCCATTCTCTCGGCGATTGTCACTATATAAATTATATATACAGTTAGTAGAATGTCAAGAGGGGATTACAGACTGCACCCTACTATTATCTTCCTGGTTCTTTGTATCTAGTGCCCCCCCACCACAGTATAGCCCGCTGCTCTAAGTTTACGTGCTAATCCTTGTTCAGCGATCACTGCTTCATCATAGGACAAAGGGTTTAGGTCTTCGTATAGTTCGGGCATCAACCGGATGCCGTATTTTTTCACATACCCACTCGCTTTGTACCCGGCTTTATGATTTGCAAAACGCTTCATCACATCGAGCCCGGTCATACCGACATACACGCACGGCTTTTCAATATCGCGGCGAGGGTTCTCATCCTTCACTTTTCTAAATCTTCCGATACAGTCTTCTAATAAAACAACATAAATGCTATAGTGAACTGATTTCTTCTTGTTCAACCTCTCTTGGCTACTCCATTACTCTTTGCTGGGAAATCTGAATTTCCCGTATTCCCATATCAAGATTTTCCTGAACCCCTCCTCAGTGCGGTTGCGGTATATTATCCTCACATCACTATTGGGTTTCAGGTCGATCTCTTGATTATTTCTTAGATACGGAACAAAATCATTGTCCAAAAGGTCGCGCAACCGATCAATCATTTCCCTGGCAGCGTCGACCCTGTCTTCAGTACCGTAAATCTGAATGATGACTATGTCATCCGCTTGATCATAATATGCATGCAATGGGGCGTTGTGCTGCTCAATAACGGTCTTCCATTTTGATAGGGAATAGAAGTTAAGCTGGATCGCTGCCATGTCCCCCTGGGAAAACTCGTATGTATCAGACAATACAGCAGATCCCATAACAACTGTGAGAAAAAGCAAAAAAGAGCTAACCATCAATCCTCCCGGTTCAACGCTTTTACGGATTAATTGAGCCATTAATTTACCTCCTTTAACTAAAATCAGTCCACCCAAATTCCACTGGCCTCAAGCGATATATGACAGAAATAAGCTAAATATGTAGCAAGTTCTCTGCGTCAAATGGAATAAACTATCTATTCTCTTGAATAATGTGCAGTGTCCTTACTTATGAGGTCCTCGATAGTCTTCCAGAAAGCATCAACATCTGCTGTCATTATCACAAGATTGTGTTTTTTACCATGAAGATCAATTGCTCGGTTCTCTAAAATCTTCTCCTTTTGAAAACCAACAGATTCAAATACTTTTATCACTGCATACTGGTTTTCAACTACCTCTGCAACAAGTCTGTTCATCTTTAAACTGAGTGCAAGATAAAATATCTCCTTAGCCAATAGAGTCCCTAATCCGCGGCGGCGAACGCTCCTGTCCGTCACAATACGGATCTCTCCTACATTTGGTGACTGGTCAGTCGTTCTCTTATGTAATGTGGCATCGCCTATAATCCTGTCATCTAGCTCCGCTAATATTGGAATCACATGTTCGTAATTCAGCTTCTGAGCCCATGATTCAATAACTTTAGGGTCTGTGACATCATTTTTCAAAAATAACCTATCCTCTTCTGGGAGTCCTGAGAAGAATTTTAGGAGCTTCTGCTCATCTTTCTTGACCATAGGACGGAGAATGACTTTTTCTCCGCTTCTTATGGTTACCTCTTTTGGATAATCTTTTAACATCGATTTCATTCCCCTTTCTAATAGTTATACGCTCATAATTATTTTCACCAATTGCCTTTTACGCTTCCTGTGTCAATTGCTGGAGGATTTTCTGTACTTCTTTCACATCATCTTCGCTAACCATCAATCGGGCTGGGTCAGCACATGAATACGCAATCTGGAGATGTTCACCTTTAATAAAGTACTCTATCCCGACATCATCTAAAACAGATTTAACTAACGCTAGCTCCCCTGCATTTGAAGTAATCAGAACCTCAATATAATTCATTTTAGGATGAACATGTTTTCTCTTCTCTGTTTTCCTCTCTTCTGGCAATCTATCTACCAACGGAATATCGCAGTCAGCGCATAGTGTAATACCGGTCACATATTCAGCCTTGCATTTTGGACAAAACATAGTTTTACTCCCTGAGAAAATCAGCCAGTAACTTGTCTTTTCCTTCTTTCTGGTACTCAGTTCCCACTTTTACGATTGGTGATATCGGATATCATTGCCAGGATTTGTGCTATTTTACCATGTTCATCCCATATTTGCATTGCCAGAACTTCACCAAGAAATTTTTCTCCATTTTTGGTAACGAATTCAAGCTCATATGCCGGTACAACTTTCCCCAGCAGTCTCTGAAAAAATTTCTTCATTGCCGTGACCTTACCTGATTTTGTGAGAAACGGATACAGAATATGATCTTTTCCAATCATTTCATCAGGTTCATATCCGAGCCAATCACATATTTTCTTATTCACATCTATGATATGCCCTTCAGTATCCAGGAGTATAAAACCTTGCGGAGAATTTTCAAATATCTTTCTATATTTCATCTCGCTTTCTTCCAGAGCCTTCCCCATTTTCATTCGAAGTGTAATGTCACGCGCTACTATGGTCACTCCGGTAGTGTTTCCGTTAATATCTAGGAGGGGTGATACCCTGGCACTAAACCAGAGTGTTGCACCAGGTAGTTCCCATGGATAATCAAGCTGCTGACTATTATTCGTCTTTATACATGCGCGGATGACTTTTTCGAAATCCTGAGCCACCCGACGCGGGAAGACATCTCTGAGTGACTTACCTATATACTCCTCAGTCTTCGCATAAATATCTGGATCCGGGTGTTCGGGTGATTGATAGTATTCCACGAAACGTAAATCCATATCGAGGATAAAGATAAAATCTTCCATCGAGGTTATGATCGAACGCAACCTCTCCTCGTGTTCCCGCACGGCTTCTTCTGCTCGCCTACGCCTGGTGATATCTCGTAGCGCCACGACCGCACCTTCTATTTCCTCATCACTTTTAATGAGCTTAGTGCTTGCTTCCATACATACGATGCTACCGTCCTTGGCATTTAGTTCAAGTTCGGTAACGTCGGTTGCTTTACCCATGGTAATTGCATCCCTAAAACTCTTTGCTAATTTGGGGATTTCCTCTGCTGGAATTGCACCAGACTTAGCAAAGTGTTTTCCTATAAGGTCATCGGCTTTGAACCCAAGGATATCCTCGATACTCTTATTGATATCGACAAGCGTACCATACTTGTTAACCTGGAGAATGATGTCATTACTGGCTTCGAATATTCTCTTCAGTTTCTTTGTCACTTGTTCCAGTTCATTACACGAGTCTCTCGTGTCATCTGCAGCATGTCTAATCTCACTTATCATCTCATTAAAACCTTTTGCAATAGCAACTAAATCAGTATTGCTGCCTGATAATTTGATCTTGGTGGAGAAATCACCGTTGGCTGCTCTCGCAAGTCCATTAATAATCTCTTGTAGCTCTTTGTTTTCCCTGTCTTTCATCTTCTCCATGGCAAGTCTCGTACCATTATATAACAAATACGAGAAATGTCAACGTGACCAAGATACCTGGATATGTATTTGGCTGATATCGGTTAAAACACCTCTTCATCCTCAAACTCTTCATGTCTCTCATCACGCACGCGTTCGGGTTTGTAGTTGTTGAAGTTATATCTGATAGTGAGCGTGAAAACAGGTGACTTGCGGTTAAACTCGCTGTGCGAATGGAAATCAACACCCTCGGAAATGACATCGTATTGAGCAGTGCTAAAGATGTCGCGCACCTGAATGGTGGCGCTTAGTTTCTTGCCCTGGAAACTTTGCTTGAATGCAACATTGGTTATGAAGAAACCTGCACGCTCTCCCTGGGATGATACTGCAGGACTGTTATACATACCGATGATCTGGATGCGGGTCAGACTTCCGATTTTCACAGTGTTATTAACTCTTGTGCTCCAATTAAAACTCTCCCGGGTGAAAGAATCCCCGTATAATACACCCTCAATCTGATAGTTATACACATTGCCGGTAAGATTCAGACTTAACCATTTGAATAAATCCCATGCTACCATCATTTCAGATCCAAGCGTATAATCGGTTCCCACATTTTCCAATGTATGGAGTATGATATTGGCGTCGTAGACCGAGCGAACACGTTCCACCTTATTATAAGTTATTCTATGATAAGCCTCAAAAGAAAACATGCTCTTACCGAAATTTTTTTGATAACCCAGTTCGTATGCATCAATGTACTCGGGTTGAAGGGTCGGATTGCCTCTTCGAACATTATAAGCGTTCGACCATGTTTCGAAAGGCTCAAGATACCACCCTCTCGGACGATCAATCCTGCGGGCATAGTTAACCATGATCTGGTGGTGACCAGGGAATTCATACGAAACATGCGCGCTGGGAAAATAATCCCAACGGTCAATTGTGAACCTTTCATTTTCACCAATGAGTTCTATGAGACGATATGTATATTCACCGCGTATACCTCCCTGATAACCAAAGCTTCCTAATTCACCTGAGTACAGAGTATAGAGTGAGTGAATATCGCGGTCATAATCTACCGCATGACTGAATTCAGATCTGAACTCGTACTCACCAGTGGCAGGGTTGTATTCGTACGATTCAGTGATATTCTCGTTACGGCTGATTCTACACTGATAACCGATCTCAAAACGGTCCGTTCCCCATAATGATCTGAAGTAATCAAGCTTTGCCCGCAACCGAGTTGATGGACCTTGTTCCGTAGATGTCTGCCCGCTTGTAATTGCACCATCCGTATCAAGGAGTTCATTGCTTGATTCTTCATCCCCATGCCGCCTGCTGAAATTGACCTGTCCGGAAATCTCATGTTCCTTTTTCTTGAAAGTATGACAATAATCCGCGACCGCTGAATAGAAACTTCTGCCGCGTTCTGAACTGCTTTCACTGATGTACAGATCACGTGTATCTCCGGGTTCTGTCCATTCATTAAAATCAAGCACTGACGAGTGTTCCATGGACATTCCACCATACCTTACATTTATAGACCAGATGTCATTGGCACTTAGGTACAGATCTATACCGCTTCTCAATCCGTAGTGTTCCCTGCCCCGATAGAAATCACCATCAGAATAAACAAATGACGTAGTATCCCCCGTTATTGTGTAGCTCTCGGTCAGAAAACTGCCCGGGTAAACGTTATTATTGTAATCAATACCCAAATAGACCTGATATTTTTTTTGTTTGTGATTTAATAAAAAATCGCCACCGTATTTCTCATTAAAACCAGCATTCAAGTTTACTATACCGTTTATCCCTTTGAGTTCTGCTCTTTTTGTAATGATATTGATAATACCAGATATGCCATCTGGATCATACTTTGCTGAAGGATTGGTGATTATTTCGATATTCTCGATCGTGCTAGCTGGGATCTGTTGCAACACATCACTGGCTTCCAGCACGGTCGGTCGCCCATCGATCAGAACCGTGAAATTGGCACTGCCACGCAGGCTGACATTCCCTTCAATATCAACGGTCACGGACGGAACATTTTCAAGAACATCGACTGCAGTACCTGACACAGCAGTATAGTATTTGCTCACATTAATCACTTTTTTGTCGATCTTAAACTCTATGGGGGATTTTTCAGCCACAACCTCAACTCCGTCCACAATAAGAACAGCTTGTTCCAAAAAGATAGTTCCAAGATCAATACCTGGCTGATCAGGATTGATCTCAATCGTATCGATGACAGTTGTGGTGTATCCCATAAACGACACTTGAAGAGTATAGACTCCAGACTTAACCCCGGTCATCCGAAAACTACCGTTTTGATTTGTAATCGTCCCGGTGATTTGAGATTTACTGTCTTTCTCATACAAAACGACATTGGCATATTCCAGTGGTACCTCAAGTTCAGAGTCAAGCACACGACCAATGATCGCACGTGACGGGATTGTTCCTTTCTGATTATCATCTGAATAACCGCTGATGGTTACTGCAAAAATCAAACCGAACAATACAATAGATATTCTTGTCATTAGTGGTCTTTTCTCACATTCATAATTTAGCTATTCTGCTTAATTATGTATTTTGTTCCGCGTAGCGAGAATCCTCTTTTACGGGTAGTTTCACGTGTTTATCTTTTCTCCTCGGCTCTTCTTCCCTTGTCTCCTCGTTATTCTTTCGCCCACAACCCCATTATATTTTCACAGGGATCAGTAAACAAACCATAAAATCCATATTCTGGAGAGATACCTGTCTTACCCTTAACTGTCTTTCCTCCAGCCGCTTCAATTTCCTTGAGTTTCGTTTCAATATCCTCGACCTTAATGTACAAAACTACGCCTTCTTGAACCGGTTTGGTCGCGGTCGTAAAACCGCCACCATCATCATCAGGTGTCGAGAATTCAAAATAATCCGGGTTACTCTCGTTTACCTTCCAACCAAAAATACTGCTGTAAAACTTACTGGATTTGCTTGGATCGGTTGTTGGAATTTCAATATGGCAAAATCCATGCATACTACCTCCTTTTAATATAATATGCTGAAACATACTTGAAGTCAATACACCATAGTCATGATTGTTCCCGAAATAAGCGGGATGAGCAAATTGTCATTGATCTTCAAGGGCAGTAATTCGGCAAACGTAGCCACGAGTGCACCAATAAGCGAAAGCCGAAAACCTAATAATACGTTTGCGATAATAAAACAAACCAGGAAACATGCCATGCTTCCTTCGATTGTCTTGTCAAAAATCTTAATTTTACCGAATGTACCACCGATAAAAGACGCTATTGTATCGCCAAATGCTAAAAAGCATAGCACGACTACTGCAATATCTTTGGGAAATAGAAAAATGCTCAAGAAAGATGCTAGTAAGAAATAAGTCGTCGTGTTAAATTGCGTTTTTTCATATTCTCGAATCAGAAAAGAGTATTTAGTTATAAATCTTTGGTTCAGTGATGGAATTCTCAAACGAATAATATCAAAGGTCAGAAACAATAAGAAAAAAAACGCAATGATTGCCAGCACTGTTACTTTTGCCAAAGGCACGAAATAGTATAATATCGGGATGATCCCGCCAAAAACGTGCCAGATCATTCGCCAGGGATTGAACATTTTGTTATCAACTCGTTTGCCTGAGATCGCCTTTCCCATTTTCTTTAATGAACTATAGACGCAATCAGTTTAATGTCAAGCTATCAGAACTCCCTACTCCCTATTTATCCTGTGAGATGCAAAGCATATTTCACCGGGACGCCCTACGCTCTCCTAATACCATACTGCCATTGCCCGACTCGATCGGGCAATCCAGTGTCTTCAACAGAGTGTGTTCTTCGTTTCATCCGTTATCTCTGTTACCCCGTTACTCCGACACCCTGATACACCGTTACATATCTTCGCCCTACGCTCTACTCTCTACGCCTTTTAGAATCCTGACGGATTGGAAGTTAGCACTGCGTGCCGGAATGATGTTTGTCTATCTTATTCCCATGATTAGTATCATCTTCATAACTTCCTATATTCACAGCTTCATTCATTAATCCTCTTATTAGTTTGTGAGAACAGGGATATAACGTTTGTCGCGGAACTGATAATAGAAAGATACGATGAGATTGATAAAACTTCTCAATTCTGAATTTTTTTCTACGAATTCATCTTGCAAATAGATCAAGGATGCGGCAATAATTATTTTATCCATAAATGCTTCACCGGATTCAAGCAGTCCTTTTTTGCTCATTATAATAAGATGATCGATACTTGAAAGAACGAATTGGAATTGACCTTCCAGTTTATTAGAATACTCTTTTTTGAGTGAAGCTTTTTTTATATTTTTGATCGCATTAGTTATTGCAGTTTCGAAAACCGGGTATTCACTTTCAATCAATGCTGCATCATTTCCAGAGATGCCATATGGCTGCCAATCAACATTGAATACCCGATTGGTTCCATACATTCCGTAAATAGAAGCTAAAAAGACTATATGATTGTGTAAACCTTCAGACAATTTGTCCTGCAGGAATCCCTGAAGCCATTTCAGTGTCATCGCAATGCAAACACGACACATTATTTTTTCAATTGATGATCTTTTATCTCCACTTAGTTTCTCGTATATCACAGTAACTTCTGTATTATCGAGCACTATATTCCTGCCTAACATATTTTCAAAATAACTATAAAGATTATTTGTCCTCAAATAACGCGTCTTATGATCACACTCACTATAGATGCGGTTTACATAATTTTGCACTTGTTTGCGTCCGAGCTTGAAACATTTTTGACCTTGCGGATATTCAGAAAGTAATTGAAGGTAGGCAACAAAGTTCTCGACGTCACGTTTGGTTATGTGCTGCTCAATCGTAGATTTCGTCTTCTCATAGAGTGTATCAATTATCTTTTCGCCAGAAGTTTCTTTCAGAGTATATTTGAGGATCCTTTCCAGGTTTTTCAAATGCATTACAATTAGTATACTATATAGGAAATTGCCAAAGTCAATGATCTGGTTGCTCAAACACTACTATAATCGATCAATTCACCCACGCCCCTTATGAAGAAGCGAGGTTCATTTGGCGTTGATCTGTTGTCGTGTCCGATAAACCGAATAACTACATTCGCCGTTGCCTTAAACTCCCAACTATCTTATTGAAGTAACCTAATTACTGCTCTGTTCAATTATTCAATAATCTAATAACTTATCTTATAAGGATCAGTTCGTCTGTTTCCACATATTCATCCGTTTGCAGCTTTACAAAATAAACTCCTGTGGGCAGTTGTCTGCTCTGATCATCTTTACCGTCCCAGCTGATCTGCGTAGGCTGCATCGTGTTATGCGTAGTGCTGCGGCTAAATGATTTTACCATTTCCCCGGAAATATCATATATCTTCAACTCTATGCTCTCGGCACTTCGCGCTTTGCTGAAATCGATTATAATAGATTTTGTGAACGGATTTGGGTAGGCGCTAAGCAAAACAGGATTTGAGTGCAGATCAATAAAATCGTTTTCAGAAATCCCCACTATGTCAGTACCGATCATAACGATATCGGCGCCGCGTCCACTAACATTTGCATGAATGTGCTTGCCGCAAGCAGTGCCGTAATTGCCGTCGCTGCTTATGTCCGCTGAAAACATCGAACCAGGCATATCGACACTATACAATATGTATGGAATAGTATCGCGCTGGAATATATTCACTTCTGGGTTTATATTATCCGCATCACCCCAACTGCAAATTAAAAAGTATTTACCATCATCCGTGATATCGATATCGCTGGCGCTCTCCTGGTAAACTCCACTGGACATAGGGTAATCATATATCCACAAAGGCACCGATGAACCGACATTATGAACCACCACCTTAATGGTATTGTGCGAAGTTGTATACCAGCAGGAGACGATCGTAGAACCATTAGTAGATATCGCTATTCTGCTCACATAATGACCTCCGGGATTCCAATTCCATAATTCCTGATATGATGCCCCGTTCCACTCCATAACCCTGAGACTCGGCCAGCCATAGGCAAGGAGGTTACCGTCTCCAGAGATATCCATAGCGCTATTAGTGAATCCCATTGAGATCTGAGCGCGCACACTCAGCAGATCACGGTCAAATACAACGATCGTAGAAAGAGCAATAAAAGCGGTATAGCGACCATCTGCATTGATCTTCACGTAGCGAGGAAATCCCAGGCCAGAAGCCACATAATCGACCAGCATTGAATCAGTATCGAATAATAATAAATGAGCATCAGTTCCAGATGGCGCGGCTATTACGGCAAAAGTCGATCCGTCATCAGCTGCAGCAATCGGTCCGTAGGAATTTACAGCATACGTTAGAAAACTGGTAGTCCAATCTGGTGTACTGTTTCCCGGATCAGACCATCTGCTCACATTTATGCCCAGGGCATCTTTATCAACTGCTGCTAAGGCAAAAACGCCATCACCAGCATCAGTGTAAAATTCGGTTCCCGCAAAAGTCCAATCCGGTATACCGCCTCCAGTCAACGCAAATAGTTCGGCTTCCTTTGGAGGATTGAGATATGTACCTGCAAACACATAATTATTAAGAGTATATGCTGTTGTACGGTAAATAGCATCTGTCAAGTAGGCTGACCATATCACTGAAGCATCATAAAATGTCCTTGAATCATCAGTATTGGGTAACCCCCTTTCTTGAACAATGATCAATCCATTTTCATTATCACGCAGGAATACTGCTTCGTCCTGGGGCAGGGCAACTAACATAGACCATACAATAGGATTGAGAAGTATCACCAATCTTAAGACAATTGTTCTTTTCATTTTCTCCTCCTCAACTAAAGAGATACCTTCCCGCAAAAACTATCCCAGGAACAACATCTCATATTGTTCCTATATTTATTATACAAGCGATTTTAATTTTGTCAAGAGCCTTAAGACTCGATTGGAATTCATCCTTTTATTCACTATTCGAGATTTGACCCCATGTCTTTCCTTTTCTGCTATTCACTATTCGAGATTTGACCCCATGTCTTTCCTTTTCTGCTAAATAGATTTAACTCGAATTCCTTGTCGTTTTAAGTCTTCTGAAAAAGAATACTTCATAACTCCTCTCAAAAATCCATTATTCAAAAATAGCATTACCGTATCCTGCTGGGTTGCTCAGTCTTAGTATAGGAAAACTCCATCCATCTAGTTCTGAAGGTTCAGGTGTACACATTCTAAATGCATTTATCCCCCACTCAGTACCAGACAAAGGGATCTTACAATCCAGGATTTCAAAAGGAATTGCAGCTTCGATCATATATCCGTCTTTTCTCTTTTTCGCGACAATATCCCATTCTGGGTTCCAGTTAAAATCCACTTCTCCCTGTGGTGCCCGATAATCCATCGTCACGCCAAAGGCAGTAATACCAAAACAAAAACGCGATTGTCCATCTTTTACCGGGTCTAAATAAAAGATAACGCAATCATCATCCAGGAAGTTCCAATCCTTTTCTTTTGAAGTCTGTTTGATCGTTTTCATTTCATCTTCTTTGCAGTCAAAAGCCAGGTACAAAGAATTATTATCATAGCAAACATACCAGCCAGTAATCTCTCCGGCCCAGCCAGACTTATCTGTCTTCATCCATCTCCCGGCAGATTCCACTGCCTGCCAGCTTTTTTCACTCAGTTTACCATCAATTTTTATCTTGCCCAGAGCTTTTTTGATACGAACTGGTCGTTCTATTGAAAAATCTATCAGAGTTGCCAGCTCAATCACCTTTTCTTCTCCAATTGTGCATATTATATTATTCTCCGGAACGGGGAAAACAGCTTCACCATCAAAAGCAATATTAAAAGTTATCTCGGTGCTATCGCCTGGTTCGAGCATGATCTGTTTCTGCTTTTCCTCACAAGTCCAACCAGATTCTTCTGGTGTTTGAACAGAGTAATCTATTATTATACTTTCATTGAATGCGTTCTTTGGCGTGATTCTGACCGTCTTCTTTACAGCTTCACCTAAACGCACAGAAAATGATTTGAAGGAAACACTTTCTAAGAATTCATCGACTTGCTGTACCCGCTCCTGGGTCACCACATCTTGCGCGAAAATAGAACCTGTTTTGATAACAACAATTTGCGCTTCCTCATCCTGCGCATTTACACTAAGATGGTGATAAAAATCCCCCCGATAAGGCATATCGCCAATCTCGGCACCGGCACCACCAGTTATTATATAGCGTACACCATCCACTTCTTCAGACAGTTCATAGAGATGCTCGTGTCCGGCGAAAACCGTATTTACCTTGTATTTTGCGAGAAGTGGATGTACATCTTCCATCCAATTCGTGCTGCCTTCTGGAAAGTAGTCTTCGCGCCATAATGGTTTATGTAAAAAAACAAAGATATATTTCGCGTCTCTATACTCATGTAATTCAGATTCTAACCACGTCACTTGCTCATCAAGGATGAAATCCGTTTTTTCAGGATCCTCACTGTAGAGACAGATAAATCGACACCCTTTGTGAGAAAAAGCAAAGTAAAGCGAACCAAGCCGTTTCAACCACATCTTTTCACTCTGCTTATCAAACACATCATGATTCCCCACAACTGGATAGTAAGGATTTGTGAATCCCTCACAGGTCTTGAAAAATTCATCCCATTCCGCATTGATGAGCGTTTTATCATCATCATAGCCGAGAATCAAATCTCCGATTATCACGGTAAATTCTGAACCAAGTAAATTGATTTCCTGAATAGCTCTCTTAAATATATCAGGTTGAATGATTTTTTCAGGAGCTCCGTGCGGACGGTTATCTCCCAATACGGAAAACTGAAATGGTGAGAATCCGTCTATCTGCTGCTGGGCTGCTTCTAATAATGCAATACTGAATAGAAAATACAGGACCACACTAATAGCTATACTTCTGCTTTTCATATTTTCTCCTTTCTTTTTTATTTGCTTGTATAGTACAATAACTCCAATAGCAAGTCAAGGCAAAGATACTGTTGAAGGTTTTTGCGACCGCTTTTCTCTACTCCTAATCGCCGATAATATAATAGCTTCTTGTGTAAACAGAATTCTTCTAATAGCATATGATCCTTCTTCTCCTTGTGCGAAGTGTAGCAATCTTTCGATAGAAGTTGGAATATCGAACGGGTTGCTCTGTATTATCTAATAATAGGAGGTATTATGCAACGCAATGTAACAACTTGTGTCTTAGCGATTTTCTGTTTTAGTTGGGCTGGTTTGTATGTAGAATACGATAGAGATATATTTGACGGGTATAAAGACCTTATGGATGAAGCAAGCGTGAAAGGGAATTACGTAAATCTGCTTCACGTAATTGAAGTCCCTGAAGACAAAGCCGTCTATGATGCGTTATGTAACTGGGGTTATTCAATTTGTGATGCCTATGCAGATAACACGAATCTCAAACCTGGCTTCTGGGTTTATGTTTATCCAAACTGGTTTGTTTGGGAAAGATTGGCTATTGAGGACCAGCTTGATCCAGAAGCAAGCGTTCATGGAAAATACACCACTTTGCTTCACGTTTTAGAGGCCCCAGAAGACCTCAATGTCTACGGCTCTTTTTATGATTGGGGCTTTTCAGAGGGATACGCCTATGCTGGATACGAAAACCTTACACCTGGATACTGGGTATATCAAAAAACCAACTGGTATATCTGGGCTGATATGAAAGATCATATTGGAGGAACTTGAGGTGGTTGTGGGGTTAAGTATTAGCCCTTAAAATATCCAGATCAACCGACACTGATACCCAACGTTTTAAAAATACCTTTTGAAACCTTGATATCATGTTGATTATTGAATGACTTAGCTATAGTATAGGCTTTTTTCACATTTTCTTTTGCTTTTTTAAAGAAAGTCTTTCTGTTTGTTTTTAAGAAAAGATTATGATAAGTTTCAGCAAGTCCGTTGTACGTAGATGGAAGATAACCCGTAAGATTCAGTTTCTTTTTCATCGACAATGCTAAATTGAGATTTTCCAGTGCTTTCTTGTACTGACCTTTTTTAATAAGCAAATAGCCAATATTATTATTGGTCATTGCAATAGCTGCGAAATCACCCTGTGCACTTGTTATAGCCAATGCCTCTTGCCATTTCTCAAGCGCCTTATCATATTTACCGAGCTTGAATAAAGCTATTCCCCAATTAAGAAGGGGGCTGGTCATCAAACCTTTTGATTGTGTATTTTCTAATATCACGATAGCTTTTCGGAAATAAGGTATAGCTTTTTCCGCTCTATTCCAAAACGCATATACCAAACCAATATTGCCCAGACAAGTACCTTGAGCAGGGATGTCACCTATGCTCCCGAATATTCGATCAGCGCGTTCGATATAATTTATTGCATCACAATACTTTCCTGCACCGCGATAGGCCAAACCCATAAGGTTTAGAATAACCGCCTTCTTTCTCTTCTCTTTTTTCTTCATCACCTGCTTATATAGTTTTTTATAACAGCTTAGTGCTGCTCCGTAGTCCCCTTTAATACGAAATGCATTGCCTTTAAATCGCCAGAATTCGAAATCGAGGTCCAGGGAGCGGCTTTTTTCCACATAGGGTTCTACATTGTTTAGAAAAGACAGGCTTTTCTCAATTTTGCCTTCCAAATAAGCAAGATTAGCAAGTTCAAGTAATGCTTTAGCAGCATCAACAATTGTGTTCTTACTCAGAGTATATGCCTGGTTAAAGTCCTTTCCTGCCTTTTTAAATAAACCTACAGTTGAATAGAGCCGACCTCTCTCTATGAATAAACTCACCGGATTTTTATTTGACTGGTTCAATATCATACTTTAATAGGTTTTTCCTCTACAATAATTTCATCACTACTCTACAACAATGATTTTCTGTACATCACAGACCCGGTTAGAGATTCTTAGCATACAAAGATAAACGCCGCAACTAACTGATACATTATTATAGTCCTTGCCGTTCCAATTAATTGAATAAGACCCTGGTTCTTGCTGCTTTCTTACCAGATTTATTATTTGCCGTCCAGTAATATCAAAGACATCCATTTCTACAAAATCATTCTTTGTAATTGAATATCCAATAGCTGTTGATCTCGCAAATGGATTGGGATTTATCTGCAATATTGAAAATAATCCTTCTTTCTGCTTTTCAAAAACGGCATTTTGAGGAGCAGTGGCATAACATATACCAAGCGCTGTCTCATACCACATTTTATATTCAAACCCATCAAAGAGGACATCAGGCGCCCACGGTCCACCGCTGTCCACAGGTAGATCATAGTTTGTCAGTACCGGGTCAGAATACTTTATCCAGTCAATACCATTTTGAGACGTGGCATAACCTACACGAGCAGTATCAAGAGTGCTGTCTGCAGTCCAGTCTGCAATAGAAGCCGCGCAGTACCACATTTCATAAACTCCATCAGTTCTGCGTACCGCAGGTACCGCGACCCATCCATCGTCCCATGAACCTGCATTACCGGTTTCCACGACCGGATTGTTAATAGTATCTTTTTGCCAGAGATACCCGTCAGATGAATATGCATAACCGATCTGTATCCACAGGTCACTCGGCTTACCCGGTCCATAACCAACCCCAGTGTACCACATTGTATATAAACCAGTTGCAGAATCATAAAGGACAGCCGGTGATTCCACCCAGAAACCATCCCAATCAACAAGTTCACCTCTTTCAAGGATGGGATTACCTGAATGACGCGTCCATGTGATACCGTCTGGTGATGTGGCTACACCCATTGCCGAATGTGCAACCGAAAGAGAATCACCACAAAAATATAGCTTATATTCTGTCCCATCATTAAGAGACGCTGGCGTATCACACCAGCGCGAATCCCACGCTCCTGGCTGCCCAACATCGAGGACCGGTACTGGAGGATCACGTTTTACCCAGGTCGTTCCATCGACCGAAAATGCATAGCTGATACGACCTCGCAGTATTGTATCACCCACATAAGCAACACCTGCCGCAGTATACCACATCTTGAAGGTATCATTTTCAAAAAGACAGGATGGTTGACCGATCGCAGCCCACTCCCAGACACCTGGGATCGTGGTGTCCTTAACCATAACCGGGTTATTATCGTATTTTTGCCAATTGGTTTGCCCGTAAACCACACTCGCCATTAGTAATATCATAAAGATTAGCATATTGTATTTGAAATTCATTGATAGATTATCACGAATTCTTTGCCAAAGTCAAGTTTGACTTGTATTTGTTGATTTGCTGTATGTTTTATGTGTACAATCATCCCTTTCCCCTTGACATCCCCCTAATATTTGCTTAAAGTATATAAGAAAGGAGGTAATTATGCATAAATATCTTTCCGTTGTAATACTTCTTCTTGTATCAATATCATATGCCGAAACACCAGTTTTCGCTGACCCGGTATATATCCAGGCTAATGGCACCAATATTAATGTTGGTTATGGTGGTAACGCTTCACCTTTCATGATCGACTGGGACGGCGATAACAAACAAGATTTGCTGCTTGGTCAATACGACGGCGGTAGAATTCGATTTTACACAAATACGGGTACGCACTATTATCCAACATTCAGTACTTTTGTCTATCTTCAGGCCGATGGCGTCAATATATCTGTCAGCTATTGTTGATGCCAGGGAGCAACAGTCGCAGTTTGCGATTGGAATGAAGACAGCTATCTCGATCTTATTGTCGGTGAACGAAATGGCTATTTAACTTTTTTCCGTGGGACGTCTACCGGTGATCTAACTGACGATGGTTATCTCCTTGCTGATGGCGCATACATCGTTGCTGATAATAATTCCTGGCCAACTGTTCACGATTGGGACGAAGATGGAAGAAAAGACTTGCTTGTCGGTCAAGAAGGCATAGGTCAGCCGTGCAATGCTTATGTCTATCTTAATGAAGGCACCAATGCAGCACCGGTTTTTGGCGACTCCACACCAGTTCTTTTTAATGGTAGTCCGCTTACATACTACCGGACCGTACCAGTGATCGAGGACCTCGACGGCGACGGTCTCAAGGATATGATCCTGGGTGGTTGGTATAGTGATGTCCGTTTCTATACGAATGTCGGTACCAATTCAAATCCTATATATAACAATTATATCTATCTGGTACTACCGGACTCCAGCACCTATCTTAACGGCAATCCGCCGCGCGTTAATTTCACTGACTGGGATGGTGATAGTGACCTCGATATGATAACATGCGATTACTACGGTTCAGTATTCCTGCGTGAGAATATAACCCTACCCGGTATTATTGAGAATAAGGAACAAATAATAACCCTTGGTGCATTCACCATCACACCTAATCCGGTTAAACAGCGGGCTGCATTTAAATACCAACTGACAGAAGATGCATTAGTACGGGCTGATGTATACTCGATAGACGGGACGTTGATCACGTCGCCTTTCAAGAAATATAATGACGCTGGTGAAGTGCACTTTACTTGGGATATCGGAACAATTGACCGAAATAAACTGCCGAATGGCGTTTACTTTGTCCGGTTGACATCAGGCACTGAAGTACAAACACAAAAACTACTGATTATGCGCTGATTCTTCGCTTTTTAAGTTGTTTTGCTGTCCGTACTTATCGAAAACCTCTACGAATGTTTCTAATTCCTTAACAGCATTTTCCTCTTTACTTCATTGTTTTTTTGAATATGAAAAAATTGGCGTGGATTTCATCACCAAATTCAGTCCATGTTTTAAAGATCAGTGTTGGCGAAGCGAAGTCTCAAATGACAGTATCCCCAAATTCTCTATCTTCATAGTTATTCCCTTTGTTGATGTTCATTCTGTATCAGTCAATTCATGAATATACTTAAGGAGCTCGTCATACTTTTCTTTTACTTCAAAGTATAATTTCCTGTAATCTACATCTTTATCGTCAATGGGTTTAGCATCCTTCTTCTCTTCCTTATCCTTAGCATTAGTTGAAGGTTTCTTAACAAAACCCTCTTTGCCTAGCCAGCTTCGCACATCCTCAATATCCTGTTTCTCTTCACTCACTGGCCATCCTGCTTTAGTCTTGTTCAAATCAACCCGCAAATCCGGGTATTGATCCTTTATCGCTCTGACATATTTAGCAGGGAAATTCGCGTCTTTATCATCATATTTTACGAATTTCAGTTCATGCCTTTTTTCAATTATCTTCTTCACAACTTGCTCTTGACCTTTTCTATAAAAACCAATAATAGGCGGTATTTCAATCCTTATTTTTTCGCACAACCTCATAATAAGATTATTCGATGTAATAGCACGAACAACGTGGGCATTAGCTATAATAACCTTCAGGCTGCTCTTATGGTGAACCAATGCTTCAAGGACTTGTTGTGCAGAACCAACCGTAATAATACGCTCCTGATTGAGCATATCGCAGAGCTTCTTTCCCACAGTTTTATCTTCCTCAACTAATAAGATCATAATAACTTACCTATGTTTACATTATAGTTGCGAGAAATCTATCTGTCAAGTATTATACGAAGAACACAAAT
>CBFDDH010000004.1:0-98357 GCA_965603515.1 uncultured bacterium
TAATTGATAAATCAAGACATGTACTTTACATTAAGAGAATTTTTAATATAATCTGGGCATGGAGGTCACGGTAATAATCCCCGTATACAATGAGAAGAATAATATAGAAACGATAATAAGGCTTGTCGAAAGAGTAGGTCTGGCACAAGAAATTATCGTGGTCGATGATTTTTCGGTGGACGGAACCAGAGATCTTTTAAGAAAAAGAAAAGGAATAAAAACGATATTTCACGAATGGAACAGGGGAAAAGGAGCAGCTATCCGAAGTGGCTTGCAAATAGCCTCTGGAGATGTAGTTATTATTCAGGATGCTGATTTAGAATATTCACCTAAACAGTATCCACAGCTACTCAGGCCAATTGAAGAGAAGAGAACGAGTGTTGTCTATGGTTCAAGAATTTTAGGAAAGGGTAGTTTCCTAAAATCAAGCTATTTTGCGAATCGATTCTTAACCCTTTTGACAAATATCCTATTTAGCAGCCACATATCAGATATGGAGACGTGTTATAAAGTCATTAGAACTAAGCTTTTGAGAGACTTACACCTTATATCATCGCGTTTTGAGATCGAACCTGAAATAACCTGCAAAATTTTGAAAAGAAGGGAGAAGATCGTTGAAATACCGATTAGCTATATCGGGCGCAGGAAAGGTAAGAAAATAGGCATGAAAGACGGCATTCAGGCAATCTGGAACCTGGTCAAATGGAAATTTAAGAAATGAAAGTACTTTTTGTTACTACTGCTTACAAACGTTATGAAGGGGATGTAATAACCCCATGGCTTACCGAGTTAATACTCCGACTTCGTGACAGAAAAATCGATGTCGAAGTATTTACTTCATCCTACAAAGGTCTTGGTAATCAGCTTATCGATGATATCAAAGTTCATCGATTTCGATATTTCTTCAAAAATCTGCAAAAGCTCACGCATGAAGAGACTGTTGTCGACCGGGTAAGCCGCAACCCCTTAAACCTTCTGCTGATATTTTTCTATATGATAGCTGGCACCTGGGCGATTGTCCAACTGGTCAAAAGAGAAAAATACGATATCGTTCACGTTCACTGGCCATTTCCTCATATTATTTTCGGAGTATTCGCCCGCATTGCCGGTAAAACTCGCTTATTCTCTACTTTTTATGGACGTGAAATACGCTGGTTCACGAAAAAATTCAAGTGGCTGACAAAGTGTCTTTCGATTTTGCTGAATAAATCCGACATGATTACTGCGATATCTACCCATACAAGAACAGAATTAAGAAGTTGTATAAACCGTGAAATTGAAATCATACCGTTCAGCGCTGCAGTTCCGGAAAGAGTATCGAAGATCAGTGATGAAAATGAAATTCTCTTTGTTGGTCGCCTGGTGGAACGCAAAGGGATCAAGTATTTGATACTGGCCATGGCTGAGGTAAGAAATGAAATACCCCATAAACTAGTGATCATCGGCGATGGAGCAGAGCGACTTGAACTGGAAGACCTTGTTGACCGTCTCGATCTGCGCTCTCGGGTTTATTTTACCGGTTGGATCTCAGCTGATGAAAAGTTGCGGCACTATGAAAAATGCGGCTTTTTTGTATTGCCGGCAGTATACGATAAACAAGGCGATATTGAGGGTCTTGGTGTAGTCTTGATTGAGGCAATGAGTTGCTATAAACCAGTTATTGCTTCAAAGGCTGGGGGCATTACTGATGTTGTTGAAGATGGTGTGAACGGCATTCTTATCCCACCCGGCGATGTCCCGGCACTTACCCAGGCGATACGAACCCTAGCAACTAATACAAAACTACGTAGAGAAATGGGAGAAAGAGCTAAGAAGAGCATTGACGAAAGGTTCAATTGGGATAAGATTGTAGATAAATTGATTTCGCTATATGTCACCAAGGAGAAATAAATGGACGGTTCTAATATGAAACGCACTATAGAAGCACTATTGATAGCAACTGAGGCTCCTTTGACATTGAAAAAGATCATTGAAATAACTAATTTACAAAAAGATGAAATTGTTAACTGTATCAAGGAATTGAATCAAGAATATCACGAGTCACAACGAGCTTTTGAAATAAAGGAAATCGCTGGAGGTTATCAGATATACACCTTACCAGAATTTGCACTTTGGGTCGGCGCACTTCACGATCGCAAGAGCAGGCTTTCCAAAGCTGCTCTTGAAACGCTTGCAATAATTGCCTACCACCAACCCATTACCAGGCCAGAAATAGAGAAAGTAAGGGGTGTTGATTCAACCTATATGCTTGATGCACTTCTCCAAAAAAACCTCATTAAAACATGCGGTAGATTACCTCTACCTGGTAGGCCAATTAGGTATGGCACGACCAAGGAATTCCTGAGATATTTCGGCATAAAAGACCTGGGTGATCTACCACGAGAAGAAGATTTTGGTGAAGCAATTGCGATCATGGAACACGCAGGTGCACAACCTTCTAACGATGAACATCACCCTGAACCGCGCCCTGAAGAACCAGAGGAAGAAACCGCTGAGGATAAAGGTACAGAAGAAGGAATAGTAAAAGACGAACCTGATGAACCGTTTCTCATATGACATCTGTCAAAAAAGAATTACGTGAATTCCTCCAGAAATACAATGTTGAAATCATTGGTTTCGGTAGAGTACCAGAAAACGTTGAATTATTAGAAATCCCTGCTGAGTTGCCAAGGACAATCGTTTTTGGTTACCCGCTGTCAGAATCCGTCTTACAGACTATCAAGAGTCGCCCAACGCTCATTTATAAGCATCATTACAAAACAGTCAATTGGATATTAGATCAAACTGCCTATCATCTTGCTCATTTTATCGAAGGTAAAGGAGCAAAAGCTATCGCTATTCCAGCATCTCAGATGGTTGATTGGCAAACGCAAAAAGGACATATTTCTCATAAAGCACTGGCAGAAGCAGCTGGTCTTGGTTTTATCGGCAGAAGTGGATTGCTCGTCCATACACAATATGGAACAAGAGTTCGGTATTGTTCAATCCTAACCGACTTATCGTTTGAGACTGATCCGAAAGTGGAACAGAATTGTGGCGAATGTCTTAAATGCATAAAGGCATGTCCGGGGCAGGCTATTTCTAAAGATGGCGTTGACCTAAGTCGCTGCTTGGAACAACTCAAAGAATTCTCCAAAATCCGAGGTATTGGTCAATACATATGTGGGGTGTGTGTAAAGGTCTGTGATGGTAAAAACTAGACCACCTCAGAAAGTTCTGGCCATAACCGGATTGATTTTTGTTCACAATATTCGAGTCGATGATGTATTGAATGAACTTAAAAAGGATTTCGGCGAGGTATTGCTCAAATCTGAGGTAATTCCGTTTATCCATACTACATACTATAACAAAGAAATGGGCGATGACCTTCTGAGGCAGTGGTATGCCTTTGACAATTTGGTAGTACCTGATGTTCTTGCAGATATGAAACACCGAACCAATGAAATTGAGGAAAGTTTCCTCAATAATAATAGCGGGAGGAAAGTTAATATTGACCCCGGATTCATAACATTGAGCAATTTAATCCTCGCCTCAACAAAGGATTTTTCACATCGTATTTATATAGGCAAAGGTATTTACGCAGAAGTGACATTCATTTATAAGAATAAAGCATTTGTTCCCTTGGAGTGGACTTACCCAGATCATCAGGAACCAAAAGCTCTTGAATTCTTTCAAAAAGCTCGGGAGATACTGAAAAATCGTTTATCGAAATCTCTTTAGGAAATTATGTGGGAGCGGGCTTCCCCGGCCTCGCCTTGCGAAGCGGGGCGGGCTGCCCGCGAATATCAAGCCCAGAAGGGCTTTCCCACAAGAAACTGATTCACAAGGTTAGCTTTGTGAATTAGTTACCAGGAGGAATATAATGTTTGATCTCTCAGTTGAAGGAACATTTTCAGCGGCACACCAGGTAAAAGGATATCCTGGAGATTGCGCTAGCATGCACGGTCACACTTATCAGGTGAGAGTGATATTACGCACCCAGAAGCTAGACAACATAGGAATAGCGATTGATTTTAGACGTGTGAAAACTGCGCTTGATGAAATACTTTCTAAACTCGACCACAAAACATTGAATGAGCTTACATATTTCAAAGAACGTAATGCCACCGCAGAATATGTCGCGATGTATGTTTTTGATGAAATGAAAAAGAAAATCAATATGATGAAAGCAGTTACGGTCTGGGAAGGACGTAATAATTCCGTCACGTATTATGAAGATTAGATTGCCACGCCTTAACTTCGTTCAGGCTCGCAACGATACACTCATCGGTCGGGCAAAGAATACCCACCATTCTTGTCATTGCGAGACATGCAGCCCCAAAACAATCTCGAAGTTAAAAAGTTCAGAGGTTCAAAATCACACATCTTCAAAACTTCGGAATACCACGGGGCTAAAGCCCCTACTCCTTGCGTCATTCAAAAATACTCATCTCTCCTTGTCATTGCGAGGAATGAAATGACGAAGCAATCTCGCCAATTGAAGAGTATTATCTTACTATCCGGCGGTCTTGATTCTACGGTCAGCGCAACAATAGCCAAGAAGAAAAGCAATCCGCTCTTTGCTCTAACCTTTGATTATACCCAGCGTGCTGCAAAGATGGAAATCTCTGCATCCAGAAAGATATGTAAGGCATTACAAATCAAGCACAAGGTTGTCAAAATACCTTTTTTCAAGGAATTTGAAAAACTCCTTATGCTTCAGTCCAAGAATGTCAGTATTAGGAAATTTAGCAACCTGAAGAACATTTGGGTTCCAAACAGAAATGGTCTTTTCATAAATATCGCTGCGTGTTATGCAGAATATTTAGGCGCCAAATTCATTATTACAGGGTTTAACCGCGAAGAAGCCGCTGAGTTTCCGGATAATAAACCACAATTCATGGCCGCAATCAACCACTCCCTAATGTTCAGCACGCTTGCTAAGGTCAAAGTGAGGAGCTATGTTTCTGAATACACAAAAAAACAAATTTATAAACTCGGACTAAGATACAAGGCGCCTTTGCAATATGTTTACTCGTGCTATCTGGGCAAAAAAGAAATGTGCGGTAAATGCGCATCGTGCAAGAAATTGCGTGTCGCGATGGGGCAATGAAATTTCACGTCCTTGATATCATCCGTAAAAAGCGTAATGGTAACAAATTAAACGACCAAGAAATAAAATACCTCATTTCCGAGTATGCGAAATACAATATTCCAGATCACCAATTAGCTGCATTTTTAATGGCGGTATATTTCCAGGGCATGAATATTAACGAAACCACTGATTTAATGCAAGCAATGATGTATTCAGGCAAAGTATTGAAGCTTTCAAATATCAGAAAACCAAAGATCGATAAGCATTCAACTGGTGGAGTAGGTGATAAAGTATCATTAATTTTAGCTCCATTGATGGCATCCTGTGGTATCTGTGTACCGATGATCTCGGGTCGTGGTTTAGGACATACCGGTGGTACTTTGGATAAATTGGAATCGATCCCCGGGTTTCGTACTAACCTGAGTCTTAAATCTTTTATACTCCAGTTAAAAAGACATGGTGTTGCCATGATCGGGCAGACCGGAGAAATCGCTCCAGTCGATAAAAAAATATATGCCTTGCGCGATGTAACCGCAACGGTTGATTCCATACCACTCATCGCCGCAAGTATTATGTCAAAAAAATTAGCAGAAGATCTTGATGGACTCGTTCTTGATATAAAATTTGGCAGTGGTGCATTCATGACCGATTATAAAAAAGCTAAGAAGCTTGCGCGTACAATGATCCGGATCAGCAAGCGAGCAGGAGTAAAGGTCACCGCGGTGATGACTGACATGAATAATCCCTTGGGAAAATATATTGGTAATTCTCTGGAAGTTATGGAGGCGATTGAATCATTAAAGGGAAGGGGTTCAAAAGACCTAATGGAAGTAACCTTCGCCCTGGGCAAAGAAATGCTTAAAATGGCTAAGATAAAAGGCGGGATACAGCTACTCAAGAAGAAGATCTCAAGTAATGCAGCATTAGATATTTTCAAACAGATTGTTTGTGCACAAAACGGTGATGCTCTGATCTTCAATGATTACGCACGTCTGCCTATTGCCAGGCATACATATCGAGTTCCGGCAACAAAATCCGGTTATATCTATAGTATCAATAATTTTCTGGTCGGCATGCTATTAGTAAAATTGGGCGGCGGGAGAATGCAAATGGAAGATAGAATTGATCCATCATGTGGTTTCCGGATCTGTAAAAAAATTGGCGATCGAGTAAAACCAGGTGATTGTCTTGTGAAAATTTATTGTGACAATCTATCAAAAGGCAGGTTGATACAGAAGGAAATGCAAAATGTATATGTGATTCGAAGAAAACCACGATCGAGAAAAAAATTGGTTCGGGAGATAATTAGATCCTGATCATTTCTCCCCATTCCATAGATGTTTATGGCATTATGCTCTTGACAATATTTTTAAATTATTTATACTTAAGTATCTAATAAGTTATGGTATAAGAATTAAAAGGAGGAAATATGAAAAAGACGATTTTCATTGTTTTACTTCTTGGATTCTGGTTTTTCGCCCATGCAGATTGGGAAACATTGGGTCCGTTTGGCGGTCAACTGCGCACAATGGCAATCGCTCCATCAAATGAGAATATAATTTATACGGCAATCAATTCTGGCCCTTCGCTGATATTCAAATCCACTGATAATGGTGTGTCGTGGAGTAAAGTCAATGCGATCCCTTACTATGTATATTCAATGGCTGTAGATCCAACAAATCCTGATATTGTCTATGCTGGTACATACCTCAGTGTTTATAAATCTATTAATGGTGGTCAAAACTGGACCAGCTATTCAGTATCTGATGCTTATGTTGTAGGTCTTGCCATACATCCTTCTTCACCTTCGACGATTTTCGCGGCTGGTAATGTTAGTTATGGTGGCACGACAACAATGGGGTTTTTTAAAAGCACAAATGGCGGAGTCAGCTGGAGTAGTGATACTCTTGATACGGTTAAAGGCACTAGTAATTGTCTGAAACTCGACCCATCAAATCCCAGTACGATCTATGTTTGTGGTAGTGTTATCGACAGTAATCAAACAACCCCGAGGATTTATCGATCTGCTAATGGCGGAACAAGCTTTTCAAACATTTCTTCTAATATTCCAACTGGCAATAATATCAATGCTGCAGATGTCCATCCAACTAGTTCAAATACTATTTATGTGGGTTCATTTTATGGTGATGGTATTTATCGCACTACCAATACAGGCGGCTCATGGTCTTTGGTTTGGTCAGGAACCGGCATCTCCACTATTGCTTGTGCTCCAACTACTTCCAATATTGTTTATGCAGGAAAAGATACAGTGATCTATAAAAGCACAAACTCGGGAACCACATGGTTTCAGACTGGTTCAGGATATGGTGGTCTATATAAACTCACGCGAAAGATCATTGCCAGTCCAAATTCGAGTACAGTCGTTTATACAACTGATGCACTTGGTTTTCACAAGACAACGAATGCTGGAACCAGCTGGTTTGAATCAAATTATGGCTTGAACATGGGAGTAATCCCTTCCTTTTCTATTGCACCTTCTTTGAATTCAACAATATATGTAGAATATGATGGTGTTGGCGTTTATAAAACAACCGACAGCGGGACAACTTGGTCTCTATTACCATCATTTCTAAGCTGCGGCGATATATGTGCATTTGCCATTCATAACTCAGACCCTGATATAGTATTGGCGCTGGAAGGAACTGGCTGAGGCTTAGCTGAGCTCTACAAGAGCACAGACGGCGGGTCTGTCTGGAATCAGATTGATAGTTACTATTCTGATGGCGGAACATTAGCCAATGATCCAAATAATAATGATGTCTTTTGGAGCGGCGGCCATAATACATTCGCTATGTTTGCCTCAAAAACTACTGATGGTGGTTCGAACTGGACAAGATATTATCTGTCTCCAGTCGGTTTCACGTATGCCATTGCGGTTGATCCTTCTAATTCAGATATTGTCTATGCAGGAGGAAACCCGGGGCTTTTCAAAACGACAAATGCCGGAACAGACTGGATAGACATTTGTTCCGGGCTCACCGGTTATGTCTACGCAATTGCGATCAATCCAAATAATACCAGTTGTGTCTTTGCAGGAACACCAAATGGCGTATTCAAATCTACTAATAGTGGTGTTGAGTGGACGAATATCGGTTGCACTGGTGTCAATGCATTACTTATTGATCCAAATGGAACCGATACAATATACGCTGGTACTGATAATGGTGTGTTCAAGAGTATTACCAGCGGTGGTAACTGGACAGCAATGAACTATGGATTAGAGGATTCAACTGTAGTATGTCTGGGCATGTATCCGAGCAACTATCTTTTCGCAGGTACCGATGGCGCTGGTATGTACAGATGGTCATTAGATGTCAGTATCGCAGAACAGAACACTAACATTAACAGACAAATTGCTCTGTCGATAAAACCAAATCCTTCAACCGGACGAGTCAGACTGGAGTATAATCTTTCGCAAGAAGCGATGATCAAGCTTTCTGTTTTCGATGTTCAGGGACGCCTCGTTAAAAAACTGACTGCTCAAGTACAGAAAAGCGGGATGCACACTCTACTCTGGGATGGACTGAATGATAATGGTGATGCTGTACCATCTGGTGTCTATCTATACAGGCTTTGTATTGACGAAACCGAGTGTATTAGAAAACTCATCCTATTGAAATGAGTATAGAAATATACCTAATCAAGATATGCTTACAGGACAATCCTCCTTGACTATGTCCTGATATCAAGTATTATGATATATATGATATATATGATTCGGTGCCATTGAGGTGCAAAAAAGATTGAAGAAAGTCTTATTCATCATAATATCACTCAGTTTTTTCTCAACTGCTCATGCTGAATGGGAAGCTATCGGGCCCTTTGGTGGCTTCCTCCGAGCGCTAGCTATTGATCCATCAAATGAAAATATCCTTTATTGCGCTTCATCTTCATCGAACTCAAGAATTTTTAAATCAGTAAACAATGGTACAACATGGAACTATTGCGGACAGGTAAAAAATTACATTTATTGTCTGAATGTCGACCTCAATAACCCAAATATTATCTATGCCGGAAGCTATGGTGCGATCTTCAGGTCGAGTGATGCTGGCTATACCTGGGAGGAGTACAGTATCCAAGGCCTCGATATCTGTGATATTCAGGTACACCCTGATTCATCATCTACTATATTTGCCGCAGGAGGAGAATTTACTGGGAGCCTCTATGTAATGACCTTTTTCAAAAGTACAAATAGTGGTATTGACTGGACCAGTTATTATCTAAATAACTATAGTGGATTTTCATATTGTCTTGAACTTAATCCACTTAACCCTTCGACAATCTATATAGGTGGTTATTATTATGATACAACAACTGTCCCTTGTGTTTTTAAATCTACTGACGGCGGTCTTAGTTTCTTTGAAACGTCGGCTGGACTGACAACCGGTTCTCAGCGTGTGTATTCCCTAGGTATACATCCTACTAATCCTGACATTTTATATGCAGGAACTTATTATGATGGGATCTATCGTTCTACTGATGCTGGTGCCACATGGTTACATGCATCAGGAGGTGGCTGGTTCTTTTCGAGCATGGCTACAACCCCTGCCAATCCAGACCTGGCTTATGCCGGTTCAGATACGGTCATCTACAAAACGACTGATGCAGGTATATCATGGTATAGTACAGGGTCAGGATATGGGGGTGGTCGCAAGCTATTTCGTTGTATAGTAGCCCATCCTTCAAATGATTCGATAGCCTATACCACTGATTATTCGGGATTTTCTAAAACATCTGATGGTGCTACAAGCTGGGTTAAATCCAATGATCGTATCAATATTGCTTCAATAACCTGTTTTGCTATTGCTCCATCTTCACCTTCAACAATTTATATATATGTTGAAGGCTATGGTGTACATAAAACAACAAATAGTGGTTTCACATGGGTGAGAAAGCCAAGTCCTTTTGCATGCAGACTTGGTGCTTTAGGCGTGCACATAATAAATCCGAATATTATATATGCCCTGGAAGGTGATGGGTGAGGGTATGCAAGGCTCCTAAAGAGCACAGATGGCGGGTCTGTCTGGTATTTGGTAGATGCATACCATATGGCTGATGGTAGTGTTTTAACGGCTGATCCAGTCAATGATTCGGTTTACTGGACTGGCGGCAAGTATGGCTATATGAGTGTTTGCAAAACAACAGACAATGGAACTTCATGGGAACGACAGGATATAAGCGAGCCGCTCGAAGGATGGGCATATGATCTGGCAATTGACCCGGCGGATCCTGATATTGTGTACGCAGGCGGTATCCCTAACCTCTATAAAACGGTTGATGGCGGTGGAACATGGATAGTTTCATCATTGGGGATCGATGGATATGTGAGTGATATTGAAATAGATCTTCAAAATACCGACATTATTTTTGCCGGTACACCGAGCGGTATTTATAAAACTGCAGACGCAGCTATGACGTGGCAGTATGCAGGTCTTGGCGATGTAAATGCGGTGGTAATAGATCCCTGGGCGACAGATACGATCTATGCAGGGACAAACGCGGGTGTATTTAATAGCAGAGATCAGGGAAATACCTGGCATGCAATGGGTTTAGAAAATGAGCATATTACGGAAATGAAAATAGACCCGGATGATTATCTTTTTGCCGGAACTGAAGGAGCTGGTATGTTCCGCTGGAATATAGATGTCAGTGTTGTAGAAAAGCCAACAAATGTGCAAATCCAGCAATTGATGTATGCTGCGCCAAACCCGGCAATGAACAGAACCACGATCTATTATCAGCTGATAAATACATCTGCGGTTAGTTTAACAATTTATGATATACAGGGGCGACTTATCAAAAAACTCATCAATATTCAACAGCCCCCAGGTGTCTATGCAGTCCCTTGGGATGGTATAGATGATAACAATAAACCAGTCTCAGCAGGTGTATATTTTTATAAGCTTTCAGTTGATGGAAGAACTGCGATTCAAAAAATCATTTTGCTCAAATAACTCAATCCCAGCGGATAATCCCGAGCTGTTCAGCTTTTCCGAACTTCATTAAGTATGCATCAGACAGCTTATCTGACACGCTTTCTATACCAATACAGTAACCTCTAAACGCAGTTGGTCTACATATTGTCCCGATCTTTGAGTATCGAGTAAACCAGAAAATGAATCCTTTAGTACTGTGTTTCAGCACCAATACATCATCGCCTACATAACCAGTTATATAGAAATTCTTGACGTCGTGTTGTATCGGAGAATAGATTATTCCAGGCCCGCGCAAACAGGGTTTTGTTGATTCGTTTCTTCTCCCTTTGAAAGTCCTTGTCCATATTTCATTACCGAGTTGATCATACTTAACAGTAAGCACTTCTTTCATACCATTCTCGTTCTCGCTGCTGCCTATAGCATAAACATACAATGACCCCGCGTACGAATCTTCCACGATCAAGGCATTGGCGACATCATCCTGATGCGCTGGTCCATCAAAACACTTCTCAAATAGCAGGCTGTCGTTCTTATCATAGACTACAGTTACGTAGTCCTTGCCAGTTTTATTGTTGTGGGTTGTACCCAGAAGATAAACATTACCGTGTTTATCGATTTGTGCATCTGCTAATGAAATTTCCTGCAAAGAAGTTTCGCACTTTGTTAGTTTCACAAGTTTTCCAAGGCTATCATATTTCATAAAGAAGAAGTCCTTGTTATGTCTCAGATGACCGGCAACCAGAAACTGGCCATTCTTGCTTAAGCCAAACTTTAAGGCATCAAAAACAAAAGTAGGGTTATGATATTTGTTCAACCAAGCATGTTCTCCTGAAGGTCGATATTTAGCAATGAAGATATTTATAGAATCTGCGGAATTAGTTGTCCAGCCCGCTATATAGAGGTTATTTAAGTGGTCGTTCAGCAATACACTCGTTATCTCACCCCGCGATCTTTCAATAACCTTGTCCCATTGCACATTACCAAGGCTATCATATTGTAGCAGGACTACGGCGTTGACACCTTTTAAGTCAGTGGTTTGTGCAAGGACATAAATGTCATATTTAACCTCGACAATTTCACCTGTGATGGCACGGATAGCATTCCCTTTTGAAGATTTTAAGTCTTGCGATTCATAGACTGTATGCCAGATGAGCTCACCATCAGCATCATAATTCGCAGTAATGCAGACTGATTCTTTTTCCTCTGTCCAAAATGCCCCAGTAACAACATAAGAACGTATCATTGAAAAAGGAACTCCTTTAACTCGGGGGTCGTGGTTGTGTAGACTAGTATATGTCCTTGAGGAAGAAATCCCATTGATTCGATAATTACCTGGACCTGCTGGTTCGAATTTCACTTCCCATTTGGTCTCCATTTCACTACAATTCACGACCAAAATTATTGATAGGACTATATATACAATGTTCTTCATAGTAATATTATAGTAGTAGATAATTAAGTGTCAAGGCATTAATCATTTATCCTATTTGTATATGTGAATACAGAAATTATCTCTTGACATGAATCTCGTTTACCTTATACTTAAGTATAAGGTAGGTCTTGTGATGGAATTAAGTACCTGTTCTCAGATCGACGTTTTTTTACACGGGTCTGAGAACCTGGAATAAAAAGTAATCGATTATCTTATGAGGGGTACTACGCTTTTTAAAAAAAAGATACAACAATCAATGAATGAGAGGGAGAATCAATGAAAAAAATACTCTTACTTAGTCTTGTTATTGGCTTTTGCTCTTTGTCCTTTGGGACATGGGAGTCTGTTGGACCTTATGGCGGTTATCTGCGGAAAATGGCTGTTGCGCCCTCAAACCAGGGTATTATATATGCATCAGCGAATGGTAACCCTTCACCAATTGTAAAATCTATAGATGGCGGTGCTTCCTGGAACAGGGTAACATCGATCAATTCATATATATATTCGATGACTGTCGATCCAACAAATCCTGATATCGTATATGCAGGCGGTTATATGCAAGTCTATAAATCCACTAATGGTGGCTCTTCGTGGACTGGTTACTCAGTCTCCAATTATTATATCAACCGTCTGGCAGTACATCCAACATCACCTTCGACTGTATTCGCATCAGGTAGAGTATATACGGGAAGTGTTTATGTAATGGGGTTTTTCAAGAGTACCAATGGTGGCTCTTCCTGGACGAATACCTATCTCAGTGATTCTAATGGGGTTGCTTATAGTATGGCATTAGATCCATCTGTTCCTGACAATATATATGTCGGCGGGTACTATTATGCAAATTCCACATACCACCCTTCTGTCTACAAATCAACTAATGCAGGAGCGAATTTTACTGAAGTATCAACTGGAATAGCATCTTCTAGTTATTATGTTTATGCACTGGCAGTCCATCCAACAACATCAAATACGATCTATGCCGGGACATACTATGGCGGCATATACCGGACAACGAATGGCGGTTCATCATGGTCATTAGTATCACCTGCAAGCTATCGGTATCTCTATGACATGTCGACGACAATAGCCAGACCAAATTATGTCTATGTCGGCGCAGATACATGTATATATAGAAGCACGAATTCCGGTTCTACATGGTCAACACTCAATTCAGGGCTCAATGGAAAATATAATTATGGCATACATGCCCGTAGTGATCTTGTGTCTCAGGTATATGTATGTAATAACTCAGGCTTTTATGTTTCCACTAATGCTGGAGCAAGTTGGACAGCTTCAAATCATGGCATAACAGTGAACGGCATTGCCAGTTTCTCAAGTCCGAATACGAACCCGGCAATTATCTACACGTCTTTTGAAGACGTCGGAATCTTCAAAACCACAAATAGTGGCTCAGACTGGACTATATTACCCACACCCTTAGCCTGTGGTGATATATGTTCCTTTGCTTTTAATAATAGCAACCCTAATACCATCTATGCCCTGGAAGGGTTAGGCTGAGGTAATGCCGAGCTCTTTAAGAGCACAGACGGCGGGTCTGTCTGGACACAGATTGGGAGTTATTACACGGACGGCGGAGATTTGGTCGCTGACCCCAATAATAACTCAGTGTTTTGGAGTTGTGGCAGATATTACAACGGCAGTTATTATGTAATGGAAGCCTCAAAAAGCATAAATAATTGCTCATCTTGGACACGGTATGAACTTACCACAACAACCGGATTTGCTTACACCGTAGAAATCGATCCGGTCAACTCGAATATTGTATACATTGGTGGAGACGGTGGTATTTATAAAACGACCAATGCTGGTACTTCATGGTCAGGGGCTTCGACTGGTATCACGGGTATTGTCTACGATATTACGATAAATCCGGACAATACCAGTGTATTGTACGCTGGTTCAGCAAATGGTGTCTATAAAACAACGAATAGCGGCACAAGTTGGTCGTATACGGGATGCAGCAATGTACGTGGCGTGGTCATTGACCCCATGGATGTAAATACTGTATATGCCGGTACAGGCACTGGTGTGTATAAGAGTACCTCAGGCGGAAGCAGCTGGTCCGCAATGAATAGTGGTCTTGATGATACCTATGTTAATTGTCTGGGTATACACCCGAGTCTCTATCTTTTTGCCGGAACAGAGACTGCTAGTATGTTCCGTTGGGATCTTAATATCGGTATCAACGAATTGATAACGGAACGGCTGTTCCATAAGATCTCCATTTCACCTAATCCTACTACAGGAAAAACCATTTTTGCCTATCAATTAGCTCGAGCAACTGAGGTTAATCTTTGTGTTTATGATATTCAAGGACGCCTGGTCAAAGTACTCGTAAATGGCGCACAGAATGCAGGGTCATACAATGCAGTTTGGCTCGGGCTTGATAATAGTGACAATGATGTTGCGGCAGGTATCTACTTATGCAAATTCTCGACTGACCACGGTACACATATTAAGAAATTGGTCTTCTTAAGATAATCCATCAGAATAGATAAAGCCCCGCATTTACATATTGAATGCGGGGCTTTATATTTATTCAGCCCACTCTTTTAGAGCTTCTTTGATCTTCTCTTCAATTTTAATCGCTATTTCTTCCCATTCTTTATCTTTTTTATCTTTATCAGCTTCGTCTAACCATGATTTAATACCTTTTTGGACTCTTTCTTCAATACGGTCACCAAATCGATCCCAATCTTTCTTTTTCAAACGGTATTTTCCTCGGGTATGTCTAAACATACCACCAAGAGAGATCATCAAGCCTATTAGATAACCCAAATTATACGACCAGCCAGTATTACTCACCTCATATATACCTACTTTATTAGTGAATAAACTTATGATAAAGGTTATCACAACGATCAAACCGTGCCATATGCCAGCCCAGAACCCGGCATCATCACCCGGGTTGATCTCCTGGTTCCATCGTTCGTTGCCTGGAGCACAGCTCAGAATTACCAGGGTTATAATAAGCACCAAGCCTAATAACAAGTATTTCTTTCTTGCAAACATACATCCTCCTCGTTGCGATTCTTTTTAAGTATATGGAAGACAAGATAACAGTCAATATACAAACTTATATAATAGATTGTCTTAACTATGTGCCCGGGAAGCTTATGATTGACTTTTTTAATTTTTAAAGTACTATATCTATATATTAAAGGAGGTAACATGAAAATATTCGTAGTTGTGATTTCTGTAGTGCTTACTCTTAGCTTTTTGGCAGGAGTACCGATGTCTCCGGAACTTGAGAATAAACTGAAAAGGGAAGGTCGATTCAATGAAGTTATTGAACAGCTTCAGCAAGCCAAAGAAAAGGGCGTAGATCAACCAAATCCAGCTCATTATAATTTAGATCCTGGCGAGCAGACAACACTCCATGCTGTTGCCATTCTTGTTGATTTTTCTGACAAAGTGGCAACAACACCAAGTGCTCACTTTGATTCGCTCCTTGCATCACAAGGAACATATCCAACCGGCTCTTTCCGTGATTTTTTTCTGGAAAACAGTTATAATAATATCGATGTCGTTATGACTGTCGTAGGGTGGTTTAGAATGCCACAAACCTATGCCTATTACGTAAACGGACAATATGGCTTTGGGCCATATCCGATGAATGCGCAAAGGATGGCTGAGGACGCAGTTTGGGCAGCAGACCCGACCGTAGATTTTTCTCAATTTGACAACGATAATAACGGTTACATAGATGCTCTTTTTATTGTGCATGCAGGACCTGGAGCAGAACAAACCGGCAGTGTCAATGATATTTGGTCCCATGCATGGGTCACGGTCAATGTCCCCTACGTGGATAGTGTCTATGCCTATGGTTATTCGACAGAACCAGAGGACGGGAAAATAGGTGTCTTTTGCCACGAGGCCGGGCATAATGTTTTTGGACTTCCTGATTTATATGATTATGACTATGATTCGTACGGCACTGGGAGATGGTCGCTTATGTCCAATGGCTCATGGAACGGGGGCGGTACATCACCATCGCATCTTGATGCCTGGTGCAAGATACAGACCGGCTTTGTTACTCCTCAAGTGCCTACAGCAAATCAGATGGGTGTGCTTTTTCCAAGAGTCATGGATAATCCTTTAGTCTATAAATTATGGTCTTATGGCACGCCAGGACTCGAGTATTTCTTGGTTGAAAATCGACAGCGAGTGGGATTTGATGCTACTTTGCCATATGCCGGTATGTTGATCTATCACGTAGATGACGCCAAATCCAATAATAATAATCAGTGGTATCCGGGACATGCTACATACGGACATTATCTTGTTGCTGTTGAGCAAGCAGATGGTGCCTGGCATCTTGAACAATATATCAATGCGGGTGATGTAAATGATCCGTGGCCCGGTACCTTGAATAGACGGTCTTTCAGCGATTCCACAACACCGGATACAAAAGATTATTCATTTACCACAACTTATGTTGCGGTAGATAATATAAGCAATTCGGGTGACACGATGACTGCTGATATTTATGTAAGACCGGTTGGTATCGAAGAAGAAATTTCATTAAAAAATACCGTTTCTGTATTCAAAGTTGCACCCTCTATTGGTTCTGCTAGTTTCAATATTTCATTCTTCTCGCAGGATCAATATGATGCTATTACAATAAAAATACTGGATATCTCGGGAAGAATCGTGAAACGGTATGATGTCATCGCAGAACAGACAACTTGGTATGGCAACGATGATTCTGGCAAGCGCGTAGCACCTGGTGTATACTTTGTGCAAGTTGAATACAGGGATATGGAAAGCGCCGCTCGTTCTTTAGAAGTTAAACAGATCATTGTTGTAAATTAGCCTACACTAAGTAATTCTTACACGAGTAATGCCCCGTATTGATCCACTGTCCGGGGCATTACTTCTTTTTCAATAAGCTTAAATCTGATTCCCCTTGACTTGCTAAAAAAATTAATTATGATATAGGCAAGGAGGAATATGGCAAAAGACGATAAACAGAAAGTCTTAAATGTAGCTATCAGTCAAATTGAAAAACAATTCGGTAAAGGATCGATCATGCGCCTTGGCGATAAAGGAATAAGAGATGACATCAAAGTGATTCCAACTGGTTCAATCGGTCTAGACTTTGCTCTCGGTATTGGTGGATTCCCACGGGGTCGGGTCATTGAGATTTTTGGTCCAGAAGCAGGTGGTAAGACCACGCTTGCCTTAGAGGCCATTGCTCAAGCTCAAAAAGCGGGTGGAACCGCAATCTTTGTCGATGTCGAACACGCCTTTGACCCAACTTATGCGCAAAACCTAGGGGTCAATCTGACCGACTTATTCATTTCCCAACCTGACACTGCTGAACAGGCTCTAGAGATCACCGAAATACTAACCCGCTCTGGCGGCGTTGATATTGTCGTGCTTGACTCAGTTGCTGCCTTGGTGCCGAAAGCTGAGATCGCTGGAGAAATGGGTGAATTACAGATCGGCTTGATTGCCCGTCTTATGTCCCAGGCATTGAGAAAACTAACCGGCGTGATCAGTAAATCAAATACCTGTGCAGTTTTCATTAACCAAATACGCTACAAAATCGGGGTTATTTATGGTTCACCAGAAACAACGCCTGGAGGTATGGCTCTCAAGTTTCACTCGTCAATCCGATGTGATATTAGACGGATCGCCACAATTAAGAAAGGTGATACAATGATCGGTTCGAGAACAAGGGTTAGAGTAGTGAAGAATAAACTCGCGCCACCTTTTAAAAAAGTAGAATTCGATATTATTTACGGAGAAGGGATCTCCAGATATGGAGAATTAGTCGACATCGGCGTGGACATGAAAATTATCCAGAAAGCAGGTTCCTGGTATTCGTACGGCGATGAACGAATTGGTCAAGGACGAGATGCCGTTATTGAATTACTGAAAACAGACAGCGACATAGCTCGCAAAATTGAACAAAAAATATGTAAAGAGATGAACCCTGTACAAACAATCAAACGTGAAGATAAGCAAGATCGAACCCCAGAAAAAAAATAGGCAACGTTGTTCCATATTTATCGACGGTGAATTCAGAGTTGGATTAACCAAGGAGATTGTCATCCGATATAACCTGCACGAAGGTCTTGAGATTACCGACCGAGAATTCGATGAAATTTTGCACCAGGCAGAGAAAGGTAAAATAGCAAATAGAGCATTTAAAATACTCCATTATCGTGAAAGGTCGGTTGATGAACTCAGGGACAGACTGATCCGTATTGGCTTTGATAATCAACTCGTAAATGAACTGGTCGACGAATTGATCGCTGATAAAACTCTTGATGATGAGCGGTTTGCCAATGCCTTTGTAAATGACTATACAAACTTGAGGCCAAAGGGAAACAGATTCATCTTAAACGAATTGAATAAAAAAGGTATTGCAAAAGAGACAATAGCAAGGCTGCTAAGCACGAGGGATGAAAGAAAGATGATAAAACAGTATGTCGAGAAAAAAGCAAGCGGTTTAGACATCAAAAATCCCAAAGAACGTCAAAGACTTGTCCGTCGCTTACTGACTCGAGGGTTCACCCCAGACGTTGTTTATGAAATTATTAAAGAATGATAATCGCGGGCAGCCCGCGCCCACCTATTGTGGGAAAGCCCTTCTGGGCTTGACAATTTTTCAATCATAGGAATCACAATAATGTCCGGTGAATTCCGAACGAGGAAGGATAAAAGAAGGGGGAAGAATCCATGACGAGTAACGAACTGCGAACAAGCTTCTTAGAATTCTTCAAAGCTAAGGACCATACTATTGTTCCTTCAATGTCCCTTATACCAAGGGATGATCCAAGCCTCCTTTTTACAAACGCGGGTATGGTTCAGTTCAAACCCCTGTGGACTGGAGCCATCCCACTGCCTTATCGACGCGCAACGAGCGTCCAGAAATGTCTGAGAACACCGGATTTAGACAATGTCGGAAAAACCCGACGTCATCTTACCTTTTTTGAAATGTTGGGGAATTTCTCGTTTGGCGATTATTTTAAGGAAGAAGCCATTACCTGGGCTTGGGAGTACTTGATCGAGGTATTGTCAATCGATCGGAGCAAACTGTATGTCTCAATCTATAAAGACGATGACGATGCATACAATATTTGGCATAAAAAAATAGATCTAAAACCGGAGCGGATTTTTCGCCTCGGAAAAGAACATAACTTCTGGGGACCAGCGGGGAATTCTGGACCATGTGGACCCTGCTCAGAAATCTTTTATGACTTAGGTGAAAAGTTTTCTTGTGGCCAGAAAACCTGTGCACCTGGATGCGATTGCGATCGTTTTCCTGAAATTTGGAATTTGGTTTTCCCGCAATTTGACCAAAAAGCAAGCGGTGAACAGCTCCCATTAAAAAACCGTGGCATAGATACAGGCATGGGTTTTGAACGTCTTGTTACAGTTATCCAGAATAAGAATTCGCTTTTCACAACTGGTCTTTTTTGTTCTATTGTCGAAGATATAAGCAGAATAAAAAAAGTGAAATATGGCGAAAAGCAGGGTCTGGATATAATAATAAATGTCATCGCCGATCACGTTAGGGCATTAGTCTTTGCAATTGCCGACGGCATTATTCCCTCAAACGAAGAACGTGGATACGTTCTTCGAAGAATTTTGAGGAGAGCTGTAAGACTATCAAGGAATTTAGGCGAGGAAGAGGTTTTTCTCTATAAATTAGTCCCAAGGATCATAGAGCTGTATCAGAATGCTTATCCAGATATAACTGAACGAAGAGAAGAAATCACTCTTGTCATAAAGTCAGAAGAAGAAAGGTTTCTTACCACCCTGGAAAAGGGACTACACCGATTTGAGCAAATATGCAAAGACCGCGATTCTATTTCCGGAGAAGAAGCTTTTAAACTCTATGACACATACGGATTCCCCATTGAATTGACTCAAGAAATCGCCAAGGAAAAAGGCATTAGTGTTGACGAAGAAAGCTTCATGGCGATGCTTGAACAAGCCCGGGAAATCTCAAAAGCAGAAGCAAAATTCGTACCCAAGGGCGAGTGGGTTATTTTAAGCGACGAAAATGGCATATTCATTGGCTATGACGCCACCGAAAAAGAGACTGAAATAATAAAATTCAATGCGTATGAAAAAACCCTTGAGGTCGTGCTGAAAGAATCACCTTTTTATGCTGAGGCTGGAGGACAGATAGGCGACCGAGGCGAAATTGTCGGCGAAAACTACAAACTGGAAGTCCAAGACACCTATTCGTTTCAAGGTATGATCGTATGCCATTGTAAACTCACTCAAGGTAAGTTCACACCTGGCAAAGTTGTTGCTAAGGTAGATTTGAAAACACACAAAGAAAGTGCGCGTGCGCATACGGCAACCCATCTACTCCATGCTGCGCTCAGGAAAACCCTTGGCGAACATGCCCGTCAAGAAGGTTCGTTCGTCGAACCAGGAAGGTTCCGTTTTGACTTTACGCACTTTAAGCCGTTGAGCGACGACGAGATCAATGTCATTGAAAATTTAGTAAACGAAAAGGTCCTGGATAATATACCCGTTGAAAAATTCAATACGACATTGGATGAGGCAAAACGACTCGGTGCAATGGCGATATTCGGCGAGAAATACGGTGATAAAGTCAGAGTCGTTAAGATCAATGATTTTTCAATTGAACTCTGCGCCGGTATCCACCTTGACAATACCGGAGAAATGGGTTTGTTCAAAATTATCTCCCAGGAAGCCGCAGCTGCTGGTATACGTAGGGTAGAAGCAATTGTCGGCTTGAGGCTCTTCGATGAATTACGTAAGAACGAAATAATGCTTAAGGAAATTGCAAATCTGGTTGGCGGGAAGAATATTGATCTGGTTAGCTGGGTTTCTGACTCGCTACAGGAATTCAAGGAAACAGAGAAGTCTTTTCAGGAAGCCCTTGCTCAACTGGCACGCAGTGAAGCAATGGTTCTACTTGCTAAAATGTGGGAGGAAAAAAGCAATTTTGTCGCAAAAGAACTCAAAAATTATGGGGGTCAGGGGATGCGTCTGGTAGCTGATTTAATAAGAGAAAAAGCTAACAAGGCAGCGGGTTTTTTCTATGAAAAGACAAAGGGTAAGATCAACTTTTTAATATTTGTCGGCGATGAATTAGTAAAAAAATACCCTGCTAACAAACTCCTCAAGGATGTCAGCAAAATCCTTGGCGGTGGTGGCGGTGGTCGACCCCGCATGGCAGAAGGTGGCGGTGGCGATCCAAAAAGGGTCGCAGAAGCAATTGATTTCCTGAAAAACAAAATCAAGTAGCCGCCTAATCCTTCAACTGCGTTTCCCTCGATATACTCGGGACAGGTTTATCGGGGAAACCAAAATAAATAACTCTTGAAATCCCCAATAAATTATATAGAATTAAGAAAAAGGAGGAAAACATGAAAAAAATTCTTATTGTTATTGCCATACTGCTGTTTGTCGTGGCAGCGGAAGCTAAACGCTATAGGTCATTAGTTGAGCTTGAACCAAAAGCCAGCCTTTATATCGGGAGTGTAAGGTTTGGGCTCGGCTGTGATGTGATATTTAACCCCTTGAAAACAGTGGGGTTTCGTTTTAGTGGCACAGAGCTCAGCTTTGGCGATGATCAAACCCAATTCTACTTGAATTTTTCGTTTCTTAATAGCTCGCTCGACGCACTCATCTATTTCCCGATGCGCGGAATGCAACCTTATGTACACACGGGGATTGGATTTCTTGTGTTGGATACTGATCCAGGTGACTCAAACACATTTTTCACAATCCGCGGTGGGCTCGGCTTGAATTATCCATGGAGCCACGGAGCCAACCTTTTTGTCGAACCCGGTGTTATTATCACCGATCCAGGTGACTGGGGGGATACTGATGTCATCTTTCGTCTTTCAGTGGGAGCAAGGTTTGGAATCTTAAAATGATCGAAGAGACAGTTATTTCAAAAGCGATCATTGAAACCTATCTCAAGGAATTACTCAACTCAGTTGAAAGCGATGTTATAATCGGTGGTGCTGGACCAGCTGGACTATGTGCTGGCTATTATCTCGCCCAGAAGGGCGTTAAAACTCTACTTTTTGAACGAGGACTCAAGCTTGGCGGTGGTTTACCAGGCGGCGGTATCATGTTTAACCGAATCGTGGTACAAGATACGGCAAAGTCTATGCTCGATGAATTCGGTATTAGTTACCAAGAATACCAACCCGGCTATTACGTCGCCAATTCATTAGAAACAACCGCATGTTTAACCAATAAAGCAATAAAGGCAGGTCTTCGGATCTATAATCTGATCTCTATTGAAGATGTCATTGTCCATGAAAAGAGTGTGAATGGAGTAGTGATCAACTGGTCGAGTGTTGAATTGGCAAAGCTTCACATCGACCCGTTATCTTTCAAGTCCAAGATAGTGATCGATGCAACTGGTCACCCGTGCGAGATAGCTCATATAGTCGAAAGGAAAAGTGGCGGTAAACTGCTCACCCCCTCAGGAAAGATCGAGGGTGAAAAGTCCATGTGGGCAGAGGTTGCTGAACAATTAACTATGGAAAATACCAAGGAGGTCTTTCCAAATCTATATGTTGCTGGCATGGCAGCAAACGCCGTGTTCGGCGGGCCAAGGATGGGACCGATTTTTGGCGGCATGCTATTATCAGGTAAAAAAGTCGCTGAAATAGTGATTAATAGGCTTTGAATCCAGGACGAGCCTAAAGGCTCTACTCCGTTAATATGAAGTTGGGAAGATACGAGAATAAGAAGAAAAAGGGGAACTAGAAAGTCTGGGGCTGACGAGCCTAAAGGCTCTACTCCCATATGGAATAGGGATCAATAGCAAAAAGGAGTAGGGCGTTCCTCTCGGTTTCGAGTCTCGAATCTCGAGGCGAGAAGTACGTCCGTTAAGAAAACGTGTTACATTCAACTACACCAACCAAATTAAAAGAAAAGCGGGGAGTAACAAAGTATTTTGAAAACCTAGGATTGTTTTCAAGGAATGCCCGGTTATTTCTTGTGGGGACATTTTTTATGGGTATGGGTTTTTCTGGTTTTATGTTGCTTTTCAACCTCTACCTTAAAGAAATGGGCTTTCTTGAAAGTCGAATCGGCAACATAATAACTGCAACAACGCTGGGTACAGTTATAATGGCATTGCCTGCTTCAGTATTGATCAGAAAGGTCCCAATAAAACGTCTCCTCTTAATTGCCACACCGATTGCAACATTCTCTTACCTAATTCAACTAAGTGTATCAACGTATCATTTGATTATCGCCGGTGGGTTTATGGCTGGTTTAGCTGCAGTTTTCTCAAGGGTTGCCTCCGGGCCATTTTTCATGCGCAATAGCACCCAAAAAGAAAGACCTTATCTGTTCAGCATGCAGTTCGCACTCTGGCTTGTTGCCGGCATCATCGGTAGTCTCTTAGCTGGTTTTCTCCCAGGCATTATTGAGCGTTCAGGTACTGTATCCTATCTTGCATACAGATACACATTGTATATTTTTGCCTGTTTGGTGTTGGTCGCACTATTACCCTATTCAATGATCAAAGAAATGCCCGTAGGTAAAGTAGATAAAATGAAAATTCACTCGTGGCGGCTTATTCTAAAATTATTTTTGCCTGGTTTGACCGTTGGCATTGGAGCAGGGTTAAGTATCCCTTTTCTAAATCTTTATTTTAAGAACGTATTCCAGACCGCAACCAGCTACATCGGCATACTCTATAGTGGCCAACAGTTTCTTATGATAACAGGTCTGCTCATTGCACCAGTCATTGCAGAAAAAATTGGTAAGATAAGGACCGTTGTCGTTTCACAGTTAGTATCAATACCTTTTTTAGTGGTTCTGGGGCTAACAACTAATTTTGTCTTAGCTATTATAGCATTCCTTGTCAGGGCAGCACTAATGAATATGGCACAGCCTTTATTCACCAACTTCGCAATGGAAAGAGTGAAACACGACGAGCAAGCGTTTACAAATGCTTTGCTTGTAATAGCCTGGACTGCAGGGTGGGGAGCTAGCGCCAGTGTAGGCGGGTTTCTCATTGAGCGTTTTTCTTACACAATACCCTTTTTATCGACAAGCGTGCTTTATTTGATTTCGACAGTAATAATATTTGCTTTTTTCAGAAAGGAAGCGGTAGTATCCTAATTCCTCGTTCCCTCTCCTCTGACGGGAGAAGGTGAGAGGGAATACTCTACACATGAGATTACCACGCCGTCTTCGACGGACTCGTAATGACCAAAGGAAAAATGTCATTGCGAGCGTAAGCGAAGCAATCTGGTACACGATGTTATGTCCAGTACATATTTGAGATTGAGAAGCTTGTTCCGGACGCGGTGAGGAATCTCGCTCCCCGCCCCGTTAAATAAACTTACAAGAAAATATTTAGCCATTCCTGGAATCGCTATTTAACGGGGCGAGCAATGACAATATGAAAAAATGTGATTTGCTATTTCTTTATATAACTCAAGCTCTTATCAAATTTCCAGTCTTTATCAAAAAAACCTGCTGCTTTTACACCACCCCATCCGTATTTCAATACCGCCTTATCATAAACAAGAAAATCAGGTAAACCGGCACCCGCGTAAAGCGTGGAAAACAAACCGATCAATTTCTCTGCCCGTTTTGTGGTTGCTGAATATAATAAGACGAATTTCTCAGGGGCTAGAGGGTTGGAATATATTTCTACCAAACAGAGATCCCCTCTTATTGTATCTCTATCAACAATTACTCTACCTTCTTCAATATGAAGAGGTAATCTGTAGCTAATCCACTTGAGGATAGAGTTAGTTACAGAATTCCCAAAGACAACAAGGTTATTGGTTTTGATGATCTTTTCCGTGACTTCTGTGTCAGGCAGTACCTCAACAAATCCATTTGCCCGGTACCACCAGGTATAGGACTGTAATCGCGCCTGATGCAGATTGTTCTCGGTTGATTTTGAATCACCGAGAGTTCCGTAAATAAGAACAAAAGGCTCAAAGTATGCTTTTTTTATAGGGCCATAACATCCTGCGTTCTTTCCAGAATGAGATCGGGTTGCCCAGAAAAATCCGTCACCATCTCTTTTAAAGGAAAGTTCACACGGTTCTCTATATTCAAACGTGAGGTGCTGATCATTTATAAAAAGATTGACAATACCGGGTGATATAAAATCGTCATTTAAAATCAGGGTAAAGGTGTTTACATTTGTTTCATTCACGATGATCTTGCACGTATCGGTTTGCTTCAATAATCCATCATTCTCAAGTTTTTTCTGTGCGACAAGTTCAATTTCAATCAAACCATCGTAATAAATACTGTTGAGTTCATCGATCCTCACCCAGTATGCCTTATTTGAATGATCAATATTTGAGGTTTTAAATATCACTTTTTCAGGGTAGGGATTGCGCACCTTGCTCTTCAGAAAATCCATAAGCTCTTTTGAGTCCACACAGTCAGTACCTGGTGTGGAATCTATATTCCACCAGTGACCTTTACCTTCAACCTCGTTGTATTCATAGTTATAGCCAAGATTGGTCAGGTATTTGCAGAACATCCTTGCCTGGATCGGTGGAACATTATCATCTGCACCCCCCTGTAAAAGATATATCGGTAGATTGAGCGCGTTTTCCAAGAATAAAAGCGGATTGTCTTGTCGCAATACCATATCGCGATACTTTATCAGATCCGGATGCGCAAAGAGCTCACTTTTCTGAAGAAACCATGGGACATAGAGTTGAAAGCTCGTCCATCCAGCAGAAGGCGCCATTGCCGCGAAGATATCTGGATGGGTCATGCCGATATGCCAGGCACCATGACCACCCATAGAATGTCCAGTAAGATAGATTCGGTTAGTATCAATCTTAAAATTCTTCTTTATCTCTTCTAAAACCTCAAGAAAATCGAGTCTGCCCCAGTCCTGCCAGTCAAAACCAAACCTGCGGCGATTGGTCGGCGCAACGACAAAAGCCCAATCTTTTTGTGTATACGCTTTCACCTGACCTCTTGCCTTAACACCAGCTCCATGACAAGTCATTATGAGAGCATAAGATGTGTCTTCATTATAGTTTTCTGGTGGTAGAATCGCATAGTATTGACATGAATTATCGATTCGAGAAATAAAGGTCTTAGCATATGCCTCATCTCTGTTTTTCACTTTAATCCAGAAATCTTCTTGTGTAGAAAAAGTGTCAAAGGAAGCCGTTATAGTTATCAAAATACTATCCTCTTCTGTTTCTATTTTAGCTTCTGATCCAATGTTTAATGGTATTTTAATTGCTGAAAAGGGCATTATATTGGTGATCGTCTGTGTTTGTATTTTAATATTCACACCTGCTATTTTGAGTTCGATATCAGACATATGCTGGTTTGTCGCATTAACGATCGGTATTCCCAACCAGACACTGGCAGATTCACCCCTTACAAAATCTGGGGCAGTGATATCTTTGGTTATCACCATTAAAGGATCTGGTACTGGGATAATTCTAAATGTAAACTTGTGGTCCCCAAAACCACTGAGTTTTACTATCACCCTGTTCTTCCCTTTCTTTAGAAGAACCGGGACCTGTAAGAATCCATCGCCATACCGATCACCAGGGAGATTCACGCCATTTAAGATAAACGAAGAGACCTTTTTTGCGATAACCAATGCCCGTCTCGTGCTGTCATTAGTAAACTCACCGTAGGCATAAGCGCCGCAAAGAACTCCAGCCGCGCCATAATAATCTTGAATAGTATCCCATAAAACATTTTCGTATTCAATCTTAACTTCACCATTATCAGATTCTATTGTTTGCCACGCGACTTCACCATCCTGCACGAGAAGACTCGGATATATCGCCTTTTTATCTGGCTCAAAATCCTCAAGAAGTCTAATGTTTTCCTCAACGCCGATGATCCCCTCTCTCATCCCTATTGAAAAAGGACCCAGGTATTGCCACTGGTGTATTGTAATCGTATCGTTAACACAAGGGATAAAAGAGAACTTACCTACAAAAAGCAGGAAAATAATATAATAATTCATATGACTGTATAATGATTATAATTAGCGCTTGTATCAAGTCAATACTAATAACAGAAACTTGGACACATCTTTATCCCTTGATTTTGAATTCACCAAATGAATTCCTCTCCTTTGTCCTCTCCTCAGAGAGGAGAGGAAAGTGACCAATTAATACACCCTCTCCCTTTTCAAGGGAGAGGGCAGGGGCGAGGGTTTCCTAAAATGTCTATTAAACAATCTGTCCAAGTTTCTGTGATAAGGTTGTCCAATAACTATGCTGTCTATTGAAGTAGAGCCTTTAGCCAATGGGGAAAGATGAAGTTAAGAGACTACGAACTTCGAGATATCCTCGGTCGTTTGACTATTAAGTCTTGACTTAGATGTATTTTTTTGCTAACATTCTTATAGGTGGAGGTGAGTATGAGAAAATGCTTTGTAGGACTTTGCTTATCCTTTTGTTTTGTAATGGCGTCGAATACAGGACAAATAAAAGGTAAAGTGATTGATCAAGACGGCGAAGCTCTAATTGGTGTGAATGTCGTCATTGAAAAAACAGAAATGGGTGCGGCCACTGATTTGGAGGGCGAATTCATCGTGCCTTTTGTGCCCGTGGGTATTCATACAATAACCGCGTCATATCTTGGCTATAATACTGTATCGCAGATCAATGTCGTCGTAGTTTCTGGCCAGACAGTTTTGGTTAAATTTACGTTGACCACTGCGGTGATTACCATGGAACCAATAGTTGTTAATGCGGAAAAACCGCTGGTCATTAAAACGCAAACCCAAACGCAAAGGGCCATAACTGGTGAGGAAATTGATATGATGCCGATAAGCGACATCAATGAAATTATCACACTGCAAGCAGGTGTATCAACCAGCGAGAGAGGAATTCATGTCAGGGGCGGCAGGGATACGGAAATCGCCTACTACATTGATGGGATACTCACGAAGTCACCACACTATGGTCATCAGTCCGTGAAGATAAACAAACAGGCAGTTGAAGAAATTGCAATAACTACTGGGGGCTTTGATGCAGAATATGGCGAAGCTCTTTCAGGGATCGTCAGTATCGTAACACGTGAAGGTTCTGCAAAACCAAGTGGCAGATTCCGTTATACAACCGACGAGATATTCGTATCGGATAAGCTAAACTACGGGTATAACCTTTATGAAATAAGTCTCGGTGGTGGCGCACTAAACAAATCCCGCATTAGGTATTTTATCTCTGGTGAAGCATTAATAACTGATGCATTTGAAGCGGCGAAATACAGGATCTGTTCTGAAAGATTCGACTACAAGTTAGACGGGAAACTGTCCTATCGCTTGCCTGGTGCAAAAGGCAAGGTTACTTTTTCTGGATTTTATTCCCGTGAACAGTTTGCACATTATAAAGATATCTGGGGAGACCTCAGTTTCATATATAATCTTGATAATAATACCTCGGAAACCCTGAAAAACCATCTTGCCAGTGTAACTTTCAATTATATGTTAACAGAAAATACTGTTTTAGAGTCAAAAATAGGCTATACAAAATCAACGCGATTTTACGCAGTAAGAGATCTCGAAGCTGAGGCAACCGCGGATCGGAAGTGGTATGATGACTACATTTTCAAAGCCGACCACTTCCCTGAACTGTTAATGGAAACGGAAGATGCTTCCGTGGCAAAAGCTTATCTGGTTGATTCCATGATGAATCATTACGAGGAATGGAGTAAATATAATGCTGCAAGTTTAAGAAATAACCCGTTTGGCGCAACTGGTTTTTATTATACTGTAGGAGATAATAGGCTCTGGAGGTATTTGTATAGCCGTGACTATCAGGGAATTTTTTCTATCACAAAGGCTATTGCTAAAGTGCATGAGGTAAAAACCGGGCTCAGTTTGATATCTCAAAATGTGGGTTGGTTTGACAATAACCTACCCTGGGCAAGAATCCCTTTCTGGGACATCTATGAAAAAAACCCTCTGAAAATAGCGGCTTATTTGCAGGATAGAATAGATTTTGAAGGCGTTATTTGTCGAATCGGTCTTCGATTTGACTATTTCGATTCAAAAGCAAGCGGATTGAACAACCCTTCAGACATGAACGATACAACTATGTCTTACTACCCAGCTAAATGGCGTTTTTCTCCCCGTCTTGGATTTTCAATGCCCATTACCGAGAGATCGAAACTGAGGTTCAATTATGGACATTTCTTCCAGACCCCCACAGCACACAACCTATATCGTTCAACCAACCCGGTTGTTGTTTGGTTACTGCTCCATAGATATAACTCAGTCCTTGGCAACCCTGATCTTACTGTTGAGAAAACAATTGCTTATGAATTAGGTTATGAGAATCAGATATCTGACGCCTTTGCCTTTGGGTTTGTCTCATATTACAAAGATATCTATGACCTCATCCAAACACGCAGGATACTGTCCCAGCCCTATCCTTATTATCAAGTAATGAATGTCGACTATGGCAATGTGAAAGGCTTTGAATTCACTATTAAAAAAAGACTCCTGGATTACTGGCGTTTTGACCTATCCTACACGCTACAATTTGCCAGAGGTACAGCCTCTTATGCATGGGAACACTATTATGATGTTTATGTCGGCGGTCCAGATCCAAGAACGGGCGAATATGCTTTACCACGAATTGATTTCTGGTTGGCCTTTGATGAACGACATATAGTGAATTCAAGCTTCGGTATTAAACTCCCTGATGATTTCTTTCTCAGACCACTGAAGGATTTTTCCACAGATTTCATAATCTCATATCATTCAGGATTCCCTTATACGCCTACAGATTCAAAAGGTAGGGCTCTCGGTGATCAGAATTCTGCACGTCTGCCAGGATATGTTAATGTCGATGCAAATATTGTAAAGAATATATCGATTATGGGCGTAAAATTCTCTTTGTTTACTCAGATCTATAATCTGTTTGACACAGAACAAGTTGTTTCAGTCTATTCCACAACTGGCAAACCTGATGATGATGGTGGAGAGCTGTCCATACAGGTCCAGGATTTCTCATCAATACCTCTTTCAAGCGCTTACTACACGCCTCAAGCAGACTATGACCACGATGGACTGAATTCGCCTCCAGAATTATGTGGAGAATATATAGATGCACGTCGTGTCTTTTATAATAATCCATATAACTGGAAACAAGGATTTAGGATACGGGCAGGTATCGGATTTCAATTCTAGGAAGCGCGGATTAAAAAAGCCGCCGTTTTTCGACGGCGGCTTTTTTAACATCAATTTGTAAAGCATTGTCAATATTGCCTTTCTACAGCTTCATGATTCTTGTCATTGCGAGCGAATCCCGCCAACGGGCGGGATGAGCGCGGCAATCTCGATATACCTCGAATGAACAACATCGTGTTTTCTCAACGCTTTACTTTATTTGGGAGATTGCTTTCTCACTCCGTTTCTCGCAATGACGAATTAGTATTTCAAAAAAGTGGCAAGGAGTCATGTAAAAATCTGTGTGAATCCACTTTTCATCCGCGTAATCTTTTCGCCCTTGGCGAAAAAAAACCCGGCAGCGACCTACTCTCCCATGCCGTCACCAGCACAGTACCATCGGCCCAGATGGGCTTAACTTCTCTGTTCGGAATGGGAAGAGGTGTGTCCCCATCGGTATAACCACCGGGAAATGCTCAAACTCCAAGAACCAAAACCCAAGTCCCAATTTGGAGTTTGGAATTTGGGATTTGGAACTTGTAATAAGATGGCGGAAGATCATCCAAATCGCTCGACTGATTAGTACCACTCAGCTTAATACATTACTGTACTTACACTTATGGCCTATCAAACCTGTCATCTACAGGTAGTCTTGTGGTTCATCCACGGTTGCCCGTTTCAGAACGGGAGATCTTATCTTAGGGGGGGCTTCCCACTTAGATGCTTTCAGCGGTTATCCCTTCCAGACATAGCTACCGAGCACTGCTGCTGGCGCAACAACTCGTAAACCAGAGGTCTGTCCATCCTGGTCCTCTCGTACTGAGGACAGCTCCCTTCAAATCTCCTGTGCCCGTGATGGATAGAGTCCGAACTGTCTCACGACGTTCTGAACCCAGCTCACGTACCGCTTTAATGGGCGAACAGACCAACCCTTGGGACCTTATCCAGCCCCAGGATGCGATGAGCCGACATCGAGGTGCCAAACCGGGCCGTCGATATGAACTCTCGAGCCCGATCAGCCTGTTATCCCCGGAGTACCTTTTATCCGTTGAGTGATGGCCCTTCCACACGGAACCACCAGATCACTAAGCCCGCGTTTCCGCTCTGCTCGGTCCGTCGACCTCACAGTCAGGCTCCCTTGTGCCCTTACACTCAATGTCCGATTACCAACCGGACTGAGGGAACCTTTGGGCGCCTCCGTTACATTTTGGGAGGCGACCGCCCCAGTCAAACTGCCCACCTGCCACTGTTTCCTGCCTTACAAGGGCAGGATTAGAACCTCTGTCAAAGCAAGGGTGGTATTTCACTGTTGGCTCCATCCCGGCTGACGCCGAAATTTCAAAGCCTCCCACCTATGCTACACATGCTTTGCAAAAATTCAATAGCAAGCTGCAGTAAAGGTTCACGGGGTCTTTTTGTCCTATCACGGGTAGGCGGCATCTTCACCGCCACTTCAATTTCGCCGGGCTTCTCGTTGAGACAGCGCTCTAGTCGTTGCACCATTCGTGCAGGACGGAACTTACCCGCCAAGGAATTTCGCTACCTTAGGACCGTTAGAGTTACGGCCGCCGTTTACCAGGGCTTCAGTCGGGAGCTTGGTTTCGGGCTAAACCGAAGTCCATCCCGAAACTAACAACCTTCTTTAACCTTCTGGCACCGGGCAGGTGTCAGTCCCTATACATTGCCTTGCGGCTTAGCAGAGACCTGTGTTTTTGTTAAACAGTCGCTAGAGCCCTTTCACTGCGCCCCACTATTCATCATAGCAGGGACCCCTTCTTCCGAAGTTACGGGGTTAGATTGCCGAGTTCCTTAACGAGAATTCACCCGAGCACCTTAGGATACTCACCTCGCCTACGTGTGTCCGTTTCCGGTACGGTCATCTTAGTTTCTGACATAGAGGCTTTTCTCGGCTGAATCTCGAGATGGGTTTGTGACCTTTTGGGTCTCCCCATCACACCTCAAGGTTAAGAGACACTGGATTTACCTGGCGTCTCCCTTGGAGTGCTTAGATCCTGTATTCCAACACAGGACCCATCTCTACCATCAGCGTCCCCCCATAGTTCATAACGAAACTAAGGTGGTAGCCGAATATTAACGGCTTTTCCATCGCCTACGCCTTTCGGCCTCGGCTAAGGCACCGACTAACCCTGGGCGGATTAACCTTCCCCAGGAAACCTTAGGCTTTCGGTGTCTCGGTTTTTCACCGAGATTATCGCTACTTATGCCGGCATTATCACTTCCAGTTCGTCGATCCTGGCTTACGCCAGAACTTCAACCTACAATGGAACGCTCCCCTACCCCTAGCATCCGTCGAAACGAATACTAAGCCGCAGCTTCGGTGATTGATTTAAGCCCCGATATATTTTCGGCGCAAAGTGGCTCGGCTGGTGAGCTGTTACGCTTTCTTTAAATGGTGGCTGCCTCTAAGCCAACATCCCAGGTGTTTAAGTCACTTTACATCCTTTACCACTTAACCAATTCTTAGGGACCTTAGCTGACGATCAGGGTTATTCCCCTTTCGGCGATGGAGCTTATCCCTCACCGCCTCACTCCTGGATTTATAAGTAATAGCATTTGGAGTTTGATTGGATTTGAATCCCGAAAGATCCTCCTCTATTCAGAGCTCTACCACTAATACTGAACACCCAAGACTGCCCCTAAAGGCATTTCGGGGAGAACCAGATATTACCCAGTTTGATTAGCCTTTCACTCCTACCCACAGTTCATCCGAGGATATTTCAACATCCACCGGTTCGGACCTCCATTCCGTGTCACCGGAATTTCATCCTGACCATGGGTAGCTCACTGGGTTTCGGGTAATATCCCAACCTACTGTGTCGCCCTATTCAGACTCGGTTTCCCTGCGCCTCCTCCCGACACTTTCATATCGGGATTAAGCTAGCAGGTTAGGGTAACTCGCCGGCTCATTATGCAAAAGGCACGCAGTTGTTCTGATTACCTCCCAGAATTGCTTCCAGGAGATCAAAACTCCTACTGATTGTAGACACATAGTTTCAGGTTCTATTTCACTCCCCGCCAGGGGTTCTTTTCACCTTTCCCTCACGGTACTAGTTCACTATCGGTCATCTGGAAGTATTTAGCCTTACCCAGTGGTTTGGGCAGATTCCTACGAGATTTCACCTAGCTCGCAGTACTTGAGAATTCAGTCAATGGAGATCTTTGGAGTTTCGCTTACTGGACTATCACCATCTATGGTGTTCCTTTCCAGGAAACTTCAACTACCCCAAGATTTTGTAACTCCACAACCCTCAGAGCATTTGGGTTAAACTGAACCTCACTACACCGACTGTACAACGCTTGCTCGCTTGAACATACAGCGCGGTTTAGGCTGTTCCGATTTCGCTCGCCGCTACTCTCGGAATATCTTTTCCTCAAGGTACTGAGATGTGTCACTTCCCTTGGTTAACTTCCTGTCTCAAAGAGGCAGGATATCCCACTTTACAGCGGGATGGGTTTCCCCATTCGGCAATCGCCGGGTTAAAGGTTGTTCGCACCTATCCGACGCTTAACGCAGCCTACCACGGCCTTCATCGTCTCCAGATACCAAGGCATTCACCATGTGCCCTTAGTATTTTGGACATATGACCTTCCGCCAATACTGATAAGTTGTCAAAGATCAGAAAATCTGTTTAAGAATTACTACTACTACACATTATATTCATAAAAGCCCCTTTGTCAAGGGCAAAAAAAACCCAGCAAAAGAAAGTACGAATTTAATTTAATCCTTCGCTGTAATCTTTATAGAATCGCTGTCCCGTCTTACGGGATAATCGACGATTTATGAGGTGTTTTCACGGATCGTTAGAAATAAAATCGGAATCCCAACCCGCCCTCAAAATCAAAATCTGTTTCCGGAATAAAATCAACTACCGGATAAATCTCTAAGAAGACGCCAAAACGATCTATCAAATATTCAATCCCACCACCTAATCTTAAACCAATATGAAATTCTGTATCGTCACCAGGATCAGGCTCCTTTTTAACCCGAAACCTGCCACCGATTCCCAAGTAAGGAACAATGTTTTCAAGCGCTCGTCCTTCCTCTCCTCGAATAACTCCGGGAAAGAGGAATTGATAATCACCCGTGATATGGAAACCAACATCGCCCAGGAAAGACCATCCCGCATTTATCTGTATTGCTGATCTTCTGGCCATGAAATATTTCCCGGTAAATCCTGTCGGGCTGCCGATGATCACACCAATACCATACCCTCCGCCAAAAAGAACACAGGGTATTAAAAACAAAAGAATGCTATATTTTTTCATATCTCTACTCCCAACTATCTATTCTTAATGGCATTAATAGGTACATAAGGCCATCTTTTCCCTTTGGGGTTATCACCGCTGCGGTCGATTGTGAGGTCAGCTCGAAAACCACATCTCTAGAGTCCAGATGCCTTAATGTTTCCAGAACAAAATTGGCATTGAACCAAACGCAGACTTTCTCTCCTTCATAGACGCACGGCACATCTTCGTTCGCCTCGCCAATATCAGGTGAAGATGCAGATAGGATAATTTTGCTTTCACTGAAGTCAAACTTCACATTCTTTATGTGTGGACTAGCCACCAACGACACTCTTTTTAGGGCACCGTCGAGGACTTCTTTCTCAACCGTGCACTTCCCTGAAAATTCTTTGGGTATTACGCCTTCGTAGCTTGGATACGGTCCCTCAATCAAGCGCGCGATCACTGTAGTGTCGGGAAATTTAATACCCATCATCCGTTCTTCAGTAAATATCTCTAATTTCTCCTCTGGTTTTGTATAGTCTATCAGATCAAAAAGTTTAGTTGCGATTATCAGTTCACCGTCGATTTCCTTTTTCTCTTTTTTGATCATTGCTAACCTGGCGCCATCAGTAGTAACCATTCTCAGTTCTTTCTTTTTTAGTTGAAGCAAGACCCCGTTCATTGGACGGCGACTAATATCCTTTGCCACCATGAAAGCCGTCGATTCGACCATTTCCTCAATTTCTCCAACACTTATTTCAAACCACTTTTTTTCAGGGAAAGTTGGTACTTCAGGAAACTCCTGCGAATCCAATGAGGGAATGTCAAAACGCGCATTACCTGCAGCAATATGTAGTTTCAGTTCCTTTAATTTAAAAACAACATCGTCAACCTGAGTTTCTCTGGTTATTTCGAGCAGTTTCTTACCAGGAATCAAGACTTTACCCTCTTCTTTGACTTCCGCTGGGATAACTTTTTTTATAAAAATATCAAGGTCTGTAGCTTGAATCATTAAGGTCTTACCTTTGGTTTCGATAATAATGTTTTGCAAAACTGTATAGGTACTTTTTGGAGGAACAATTTTTACAATGTTCGCTAAAGTTTTTGCTAAAACATTTCTCTTAATTTTAAATTCCATGTAGCCTCCTTAATTATAACAACTACTATAATATAAAATATATAGCTGTTGTTGTTGTACAGTGGAAATGTTTATATCTACCAAAACCCTTTAGAATACGGACAAAACAAGGACTTCGATTGTTCGCAGAACTGTGCATAAACCTTGATAACTTATTCATTTTTAAAAAATCGTCAAACATCCACATACTATCAACTACTTATCCGATTAGTTATCCGCTCTAATCTTTGGAGATATTCGATATCAGCTTTCTTTAGCCCCTCTACTTTTTCAATTGCATGAATTACAGTTGAGTGATCCTTGCCTCCGAAGAACTCGCCGATTTCCGCGAGCGAAAGATTGAGCATTGTCCGTATTAAGTACATCGATGTTTGTCTGGCTAAAGCAAGTTTCTGGGTTCGTTTCTTGCCCCTTATTTCGGCTTCGCTGAAACCAAGTTCTTCGATCACGTTTTTCAAAATTATTTGTTTTGTAATTCTCCTGCCTGAACCCAGAAGGTCTTTTAGAACCTCTTCGGCGAGATGTTCATTGACCTCCTGTCCAGAAAGGGAAGATACCGCAAGCAGTCTTATCAAACAGCCCTCGAGTTCACGAATATTAGATTTTACACGCGAGGCGATATAGTATGCTACATTAGAAGGGATTTTGATGGTTTCTGACTCGGCTTTCTTCTGCAAAATCGCAATACGCGTCTCCAGATCCGGGGGTTGGAGGTCAACGACAAGACCACCTTGAAAACGCGATGTTAATCGTTCCTCAAGAGTTAGGATTTCTCTTGGCGGTCTGTCAGAAGTGATTATAACCTGCTTGCCGGCTGAGTAGAGGTGGTTAAAAATATGGAAGATCTCTTCTTGGAGCCGTTCCTTGCCATATAGGAACTGGATATCGTCGATCAACAAAACATCCTTGGTCCGATACTTTTTCTTGAATGTCATCTGTTGATTTTTCTGAATTGCCTCGATCAACTCGGTCATTATGTTCTCAGCCTGGGTGTAAAAAACATTAGTTTTCTTATGCTGCCGATGCACAAAATTTCCGATTGCTTGCATCAAATGGGTTTTGCCTAACCCGACACCCCCGTAGAGAAAGAGTGGGTTATATGCTTCTCCCGGTGCTTCTGCGACTGCCAATGCCGCAGCGTGAGCGAATTCATTATTCTTGCCGACCACAAAACTCTCAAAAGTATACCTTTCTTGAAGTTTGGTTCCATCCCGGGCAAGAATCAGACGTTTTCTTTTTTTCTTAGGTCGATCTCCTTGTTGTTTCAAAGCCTTAAAAGCAAGCCTTAATTTGTTCCCGTTTAGTTGATGGACCGCTTCTTCTAGGATATTGTAATAGTGTTCTTCGATCCAGTCGATCTGAAACACATTGGGGAATTCGACAAGAAGAACATCCTCTTTCAATTCAACTCCACAACTACCACCAAACCATGTGTTGAAAGACTGCGAGTTGATTCTCTCCTGGATATAATCCAGGACATTTTTCCATGTATTATTTGCTTTTTTATCCATTGCTTAATTTTCCACAATAATCCACATAGTTATCCACACGAAAGTCACCTAAACCTTCCCAAATATAAACACTTTTATGAAACCAATGACAATTTTGTGTATAGTTCAAACAAAGGCGAAACAAGTTTATACAGAAAAAGCTAAAAGTCAAGAAAAAAATAGAATTGGTGATAAATCTTTTGGCACAAAAATTGCATTCGCGATTTTTCCTTAACAAACAGCATTATTTCACCCAGAAAAAGAATGGTAAAGCCTAATTCCGTTGACAACGGAAGTAATTAAAGTATAATCAAATCATGTTGATCTTATTGCTGTTTCTCTTCCTTGGTTCCTTAGGTTGCTCAAACTGTTGTTGTTTAGGGGGTGCTCAGGCAACAGGGTATGTACAATATGGTAAAGCGTCATACTATGGCGAAAAGTTTCACGGTCGAAAGACGACTTCTGGAGAAATATTCAATAAATGGGCTTATACATGCGCACACAAGAAATTGCCTTTTGACACCAAGGTTAAAGTAACGAATTTGAAAAACCTAAGAACCGTTGTTGTCCGGGTTAATGATCGAGGGCCTTTTGTAAAAGGCAGAATCATCGACCTTTCCTTTGCTGCAGCAAAAAAGATAGGGATGGTAAAAGACGGTGTAGTAAAAGTAAAAGTTGAAGTTATAAGATGATTACACTGGAAGCCCGGGCAAAGATCAATCTCGGTTTGAATATCATTGGAAAAAGAGAGGATGGGTTCCATGATATTGAAACGACTCTTACGACGATAAACCTGGCCGATATCATCACGTTCGAGGAAAAAGGACAAGAAATCGAAGTTGTGGCTACGGGGTTGGATATTCCCTCTGATAAAAATCTCTGTTATATTGCCGCAAAATTATTTATTGAAAACTTTAATGTAAAAAAAGGTTTAAGCATAAACTTGATTAAGAATATCCCAATAGGCAGTGGTCTTGGTGGTGGATCATCAGATGCTGCATGTGTTCTCAAGGGACTGAATAAGTTATACGACTTAAATATTCCCGAGCAATCGCTCTTTGAGATAAGCCGAAAGATCGGTTCGGATGTTCCTTTTTTTATAAGAGGTGGCGCAGCTTATGCACGCGGCAAGGGTGATGAACTGAAATATTTTAAGCTACCAAAGATGTCTTTGGTAATATACTGGCCAGGCTATCCAGTGTTGACAAAATGGGCATATGAGGAATATGATAAAAGCTTATTGACACCACCTTCAGAAACGGATATCATAATCGAAGCGCAAAAAGGTAAGAATAAAAGAGCCAAGCCGAGCTTTGCATTGGTTAACGATTTTGAAAAAGTCGTTTTTAAAAAACATCCCGATCTTTTGGATGTTAAAACACATCTTTTAGCAACTGGTGCTTATGTTGTCACCCTGTCAGGGAGCGGTTCATGCATCTTTGTCGTCGTTGACGAAAAGACGGGGAAAGGTGTATTGAAATACCTTGAGGGGATTGGTGCACAATATTTTGAAGTGGTTACAGTTTAGGCGATACGCTATAAACTATAGACTATCAGCTAAAATGGGGCGTCGTCTAAGGGCAGGACACAGGCTTTTGGAGCCTGCCGTGGGGGTTCGACTCCTCCCGCCCCAGTTATGAGCAGAGCAGTGACAAGTAATCAAGAATCAAGATCCAAGAACCAAACGAATTTGGGACCTGGGGTTTGGAACTTGGAGTTTCCCGAAGGGTAAGGAGGTTTGATGAGAGAAATAAAGTTATTTGCTGGAAATGCTAACAAGGAATTAGCCGAAGATATTTCAAGGCGGATCAAAGTGCCAGTGAGTAAATCCAACATTCGAAAATTTGCCGACGGTGAACTAAAGATTAAAATCGAGGAAAATATTCGGGGACGTGATGTTTTTATCATCCAGTCAACCCATTCGCCGGCAGAAAATATATTAGAGCTCTTACTTTTCCTGGATGCCGCAAAAAGAGCATCAGCAGACAGGATAACCGCGGTGATTCCATATTTTGGCTATGCACGGCAAGATCGCAAAGATGAGCCGCGAGTTCCCATTTCGGCAAAGCTCATTGCGAATCTTCTGGCAAACAGTGGAGCTAGTCGGGTCTTAACGATAGATCTTCATGCTGAACAGATCCAGGGCTTTTTCGATATCCCGGTTGACCATTTATATGCTACTCCGGTCTTCGTGGATCACTATAAACTCCATAGCCTGGAAAATTATGTTATCGTTTCTCCTGATGCGGGTCGCGCTAATAGGGTGCGAGCTTTTGCTCGCCGATTAAAAGAAGGGTTGCCAATTGCGATTGTCGATAAGAGACGCATCGGCCCCAATCAAGCATTAGTTCTAAACGTCATCGGAGACGTTAAGGGAAAAACAGCTCTTATATACGATGATATGCTTGATACTGGAGGCACCATTGTCGAAGGAGCGCGGGCAATTGCAGAACAAGGCGCAAAAGAGGTTTTTGCTTGCATCGTGCATCCCCTGTTTTCGGGGAATGCTTCGCAGAGAATTGTTGACTCCTGCATCAAGGAACTTGTTATTACGGATACAATTGTTCTGGCTTCGGAAAAAAATAATGATAAGCTGAAAATTCTATCCGTGGCTGGACTTTTAGGCGAGGCTATTCTACGCATACATAATGACGAATCGATAAGCTCGCTTTTCAAGGAGGTTGAATAATGATAGTTGATCTGCCCGCGAAACTTTACGAAGTAGAGAAAAAGGGTGATATTAAGCGAATGAGAAAACAGGGTACGTATCCTGCTGTTCTCTATGGTCATGGGGAGAAGTCGAGAAGGATATGTGTTGAGCAATCTGATTTAGACATGGTTCTAGGAAAACTTAAAGAGGAAGCTGTGACCGTTAACCTGAAAGTCGGCGGTAAAGACTATCTCTGTGTAATAAAATCAATACAGCATAACCCGATTACTGGTAAATTACTTCACATCGATTTTCAGCATATCCATAAAAAAGAGAAATTAAGGACTTCAGTCCCGATTCATCTTATTGGCGAAGCTCCAGGCTTGAAAGAGGGTGGTATTTTGGAGCAAAATCTCCACGAGGTTATGATTAAATGTTTACCAACTGATATGCCGGCGTATATTGATGTTGATATTTCCGCCTTGGACCTTGATCAAGCAATTCATTTATATGATATTGAAATGCCAAATGTCGAATTCGAACTGAGTAAAGAAACACCGATTGTCAGCATGATCGTACCAAAGGCAGTCGCCGTAGAAGTTAAGCCTGAAGCCCCAGAGGAAGGTGCTGAAGAAGTAGCTGAAGGTGAAGAAGCGCCAGCTGAAGAAGCAAAGGGAGAGAAAGCAGAAGATAAGGATTCAAAAGAGAAAGAGTCTAAACCGCCGGCAAAAAAGGGTTAACCCCCACACCTTGTTCGGCATACGCATACGGATGATTCTTTTAAGTTTTTATGAATTCTGCAGAAAGCATACGCGCTACACGTACAATATACTAAACAAGGTGTGGAGGTAAATGATTATTTTCGGACTCGGTAACCCCGGGTTAATATATCGTGCTACGCGACATAATGCAGGGGTTGTATTTTTAAACACATTTGCAAAGCAAAAAAAGGTAAGGTTCCGTCAACATCAGGGTTTTCGTAAAGCAAAACTGAGAATCGCCGGTTATAATCTTACTTTGGTTAAACTTCAATGCTTTATGAACGATTCAGGTGGTGCAGTTGCATATGTTCTTGGTAAGAAGCCGGATGATTTCTTGATTATTTTAGACGATATTAATTTGCCTTTAGGAAAACTTAGGTTGCGAAAAAGCGGTAGTGACGGAGGTCATTTAGGCTTACGTTCAATAGTAAACACCCTTGATACTTCAAACTTCCCCCGCTTGCGTATCGGTGTAGGCCGCTCTGGTGACGATGTTGCGCGCCATGTTTTGAGTCCTTTTTCGCGCGCCCAAAGAAAGCTCCTGCGCTGCGTTATTGACGAAGGGATACAAGGTATGGAAACGATGTTCAGAGACGGGTTTGTGAAAGCCCAGAACTTTATAAATGGAATAGATCTGGAAATCAAATCCGAAGCACGAAATCCTAAACCCTAAACGAATTCAAATGACAGAAATTCAAATAACCAAACATTTTATGAAATTCAGATTTTGGTATTGTTCAGGTACGAATTTTCCGCCCGAGGCGGATCAGCCTCAGGCTGAAGATATTAAGGTTTAGAATTTACATGAAAATCGGTATAATCGGTCTGCCCAATGTTGGAAAGTCGAGTTTGTTTAATTTCTTGACGCATGGCCACGTGCAAGTAGCGAAATTCCCTTTTACTACCATTGATAGAAACATCGGAATGGTAACGATCCCTGATGCAAGATTAGAACAGATAATAGAAATAACCCAGGCTCCCAAAGTGAAATTTGCTGCTATAGAATTTGTTGACATCGCCGGGTTGATAAAAGGTGCTTCACAAGGGGACGGGTTGGGCAATAAGTTCCTTGCTCATATTCGGGATGTTGATCTCACGATTCATATAATCAGATGCTTTGCTGATCCTGACATCCCCCACACGGATACCCAGATCCTGCCGAAGCGTGATTATGAAATCGTACGCGCTGAACTCTACTTGTCAGATTTAGGGGTTGTGGAACGCAGGATCGATAAAATCAAGAAAAAGGCAGAATGCAAAGAGGAATTGAAAAAGCTGCTTATAATAAAAGAGGCATTAAATAAAGGACAGGTGCCAGGTACAACTATTCGTGATTTGCCTTTACTTTCAACAAAAAAGGAATTAATAATATTGAACTTAGATGAAGACGGACGATTTCAAACAGACATCAAAAAGATTGATAGCTACAGACTATCTGTGCGATTAGAGGAAGACATAAGTGATTTTACAAAAGAGGAGAAGCAAACTCTGAGGAAGGATGCTGGTTTGGATCCAGCAGGGATAACTGGTATTTTGAGGTTCTGTATGGAGATGCTGTCGATTATTACATTCTACACGATAAAGGGGGATGAAACGCGTGCCTGGCCGATAATAAAAGGTGCCCATGTATTAGATGCTGCCGGGTTGATTCATTCAGACATGAAAGATGGATTTATAAGAGCTGAAGTATTGGAATGGAAAGATTTTATTGCTGCTGGTGGTTTTACTCCGGCTCAACAAGCCGGTTTGACTAAAGTAGAAGGCAAGGAGTATATTGTAAAGGATGGAGATATTATTCTGATTAAATTCAGAAAATGACCTCGTGATTTTTTTTCTTCCTTGTCATTGCGAGTCCTGACGTTAGTCGGGACGAAGCAATCTCTGACAATACGAATACACTGAAGGTTGCCACGACCACCTGTGGCGGTCTCGCAATGACATTTTTAAAGCAGAGGGTCAACCCCGTTAGAGACGGAGTCTCTAACGGGGTTGACAAAAGAATAATAATTTATATACTTATTTTATACACGGAGGTGTGAACTATGATTATTTGGGCGTTTGTTGTTTTCGGTCTTGGGATAGCTTTTTTCCTTTTCTATGTTTTCAATCTCTTCGGTTTTTTCGCACCCTGGATCTGGGCGATAATTCTCTTCATCATTTCTATTGGTATGCTCAATCGGATATGGCATAAAGAAAAGGAAAAGGAAAAAGAGAAACTGGCACAGCGAGTTAATGAACTTGAAGAAGAATTAGACGGGTTTCAAAAAGGGAAATCAGAAAAAATAGATCAGGAAAGCTGATCGAAGACAATCAGTTTTTCCTCAGTCATTTCTTTAATTGCGAACTCAGGACCTTCTCTACCTAAACCACTACCCTTTGTTCCACCATAAGGCATATTATCTACACGAAAGGTGGGAGACTCGTTTATCAATACGCCACCAGCATCAATGTTTTGGGCACAGTCCATGGCTTTGGTGATATCCCTGGTAAATATACCTGCCTGCAACCCGTACTTTGTCTCATTCACTTTGGTAATGACTTCATCTACGGTTTTGAAGGTATTCACCGCGATGATGGGCGCGAAAGCCTCTTCCTTAATGATCAAGGACGCTTCAGATACATTCAAGAAGATGGTCGGAAGAAAAACAGTATTATCGCGGCGTCCGCCTAGTATTAGAATGCCCTTATGTGCAAGAGCATCTTCACAGAACTTCTCAGCTTTTTGAATTGCCGCTTCATCGATCATCGGTCCCATTTCCGTGTCTTCAAGTAAGGGGTTGCCATACTTGATTTTCCCAACTTCAAGGGATAGCTCGCGCATGAATTCATCAGCCACAGTTTCTTCAATATAGACTCTTTGAATCGAAATACATACTTGACCAGCCAAACTATAACCGCCTTTCCGGATTTTCTTCACGACGAAATCAAACGGTGCGTCTTTGAAGATAACTACTGCAGAATTAGCCCCCAGCTCCATTGTAATATGCTTCATGCCGCATTTTTCAGTGATAAGTTGTCCAACTTCGAGCGATCCAGTGAAACTGATTTTTCTTATTTCAGGGCGACGCACTAAACCCATGCCGATCGTGTGTCCTGGGCCAACTAGCACAGAAATGCCTTGTTTTGGTAGCCCTGCTGCAACTAAGACTTCGGCTAACATGATAGCAGAAAGCGGGGTTTTCGTGGCTGGTTTGTGGATAACCGAATTACCAGCAGCAATAGCTGGACCAATTTTATGGCAAGACAGATTTAACGGGAAATTGAAGGGTGTAATCGCAAGAACCAGACCCAGTGGAACCCGTTGATAGAAACCAATTTTTTTGGACGGGCTACTGAGATCAAAGCGCACGGTTTTACCGGTGAGTGTAAGGGCTGCTTGGGCCGAGAGTTTCATTGTGTTAGCTGCCCGGTCAACTTCACCGCGTGCTTCATTTATTGTCTTGCCAGATTCCCTTGAGATAATTTGTGCGAAATCCTCTTTTCTTTTTTTGATAATAGAAGCACTTTGTTCAAGGATTTCTGCTCTTTCCCCGGCCGGCATATTCCTTAGGATTTCAAAACCAGTTTGAGCTGCCCGTATAGCCTTTGTGATATCTTCTTCATCGCTTTGGCCTAGCGTGTCAACGACAACATTATCATAAGGGTTTTTAATGGTAATCGTCGTTTTTTTCTTTATGCGCTCACCCAATAAGTACATAGTTCCCTGCCTTTTGTTTCTTACAGCTTATGCAATAAATAAACAGTCAAAAAGATGAAGATTATTGTCAAAAGCGTAATGTTAATACTTAGTCCAAGTGAAAAACTGAAGAAACCAAGGTTTACCTTCACCGTATCAAAACCAACCTTGAGAGCACTGAAAAAGAAGTTCTTCACCGGTCCTTTTGGGAATGCTCCGGATAAAAGATAGGATAATGCAGAGCCGATCACTCCACCAATGGTTACTCCAAGAAGTATTTTCCCGGGTTTTCGTTTTGCCATATTACCTCCCTTGGGAAGTTCCAAGAACCAAGAACCAAGAACCAAACCATGCTGTACATGAGATGTAGATTTGGAATTTGGGGCTTGGAGCCTGGATCTTCATTGCGTAATGATGTTTATTTTCTCGCCACAGTTTTTGCATTTATTACCTTTAAGTCCTATTATCATTGCCTGGAAAGCGACTCTTTCAATAAGCAGATTGTTGCATTTCGGGCAATTGGTATTCGAGCCTTCATCCGTTAAGATATTGCCCAAGTAAACGTAATTCATTTTTTCTTTTGCCTGAGCATAGGCATATTCTAACCTCTTTTCAGGTGTCGGAGGTTTATCATAGTGGTAATTTGGGTAATACCTTGAAAAATGGATGGGGATGTTCTTGTCGACGGAAGATACATAGTCAATGAGTCGGTTGATGTCGCGTTTACGATCATTTAATCCGGTTACAAGGAGGTTAGTTATCTCAATATGGCAATGTTTATGTGCTGTTTCAATAGTTTTCATTACGGCGTCCAGATCACCACCCAAGGTTTTTTCGTAGATCTCACTATTCATTGTTTTCAGGTCGATGTTCATGGCATCGATCAACGGTAGAATTTCTGATAACGGATCTTCATTTATTAATCCGTTAGTTACCAGTATATTCTTGCCGTCTGCTTGATGGATCATTGCGCCGGCATCGAGTAAATATTCGAACCACATTAGTGGTTCTGTATAAGTATACGAAACACCAATACAGGGATGCTCCTTGAACATTTTCAATAAGGTCCCTGGTGAAAGAAATTCAGTGCGAACTTCATTTTGAGATATCTCCCAATTTTGACAAAACGGACAGCGCATATTGCAACTATTTGGCGCGATCGATAGCGTCTTAGACCCGGGATGAAAATGATAAAGAGGCTTTTTTTCTATAGGATCCAGGGCAATTGATGTTGATTTTCCATAGTCTATGGCCCAGAGTTTATTGTCTTCATGCTTACGGCTCCGGCAGAGTCCCTGGTGTCCGGGTTTTATTTTGCAGAAATGAGGACACAATTGACATTCAATATAGTTCTGATGTGTAGTATAGTACTTCGCTTCAACTTTCATGGTTTCACAATTCGTATATAGAGATTGCTTCGTCGTCCGCCAAAAAGTGTGGGGGACTCCTCGCAATGACAGAAGATGAAGGGAGTCATTGCGAGCGACCACAGGAAGCGTGGCAATCTCATCTTTCGGGGGAACCTACTCAATATCTTTCTTTTTATTGCTTTCCACCCTTTGTAACTGACCATTTTCCTCATAATATATTATACCGCGAATTCCCAGAGAATCAAGAAATTTCACGCCTTTATCAGGACCCATAATAGCTACGGCAGTTGCCATAGCATCAGCGTAGGCAGCATTATCTGCAAAGATTGTAACCGAGACAAAATTCAGTGCTGGAAAACCAGTCTTTGGATCAATAATGTGGGGATATTTCTGGTCCTCGATTATGAAATATTTTTCATAATCGCCTGAGGTTGAAAGAGCAGCATTTTCTACCTCAACCCCCTCTATTATACCCTCGGCACGAGGATTTCGTATGCCAATGCGCCAAGGTCTTTTTTCTGGTGAGTGACCAATAGCAACGATCTCTCCGCCGATATTTATGAGCGCTGATTTAATATTGTGTTCTTTCAAGATCATCCCCACGCGGTCAGCCGCATAGCCTTGGGCAACAGCACCGAGATCAATTTTCATACCCTCACGTATTATTATCGAATCCTTTTCAATCTTAATTTCTCTGTAATCGATCAACCTCTTCACCAAAGTAATTTTTACGGTATCCGGGTTCTTAAATTCGTGTTCATAAAACCCCCAGAGCTCAAGCAGCGGTGCAATTGATATGTCAAATAGACCATCAGTAATTCGCGAGACTGAATCACTCAACAAAAAAAGCCGAATAATATCTTCAGGTGCTTTTATGCGTAATGCTCGGTTCAACTCACTCACCAAACTTGCTTCAGAAAAACGATTCAGCAATGAATCTAACCTGATGAGTTCAGCGTCGACTTCCGAGAGAATATCGTTGGCGATACTATCGTTTCCTGTATAGAACTTGACCTCGCAAGTCGCGCCGACAATGAATTTGCTGTAGATGAATTCCTTGTTTGTGCAGTGAAGACAAAGGAACGATAGACAGGCAAGAAATACAATGCACCGAGAAAAGAACTTCATAGTTTTACATGCAATAGTATCATCATTACGATGGGAGTGTATTCTAAAATCACCTCTTTGTCAACCCGCTCGCATCTTTTCGTTGTAGCGATTCTATTTTTGGTGGAAACTTACCCCGTTGGGCAGCAATCATCCTGCAAGGTTTTGAACTACTCCCTTTTTGTTGACAGCCTTTAAAAAAAGGATATGCTTATCATATAAGACAATAACGAAGTGATGCATATTTGGTTAGTACAGATAAACTTGGGTTATGTGTTATTGGGAAGGAAATAGAATAACTTGAAGAAAATACCGATGAAGAGTAATGGAGAGAACAAACATAAAAACAAAGAGAGTAATATTCCAAGTAAGATGTCGATATTAAAAAAGCTTTCTATGGGATTAGGTGCAATTTTAATTATAATAATTGTCGCCTTTTCCTGGTTTGTAATATCCTTGTTTTCTGAACAGGATATGTCAAAAATGCCTGAACACTACCCGTTTAAATCAGTAAAAGCCAAAGAACAATATCTAGATCATTATGATAAAAGAGCTCAAGAGTGGCCTATTGCTTCGGAAGCCAAAGTAGTACAAACATCTTACGGAGAGACTTTTATTCGCATTAGCGGTCCAATAAATGCTCCATCTTTGGTCTTGTTACCCTCTGCCGGTGCTTCATCTCTCATTTGGATGCCGAATATTAAGGCATTATCCGTTCATTACAGAGTATATGCTGTTGATAACATCTACGACTTTGGCCGAAGTGTAAATACGCGAAACATAAAGGATTCTGATGACATGATGAACTGGCTCGATGAGCTGTTTACAACTCTGGATCTTGGAGATAGTATTAATCTTATGGGGCTTTCATTTGGTGGCTGGCTTACAAGCCAATACACCCTGGCTCATCCAAATAGATTAAACAAGGTTATATGGCTTGCTCCGGTAGCCACAATCTTTGATATTCCGGGAGAATGGGCATGGCGCGCTATCCTTTCCGCTTTACCTCATCGTTACTTTATGAAAAAACTCATGGTAGAGTGGCTCTTTGAGGATTTATCCAAAAAAAATGATAAATCCAGTTTACAACAGCTGGATGAATTAATTGATGATGCAGTACTAGGTCTTAAATGTTTTAGGTTTCGGATGCCAGTTACACCATCTGTATTAACAGATAAGGAATTACAAGGTATCAAAGTGCCTGTGCTCTTTTTAGTCGGTGAAAACGAAAAGCTCTATTCTGCTCATGAAGCCGTACAGCGTCTTAATACTTTAGCTCCACAGATACAAACTGAGATTATTACCGATGCAGGCCACGATTTAACGATTATTCAGGCAGAGATGGTAAATAGAAAGGTTCTGGAGTTTCTAAAACAACCATGATGCACAAAGAACAAAGTTCTCCAATGACATTAATGCAGGAATGCTTGTTATAAAGGAAAGGACGTATGGGCATTAAAAGCCCGACTCGGAATTTTAGTATGAAATAATCAAAGAATGAAAAACAACGAACTGACCCATCTAAATAAACTAAAGGCAAGAGCAGAAGAAATATATGAAGAAATGTATGAGACTTCTGGTTCAGTGAGTGCCGGCGCATACTTTAGTGAAGTAAAGGAATTGCTTTTTGAAGCAGTTAATTTAGCCAAGAAGATGGGTCTTGAGGATGAAGTAAGGGATATTAATAAGAGATTGGATCATATAAGAAAAGTATATGAATCTCAGATGCAGTGAGAAATCAGGCAACTGCGTCTGACATTGGGGATGGGCGATGTCCCTAATTAATAAAACTGGCGATGTTCTTAATTAAGAAGGAGGAAAAATGAAGATAATTCGACATATTGGCTCGCTTGCCTTCGTGTTGGGACTCTTCACTGTAGTATTTGTCGGGATTCCTTGGCAGGTGATTGTTTCCCAGGATCCAGTCGTACCATGGTGGCTCAGGATAGCGGTTTTTTGCCTTCTGGGGGGTGTCCTTGTTGTTCTGATAAGTGTTGCTCTCGAACAAAGGACACAAAAAACATCAGGAAAGGCGTCTCTCCCTGCTGAGCCTGAGCGTACGGTTTTGCTATTGAATTCCACAACAGTCCCTGGCCGGGATATCACAGAAGTTCTTGGTCTTGTCCAGGGGCATACGGTGTTTGCTATCTGGCTTGGTAAAGATCTGTCCGCCTTGGTCAGGTTGATACTTGGCGGAGAATTGACTGAATACACAGAGATGATGGGTAAAGCTCGGGTAGCTGCTACCCGTAGGATGATCGCCCAGGCTGCAGAGATGGGGACGGACGCAATAATCAATGTTCGCTATATGACTACGAGTGTTGTGGGCAGTGCGGCTGAACTTTTTGCTTACGGTACAGCTGTCAGACTCAGCAAATAGACTGCCTTTCTGCTCGGTTTAATCGGCTGCTACATGTTGGTTGAGGGGATGTTGCGTTTTGGTGTAACCCTGAAGCTTTCTGATTCTGCACTGCCTTCATTACCAGTTTCGCTGATCTTCAAGGGTGTCACCGCTATTACAACAAAGAAGGAGTGACATCCTTCAAAGAAAGCATATACTTATTATATAGCAATAAAGGAAATCTAATCTATATGATTAGTCCAATCCCTAGTTGTTATTTTATTAGTACAGATAAACTTAAGTTGGGAGCAAGAAATGAACACTAATCTATTCTATAATTACCTGGCAGTGACCGTGGCTCTCCTTGCCGTCGCGGCCCCGTCTTCAGCGGGAAATCATCTGGAAGACGAAAATCCCAAGGTGATTGCGTCTGCACCGGGTTTCGCTATTCATCAATTCAAAGGATTCGTAAAACACAGAATGGTGGAGTCTGTCATCCGTTCAGGAATTGTCATATCTCACACCAATCTCAAGACCGGAGAGATGAAATGGATTGTTTCAACCGGCGTCCATTCAATCCCGACCCGTCGGATTTCCTATTCCGTAACACGCCTTGTTGGCTTGATTCAAGATGACAAGCACTTGATCATTGTTGTTTACAGCACCGGTCGTATGTTCACCCAGAGAGATAAACCGCCTTCTCGTCCTGATCCAAAGAAAGGGCAATATGTCTTCCAGGTGTTCTCGAAGGCAGAAGGAAACAATATCTATACCTCGGCCTTCACACACTCTGGTTTATTCCCAAAATCTGTACCGCAAGAGACTACTGAAGCGGGGGTGATAAAGAAGACGGAGAAGGGCTATCGGGTATTCGATAGCGTGTTTGGAATAGATGAATCAGGAAAAGTAATTAGGGAGAACGACAACTCCAAACAAGGCGCTCCACCTGACTGACAATTCGCTGGCGCTCATTGCCTGCTCTTGGGGTCAAATCATTTCGACAAGCTCAATACTATAGCTTCAATCTTTACAGGACAGAAAGCATCAGGATACTGAATTCTTGGAGGATTAACAATGAGAAAGTATGTTCGATAGTGTCAATGTGAAAATTTAATTCTGTTTATACACATGTTTCGTTGACATCCTTTGAGAAAAGTATATGCTTATCATATTAGACAAAATGAAGTGATGCCTATTTGGTTAGTACAGATAAACTTAGGTTAGCTGTATGATAATTGAGGAGTTAGTAGATGATAAAAAAAAGGGAGTTGATTGCATTCTGCAGTTTGTATTGTGGTGAATGCCCCAATTACACTGGTAGGATTGCTGATTTGGCACGGGATTTGAGAAAGGAACTACGAAGCGTCAGATTTGACAAAACAGCGGAGGTGCTTTCGGGACTATCTTTCTTCAGCATGTTCAAAGACTACAAACAATGCTATGGGGTTCTTGGCGGCATGGTGAAACTCCGTTGTAACCACGCCTGCAGAGACGGCGGTGGCAATCCATACTGCAAAATCAGAAAGTGCTGCCAGAAAAGGGAAATTGAAGGATGCTGGCTTTGTGATGAATTTGAGACATGTGAGAAACTAAATGACTTAGAAGCAAATCATGGTGTGGCCCACATCAAGAACCTACGAAGAATTAAGAAAAGCGGAATTAACGCCTTTCTCGATGGGCAAAAACACTGGTATGTGAAACGTAAGTAAATTAGTTGAATGTCGCCTCGAGAGGCAGAACAACTAACAGTGCGTTTCCCCTGACCGCTATTCCACTGTGATTCATAGCGGCAGGTGAGATTTGTCATTAGGAATATTTGACAAACAACAAAGCAGGAAAGGAGAAAAACAATGGGTAAGACAGAAGAAAACTTAAAAACTGGATTTGCAGGAGAATCACAAGCAAGGAATAAATATACTTATTTTGCCGAAGTGGCAAGGAAAGAAGGGTATCATTATATTGCCAGGATCTTTGAAGAAACGGCTGAAAACGAAAAACAACACGCAAATGATGAATTTAAACTTCTGCACGGAATTGGTGATACAGCAGCAAATCTGAAAGAGGCAATTGAAGGGGAACATTATGAAGTAACGCAGATGTATTCCACTTTTGCAAAGGAAGCGGAAGAAGAAAATAATATGAAAGCATCCATTTTATTCAAGCAGATCGCAAAAGTCGAAGCACATCACAGGGATCGCTACAAAAAACTGTTGGAAATGGTTGAAAGAAAGGCAGTATTCAAAAGAGAAACGCCTATAAAGTGGAAATGCAGCATCTGTGGTTATACTTATACAGGTTCTGAACCACCCCCTAAATGTCCGTGCTGCAAGCATCCTAAAGAATACTATGAACCAGCAAATTTAGATATATAAAAAGGAAAGTAATATGGCGAGATATAGATGCAGCGTTTGCGATTATATTTATGATGAAGAAAAAGAAGGGGTGGAATGGAATGAGTTGCCCGATAATTGGGTTTGTCCAGTATGTGAATCAACAAAATCTTTTTATGCGCGCGTTGAAGCTGCTACTACACAAACCGACTCATTCGAAATTGCTTCCACTTCACCCAGTTCGTTCATAAGGACAGCAGATGACACGGAAACCCATATGGCAGACATTCATAAAATCGCTGAAACAGGTGAATCAATTATCGAACCGATGCGAACAAAGAAGACTACAATTTCATGGGATGATATATTGATAAAAGGTGTTCAACTCGCAAAGATACCCCTGAATCATGAAGTACCTGTTAATACTCGAACAATCATAGGCCCTAACTCAAAGCATCCCTTAGTTATAGAATCACCGATTTTTGTGACTCACATGTCATTTGGCGCACTTTCAAAAGAGGCAAAACTTGCCTTAGCAAAAGGAAGCGCTGCAGTGAAAACGGCGATGAGTTCCGGCGAAGGCGGGATTTTACCGGAATCTTTAGAAAATTCTTATAAATACATCTTTGAATATGTGCCTAACAGATATAGCGTGACAGAGGAAAATCTGAAAAAGGTTGATGCGATTGAAATCAAAATCGGGCAATCAGCGAAGCCTGGCATGGGAGGGTATTTACCGGGGGACAAAGTCACTGAAGAAATATCAACTATCAGAGGATTCAGTAAAGGAGCTGACATCTTCAGTCCCGCTCATTTCGACGATATTACAAACAAAGATGAATTAAAGAAGGTTGTCAAATGCCTGAGAGAAGCTTCTAATGGTAGGCCGATCGGGATTAAATTCGCAGCGGGAAATATTGAGAGCGATATGGAAGTCGCCTTGTATGCGGAGCCTGATTTCATTACAATTGACGGAAGGGCCGGTGCAACTGCCGCAGCACCGAAATTTGTTAAGTCTGCTACTTCAGTTCCTTCAATATTCGCGTTACATCGGGCAAGAAAATATCTTGATCATAAAAAGGCGGAAAACGTGTCGTTAATTATTACAGGCGGGTTGAGGATATCTTCAGATTTTGTGAAGGCATTGGCTATGGGAGCAGATGCTGTTGCTATTGGTACAGCTGCGCTAATCGCATGCGGATGTCAACAGTATCGAAAGTGTAATACCGACAAATGTCCGATGGGTATTGCAACGCAGAATCCTGACTTAAGGGCGAGGTTAAATGTCGAGAAGTCAGCTTCTCAGTTACAGAATTTCTTAAAGGTATCAACTGATGAGCTGAAAAGCTTTGCCCGGCTTACGGGCAACGATGATGTTCATAAGCTATCAACTGTTGATCTTTGTACGATAAATTCAGAGATATCTAATTATACAGCAATTTTACATGTTTAGATGATTGTTGTTTTATTAGTGCTGATAAACCTAGGTTAGGCCAGGAGAAGAAGGGAGAATAACGATGATTACTAAAAAACTATCAGAAGTTGGAATCATGGCTAATGCTCATGGTGTTGATGCCCGAAATCTTTACAATAAAGAAGAAGCTATGGTGACAGTCATTACATTGGAGCCTGGGCAATCATTGAAGCGCCACATTACTTCTGTTGATGTGGCATTTTATGTGCTCGAGGGGATCGGGGTAGTGGAAATTGGTGACGAGAAGACCGAAGTCACAAAAGATACACTAATAGAAAGTCCGAGGGACATTGTACATTGCTGGTATAATGAAAGCAGTAGTCCATTACGGTTTATGGTAGTAAAAGCACCCAGACCAACAAAGAAGACAGTGTTTATAGGTAGTTGAAAATAGATATTGAGCATAACAAGGCGCTGGAGCTGATTGCTATTCCGCTGCGCTTTTCGATAGGTGAGCTCAGGCGTTATAGCTATTATTAGTTTTCAAATATACAAAAAATTTTCTACGCTTTATTTTTTGAACCAAATATTCTTATCCTGTCCTCAACGATTTGCTGCATCATATCACGGGCAAGACCGATAATTTTTCGCGGGTCAAAGACCTTTGGGTTTTTTATTAAATATTCCCTGACTCCTGCAGTAGAAGCAATTCTTAAATCTGTATCGGTATTTATTTTTGATATACCGTATTTTACTGCCTGCTTAATTAAATTATCTGGTACACCCCTGGTATGCGCAAGTTGACCACCGAATTTGTTTACCCGGTTAATCCATTTCATCTTAACCCCTGATGCGCCGTGCAGAACGAGTGGAATTTTCACTTTCTTAGCAATTTCTTTTAATATATCAATGCGCAATCTTGGTGTTCCTTTAAATTTATATGCACCGTGTGATGTGCCAATAGCTATAGCCAAGGCATCGCATCCTGATTCATGGGCAAATCTTCTTGCCTCCCCAGGATCAGTATAGATCGCGTCATCTTTCTTGACCTTTATATCGTCTTCAATGCCGGCAAGCCTGCCGATCTCTGCCTCAACTGAAACATGTCTTTTATGTGCATATTTGACGATCTGTTTGGTTAATCTTAGATTTTCTTCAAAAGGCAGGTGCGAGGCATCGATCATTACCGACGTGTAGTTATATTTTATGCACTTTTTTACTATTTCGAAAGATTTACCATGGTCCAAGTGTAATGCTACAGGAATCTTCGCTTTTTTTGCCATGGTAATGACAAGTTGAGAAAGATTTTCAATACCGGCATACTGTATTGCCTTTTCACTCGTTGCGACTATTACCGGTGCATTAAGTAATTCTGCGGCTTGTATTATCGCCTGCGTGATTTCAAGATTTGATGTATTGAAGGCTCCGACTCCATAGTGCCCTTGGTGGGCTTTTGCTAAAATTTTATTCAAATTGACTAACATAATGGTCTCCAGTTCTTTTCAGGTTTTTCCCCCTCCCTTGACGGGAGGGGATAAAGGAGAGGGTGTAATCTCATTTAATATTGTTTTTGTAACTCCATCAAGATTGCTTAGAACATCATTGTTCCAAAATCTAATCACATTAAAACCCTGTCCACAAAACCATCTATCCCTTTGTTTGTCCCTACGATTATCACAATGCTGACCACCATCAATTTCAATAATCAGTTTATTTTTAAAACAGACAAAGTCAACAATGTAATCTCCCATAGGTTGCTGCCTTCTAAACTTCACACCTAGTTGCTTATCTCGTATTCTACTCCATAACTTCGTTTCTGCTTCAGTCATATTTTTTCTTAAATTTCTTGCCAAAGTTTTCCTGTTAATCGTTCACCCCCACCTTATTCCTCCCCCATTAAGGGGGAGGGAAATTTATTTTTTACTCCTTTCCACCTTTTCCCGTTCTCCTTTTCTCCGATTCTCCCAGTCTCCCCGTCTCCGTGTCATCTTCTACCCCGGCGTTATTGCCGCAACGCATGAATAAACATCCTTAGCACCGGCGTCTTTAAGCACCCGTGCACATTCATTTATTGTTGCACCGGTGGTTATAACATCGTCAACCAAGAGGACAGTTTTGTCCTCTATACCATTGCTTTTCAATGCAAATGCATTAAAAACATTTTTCTTGCGTGCCTGTTCATCCAATTTAGTCTGGCTCTTCGTATTTTCAATACGTTTTATGATGTTATTTACTTGAATATTACATTCTTGGCTTATTATTTCTGATAATAATGCTGCCTGGTTATAGCCGCGCCTTAAATTTTTCCACCAGAAAAGAGGGATAGGTACTATCATATCAGCATCTTTTAAAAAATGATCAGATTTTATAATACTTGCCATTGCTCGACCTAAGAAAATAGCGAGCTTGATTTTCTTGCGATATTTGAAATGATGAATAATTTTATCGACCGGAGGGATAAACAGCATGAATGCGCGTCCATAATCAATATGAACTTCTATTTTACAGAATCGACACGGGTTTCCTTTATTTATTGGCCTTCCACAGAACCGACACAGGGGCGGTTTTGCTTCTGGTATATAATCAAGACAGTTGTTACACAGCATATTCTGCTCTATCTCATCATTGCAAAGAAGGCAACGTTGTGGTAGAATAAAGTCCAGAGTGGCTTTTAAGATAGTTTGGGCGATACTCAATGCTTGGCTTGCGATGCTTTGGTATACAGGATAATGCCGAGACCCACGATAGCCATGGCAATCATCTGGTTGATCCAAAAATTCGCCATGTTCTCGTAGTAGCGGATAAAATCAACACCAAAACGGAATGCTCCTGAGAAGATCAAGTAAAGAGCGAACACAATCCCTGTTCTGTGGGGTTTAAATAATTTCCTGTTGAGGAAGAAAAAAAGTGCTAGTCCGAATACGGCAGAGTATAGCTGTGTCGGGTGTAGTGAATATTGACTAACCAATGAAGATCCTGCAACGCAATGGGGAGGGAATTTAATTGCCCACGGCAAGGTCGAGGGCTTGCCAAAGCAGCAGCCATTAAGAAAACAACCTATCCTGGTAAAAAAAGTACCCAGGGCGATTGCTGGTGCAATTGTATCAGTGATCTTAAGAACCGGAGCTTTCTCTTTTCTTAAATAGATGATGCCGGCAAGCAATGCGCCGATGAACCCACCGAAGAACATCATCCCGCCTTCCCATATCCTTATTATGCCTAACAAATCATTTTCATATTGAGTCCAATGAAAGACTACATAAAGAATTCTGCCGCCGATGATTACACCGATCATTAAATAAAAAGCCAGGTTTTCTATGATTATCCAGGGCAGGTTGAGTTTCTTGGCTGCTTTTTTGACGTAGAGGATAGCGAAGATAAAAGAAATTACAAGCATTACACCATAAGAAGGCAATGCTATTCCATTGAATTGGATGAGGATGGGTCTCACTTAGCTTCTTCTTTTACTTTTTTCGTTGCCTCAATAATACGCTTGGTTATCTCCTTGGGTACTTCTTCGTAATGGTGGAATTTCATATTGAAATAACCCCTACCTTGAGTCATTGACCGCAGACTCGTAGAGTACTTATACATCTCTCCTTCTGGAACCAAGGCTTTTATTCGTTGAACCTTTCCTTCACCTTCCATGCCCATTATTCTACCGCGACGGCTGTTCAGGTCGCCAATTACATCGCCCATGAATGATTCAGGTACAAAGACGAACACTTCACAGACAGGCTCTAACAAGACAACACTGCCTTTTTCAGCATTTGCTTTCATTGCTACGCTTGCAGCGATTTTGAAAGCGATGTCTGATGAATCTACGGCATGGTACGAACCATCAAATACAGTGACTTTTATATCGGTAAGCGGATACCCCGCAATACAACCGTTCTCGAGCGATTCCTTCACGCCCTTTTCCACCGACGGAATAAAGCGTGAGGGGATAGAGCCACCAACTACTTTATTAACAAATTCGAAACCCGCGTTTCTTTCACATGGTTCGACTCTTAGCCAGCAATCACCGAATTGACCGTGTCCACCAGTCTGTTTTTTGTACTTACCCTGTGCCTCGCTTTTTCTGGTGAACGTTTCCCGGTATTTGATTCTGGGTTTGGTGAGGTCCACACTTACACCGTATTTCCTTTTTAACCTTGCAAGGATAGTGTCGAGATGAAGTTCACCAAGACCTGAAATGATGAGTTGTGAGATCTCCGGATCAAACGCAAATGTGAACGTCGGATCTTCATCATGGAGACGCGTCAGACCGCTCGAGACTTTTTCCTCATCGCCCTTTGCTTTTGGTATGATAGCCATTGATATCGAGGGGGCTGGAAATTCGGTTTTTGGTAAGAACCCACTTGTTTTTGGTGCAATCAATGTATCGCAAGTATGCGTGTTCTTTAATTTAACAAACCCAGCTAGCATCCCGCTGGAAACCTGCGAAATCTCCTTTCTTTCCTTACCTTTGATCAGAAACATCTGATTTATCTTTTCGTCACTGGATTGCGTTGAGTTTTTCACTATGTCGCCGCTTTTTACAACCCCAGACAGCAATTTGACATAGCATAGTTCTCCAAGATGAGGCTCAACCGATGTTTTAAAAACATAGCCAATAAGAGATGCGTCATCAGAACGTTTCACGACTTGCTCGCCAAGTTTTATATCTGGTAACATATCAGGTTGTGGTGCGAATTCAACAACCGCATCGAGGAGATTCTGGATACCAATAAGATCTAAGCCTTCACCGGCAAGGCATAGAGCGATTCGCCCTTGTACAACACCCGTTCTTATTATTTCGGTGCATTCAGGCAACGCAATTTTCTGTCCTTCGACGTACTTGTTCATCAGGGCGTCATTATTTTCAGCTGCCGCTTCGATGATCTTTTCTATATACTCAGATACTTTGTCCTTTGTTTCAGGTGGTATTTTTTCTTCTTTACCTTTTTCCGCAAATCCTTTGTTCTGTACAATATCCACCACCCCACGGAAGTTAGTACTTGCACCGATAGGGATAGTTAAAGGCATTATACTCTTTTTCGTAATTTCACTGAGCGCCGAAAATAAGCTGTAGAAATCAGCATTTTCCTTTTTTAGCTTATTGATAAAAAATATCACCGGCAGATTTTTTTCTTCTATTCTCTGAAGCAATCTTTCAGTCCCTACTTCAATTCCGCCGACTGCATCAATGACCATAATAGCACAGTCCACGGCCTCGATACCACTGATCGCCTCGCCGATAAAATCTGAATAACCAGGTGTGTCGATTAAGTTGATAGTTACATCCTTGTAGTCGAAAGTAGCTAACCCAAGACTAAGACTACAAAGCCGGTCAATCTCTTCTGGATCAGAATCGAAAACAGACGTTTTTTCAGTAACTTTTCCGAATCTACTGTTTGCGCCAGCGAGATACAAGAGTGCGTCAGCAATCGTTGTCTTACCACAGCTGGCATGTCCGAAAAGACCGATATTCCTGATGGCTTTAGCCGCCATTTGTACCCCCTTTAGATAAGCACCCTGGAAACAGCAATTGTAAGATGGTCTTTTAAGATTTCACGGATTATATCTAGCGAGCCATGATAGATAATTCTATCTTTCTTGATCCTAACACCACCGGGGATTTCATCGTTTACAGTGACTGTAAATTCGTATCCTTGGCTCTTCAAGAATTTCTCCAAGTCAGAGCCGTAGCGCTTCCAATCTGCCTTGCTGACTATCAATGTGCCGTCTTTTCTGCCGCTTTGTTTCACTAGGGCCTTTAAAAAGCCCAGGTATTCTTTTTGAGCGCTCAGATCATTCAATGCTTCATCAATAACAGCATTTATAAGTCTTCCTTTTTCAGCAACCATTCTTCTATTAAACTCAAGTTTCTTCTGGGAAACAAGCCGAAGATATTCTGTTCTCTTCGCCAGTTTTACATCATTTTCAATTTGGGCTTTCTGAAGAGTGATGCTTTCATCATAGCCTTTCTTGATTTCTACGGTTGCTTCGCGGTGTTTAGCAAGAACTTCCTGAGCCTCTTTTTTCGCATCGGCAAGGATTTTTTCGGTGACTTTCTGCGTAGCCATGTCAAATCTTCATCTGGACGACTGCCAGGATGGTGACGATAAGACCCAAGACAGCATAGAACTCAACGAGAATTCCATAGATCATTGCCTTTGCCGCTTCGGTGGGTCTCTTTGCAACCATTTCGACACCGGCAGTACATACTTTCCCCTGCCAAATCGCGGAAACCAGGCAGGCTATTGCAACAGGCAGCGCAGCGAAGAAAATCTGAAGTCCCTGCTGTAGTGTTAAAGTAATAATTTCACCGCCGAAAATGCCGATTTTCTGCAAGACCATAAATGCACCAATAAAACCATAGACACCCTGGGTTCCAGGTAACGCAACCAGGATCAAGAGACTTCCAAATTTTTCAGGATCCTCGCTCAAGACACCGTTTGCAGCTTGAGCAGCATAACCTATCCCAATCGCTGAACCAATTCCACCAAGTATAGCGGCTAGCGCGCCGCCTGCAATTGCTACAGCTAAACCATAAGATTCCACCATTATTCCTCCTAATAGTAATAAATACCTAAATGCCTAAAATGCATTGTCCGATTCTTAATCTGGAAATAACTAATGCTCAAGTCTAACATCCAAGATTTTGTCAAATCCTCTCTATTTGATCTCAACATAATTAGTTTTAAAACCAAAAGGTCTAAATGGTTTGCTCCCACCACTGTAAAATCTCCCAAAGAATTCAATGTATTGTAAACGCATGGTATGTATGAACCCACCAAGTGCGTTGATCGCAAGATTGAAAAGATGGCTCGGGATGAGTATGATTACTACTAATATCACACCAACTATGGGAATGTCAGTGAGCATCCATGCGATCTTATTAATGGCGATGGCGATAACACCTGTAACCATACCTAATGCCATTAGTCGAACATATGATAAAAGCACTCCAAGGTAGCTTGAAATACCATAGAGATTGTAAACTCCCCAAGCGATTTTGCCTAAAGCGGCTTTCGATTTTTTGAAGCGCGTGATCTCAAATAAGACCAAAGGTATGAGTCCCCAATATGCAAAACGTGGAATCTGGAGAATATACTGGAATTGCATGAGTTTACCAGCGGTACTTGTAGCCAAGTACCAAATAAACCAGATAATGAATGCCCATACTATTTGATCAATAGGCTGTGGTTTGCCTTCAGGGTGTGAGGCTACAATGATTGATATAATGCAAAACCACATTACAATTTCCAGAATTGCTTTTGCGATTATCGAGGAACTGAAAACTGCAAAATATAAAGCTATAGAAGGTATGAGAAGAAACCAGGTAAGATTGGCAAAGATTGCTTGTCCGTATTCGCCGTTTTTTAAACTGTCGACTATTTCTATGGCAATACCGATCATCATGTGAATGAATCCCAATCCGAGAGCAAGACCAATAAATACCATTGGCTGCTCAATCGGATCAAAGAGCATAAGAAAATCTCTGAAGCGTATGAGTGGAGCAAAGCCGATGTAATTGAAAAGATCACCCAACCAACCGCCAACCATTGCACCGGCAAGTATAGTAAGGATACCTCCAACCAACAAAATCCTGAACAGACTTTTGTCTCCGGATACCTTTTTCATTAAATACAAAGAAATGAGAATTAATAATATGCCGTATACCGCATCAGTTATGCATAATCCAAACATTATCGGAAAAAAGACGGCAAGAAACGGTGTCGGGTCATACTCCTTTGAATCGGGCATGCTGTATAGTTTAACAAGCATTTCATAGGGCTTACTGAACTTGGCATTCTGGAGAGCAACTGGTGGTTGTTCATCAGTGTCCCGGTCGATTTTTTCATAGAAAGCAAATCCGTGTTTCTCTACAAGAGCATCCAGTCGTTTAATGTGACGTTTGAGCACCCATCCAATAATACTGGTTGTTCTTATAGTTTCAGGCAAAGCCTCAGCAACCTCTTTTTTTCTGCCTTCATTGGCGAGCAGGTCTGAAGTTGTTTCTAAGCTATTAATTTCTTTTGACAATCCTATCTTTTTCTCATTAAGTCTCTCGATCCGGTGTTTTGTTTCTTGTACTTCTTTTTTGAATAGCCGGATGAGTTTCTCCGGTGTTCCAGTATTGTCCTTGAAATCCACTATTTCACAATTGTTTTCGATGATTTTTGCGCGTAATTGAGCACTTTCATCTTTTTTAGCAAAGTATATATCATACGAAACTGAACCGGATGTATTTATGTGTTCTCTAGAATATGGGATATTTTCGATATTTTCAGACAGTTTTTCCAGAGTTTCTTTTGATGGTATGATTACAGGTAAAGCATCCGTTTCCTTGAAAGATTTTAAGATACTTATATTCCTATTGAACCCCACCCACGGTGTAAGTAAACTGATATTTTCTTCCACTTGATGTAGCCGCGCGATACTTCTCTTCCTTTCGTTCTTAACTGTCTCAAGCTCGGCGACTATTTTCTCATGATCATAGGATTCCACTGCCTTCACAAAAGTTTCATATCTCATCGGGCGTTTGATACTAAAAAACATCGAAAGTGGATTTTTTTTCTTGAGTACCGAAATTTGATTTAAAGCATCATCTATTCGGTTGAGTTCTTCATTTGTTTTAGACGCTGATTCTTCCAGCTCGCTTATATGTACGATTCCTTCTTTCTGTAAATCATGGAGGAACTCGTCTTTCACGCTTTTATGAACAATAATATGAACTTTTTCTATTGGGACAATGGCCATTTGAGTATAAGATCCCGTACTTCTTTCATTGATTTAGCTTTTTTCTTCTTGTTCTTGTCCTTCATTGCAACAAGGGTTTTATTATATTCCTGCTCAAGCTTCTTTATCTCTTTATCGGCATCCCTTTTTGCTTCAGCTATTTTCTTTTCCATGAGTTTTTCCCTGAACTCATTCAATGAAGCCAGTTGTTTTTCGCCTTTTTCCCGTTCCTGTTCGATCAGGGAGCGGCCTTTTTCCTCAGCATCCTGCTTTAGTTTTTCGGCTTGTTCTTCGGCTTTTTTGATATCTTCGATCAATTTCATAGTGAATATTGTAGCTAGAAACGACAAAAAGTCAACAGATGGTTTTGTTTTAAATCGGGTGTGGTCTTTACAGAACGGCTATGACCTATACCTTATGCCTTCGTTATCTTCCGTGTTTTTCGATCGACCAACACGAAGGCAAAAATACCTATTAGGACTAGAATTGCCGCTGATAGAAATGACATTTTGTAAGCAAATATCTGACTTGCGCCTGATTTTAGCAAGAGGTCCACGATCGGACCGGCAATAAGGGTACCGGCAACACCCCAGCTCAGGAAAAATGTTGCGTTGAACAAGGCGAATTGCTTTCCCCGTTGTTCTGTAGGTATTAACCTTGACGCATAAGAGTATGCTGATGATAGGATCACGACCAAGGAGATACCACCAAGGAAATTAGTAATGAAAATGATAACCAAATTCTGGGCAAACACAAACCCCAGCAAATGTATGACTGCGATAATCGAGCCAAACATAAGCAAGGTTGTATCACTGAATTTCTTAGAGAGCTTTACGACAAAGAGGCCACCGATAAAAATAGCGATTGATTGCATATTGACAATGTAGCCCAAAAGGTTACTGGATACATTGAAACCCTCGTTTAATACAAGATATTGAGCTTTTATCAATGCGATTGAATTCCTGCCGAAATTGATGAAGACCATTGCGATCAAAAAAGTGAAAAAGATCTTTGAATGGGAGATCACACCAACAATTTTATCTGAGGGCCTGGTAGTTTGTTTGTTCGGTTCATGGCGGTTACCAATACCACCTTCGGGAACGAAGAACATGGGGATAGTTGAAATAAGCATGGTTCCAGAGGCGATGAAGAAAAGCAATCCCTGATCAAACCCCCAACCTGCGTAATATCGAGTTAATCCATCATAGGCGAGACCGCCAATCCAGACGCCAAGGAGTCTACCAATCGCACCGATACTTGAGAGCTTCCCCTGAATCTCGGTTCGTTGATAGTCTGGATAGAGATCTGAGATTATTGCACTCCAACCTATGTTTGACATTGACCAGAATATTTCGACAAAGCACATCCCAAGGATTATCATATAACCAGCCATATAGTTACTGTCAGGTATTGTGTGGAGAAACCAGACAATACAAGTACTGATTGCTGCAAAGACCTCTCCGAGTATGATAAGAGTGCGGCGTTTTTGGTACTTGTCTGAAATAACACCCCAGACAAACCTTTGAAAAACAATATTGAGAATCATGGGGAAAGTTGCAAAAAAGGTTGTTTCTGTGACACTCAAGCCAAGGAAAAAGCGTAGATAAATCGACAAATAGCTATAAAATAGCCCTCGTCTGAACATAGCAAGCGACTGAAATGAACCGATACTAATAAATGTCCTTTTTGTTGGTAGATAAATACTTTTTTCAGTCGTCATAGTTCAGAAGAAAAGGCTATACATCAAAGATGATCGTTGCTTTGTAAAGATCATTGACCTTGTTTACTTTAAGATTATGATAGGTTGCATTTTTTATTTCGGTTTTTATTTTGTGTCTTTTTACATCGAGCGTGTCACCACAGAGGCGCGCCGATAAATTCAGCTTTTCAATGGAGATATTGTATTCCTGGGGGATAAAACTATGCACCGAGAAATGATAGAGTAGTTCTCGGCACCAATCAATGAAGAGTTCTTCGAGCGATTCACTAACGATTTTGATATTGAGTTTTTTTTTCGACAAGAAATGTCCAGAGACCTGAGTTTCGAAAACAGCAATACCAATATTTTTGAAAAGTTCTTCAGTCGTCTTGGCGTGGACCTCAATACCAAGATCTGCTGTGTGGTCTATGTACTTATAATTCTTCATATAGCGTGATGCGAAAGTGTAGCCAGAAATCATACATTGTCAATGAATCGAACCACTACAATTGAGTTCTCGACAGGCTCGAACAGTAATTTATTTATTCTTCGAGCGAGCAGAGCGCTTGCTCGCTACGCCGTGTGGAGGAAGTCGAGAAGTTATCATAGAAAAGGATTATCAGATCCGGAATTTACAATCTAAAATGTAGTTATCTCTGCCTGAGATAAACAGGTGATTTATCGGACAAAATTAGACATTATAGGAAACCCTCACCCTATTCCTCTCCCTTAAAAAGGGAGAGGGTGTATTAATGTGATTATTTTCCTCTCCTCTCTGAGGAGAGGAAAAAGGTGAGGAGTTCATTTGATAAATTCAAAATCAAGGGATAAAGATGTGTCCAAATTTCTAATGATGACATTGACAACATTGCTCTCTTAGTATATAATGCTGTGATTATGAGCACCCTTACACAAGATAAAGCATCTGCTGATAATTACGCACGGTTGAAACGCATTTGCGAGAAGAAGGACTATATTTTTAATCCTAATCAGGATTGGATTGCCCAGGTTATCAGGCTCATGACAAACAATCAAAAGGAATTCGGGAAATATTTTTGCCCGTGTAAACAACACTATCCGGTTGATACAAAAGCCGATATTGTTTGTCCATGTCCTACGCTCGATCAGGAAGTCGCTGATAATGGATGTTGCCATTGTCGGCTCTTCTGCAAAAAGGATTTCAAACAAGAGAAGTTTGATATTCTTGAGACAATAACCTGCCCTGGTTGAGCGTCAAAAATGTCGGCTGCGCAGTTAGCGCAGGCACTTGCAATCCTTGACCGTCCAGCAGACAAGAATCTATTGGTCGGCGTTAATACCGCAGATGATGCTGGAATTTATAAAATCAGCGAGAATTCAGCGATAGTTTACACGATCGATATTCTTACTCCGGTCGTGAGAAACCCGTATATCTACGGCCAGGTAGTTGCAGCAAATTCGATTTCAGATATCTATGCGATGGGCGGTGAGCCCAAGCTCGCCTTGAATATCATGGGTTTTCCTGGAAATGGCGACCCGGAAACTATGGGCGAAATTCTACGCGGCGGTCAGGACAAAGCAAGAGAAGCTGGAGTTTTAATAATCGGGGGGCACACTTTTGTCGCCAAGGAAATTAAATACGGTCTTTCAGTGATCGGCTACATTCATCCGGATAAAATAATCACTAATGCTAATGCAAAACCAGATGATCTCATTATTCTGACCAAGCCGCTTGGCACCGGGGTGATCGTTCAATCTGTCTTGGCCGGTAAAAAAGAGGGAGTGGATCTTAATCCAGTTCTTAAAGCAATGACCATGCTCAATCGTGATGCCTCGGTAGCGATGAGAAAAGCCGCTGTTCATGCGGCTACTGACGTTACTGGTTTTGGGTTAGCCGGGCATCTCGTGGAGATGGCCGAAGCAAGCCGGGTCGGTATTGAAATTAAACTTGCCAAGCTACCGCTACATGAAAAGGTGATCGAGCTTTTGAAACTTGGCATTGAAGATCCCGGTATTACAATGAACCGCGGTTCTTTTGCTGACCATGTAACAGGTAAGCATGCAGATGATCTGCGGGCAAAATTAATCTTCAGTTCAGAAACATCGGGCGGGCTGATTATTGTTCTGCCTGAAGAGAGACTTGATATCTTCAAAAAGCATTACGGCGGTCTGGCACCGGTCATTGGACGAGTAACAAGAGAAAACCCAGGACAGGTAATTGTACAGTAGTGCCGTATAGCTTAGAATTCATCATCATATGTGATCCCTGATATTTCAAGAGCGGATGCACTTTGATTGTATCTAACAAAACTCTCATTTTCATTTTTTTTCTCACCCTGATCATACGGATTCCATTAGTTATTACTTCTGGTGACAGAACACTGGAAAATGAATTTTGTGTTTTAGTACATAATCTACTCAATAATCAAGGATATTCTTTTTTTTCAGTTGACAATAACGGAGAGATCGTACAACACATTGTTCACAACCCCAGAGCATCGCTTCCCACCGCGACTATTCCTCCAGTTTACCCTCTTTTTCTTGCCGGGATATGTTCTGTGTTTGGAACAGGTCTTGATGTAATCATCCTCATTAAGATAATCCAGGCACTCATCGGGGCTCTGTGTTGTATTATTTTATACTGGATAGTCGCCCTTAAATTCAATGAGAGATCAGCTTTTGTGTCGGCACTTCTGTTCTGTTTCTATCCTATTCTTGTGTATCTTTGTGGCCAGATCAGTGCAGCAAACGTATATGTGTTCATTAACCTCGTGCTCTTGTTCTTGTTATTCAAAGGCGAGAAAACAGGAAAGATAAGATGGTTCCTCCTTGCCGGGTTAGCTTTTGGTCTTTTGCTGTTGTCAAGAGCCGAGGTCATTCTTTATGCGCCCTTTATCCTCTTATGGATTTCTCTTGTCCTTTGCACAAGCAGGGCAAAGAGGATTTCTGTTTTTGCAGTGGCAGCCATTATTATCTGGGCGCCGTGGGCGTACAGAAACTATAAGCGGTTTGGTGCATTTGTGCCTCTTACAACACAGGGGGGCTATAATCTTTGGCAAGGACAGAATCCACAGGCGACCGGGACACGAAGTCAATATACAGATCCTCCATTTCAGATTTCACCTGAAAAAAGGGAAAAGATATTATCTTTGCGACCAGGTGTGAAGTATGAACTCGAATTGGATAAGATCTATATGAACGAAGCCCTTATGTTTATGACAAAACATCCAACGGAAGTATTGAAACTCGCCTTACGGAAATTCGTTTTCTACTGGGGATATTACTGGGGGATCAAATTCACCTATCCCGGGGCGCGATCAGTAGCATATTGGCTGCCGTGGTTTATCTTATTGCCTTTCTTTATGATAGGCTTGATCCATTCAATAAAGGACGTCAGGAAATATTGCCTTTTTCACGTGTACTTTATCCTTTCAACTTTGATCGCTATGCTGTTTTTCGTGATACCGAGATACCGGTTGTTCATATTGCCACTGATCTTTCCTTTTGCCGTGGAAGGATTCTTTTATTTTCTTACTTATTGTGCTCGGAGTTTCCTCCCCACATATACCAACCGTCGTCCTGTGCGTCACCAGTCTTGATTCCATAAAGCATGCCATTATCACAGGAGATAAAGACCATGCCGTGTGCGACTGCGGGTTGAAAGCTAATCGATGCGTCGACGTTTTCTTTCCAGAGAACTTTGCCGTCTTTTTCTCTAAGGCAGAAAACATCACCACTGCCTGAACCAAGAAACAGCTTCTTATTAGCATAAGATGGCGGTGAAAAAACCCGTCCGCCAATACCTTCTTCGCTTAAATCATCGTATTTTTTCGACCATTTCTGTTTACCCGAAGTCACATCCAATGCCTGGATTTCATTACCCATGGCATTGTAGGAGTAGCCGTTTTTAATGACTGGTCTTGACCCTTGATATGCCCAGCAGCCAGCGACTGAGTACATACCGATATTATCCTTAGCCTGGCCTAATTTGGCGGCCGAAGGTGCTGATCCGAATCCCACACTCGCATCGAGTTCAGCTTGAGCACTGGTTTTCGCACTAGCACGACCATAGGAAAGATAAGGTGCTTCTCTTTTTGACCAGAGTTCTTTTTGTTGCTGCTCGCCATCTCTGTCATCAAGCGTTGCTATGCCTTCATATTGTTTGATCTTATCGCCATCTTTTAGTTCTTGGCGCAAGCTTACGAAAATCCGGTCGTTATAAATAGTCGGTGCACACGTAGCTTGTTTTTTCCGAGACCAGACGAGTTTACCATTTTTTGTTCTGTAACGATATACGGTTCCATCAAAGCACGTGATATAAACTGAACCGTCATTAATGACCGGCGCCGAGATCAAATCGCCAGCTATGCTTACATCCCAGACCTCTTTGCCTTTATCTAGGGTCATACATGCAAGGTGATGGGAGCCATCATTGCCCGGGTATGCCATATAAACATACTTGTCATCAATTGCTGGCTGGCTCATAAGAGGATCACCAAGCCACTTTTCCCAGACTTTTTCACCGGTTTTTGCTCTCAGCACGTAAATTATACAGGACTCGGTATTAAAGACAACATAACCTTTTCTGACTACTGCCGCAGTAGGACCATCATCACCGGTTTTGAACATCCATGCGAGTTTACCGGTTTTAGCTTCCAGCGCATAGAATTCATAGCTGCCATATCCGCCGCCGACAAAAATGAGTCCGTCTTCATAGGCGACAGTGGCTAATGGACGGTTACCCGGGATCTGAACTTTCCAGCCAGTGCGACCAGCCTTGAATTTGAGTGGTTGAGGTTGGATTCCCTTTGTTTCTGGCCCGCTTCGCATCAGTTCTTCGTCATAAGATGGATTTTCTTCTAATACACTTTCTTCTTGGGTTGCTTTTTTTGCAGATTTTGGTACATCTTCGATCTGGGATATGCCAAAGCACAAAAGCACCAGACCTATAATAATAATCCTGATTCTCATATCTTCCTCCTTCTTCTGTATAATATTACAATCCTTTGGAGATTATATTCCAATCATTTCGTTATTCAAGAGGTGAATATTGACCACTTAGAATTATGTAGTGGCAGAGGTTCCGCCTAAGACGGATCTGTCTATGGCATGATACTCTACGATCTTAGAAACAAAAGTCGAGTCCCAATTTATCAAGATGTAGTTATGATCGCAGGTCGAGAATCGTCGTTAAAGGCGGGATAATCTCTTTGTTTCCTAATGTTCTTATCCCTTGACTTTAGCTTATTTTTGTTTATATTTAACTAAGTGATTTGTTACAAAAGGAGATTAGAATGAAAATATATGCAGGACATTTGTCGTACGATATCACCGAAGAGGACTTGCGGTTGGCTTTCGAAGCATTCGGCAAGGTTGAATCCGCCACCATTATAAAAGATAAATATAGTGATCGATCAAAAGGGTTTGGATTCGTGGAGATGCCCACTGCAGCTGAAGCGCAGGCTGCAATCGAGGGGCTAAATGGTAAAGACTTAAAGGGAAAAACGATTAACGTGAATGAGGCACGCCCTCGAACAGAAGGTGGTAAGGGTGAAGGACGTGGTGGTGGCCGTCGTTTCTAGTCATTGGCATACAATAGAATTATAATACTACCAAATAAAATTCCGTTTAACAAAACGCTGCACGGGTTGCTAACGGTTACCCGTAGGCTTTGTCGTTATACAGTAGTGATGATTTGAATTGGGCTAATACGATTCTTTTTCTTAATATCTGGATTTTGGGTTTAATTTAAAATCGCAAATCTACGATCTGAAATGCATTAAATCCTTTTTCTAAACCCCTGACCTAATACTTCAAATACATCGGTTAATATAACAAATGCCTTTTCGTCGATCCCCTTGATCAATGATTTGAAACTGTGGGTTTCTTTTTTAGTGATGACGCACAGAATAACCGGTTTCTTTTCTTTTGTGTATGGTGAGTATCCATCAAGGATTGTAACGCCCCGTTTCATCCTTTCGTATATTTCATCAGTGAGTTTCTCGTGCTCATCGCTGATTATGAAGGCGGCGCGTGCGTAATTCATGCCTTCAAGCACGAGGTCGATGACCTTAGACGAAAGAAATAGAGCAAGGTAGCCTAAAAGCGCTAATTCAATAGAGCCGGTAGTAATACCAGCCAGGGTTATGACCACGAAATCAACGATCATTATCCACATCCCGACTGATAAATTGGTTTTCCTGGTGAGGAGTTGTCCAGCAATATCAGTACCACCAGTACTTGCTCCAGCACGAAAGATGAGACCCAGGCCAAGTCCTAAAAGCAAACCACCATAAAGTGCGCCAAGTATCACATTGTCCGTTGGTGTGGTTATTTTGAGTGTATATATGAAAAAGTCGATCAGGATATTAGTAATGAAAATTGCAATAATTGATTTCACTCCAAAGCGGAGCCCCAAAATTTTGAAGGCAACAAGGAAAAGAGGGATATTTAGAATTATCGTGATAATACCTACTGGCGAACGGTATAAGAAGTGCAATAGCATGGCAATCCCGGTTACGCCGCCAGGGACGATTTGATGCGGGATCAAGAATACCGCATAACTCAGAGCGCATAGCACACAACCGACAATTATGTATATTATCTTCATGTTTTGATTTGTCCGGGTAAGATCTTAATACCCTTTAATATTGGTATTTGTCCGAGCACGTCGCTAAAATGAAATCTGCTGTTTTTTGTCAGTCTTACCAGAATCCTTCCCAGATTTCTTGCCAGAGCCTACTTGTGCTTCACGCAACCTTGCAATGAATACCTTTATTTTTTCCAGTTCTTTTTTCTTCGAGGCGATATCTTTATCGAGGTTCTCTTTGTCACCATTCAATTTAACAATATTAGTCTTCATACCGTCCAACTTAGCGACGAGTGTAACGGCTTCCTTTTTCTTACCCTGGAGTTCAACGAGTTCTTGTTTCGTATCTTTAAGTTTTGCCTTTTGGTCTTCAATCTCAGTGTTGATATCAACAAGTTCCTGTCGTCTTTTATCCAATTTAGATATCATATTTGCCTCAATGACTTTGGCTTTTTCTGTTCTTCCCGTGACCTCAGAGTGTTTTATTTTTAGGTCGCCAACCTTGGCGTCCAGTTCATCGACATTCTTTGTCATTTTATCAACTTCAGTTTTGTACTTGTCGCGTTCTTTCAAGAGGTCCTTTGTTTCTTTCTTCAGTTGAGTAGCCGATGTTTCTTCTTCTTTTTTCAGGAATTCCAGCTTCTCAGTAAGCTTGTTTACCCTCTCATCTCTTTCTGTGATTTTTCCTTCGATAAGAGATAATTCCTTCTTACGAGTATCGAGCAATTGTTTGACGTTTTCGTCTTGTTCAACTGCCAATTTGATATCCTCATATTCTTCCTTCATCTTAGGCAACGAAGTTGTTATTTCTTGATAATCACCTTCAATTTCCTTTAACTTGGCTTCTTTTTCTTTGAGATCCTCAGCAACCTTTATCAATTCGATCTTTTTCTCCTGGAGGTCCTTATTGATCGCTTCGTATTTGTCGGCTTCTGGTTTAAGCTCGGCGATTTTCTTTTTCGCAAGCTCGATTGATTTACCTAGTTCTTGGGCTTCTCCTTTTCGAATATCGAAGTCTTGTTTTATTTTATTGTACTCGGGTTCTATTTTCCTCAGTTCTTTTTCTTTTTCTTTCAGTTCTGCAACCTGTGGTTTCAGCTCGTTGTATTCTTCACGGATGCTATCGAGCTTGCCGCTAAGCTGATCAGATTGTTGCTGGTTCTTAGACAGCTCTTTTTCCAGGGCGATATTTTCTTTCTTTCTGTCTTTGTACTTATCGTCGAGTTCCTTGAAGGATGTTTCCATTGTTCCAAACTCCAGCTGGAACTGGGAAATATTCGAGACGAGTTCTGCTTCTTCCTCTCTCATCTTCTTAAGCTCTTCATTTATCTTATCGTGTTCTTTCTTAAGTTTAACTAGTTCCTTATTGTCTTTCTCCAGACTTTGTCTTTCCGCGGTCAAATTGCTGACGTCTTCGGTTAATTGCCCGAGGGCTTCGGTGTTTTCTTGGATTTCTGTTTTTATCTCGGCGATCTTGGTGGTTAGTTCCGGCTCCTCTGTTTTCATGTCCTCGATTGCCTTCTCGTATTGCCCCTTTGTTTCAGTCAGCGATTCAACTTCGGCGCTGAGTTTCGAATGTTGTTGTTCTTCTTTCTCGCGGCTCTTTTTCACAGTATCGAGTTCTTTACCAAGAGTATTTTTCTCTTCATTCATTATTTTCAAATCTTTTTCTGTAATCCGTAGGTCAGCAAGCGCATTGCGTAGGGTCTGTTCGACTTCCTGGTAATCGGTTTTCAATTCTTCGGTTTTCACTTTAATGCTATTGTATTGTCTTTCCTGGTCATTCTGACCTTTTTGAGTTTGCGTAAGTTCTTTTTCTACGATATTGAGATCCTTGGATATGGAGGTATGGCGGCTTCTCATCTCTTTCATCTGACCGTCGAGCTTGCCTTTTTCTCCACTGAGCCGGTCAACATCTTTTCTCAAATCCTTTAAATTCTTTTCAAGTTTTTCTTTTTCTACGGAAAGTCTATTAATATCTTTTTGCGTTGAGTCAACCTTCCTGGCATCTTTGCCACTTGATTTTATGGATTCCTTAAGTGTTTTTTCTTCTTTCTTAAGGTTTTCAACTGTCTTTTTAAGATCCTCAAGCTCATCGGTTATTTCCATCTGAGACGAATACGCATCGGCAATCTTGTCTTCCATTTCTTTGAGTTCTTTTTTCTTTTCATCGAGGCCACTTTCAGCCTGTTCGAGTTTTCCCAGTTTTTTCTCAAGATCAGCTAAAATATCGGTGTCTTCTTTTTTTGCCATTTTACCCCCTATGGTTTCGCCTAAACCATATTAGCAATTCTTTCCTCCCGATTGGCGGGTTGGGCTGGAATTGACCACCGTTTTCCTAATGGACAAACATATTTTGTCCTCACCAACCCCAGGGGATGTGGTTTAATTCCTAAAATATCCGGTTGTACCGCGAGACTTTGAAGTCGATGAAAGAAAAAGACACCGGGTGCTTCATCTAGTATCTTTTTCTCAATCTGTCGGTACAAACTAATTCTTTGGTTCAAGTTGCGTATTTTTCGTGCTTGATCAATATCACGGTCAATTTCAGAGGAAGAGAAGAAAAATGTGTTACCTGGTCTGCCATGTGATGCCGAGTGGAACAGAGGATACACAAAGTTATCAGGATCACCATTATCACTGACCCACCCCCGAAAAGAAAGTGTGGATTCGCAGGCATAAGTTCTTTCGATCAAATTTTGCCATGGCATAGGGTTTATATCGATGCGTACCCCAATTGCCATGAGGCTCGTTTTGATGAACTCAGCCTGTTTTATTGCGGCTGGTGTGTCACTTATATCGAGCGCATATATACTGGGCAAACCACTGGGAAAGCCGGCTTCGCTCAGCAACCTTTTGCTTGTTGCCGGATTAAATTTGTAACCTTCCAAACGGTGATTAAAGACTTCCATTGAAGGTGGAAAAACCCCTTTTGCCCTTATTGCAGAACCTTTGAAAAACATATTCACTAATTGGTTTGTGTTAATAGCATGTGCGAGAGCTTGCCTGACCTGTTTGTTATCAAACGGTTTTTTCTGACAATTAATGCATAAATATAGTATCCCGAGTTCAGGGATGGTGTGGAGTAATTTTGGCATTTCAGCCCGCATTCGCTTTAACGCATCACCGGTAGGCTGGAAAATCGATAGTGCGCGTTTTTTAAAGAGTTCATACCCCATATTCTCATCTTTAATAGTAAGAAAGTATAGTTCATCTACAGTGGGTCTCCCCTCAAAATAATGTTCATTAGCCTGAAGGATAATTCTATTTCCTTTTTCCCAGGCGATCAATTTGAAAGGTCCCGCACCAATCGGCAATTCATCATCCAGGTATGGGTCAGCGATATCACATGCCAGGTTAGCAAGAATCGGAAGAAATGGGTATTCCAAGCTAAGTTTTAGAGTGGAACTGTCAATTATTTTTATCCCGAGCGCGGTTCTTTGTTTGCTTTCAGCGAATTCTGCGGCACCCGTGATCATATCAAAAAGACTACAATTTGGTCCCTCAAGAGCCCGGATAATTGATTCCCTGATATCCTCAACCATAATTGGCCTGCCATTCTGATATTTTAAGTTTTCGCGCAGCCGGAAGATATATTCTCGACCATCCTGTGATACTGAGTAATTTTGGCAGAGCCCAGGGATTATATCCGCTCCATCGCCGAATTGAAACAGTCCAGATGAATAGTTGTAGATCACCCGGTGAGAATTGACATCAGTCTTCACATCGGGTCTCAGGGTTAACGGATCGCTAGGTAAGTTGACCGTTAATATCTTCTTTGTTCTAATATATCCTGGCGCTTCACCTTTTTTGTGAACGAATAACCGATCGAATGAACTGCCCGCTTTAGAAATTTGATCAATAACCCCTTCGTAGTTATCCCACGCATTACTGAGTGTTGTATTTTCTTTATCTAAGCTGGTGATGATTTTCGAAATTTCCTCGGCTTGTTCCTTTTCTTCACCAAACACACGGCTGATGTCATCGAGGAATATTCTTATTTTCGAATAATCCGGTGGTTTGATCTTTCCTGAACGCGCCACCATCTTTTCTTTATTCAAGACATGAGCATCTTTTTTTACCAGCGTTAGTTGTGGAACAATGTCGGCGAATGCCTGCTCGGTTTCTGCTTCAAGCTGGATAAACTCATCCACGATAGGGGAGATAATGTCCTGGTATTCTGAGCTTCGGCCCTGTTCGATTTTCGCAAAGACAGACAGGGTTTTGATCTTATTGAAAATTTTACCGGTTGAAGAAACAAGTACCTCAATCTTCTTGATCTCAGAACTTAAATTCTTACCCAGATCATTCAGGCGTTCATAGACATTTTGTATTTCATCCAGGAAATTTTCAATCTGCTTACCCAAATCAACGATTTGTGCCATATCCGTACCCAGAGCTTCCTTGTATCCATGAATTTCTTTAATAGAGTTATTGAGTTCCACTATTTGACCGGTCATATTGCCAATACTTTGGTAGATCTTATGCGGGAACAGTGGGGGTTGTTTGCCGGTTGAGAACTTACCTATGGTTGTTATATTCTCCTGTAAAAAAAAATTATATTGTTGTTCAATAAACGATATACCTGAATTTTCAAAATCAGTTGAGGTTTGTTCCTTAACTGATGAACAAATAGTGCTTAGAACACTTAATGTCTGCGCAAGAGAATTAATTTGTTTACAGTGAACTGAGATATCGTCGATTGTATTCATCGATGTGAGGAACTGGTTTTTTAGAACACTTAATCCTTCGGAAACAGTGGCTTTTAGTTCCTGGTTAACGCTGCTATTTTCTTCCAGTTGGGTAATTATGTTCTGCAGTGATACAGTTGTGTCATCGATCGTCTTCAGGGATTTAAACGATTGTTTCAGTAAAACACGTGCACGTGATGAGAGTTCGATTGTTTTTCTCAGTTCCTCGACTACTGGGCGGACGATTTGCTCAAGGTTATTCAGCAAAGCACTGAAATCATGGAATGGAAGTTGGGCAAGCTGGGCAAGTGAAAGGCACTCTTTAGCGATAATTGCCAACCCCTTACCTTCTTTTTTTGCGTGGTGAGCGCGTATTTCTGTATTCTTGGAAAGACTAGCCAGGGATTGAGCTGATTTAATAAAGAGATCTGCGTTGTTCTGGATTTGCTGTGACCTGTTGATCAATGACTTCAGAAGTTCATTGAGGTTCAGCAGCCGGTCACTAATTTGCTTCATAGTATCTTCGTATTGCGTGTACGAAACCCTTAACGTGACGATATCCTGCTGTAGGATATTGGAGTAATCCTGGATGATCTGTATCAGTTCATCGCCCCGTGAAAAAAGGGTAAAGAGAAGTTCCATTTCCAGAGTGAGCTGTTTTATATTATCATTGTTCTTATCTAATAATCGAGAGACCTCATTCACGTGATCCCCGAGGATTGCAGTCTTATTAAAGTACTCGTTAATTTGTGCCATAAGTTTAGTAGCGGCGGAGGGATTTGAACCCCCGACACAGAGATTATGATTCTCCTGCTCTGCCAACTGAGCTACGCCGCCTCAACCAAAATTATATCTAGAAATGGTGTGCTGTCAATGACGATAAGCCCGGATTTCCAAGTGTTTTATGTTGACTTCACGTGGAAATACGTTATTCTAATACTTAACCTATGCGGATTCCTATAAGAATAAAATTCACTACCCTGATTTTTCTCCTAATGCTGGTGATAACGAGTGTTATCTTCTGGTTCACTCTACATCGAGTCAGAAAGTCTTTGACTCACGAAATAAGACTCCAGGGTGAAATTCTGGCGAACCTTATTGCTTTAAATGCCGAAGATCCATTGATCGCAAAAGACGATCTATACTTAGCACGTTTAGTAACTGATGCAATAAAGAATGAAGGCGTGCGCTATGCGTATATTGTAGACAGTAACAGTGTTATCCGTGCTCATAATGAAATGGAGTTGATTGACCGTCCGGTTGATGCAATTATCAAATCGCAGAACACATATCACGTAACTCGACCTATTGTGCTGGTTGGGAAAAGGGAGATCGGTAAGGTTGGTGTGGGGATTGATATGCAAAGGATAATCAAGACAACCAATACTATGCAGGTTATTCTCATAGCTATTTCAGTAATGGGTTTGCTTCTCGGTACGCTCGGAGCTATGTTGCTTTCAAGATATTTTACCGATCCAATTCATGAACTCGTTGATGGGGTTAAAGCGGTCACAAATGGAGATTTGAGCCTGGCGCTGAAGAAGAGAGCTGATGACGAAATTGGTGATTTGATAGCCGAATTCAATAAAATGACCAAGAGCTTACGGGAAAAGGAGCAAATCAAGGATGCCTTTCGCAGATATGTATCGCGCCAGGTGGCCGAAGAGATTTTCAAGAACCCGGATCAGTATATCGAAACACTACAGGGGAGCAGGCGTAAGGTAACCATTCTTTTCGCTGATATAAGAGGTTTTACACCACTTACCGAGCGCTTACCTGCCGAGAAGGTTGTTTTATTACTCAATGAGGTACTTACCGTCATGACCAAGATCATTTTCAAATATGAGGGGACGGTCGATAAATTTATCGGTGATTCTATAATGGCAGTTTTTGGCGCACCTATGGCTCATGATGATGATACTGATCGATCGATCCACGCCGCAGTAGAAATTCAGAAAGCGATACTCGAAATGAGCGCGCAGAGAAAGAAAGAAGACGACGAAATCATAAAAATCGGTATTGGGATCAATGCCGGTGAAGTAGTAGTTGGGAATATAGGAGCAAAGGTCCGTCTGGATTACACGGTTATCGGTGCTTCAGTCAATATCGCGAATAGACTTCAGGAGGTTGCCGGCGGTGATGAAATAATCATATCGGAAAATGTCTTCAAGGAAACTCAAGTTCCCTATAAATTTTCTGAGTCCATGCTTATTAAAGTAAAAGGGAAAGAAGATCCAATTAAGATATACCGAGTTCTTTACTGATCTAGCCGATAAGCAAACTAAATATCGCACCACCCAAAATTAAAAAAATCGGTTCAATCTTCATAAGCAGAAGAATAATCAAAACAACAACCCCGAATATTCCATATGGGATATTGAGCCAGTTCAGTGAAACAAAAAGGATCCCGGTGGACAATAAGATCGCCACAACCGCAGATTTAATGCCGTTGAAAAAGGACATTACGTATTTGTTATTGCCGACTTTCTTATATATTCTTACCAATATCATAAGCATAATAAAAGAAGGCAAGAAAATGCTGAGTGTTGCAATTATGGCTCCAGGGATGCCCATGACTTTGAAACCTACAAATGTTGCTGTGATCGCGACCGGGCCTGGTGTCATTTGTCCCAGTGCTATGCCATCAAGAAATTCCTGAGGGCTGAGCCAGCTTCTTGTATTGCATACTTCATTTTTAATAAAAGGGATCGCTGCATAGCCCCCACCAAATATGATTGCACCGATTTTGAGAAATACTGCCGCTAAAGTGATCGCTTTTTCCCCTTGGAATACAAATAAAGGTATCGCGAAAAGACATTGTTTGGCAGTCTTAACATAATCTAATCCTACTCTGAGAAACCCGCAGATAAGGACGGTGAGAATCGGATCGAATTTTAAAAGAAAAAGAATTAGGGCAAAGGCGAAAATAATAATACCTTTAATGTCTTTTATTAGAACCCTGCCCATGTCATAGGCAGCCCAGAGAATAATCGAAGTCATTACTGCACCGATTCCCTTGAATATTTGAGTCACACCGGGGAGTGATTGATAGGTAAGGTAAAACCACGAAAGAACTAACATAAGTACAAAAGACGGTAAGAGCAAGGCGGTTGCAGCGACGACTGCTCCCTTGACCCCAAAGAGGTGATAACCTATATATTCACAGTAGTTCGGGATAAATGGGCCAGGCAACATCTGTCCCATGGCAACGGCAGTGCACAGGTCGTCGTCAGTTACCAATTTTCTCTTTTTGACACATTCTGCGCGCAAAATAGCAAGCATGCCGATACCACCGCCAAAGCCGAAAAGTCCAACCTTAAGCAGTGCTTTGACGAGTTCTTTTGGGGTTTTCATTTTATTTATTCAGACTACCAGTTTGAAAACCGGTAAGGTCAAGGACCGTATATTTATACCCGAGTTTCTCAAAATATCTTGCGATTTTCTTGCGGTTCTTTAGTACGATATTAAATTCATGGGGATACACTTCAATGCGCGCGACAGGAAAGTGGTCACGGACACGAATCTGGGATAGCTTAAGTCTGCCCAGATAGATTTCAGCTTTACCAATTCTTTGAAGGATAGCTTTGCTTATCTTTATTCCATATGGGACCCTCGATGCTAAACAAGCCATTGATGGCTTGTTCCAATTAGATAGGTGCAGTTTTTTCGCCAGTATTCGTATTTCTTCTTTGGTAATTCCGCTTTCGATAAATGGCGATTTTATCTTTAATTTTTTTAATGCCCTGATGCCAGGTCGGTAATCAGATAGATCAGATTTATTGCTCCCTTCGATCACTGAATAGTCATATTTGGTAGCAATTATCTTAATACGCGCAAAGAGCTCGAGCTTACACAAGTAGCAGCGATTCTTTGTATTGTTTATAAACTTCGGATCTGTCAATTCACGGGTTTGGATGATAATGTGTTTGCAGTCAAGAGATCTGGCAAACTTTTTAGCTTCATTAATTTCATTCTTTGGATGAAGAGGTGATACCGCGGTTACCGCGACTACATTTTCTTTTAATACCTGGGTGGCAAGTTTCAAAAGTAAGCTCGAGTCGACACCGCCTGAGAATGCGACGACCACACCTTTATAATTGCTGAGCCCAGCTTTTATTTTTTCGACCTTACTGCGCATCTAATTCTCTTAAAGGCAATGTTGAATCCTGACTTACTATGAAAGGGTGGGTGAAATAACAGACTGGTTCTATAGCTAAACCAGATAGGGTAAGAATTCTTTGCTGATTGGTAGCTGTTTTTCCCAGCGGGCGAGTTCATTCTTGTCGTCAAAAATAATGACCGTTGGGATATCACTAACCTCGTGAAACGCCCCTTCAGTCAAACCATCAATCGTTTCCATATCATAATATTCTATTGGTGCAGCAAAAAGTTCTTTCTTCTTAAAATACTCAATTTTTTTCCGAGCATCTTTACAGACCGAACATGTCGGTTTTCCAAAAAGATAGACTTTTTTCATCATGCCTCCTCGAACAGATAAATACCTAAGGAATCATCAAAGACACAAGTATTCTTTTATCTATAGTGCCTTCTCAAATTTAATACACTATTGTAATCGGGATTCATAAAATGTCAAGTCTAGAATAATCTCCGGAAACTTAAAGATCTTAGTTTGCTTTATGTCTTCAGTTTTGCTTTGAATATCACCGTTACAAGAAGTTCAATAAAGAAACCGTAGATAATACCCATTACTACTGAACCGATAAGGATAAACATCTCTTTGCCCGGCACCATGAAACCGCCAAACCCCATAGGGATACTAAGAATTAGGCCCATTAATATGCCGTGAAGCCACCACTTGATCCTCAAAATGCTGATACCGATCGCAAAACCGATTAAACCACGGCTAAGTATCGTTGATACAATAATCGACCAGTGACAGCTCTCTTCACCTGAAGCCATTAATCCCCAGCACACAAAACCTGAAGCAATGCCAAAGAGTATAGAAAGCCAGAATCTTTTTGGATTGAACATATGTCCTCCTTCGATAACAAGGATATAGTTATGCCGGGTTTTGTCAAGGCATGAAACAGAAACTTGAGAACTTTCACCCTATCCATCTCCCTTAGAAAGGGAGATGGTGTTACTATTAATGTGTTTAAGTTTCTACTCAGATAATTGACTTAAGGGAATTTTTGAGTAGAATGAAACGAGGGGGGAATCCTTTAATAAGGTCAAGGCTAAACCTTTAGGAGAAGCTTAATGTCATATAGACAAAGCGATATCCTGAAACTTTTGATGATTTCATACGTATTATCTATAAAGGGGTTAAACAAGGAGCAGGAATGGATAAAATAATGAGCCTATTCACAGCACCATCCAAGGTTTTTGCTAGTTTGAAAGAAAAACCAGAGTGGAAAAAACCTTTTATCATCGTGTTAATTATCATTGCGCTCAGCTCGTCATTTACAGTGATGCTGGCAAAAGACGCAATAATCACAAAGCAGGAAGAAGCATTTAAAGAAAGAGGTATGAGTGATGAGGAAATTGAACAGGCAAAGAAATTTATCCAAGGGCCTTTGCCAATAGTATTTGCCGCTATTGGCGGTGCGATAGTTGTCGCCGTACTTTTATTGCTTTTTGCAGTGGTATTGAAGTTACTTGTTCCGGTATTTGGCGGAACGAGTGCTTTTAAGAGCGTTTTTTCAGTTGTTAGTTTTTCCGCATTGATAACGCTCCCTGCCGCAGTACTTAAGCTACTGCTTGTTGCGATCACCAAATCTCCACATGTAACAACCTCTCTTGCCTTACTTGCTCCCACCATGGAAAAAACTTCATTTCTTTATCAGTTCCTGGCTGGTCTTGACTTTTTTATTATCTGGGAAATGATACTTGTCGCGATCGGTATAAGTATTGTCAGCGGCGTCAAGAAACAAAATGCCTATATCCTTGTATTCCTTGTCTGGTTTGTGTCAATCTTTATCGGCGTAGGACTTGGTTCCTTGCGTGGGCCAGGCGGTTAGGCAGAGAAAACATGATAATTCTCCTACTTTTTATCCAGATTGATTCATTATCAATGGATCAGGCTATTGATCAGTTATTGGCACAAAGTCCAGCGTATTATGAGGCAGGGGTATCTTTGGAAAAATCGCGTATTTTGTTCTATCAGACTTTGAGCAGTCTTTTGCCGACGATCTCATCCACGGCGCAATATACACGAACAGAGATCAACAATGTTGAGACCAGCATGTATTCAGGTACATTAAACCTGAATCAGCCGCTTTTTGATCTGGATATAATAAGTTCAGTTTTTGTCAGTGGGCGACAGATAAAAGGCAGCAGGATTCTCTATAAGTCAGAGATTGCTGGTTTGCTCTTGAAGCTCAAGACTGCTTATTATGGTTTGATAAATGCGCGCGAGCTGCTTAATTCCTCTGAGGTTACGATTGAACGAGCTGAGAAAAATCTTGAGCTGGTTAAGACAAAATATGAATTGGGCGCGGCATCTAAACTAGAAATGTTACAGGGTGAGGTTTTTTATCTGAGTGCATTGCAAGATAGGGCAAGGGCTAAAACCCTGGAAATTACTGCTCAAGAGGAGCTGAAATTGGTTATTGGCACGGATAATGATATTTATTTGACCGATACATTAGTGCCGCCGGACAGCATTGAATTCCCGTCACTCGATTCGTTATTTACGATCCTGGAATCGGTCAACTACAATATCCAGATTGCCAAGGAAATGAGAAGTGCGGCAAGACTGAATTTAGTATCGTCATATCTTAAATTTCTACCTAGAGTTTCTTTTTTTTACGGCTATACATACAGCTCTGACTCGCTGGTTTTTGATTTCCAACACGTCAGGGATAATGCAGCGAGAAACTACGGTATCAGCATGTCATTTCCGATTTTTGAGATCAAATCATTGATATTCAATCACCTCAATGCAAAGAAAGAATTCCAGCTCAAGGAATTAGAAAAAGAACGTATTCTGCTGGAAACAGAAAAATTCTTAAAGACTACCTACTTTGCTTTACATGAGTCATACGACCGGCTCCAATTTGCCCGCAAGGCTTTTGATGCGGCAAATGAAGCGTCGTCTATTGCCCGAGAGCAGTATGCACTTGGTCTCGTGTCTTTCTTGGAATTTTTAACTTCTGAAAAGGATCTTTATGAGGCTAAGATGTCCTACAAATCTTCATTGAGCGAGTTCTATATTCAAAGGGCGAGTCTGTCCTATCTATTGGGTGAATTATCATTCGATAAGGAGCGATAATGAAAAAGAAGATTTTAATAGCGATTGGTGCTATTATCATAATATCAATAATTGTAATATTGAACCTGAGCCAGCGTGAAGGTGGAAAGGATATTGAAGTTGAACTCGTTGCCAAGGGCGATATTGTTTCTAAGGTTGCAGCATCAGGCGAACTACGGGCAAAATCCCAGGTAGATATTTCGGCTGAAACAATCGGGCGAATTCGGAAGATATATTTCCAGGAAGGAGATCATGTACAAAAAGGTAATTTACTGATTGCTTTGGATGATGTCAAAGCCAGGGCGAGTAAGAAGCTTGCCCAGGCACAGTTAAAGCAGGCCGAGCAAGACTATGAGCGAGGTAAAAAGCTCTTTGAGAAGGAATTAATATCAAGAGAAAGCCATGAAAAGATAGCACTGAGTTATGAAATGGCAAAAGCACAGTTTGAGCAAGCTTATGATGCTTATAAGAAAACCAGGATCTATGCCCCTATTTCCGGGAAAATAATGAAGATCAATGTTGAAGAAGGTGAAACTGCGGTTATGGGCACGATGAATTATCAGGGTACGGTGCTTGTAACGATTGCAGATCTGTCGCAGATGCTTGCCGTGGTTACGATCGATGAGACTGATGTTCCCACGGTTGAGGTCGGTCAGGCCGCAGAGGTTATCGCCGATGCCTTACCTGATTCAACCTATCCCGGGGTTGTTACCAAGGTTGGTTTGATGCCCATCACGAGCCAGTTAACGACTGAGCAAGCAACTGATTTTGAGGTTGAAATAGAACTGGATGTATTCTCACCATTTCTTAGACCGGGGATGAATGTTAAAACCGACATTATCACTGATGAGAAATTAGATGTTCTGACTATTCCAATTCAGGCATCAGGCAAACGCAAGATTGATGATAAGCTCAAAGAAACTGTCTTTGTTGCCCAGGATGGTAAGGCAATACTCACTGAAATCTTCGTAGGGGTTTCGAGCGACACAGAAATTGAGATTATTTCAGGTATAAAAGAGGGTGATACAGTGATCATTGGTCCGTATCGTGTCCTTTCAAAACTGAAAGATGGACAAGGGGTTAAATTTGAGATCAAAGATGAGGACGAGTCTGATTCCTCATCAGAATAAGTGTAATGAAGAAAAAAACAGATATTATATGTCGTGCTGTCGATATCACAAAAACTTATTGGCGTGGAAAGGTTGCAGTTGAGGCGCTACGTGGTGTTAGCCTTGATATTGAAAGGAACGATTATATTTCTATTATGGGTACTTCAGGTTCTGGAAAGTCAACCTTGGTTCACATCCTTAGTTGTCTTGATACGCCTACTTCAGGTGAATACTCTCTTGAAAATACCCTTGTCTCTAAATATTCTGATGAAGAGCTCGCCAAGGTGAGGAATAAATTTTTCGGCTTTATTTTTCAAAGTTTCAGTCTTTTACCCAGGTTGAGCGCTTTGGATAACGTGGCATTGCCTTTGATCTATAGGAACGTAAGTAAACGTGAGCGTATCGTAAAGGCAAAGAAGATAATCGATAATGTAGGATTGGCTGATCGAATGCACCACCGACCCAATGAACTGTCCGGCGGTGAGTGCCAGCGCGTGGCTATTGCACGCGCTTTGGTAAATGATCCAAAAGTGATATATGCTGATGAACCGACTGGCAATTTAGATTCAAAGACCGGCGCTGAGATAATGGAGATATTTGACCGTCTTGTTGATGAAGGCAATACCGTGGTTATGGTGACTCACGATATGAAAGTGGCAGCGCATGCGAGAAGAATGGTAAAGCTGAGGGATGGGTGGATAATCGATGACTAATATCGGGTCAAAACTCACCCTTTCTTTTCAGACATTCCGAAGCCACCGACTAAGATCTTTTCTTACAATGCTCGGTATAATCATCGGAGTCACAACGGTAATCGCAATTCTTTCTTTAATAGAGGGACTCAACCGTACAGTTGCTGCACAGGTTCAGTCGATCGGCTCAGACCTCATCTTTCTCCAGAAATTCTCCTGGGTCCAGACTGGTCACCGGGATTTGGACAAACTAGCCGGTCGTCCAGATTTGCTCCCAGATGATGCTGAGGCGATTACCAAATTGAGCTCGGTTGAAATCGCGATCCCCCAGATCAGTCGACAGCTGCAGAAACTGAAATACAAGGACAATGAAGTGTCGAACTCATCAGTAGCTGGTTCTGATGAAAACTACTCATGGGTGAACAACTATGTAGTCGAAAGTGGTCGGGATTTTTCAAGAGATGACGTTTTACATCGCCGCGCGGTTGGAATCATAGGTTCGTACATAGCGACTAATCTTTTCCCAGATGAAACTGCGGTTGGGAAAGACCTGCATCTCAATGGCCACCGCATCAAAATCATCGGAGTATTTAGAGAGAAAGGGACATTTCTTGGAAACAGTCTTGATGATTATATTCTCATCCCATACACTGTTTTTGAAAAGTTTTTTCCGAGACCCAGAGGGTCATTATGGTCGCGGGTCTATGGTGGCTATAGTATTAGTATTAAGGCAAAGGATGGGATGAAAATCGAGGAGACGATTGATCAAGTACGCGAGCTAATGCGGCGGCGTCATGGTCTCGGTTTTGATGAGGAAGATGATTTTGAACTAAACACGCAGCAAATACTCATGGATCTTTACCAAAGCATAACAAATGTAGGGTTTATTGCCATCATAGCTATCGCCGCCATTTCATTGGTCGTTGGCGGGATCGGGATTATGAATATTATGCTCGTCTCAGTTGCCGAGAGGACACGCGAAATCGGCATCCGTAAAGCAGTCGGTGCTTCAAACAATAATATTCTTGCGCAATTTCTCATTGAATCAATTGTCCTGGCATTGGTCGGTGGTTTAATCGGTATTGTATTTGGAATGCTGTTGGCTTGGTTGATCTCAGCGGTGTCGCCCCTCAAGGCCTCAGTGTCTTTTTGGATGATACTTCTCGGATTCGGATTTTCCGCGTCAGTCGGCATATTTTTCGGGATTTATCCAGCACGTCGGGCAGCTTCACTCAACCCGATTGAAGCCCTCAGGTACGAATAGTAGGGTGTCTGATTGACTTCGGCTAATTGGTGAATACAATTTAACCGCATGAAAGAAATTTATTACGACGAGCTCACCGGAAGCTATAATCGCCGGTTCCTCCATTATTGGATAGAAAACGAAATAAAAAGGGCAACGCGGTTTGCCACGAAATTTGCTTTGATCCTTTTAGATATAGATGATTTCCGCAATATAAATAACAATTTTGGGCATTTAGAGGGCGATAAGGTTTTGATCGAGTTTAGCCGTGTATTAGGTTTCAATATTAGGGAGGTTGATAGTCTCGTACGCTATGGCGGTGACGAGTATCTTATTTTAATGCCGAATACCGATGAAAATGGGGCGATCGAGCTGGCTCAGAGGATTATGGATGATCTCAATGATACTAAGGTTGCTGGTCATAATATACATTGCAGTTTAGGCTATGCTGTGTTCCCTGAAGATGGTAACGCTTCTGAGCCTTTAATCGGTCAGGCAGATAATTTAATGTACAATGCAAAGAAACAGGGGAAAAACAGGATTGGCTCAAAGCAACAGGCCGTGAAAAACCTTCAAATTCCTTCTTTAGAGATTATCGGACGGGAAGATGAAACAGATTGGTGCCTTAGTGAGCTTGAGGATTATGATACACTATTTGTTGCGGGTGAAGCTGGTATAGGAAAAACAAGACTTGTACTTGAAATAAAGGAACGGATTAATGCGCCGATTTTTCTTAGGGGTAATGCCTATGCAGCTTTAACAGCGGTTCCTTATCACCCTTTCAAGAATATGTTTGGCGAAATGATTAAACAAAACTTCCCTCTGGTCCAGCGGGTTTTCAAACAACTACCAGCAATATCTCAAGCCGAGATAATGAAGATTTTTCCAGCCGAGAGTGCACTGAACGTGGCGTATACAGAGAGTCTTGATAAATATAGGTTATACCATTCAGTAAGTGAGTTTTTCCAGAAGATTTGTGTCAGTTTTGCCCCGAAGACAACGGTGTTGTTGCTTGATGATCTTCACTGGTTAGACAAAGCGAGTTGTGAACTTATGGATTTTGTACTAAGAAGTGGACATGAATGCTTCAAGATATTCGGTACGTATCGGCTTGAAGAAATAAAGAGCTCGATAATTGCTGAATTTCTTGGCGTGTGGGCGCGGGAAAAGTTGTATACACAAATAACTGTTTCTCCGCTGAATGAAACTCAGACAGCTCAGTTGTTAAAAACCATTATGGGTTCGGCGCCGGGTTCCGGGTTAAAATATATCTATAAACAAAGTGGAGGTAATCCTTTTTATATCGAGGAGATCATCAGAGAATTAGAGCGACAAGGGAAACTCTACTGGAACGGAAAGGAATGGGTTTTTGCCAAGAAGCTAGAAATAATGATACCTGCAACAATTGAAGAGACAATAAAGAGAAAACTGAAGTTCCTGGATTTGGAAATAAAGAAATATCTGGAGATTGCGGCTGTTTTTGGTCAGGAATTTGGTGGTGAGATCATTGCCTTAGCGAGCATGAGAAATGTTGGGCAGATCCTTGATGCCATTGACGAGTTGACCAGGTTGGGCTTCCTTAAAGAACGCAGCCACGACAACTATTTCTTCTCTGAAGATATCGTTCGTCAGATAGTATATAAGAACATCACGCGCCATGACTTAATGAAATATCACCAGTCAGTGGGTGAAACAATAGAGAAGATGTATCGTAATGTGCTGCCCAATTATTACGAACAGCTAGCAACCCATTTTATGAAAGCGAACGAAGCGAATAAGGCGCTGCATTACTCAAAAAAAGCCGCTCTGAAAGCGAAAGATAATTATGCGCACAGTGCAGCTATCAGATTCTACGAGAACGTTTTAAAATATGAAGATAATATTGATGAAATATTCAAGATCAAATTTGGATTAGCTGAAACATTTTTGTTGATCGGTAAGTTCGATAGAGCGATTGAGCAGCTGAACGTCTGTTTGAAAATAGATCCGAATTCCTACAAAGTACATGAAAAGCTTGGCAATGTCTATGAAGATATGGGGGACTATAAACAGAGCATAAAACAATATCAAACTGGTTTGAAGCTAACCAAAGGAACCGATGCTGTATACATATTCAAAAGCGCGATTGCCTGGTTGCATACCCGCCTTGGTGACTACACGCATGCTCAAGCCGAATGCGAGAAGATATTATTGAAAAAAAGAAAGTTGAGCAAACAGACGCTTGGCGATACGTACTTGATTCTGGGCGTTGCTTCTCTCCGCTTAGGGAGGTTTAAGAAAGCTGAAACATACATAAAAAAAGCGCTGAAAATTCGTGAGTCAACCGGGGATCGAAAACGTATCGCCGCGTGCTATCTTGATCTCGGGTTGAACTATTATGAAAAATATAATATGAGGATGAGTCAGAAGTTCTACGACCGAGCCTTGAAGATTTATCAAGATATCGGACACCAACAAGGTGTATTAATAACTTATAACAATATCGGTGCCCTACATGCTAGCTCTGACTTACCCAGGGCTGAGGAGTATTACCTTAAGGCATTGAAACAGGCTAAGTTAGTGGGTGCAAAACGGACTGTTGTGCATCTTCATTTTAACCTTGGAGCTATTGAATTCAATCGCATGATGTACGACCAGACCATCCTTCACTACAAAGAAGCTCTGAAATTGGCAAAAGCAATGAACTTCCACGAGGGGGTTGTGTTCAGCCATATCGGGTTGAGTGATTTTTATCGGGAACAGGGTAAGATAAAGAAGGGGAAGCAGCATTTGGAACGAGCGATCCAAGTAGCAGAACGAGTAGATATGAAATACCTTCATATTGATTGCATGAAAGAAGAAATTGACTATCTTCTCCTTGCACGAAAACTGAAAAAAGCAGATGTTCTATCAAAGAAGATGTTGACTGAACTACGTCTGGAGCGGAATGTTGCATACAAAGTCAACAGTTTCATTTACCGGGGTAAGATTCTTGCGGAGCTAAAGAAATACACTAGAGCCTATACCTATTACAAAAAGGCGCTTGATTACATTAAAAAATATCCCAACAGCCGATTGGCTGGTGAGGTCTACTATCTGCAGGGTATTGCCTATAAGAAACAAGGGAGATTGAGAGAGGCCTTGAAGGTGTTTCTGGAATCAAATTGCATTTTCCGGTCGACCGGGAACTTGCGGTTCTTAGACAAAATAGAAAAAGAGATCGCCGAAACCAATATCTAAATAAGCAAAATGCGCAGGGAGTAAGGCGTAGCGCGCATCAAGCGACATAAACAGAGTACAAAGAACTCAGATGTTATAGTAAAGTAAAAAGGGGGCATGAAAATGCCCCCTTTTCTATATCTGCGTTTGAATTGCTACCAGCTGAGGATTTTGAATTCGATTCTTCTGTTCATATCGCGACCAGACTTTGTGCGGTTATCAGCGACTGGTTGTGATTCACCATAACCAACTGCGATCAAGCGAGTGGGATCGGTGTTATGGTATCTGATTAGATAGTCTCTTACTGAGTTTGCTCTCTGGTAGGAGAGTTTCTGGTTATAAGAATCAGAACCAACACTATCGGTATGTCCGCTTATCTCAACTCTCATCTTAGGCTTCACTTTAAATACTTTAGCAGCATCATCGAGCACTGGATATGAGGTTGGTTTGATGACTGCTGAGTTGAAGTCGAAATAAATACCTTTAAGAACGACCTTTTCACCAACCTTAGGGATCGGTTTCAATGTGAAGTTATGGATTTTAGTTTCGTCCTTTGCAAGAACAATGGGTGCACTTTCCGGTACGTAATCAACCGCTTCGATCTTGACTGAGTATGTTCCAGGTGGCATAGTAACTTTATATATACCAGTGCTTGGGTCGGTTGTTACCTTAGGTATATTGGTATCGATAAATAAGAGCTGGGCAAGCAATGGTTTTCCGGTTTCAAATTCAGAGATTTTACCAGTAAGAATTGCCTGATCAACACCGATCTTAGTAAGTGCAATATCAATGACTTTACTTTCATCTTCTTGAAGCGTAACAACCTTTTCATTGAACTGATAGTTTGTCGCTTCGACGTGGAGTCGATAAGTGGCTGGTGCTAGTGTAATATTGTACATGCCAGAAGTATCTGAAGCGATCGCCTTTACTTCAGTTTGTGGGAATGTTATCTCTGCAACGATCGGTTTTTTTGTTTCCACATCATAGATCTTGCCGATTATTTTTGATACAGGTTTCGTGTTGAGGGCAAAGTCGAGGACGATTTGATCACCGTCTTTTAGCACCATCCCCTGTTCCTTCCAACGATACCCTGGAGCTTCAACATGGACACGGTAACTGCCGGGTGAAAAAGATGTCTCGTAGAAACCAACATCGCCAGTCTGGATCGCTTCTTTTTCAGAGCCAGGGAAACTAATTGTTGCATTCACCGGTTCGTTGGTTTTGGCATGGTAGACCTTACCTGAGACTTTGGCAATTGGAATGTGGATTTTCTCTTTCTTCACCAGATCAGTACCACCTGAAAGGTTGAAGAATATCTTCCACCACATATCATCGACCGTGGGACTCACGATACCTAATTCACATCCAATATCAAAACTTACATTTTTACTGCCGAATCGTACGCCCGGGGTTACCCATAATGATTCTTTCTTGGCATCCATATCGAACATACCAAAGGTTTCAAATAGTATTCTTGCATCTTCGTGAGGTATCAGCTGGACACCAAAACCATGCTGAAGGTAATCCCCCCTCATGTAGTGATCATCGAATTCAGCGGAATCGACGTAGAATGGTCTTGTGTCTACTCCAGTGAATAGATAACCACCATTGAGATGTGCGGCAATCGGACCGATCCTGAAGTCAACAAGACCAGTGATTCCAATATCAGGCTTATGTGGTATGTGGGGAGGAAAATTAGGTATGACCGGAGTCGCACCGGCGTCTCCGACAAAAGAATCCGCATAGAATTGTTCATCACGATATAGTGCATTACTAAACCATTCTTCTGATAATCCCGGACCAATGTCGACATAAATATCAAGTCCAAAAGCGTATTTTAAGGGAGTTATCTTATCAATGATAAACGGGTAACCTCCTTTTGCACCGATCCGAATCGACTTTAATCCAATTACTGGATCTGGATCACCACGATCAATAGGATAATTATTCATCTCAAACCATTTACAAAATGGTGTAAAGTCAACTCGGGCGTCAATGTAGTCGATGATTGAATATGTTATACCAGTTGAGACGTGGAAAAAGTGCTTGCGGTCAGTTACATTTTGACCACCTTGGGTACTTGTCATTGTCTCGTACCGTTCTTGCGGAGCGATATGGAATGTGAGCACACCCATATTAAAGGGCTCGGCGTATTGTAATTTGAACATACCGCGACCGCCATAGATTGTTGTTTCCTGTGCTAAGAGGAATATTGGTATTGCACAAAAAACAAGGAAAACCTTCTTCATTATACCTCCTTTAGTATAATCATCAATAATGCGGCCCCAACGGGAATCGAACCCGTGTCTCCACCTTGAAAGAGTGATGTCCTAACCGCTAGACGATGGGGCCTTATGCGTCAGAATGTATAGATTTCTGAAGGATTCATTATCGACGATTGCTTGGTTAATCAGAAAATAGTTCTCGAGATTTGAATTAGTCGCCATGATCCGATTGCTCAGATCTTCACCCATTGCCAAAAGAAATTTTGCTGCGACTTTTGGGTTTTCACTCAGGATATCCATAAAATCCTGTTTTTTCAGAGTTAGAAGCCGGCAAGTTGTTTTTGCTTTGACCGTTGCCGAACGCGGCTTGTCAGTAAGCAGAGCCATTTCACCAAAAAATGAAGCTTCTTGTAACTCTGACAATAATAGGACGACATCACCACGTGTTAAATACACTTCCACTCGACCGGATTCAATGATGTACATCTCATCACCAGTAGTGCCTTCTTTGATAATCACTGTATTTTCTTGAATATCTCGCATCTTCCATTTCACGAGCATCCAATCTACTTCCTGAGGAGTTAGATATTTAAAAAGTCTAACCTTTGTCATATCCTTCATATTTTCATTCTAATCATATTAAGATAATTGTCAAGGCTACTATTTTAGAAGCTACAATAAAATAAATTTCTTCATTATCGATAACTTACCGATCCGGAGATAACAGAAATATATGCCACTTTGTGCGTACACGCCGTTATCTGTACATCGATCCCATGTAATAATATGCGCCGGGTTTTCATAGGTTTTAACGACACGACCACATGCATCATAGATCTCAAGCCGTGTTTGATTAATAGCCGCGTAATCTGAATCTATAATGAATGAAATTTTGCCTGATCCTGGATTTGGCGATACTAACAGACCTTTTCCAGAAGTCGGGCGTTCGGGGATTTCCTGGACATGAGGTGAGGTCGTGTCTTTGACACCGAAAAAGGCATCCTGATCTCCAAGTCTGGTGTCAGTCCAGAGCGGGTGAATGTCATCTATTGATGATGCGGTGAGTCCGATATATTCACCGAGAAGTCCAGCCCGATCAGCAAGGATAAAAGGAGCTTCGCACTTAACCGGATAATTGCCCGTTTTCTGCCATGAACCAGCTGTTGGATCCGACGATACCGTTGTTATTCTTTCGTTAGTAGACCAGGTCGTGCCACCATCAGTCGATGTTGTCAGGTACAGGTCCATGAGCAGATTACCGGAATCGAGCCGTCGGTCAAGGAAAACAACGATAATGCTGCCATCTGGGGCAACCGTGAGCCAGGGGTGGAACTGATCACAACCATTATTTTGTGGGTCGTCGTTGATGCGTATTTTCTGATTCCATGTAGAACCACCATCAGTTGAACGGGTGAAAAATATATCAGTGTCTGTGAAACCTGAGGCATCATCCATGTATGCCACATACATATGACCATTATTAGGTCCTCCGGTTATATCGACATCGAGTGCAGGAAAGGAAAAGACCGTGATACTACCATTGATATATCCAGAAACAAAGGTGGTATTCTGAATTGTTATATCACTCCCAAAGGTTTGTCCGCCATCAGTCGATATGTCCAAACGGATCGAGCCGGGTGAATAATGCACCCATGCTACATAGACCTCACTGTTTGGTCCGACTGCTGGGACTGGCCACTGGACACCATTATAATCACTTACCGTTACCGGACTGACAAAAGAGTTTCCGCCATCAGTCGAGCGGGAAATCAGGATCTGGGTATTATGAAATCTTGCCCAGGCCACATAGATATTATCAGTATATGGCCCTGCTGAACGGTCACAAGCGATCAGTTCCTTATCTTCAAAGACGCCCGAAACTCCGTTGATCACAGTGATCGGTCCACTCCACGTAGCCCCGCCGTCAGTTGATTTATAAACGAATAATCCATTAGGTTCTGAAGTTGAGTTATAAGACAGGATAACTGCATAAAAATTACCTGCTGTATCCACGGTCAAACCAGGGTCACTATCCCAGATATATTGAGGTTCTGAAAATAGATCCTGCTCCCAGGTTAGACCTCCATCATAAGTATACGCATAGGTAACTTGGCGATAACCAAGTCTGAAATCCCGCCATACCGCAACCATATTAGTCGTATCAGTAGGATTCATTACAATTTGTTCTTCATTTTGTAACTGATCTGTAGTGTCATTATTGACGCGAATATTAAGATACGCTGAATCGCGTTGCCATATCGATCCGATAAGAAATGACGGTATTATTATTCCCAAAATAATGACTGTCAATAAAGAAAATTTTCTCATGTAACCTCCTGAAGAGAATTATATGAAGCAGCATATGTTTGTCAACACAGTTGAATTATCGGGCAAAATGGTTTAATGCACCAGGGCATTTGCATCTTGATTTTTTCTCAATGCCAAGTATAATTAGAAAGATGTCCAAAAAGTCGATTTATGACACATTGACCCAGACAAAACCTGGTGTCCTGGCGCTTTTTGATCCCGATCGCATGGCTATGGACAGGGTGGGTGAATTGACAAAAACTGTTTGTGATCAAGGTATCACAGGTATTCTCATTGGTTCGTCACTTCTGGTTTCACCCCATTTCGATTCATTCATTGCGGAGGTGAAAAAGAATACTGAAAAGCCAGTAATCCTGTTCCCAGGCGGTTCCCACCAAGTCTCGCCAAATGCCGACGCAATTTTTTTCCTATCGTTGCTGAGTGGAAGAAATGCTGAGTTTCTTGTGGGCGAACAAGTTAAGGCGGTATTCTTGGTCAAAGAATATGATTTAGAAGTAATACCAGTAGGGTATATCCTTGTTGAATCTGGCAATTATACAGCCGTTGAGTATATGTCTAACACGCGTCCTATCCCTCGTTCCAAACCGGAGATCGCAATGGCTCACGCGCTGACCGGTGAGTATTTCGGCATGAAATACATATATCTTGAGGCCGGTAGTGGTGCAGACCAATCAGTGCCCGTTGAGATGGTTGAAAAGGTCAAACAAACCATTTCTATTCCGCTCATTGTCGGCGGCGGTATTAGAAGCCCTGAGAATGCTCGGGAAATAGTCAACGCAGGTGCTGATTACATTGTACTCGGTAGCATTATTGAAAGATCGAGGGAGCAATTTGAAATGATCATGAGGAGCCTTGTATGAATCCAGCCTCTGGGAAGAAAAAGAAAGGAGCGGGATGAAGATCTTAATTGTTGGTGGTGGCGGTAGGGAACATGCCCTCGCTTGGAAATTGAATAAAGCAAAGAAAGTCAAGAAGATATATGCAGCACCAGGCAACCCCGGGATTGCAGAACTGGGGACATGCGTTAATATTCTGGCTTCTGATATCAATGGCCTAGTCCGTTTTGCCGAGGAGAAGAAAATCGATTTAACTGTTGTTGGACCAGAAATACCTCTTGCATTGGGTATTGTCGATGAGTTCGAGCAGAAAGGTCTGAGGATATTTGGTCCCGACAAGAAAGCAAGTCGTATCGAAGCTGATAAATCATTTGCCCGCGAGTTCATGCACCGGTTTGGCATACCGGCGCCGAAATTCCAGGTATATGACACTGCCTCTGCGGCATTGAAATACACCAAAACAATTAGCAAATACCCGGTCGTTGTCAAGGCTTCAGGTTTAGCAGGGGGCAAGGGCGTATTCGTTGCAAACACAAGAAAAGCATACGAAAAGATAATTGATGAAATACTTGTACAACACCATCTTGGTGAAGCTGGCAAGCGAATTGTTGTAGAAGAGTTCCTTACTGGTCAGGAGACTTCGATATTTGTTCTAACCGATGGTACGACGATTCTCTACTTGCCGTCTTCTCAAGACCACAAGAAGCTATACGATCGCAACCGGGGGCCAAATACTGGGGGCATGGGTGCATATGCTCCTTACCCGACAAATCGTCGCGTAAGTAGTATTGTCGAAAAAGTTATTATTCAACCGACAGTTTTAGCCTTACGAGACCAGGGTATGAACTACAGAGGTGTTCTCTATGCGGGTATTATCATTACCTCATTAGGTCCGAAAGTACTGGAATTCAACTGCCGCTTTGGTGATCCTGAAGCCCAGGTGATCCTGCCAATAATAGAAGGTGATATGCTTGAGCCGCTCCTCGCTGTGGCTGATGGTAAACTCGGCGATGTCGAGATTAAAATAAAGAATCACTGGTCAATAGGTGTTGTTCTGGCTTCCGGGGGTTATCCATTTGATTATCGGGTTGGTGAGGAAATTCAGTTTAAGGAGAAATTGTCGACCAAGACACTTGTCTTCCATGCAGGTACGAAGAAGGAAGATTCGAAATTGGTTACTGCATCAGGAAGGGTACTGAATATCGTTACGACGCATGAGAATCTAAAGGTTGCAAAGCAAAAAGTCTATAGTGAGATCAAGAAGATCCATTTCAAAGGTATGTACTATCGTAAAGATATTGGTAATTCCGGTATGAAGAAAATGAAAAGAAAGAGGCGCAAATGAAGATCTGGATATTTATGGGCAGCAAGTCTGATAAGGAGATCATGGCAAGTGCTGAAGAGATCTTTAGGAAAGAGTCAATCCCTTTTGAGACTTACGTTCATTCGGCGCACCGTGATCCTGAAAAAATCAAGGCGCTATTGGGAAAGGCAAAGGATGAAAATGTTGTCGCGATCATTGCCGGTGCTGGGCTCGCGGCTCATTTACCCGGGTTCATTGCATCTGTGACCGATATACCGGTCCTCGGAGTTCCTTTACCAGCCTCAACATTGGGTGGTATCGATTCACTACTTTCAATTGTCCAAATGCCTTCAGGCGTACCAGTTGCGTGTTTTGGAATTGGAAAGCACGGGGTGAAAAACGCTGCCATATTTGCTGCGCGGTTATACCATTCAATGAATGAGAGAACATCCAGGGCATAAACTTCAATTTATGATGCCTGATAGATCAGGCTACTACTACAACTTAGAAGTTAATAATGTAGTCGCCCGATCCTTCGGCTGCGTTCTGCTCGATATACCCGGGACAGGCAGGACAGGTTTCTCGGGCAATTTCGGTAAACAAACGTGTTAGTCAAGATCGAAGATACGCCAGAATTTTATTCCCAACTCATAGAAAATTTTAAAGCAGGTCGGATCGTTTGTTTCCCTACTGATACTGTCTATGGTTTTGCGGTTGATGGAACAAATGATAAGGCACTGAATAAATTAGCTGAAATTAAGGAACGGAAGGGTAAACCATTTACTTTTTTTATGTCCAGAAGCAAGATAGAGGATTACGCACGCGTTGTCAAAAGAAGGATCATAGAATGTTTTATCCCCGGTCCAATCACAGTGATATTAAGAAGAAACACTGAGAAGTTCTTGCCGGTTGACAATGAAAAAATCGGTATAAGAATCCCCCAGGTCGATTTTATTATTAAACTCTTAAGTAAATATGAAAACCCTTTTGCTGTAACAAGCGCTAACCGTCCAAATCAACAGCCGCTCTGTTCAGCATTAGATATCATCGAGCAATTCCCAGAGATTGATCTGGTTGTTGACGGTGGAGAATTAGTCTCCAAACCGTCCACAGTTGTTGATCTGGTATGTACTCCACCATTAGTGAAAAGGAAAGGTGCGATCCCGATTCTTGAGATTGAAAAGGTCTATGGTCACAATGTCATGCTGGAAAAACCGACAAAGCTTAACGTGCTGTTAGTGTGTACGGGCAATACCTGCCGCAGTCCCATGGCAGAAGGCATTCTCAAGGCCATGGTTGATGAAACATACTGTATTGTAAGATCAGCTGGCACTCTACCCATGAATGGTTTACCGCCATCAGAGAACGGTGTGCAAGTCGTCGAAGAGTACCGTGGTTCGATCAAAGAGCACCTGTCTCAAACATTAACCAGGGAGTTAATTGACTGGGCAGATATGATTTTTGTTATGGGCTATAAACATTTTCAGCATGTTATAGATATTCAGCCAGGTGCTGCAGTTAAGACATTTCTGTTGAAAGAATACAAAAGAAAGGTGAAATATAACGAAATTTCCGATCCAGTCGGGCAAGACATTGATGCCTACCGGGAAACTGCAGAAAAAATGCTGCCCTCACTCAATCTCATCGCCCGAGATATAAAAAGACGGTTTGAAAACGATGAGAATAATACCAAATAACAAAATACAAATAATAAATGAATGTCAAATACCAAAATCTAAATTAACGAATACGACGATTCTATGAAGGTGATCTTAGCGGGTTTCAATGTTGACCTCGATGCTTTAAAAGAATACAAGAAAAAGGATATTGTTCTTACCCCGGAATCAATATCAGCTGCGTACGCCCGGATCAGTCGGAGTCCCAAGCCGGTTGATAGCTTGAGACAAGAATCATGCAAAGAAGTGGTCAAAGCACGGCGTTCAAATCGCACGATCATTTTTGAAATGGGACATCATTCAGTTGCCGAGCACGCAGTTTTCAATTTCGATATAATCGGCATTTCGCGCATCGCAATTGAAGAACTTGAAAAATTCCGTCTATGTTCTTATACGGAAAAATCCCAACGCTATGTAACATTGAAAGGCGATTTTGTCGTTCCCGAAGAATTAGCTAACCCCAATTTGATCGATGATTATTGTGATATAATAAAAGTCCAGAACGACTACTACAAATATCTATATAAAAAGATCAGCGTATATAATCTCAGAAGATTTTCCAGCAAATCGGCAAGTAAAAAGCAAGCAAAGACATTACGAAATTTGGCAAAAGAAGATGCGAGGTATATTCTTTCTATGGCAACGCAAACCCAGGTTGGGGTAACGATAAATGCACGCAATCTGGAATTGATGATCAGGCGGTTTGCTTCCCATAACTTAAAAGAGATCAATGAGCTTGGAAAAAAACTTTATATTCTAGTTCATAAGATAGCCCCTTCGATTATTTTATTCCATAAGGCAAATGACTATGACCAGAAAACATATCCTGAATTACGGAAACACACGAGAAGATATGAAGCTATGAAGATTGGAAGTTATGAAAAGAAGCATATTACTGACGTAAAGCTTGTTGATCATCCTCCAGATGGGGATGACAGAATCCTCGCGGCACTCTTGTTTAGAGATTCAAAGAGAAGTTATACAGATGCTATAAGGTGTGTAAGAGATCTGTCCAAGAAAAAGAAAGTTGCGCTCTTTAAAAGATCTTGCGAGCGCACGGAATTATACGATGTTCTGCTCAGGGAGTTTGAGTTTGCGAATTTGACCTTCTCCTTAATAGTTTCAGCCGGTTGTTTTGGTCAGCTTAAACGCCACCGTATCGCTTCGTTAACATGTCAGGGGTATGAACCAGAACTTGGTTTGACGATCCCTGAATCAGTTATACAAGTTGGTGAGGAAGAAGAGTTTACAAAAATAGCACAGAAAAGTGAAGCAGCTTACAAAAAAATAGAAAAAAAACATCCTGGGGTTGGAAAATATATACTCACAAATGCACACCGCAAAAGAGTCCTCTTGCGCGTAAACTTGAGGGAACTCTATCATATTTCACGTTTGCGCGAAGATCCGACTGCCCAATGGGATATCCGGGATAAAGCCAACGAAATGTCAAAATTAGCAAAAAAGGTGATGCCAATAACTACTTTACTCCTTGGTGGCAAATCAGATTACCCAAAGATCTATCGAGCTGTATACGGGAAAAACCCAAAGATAACAGAAGTCCCGCCCTTATAATTTCCTCTCCGTTATTCCAAGAAAAAACCGAGATAGAGGAACGCCTTACACGTTTATTCCTTATGTCCAATGCCTGCCCTGTATAATGGCAAAACTATTATATCGGGGTCATTGCGCCTGTCCGCCTTTATGTGTGGTGGAAGGCGATGAAATCGCCGCGGC
>CBFDDH010000005.1:0-94237 GCA_965603515.1 uncultured bacterium
TTATACGCTATTCGCTATAAACCATAAGCTGCGTCATCTCTGATGACGTACGGAGAGAGAGGGATTTGAACCCCCGATCCGCGTTAACGGATACACGATTTCGAATCGCGCGCCTTCGTCCACTCGGCCATCTCTCCAAAGGAATCGTCAAATGTTATACGGTTACGATGCCCGTTTCGTTAAATGTTAATCGTTTACTGCAAATTCAAAAACCATAAAGTCAGTTTGGTCGGAATTAATCATTGATCAATTATATAACATTTAATAATCAATCGACCAATTATTCCCCAAATCCCAACTATTACTGTTCGAGTAAGTCCGCCAATATGTGCGGCGGACGCATCGAGAACTTCCTATATTCAATTACCGCCACATTGTGGCCATAACCGCTCAGCTTTGCTGAGCCAAAACCGTCAATCTTCTGATTGACCCTTAACCGCTGCATCTTTTGCAGCTGTCTTTTCTCTTTTCTTTGCAAAAAATTCTTTCATCAAAGAAGCGGCTTGTTCTTTTAGCAAACCTTCAGTGACTTCAATTTGATGATTAAGCTTCTGCTCATTAACAATATTAAAAACAGAACCACAACCACCAAATTTTTCATCGCGTGCACCGAAAAAAATTCGCTTCACACGCGCTAAAACCAATGCACCTGCACACATAATACAAGGTTCAATTGTTGCATAAACATCGACGTTTTCTAAGCGCCAAGAACCTAAGGCATTCGCGGCCGCAGTTATCGCGATGATCTCAGCATGCGCAGTTGAATCCTGCAACTGCTCGGTTCGATTGTGCCCCCGGCCAATGATTTGATTCTTATACACGGCAACCGCACCGATCGGTACCTCATCTGCTTCATAGGCCTTTTGGGCTTCTTTAATGGCCTCGTTCATAAAGAACTCATCATCCATTTCTGACTCCGTCAGAATCGATAACGGTGATTTTTCCTTGATTACGGTGATTCAATAACCGTCTGACAACACATTTGCGATTACCAAAATTCACTAATAATCCCACCTGAAGACCAGATGCTTTTAAATATGAAATAACTTGTGATTCAAAAATCTTTGGCATTGTTCCCTCAACAGATTTTAATTCAACGATAACCTTTCCTTCAACCACCAAATCGGCTCGAAACTCACCCACTTTTTCCTCACCGAATGAAACGGAGTATCTCTTCTCAACACTATATTCCAGCCCAATCTTCTTAAGTGCAAGTTTAAGTGCATTTAGATATGTCTTCTCAAAAAATCCCGGACCTACCTTGCTATGAACCTCATAGCAAGCCCCGATTATCTTTCTAGTTAAACGATCATCAATGTAATTACTCTTCTCTTTCACATGCCCTCTAAAAAATCATCACTGTAATCATATATATTTTATCACTGTAATCGATGCCGCTAACAGCGGCACATACGCCCGAGGCGACTCGAACGCCTAATCTGCGGATCCGTAGTCCGCTGCTCTATCCAATTGAGCCACGGGCGCAAAGATGGGGCTCTGCCCCCTTCCCATTTCTCCCAAATCTTTAATTTGGATGAGAAATTGAGAATCCTCGTCCCGCAAGCGGAACGGGACTTTTCCCAACTACTAGCATCTAGTATTCAGTATCTAGAATCTACCTTGTGAATTATAGTGAATTTTGTGATTTAGTCAATAATGGTAGGGCAGATTCAGAGTACAGGCAAGTACAAAACCACTTATTGTTCGCTGTGTCCGCCTCTAGCGGAAGTAAACCTAGTGCTTATCCGCCACGTCGCATGGAGAGAATCGATGCCAATGTTGTTCACATCTTCTTACTAGCATCTAGAATCTAGTATCTATCTTTTGCATGCCTGCTACTGTATTGACATCTACGTAGCCACTAGTATAATTAATACTGATAGGTAGTTATACCTATACATAGATAAGTACTTGACTTTATTGAGGATTGGGCAGAAATAGTGTAATATCAGTAGAAATACGGAGATATAATTATGTATACTTTATTTATCGCAGATGATCACACAGTATTACGAAATGGTCTGAAACGTATTATTGAAGAAAATTCAGGCTATACAGTAATAGGTGAAACTGGAGATGGTCTGGAGATCGTACGTCAACTACGGAAACTGGTCCCTGATATGATAATATTAGATATATCCATGCCTAATCTACGCGGCATTGAAGCAGTCAATAAAATCAGAAAATTTAATAAGAAAATCAAAATCCTCATATTGACAATGCATAAGAATGACGAATATGTTTATGAATGCCTGGTTAATGGTGCGCAAGGATACTTACTCAAGGAAGATGCAGATACAGAATTGATTGCAGCAATAAAGGAAATACGGCATGACGAAATCTATATTTCTTCATCTTTCTCCAGTGAGGTAATGAGGAAACTAATACAGCATAGAAGTAAGGAACGCGGCAAGAAACAGAGATCGGTTTTCAAAGACCTCTCACCTCGCGAAAGAGAGGTGCTGAAATTGATTGCAGAAGGTAATCAAAATAAGAAGGTCGCCAGGAAACTCGGCATCAGTGTTCGCACTGTTGAACACCATCGGTTAAGCATAATGCGAAAGTTGAGGGTCTCGAATACTGTAAGCCTTATCAAGTACGCTATAAAGGTCGGCTTGGTAGAATTAACATGAAAAGCCGCCGCAAAAAAAACAAAAAACCGGCGAAATCAAGAGTAATCAAAAAAACAGGGCTACAAACCGAAGAGAAATATTTATCTATTCTCAAGGAGCTACCCGATATAGTCTACAAGATCGATCAAGGGGGACATTTTACATTTATTAACAATGCAATTGGTATTCTTGGCTACAAACCCAAAGACCTCATCGGAAAACATTTCAGTAAAATAGTACATCCAGATGATGTAAAGCTATTCAGCAGGCACTATGTTTTACCGAAATATAAGGGGAAAACAACTGGAGATAAACAGGCACCAAAACTCATTGATGAAAGAAGAACCGGTAAGAGAAAAACAGAAAATCTCCAAATACGACTAATACCCAAGAAACATAAGAAAAAGAATGAGCATGCAGCACAACTGCATGCTGGTGAAGTAATCGCTTTTGGCGATGTCAGTTCCGCTGGATCTTATGTTAGCGGCAAGAAGAAAAAATTTCTGGGTACATTAGGTATTATCAGAGACGTTACCGAAACTATACAATTATACGACGATCTTAATGTCAGCAGGAACAAATATCAAAAGTTGGTGGATTCCATGAACAGCGGTTTAGTACAAGTGGACAAACAGGACAAAATTTTGTTTGTAAATAAACAACTCTGCACGATGCTTGGCTATAAACAAAAAGAACTCATCAATAAAACAGGTTATAAAATACTTTTCAACAAAGAAGATCAAAAAGCAATATTACATTATAATAGAAGAAGACTGCGTAAACTATCTGATGAATATGAAATTAAAATGATGAAAAAATCGGGTGATTGTGTCTGGACCCAAATTCGCGGTTCACCGATCTTCGATTCCAACGGTGCTGTGCAAGGTTATATAGGAATTATCACCGATATTTCTGATCGTAAAAAGCAGGAGAAGAAACTTCATTACCAGGCAGATCTACTTCAAAATGTTTCTGATGCAATTATATCAACTGATATGGAATTCAGAATACGGACATGGAATAAAGCAGCGGAAAAGATGTATGGTTGGAAAGCACATGACGTAATTGATAAACCCATGCACAAAGTTACAAAAGCAGAATATCCAAATGGAGAGACTGTTGAGAACATATACAAGAATTTGTCAAAAAAAGGGTACTGGACAGGTGTCGTAACCGAAAGATGCAAAGATGGTAAGATTATCATCATAAGTAAATCAATGGCTCAGATAATAGATACATCAGGGAATATAATAGGCGCGGTTGCTGTAAACCGTGATATTACCGAGATCAGGCATGCCATACAAAAGTTAAGGGAATCCGAAGAGAAATACCGACAAATAGTTGAATCAGCTCCTGATGGCATTGTGACGGTTGATAAAAAAGGTATCATCACCTCGGTCAATGCTCCATTTTGTGAACGAACAGGTTTTCCCAAAGAACAAATAGAGGGCAAACATATTTCAAAGATGCCTACTGCCCGTCTGGAAGATATACCCAAATACATCAAGATATTTAGTGCACTCCTTAGGGGAAAAGTCCCCAAGTCTTTTGAGTTTAGATGGGCCCATAAGGACAAATCTTTACATTGGGACGAGGTGTACGTCAGCCGGATGAAAGTGGATGGTAAAACTGTGGGTTATCAGGCAATAACCAGAGACATTACAGAACGCAAGGCAAATGAAGAAGCTCGACGGTTAAGTGATGAGAAATTGTCACTCGCTGTAGAAGCTGCTGGACTAGGACTCTGGGACCAAGATTTCAAAATCAACAAAGTCCATCGTAATGAACAGTGGGCAGAGATGCTAGGTTATACGGCGAAAGAAATTGAAGCTCATCCAAAAGCATGGTTAGACCTCATTCACCCAGATGACCAATTAATAGTGAAAAAAATGATCCACAAACACGAAAAGGGAAGCATACCTGTTTTTGATATTGAACATCGCATGCGCACTAAAAATGGACAGTGGAAATGGATACATAACTGGGGGAAAATTATTGAGCGTGACAAAAATGGCAAACCGCTTAGAGCTCTGGGTCTACATCGTGATATCACTGAACGCAAACGGACAGACGAAGCAATAAGAAAAGAAAGAGATAGAACCATAAATATCTTAGATTCTATGAAAGATGGTATCTATATTGTTGATGAACATTATGATATAGAATACGCAAACCCTGTACTTAAGAAAGAATTTGGTTCATACGATGGAAAGAAATGTTACACTTATTTCCATCATAGAAAAAAGATCTGCCCCTGGTGTAAAAACAAAGATGTTTTCAAGGGAAAAACTGTTCGTTGGGAGTGGTATTCTTTTATAAATAAGAAAACATATGATTTAATCGACACCCCTTTGAATAATACCGACGGAAGTATCTCGAAATTGGAGATATTTAGAGACATCACCGAGCGCAAGCAGGCAGAGGAGAAAATCAAAGCTTCGCTACAAGAAAAAGAAGCACTTCTCAAAGAAATTCATCACCGCGTAAAAAACAACCTTCAGATCATTTCAAGTTTGTTAAATCTTCAAGCCGTACACATTCATGATGAATTCTACAAGAATATCTTTCAGGAAAGCCAGAATCGTATTAGGTCAATGGTTCTTGTACATGAAAAGCTATATCAATCAAAAGATCTGACAGCTATTAACGTACATGATTATGTGAATGGGCTTTTGCAGCACCTCTGTAATTTGTACGGTGTAGAACAAAAGGAAATAGCAGTTAAAACCGACATTGAAAACATAATACTGGATATTGACACCGCGATTCCTTATGGACTGATCATCAACGAGCTGGTTTCCAATTCCCTCAAACATGCATTTGTTGAACCAAACGTAGATCCCCTGCTAGAAATTACCATTAAACTTCATCCTCGAAGAAAAAATGAAACAGTCCTCATCGTCCGTGATAATGGTGTGGGTTTCCCCGATGGTTTAGATTTCAAAAAGACAAACTCACTTGGCATGCAATTGGTGTGTACGCTGACTGAGCAATTATCAGGCGATATAGAACTCACCAGAGACAAAGGTACTACGTTCACTATCTCGCTTAAGAAAGGCAATTAGCATTGTGATAGAAAATACTGGGTCGGTCAAAACAAAGGTTCTTATTGTTGAGGATGAAAGTATCGTTGCCAAAGATATTCAAGAAAGAGCAAGAAACTTGGGTTATGATGTTCCCTCTATTGCATCAACTGGTGAATCAGCCATTAGTCAGATAGAAAAAAATCGACCCGACATTGTCCTAATGGACATCAGACTAAAAGATGGTATGGATGGTGTAAAAACAGCAGAAAAAATACTCGAGCGCTTCAATATACCAGTAGTATACCTTACAGCGTACGCAGATAACACAACATTAGAACGTGCAAAAGTGACCAGACCATATGGATATATTATTAAACCTGTTGAGGATAGTGAGATAAAATCCAATGTTGAGTTGGCTCTATACAAACATGCTATTGAAAATAAACTGAAAGAGAGCGAAGAAAAATTCAGAACAATCTTTGAAAATGTCAATGATGCCATTGTATATGTAGACAGCTACGGCAGAATAATTGATGTAAATAAGAAAACCGAAGAAATCTTTGGTTATAAACCGGAGAAAGTAAAATCTTTGAATTTTCTCAGAGCAGGATTCTTGAGGAAACAAGATGTGCCAAGGTTAACCAGATTATTTCGTGAAATAGGGAAGAAACGAAATCCCACAAGTCTACTAGAACTAGAAATTAAAGCGAAAAATGGTAAGGTTGTCATTATAGAAGCAAATATAACTGTAGTTAAGAAAAATGGCAAGGTTGAAGGCTATTTAAATGTCATTAGAGATATCACAAAACGGAAAAAAGCCGAACAAGCGCTAATGACTGAACAACAAAGAACAAAAGAATTAACAAATAGGATCATCACTGCCCAGGAAGAGGAGCGCCTGTATTTAGCTTCAGAAATACATGATGACCTTCTTCAGGGACTGGTCGCCGTATTATATTTCCTGCAGATGATTGACATGTCATCCCTTGACCAAAAGACGAAGAATCAGAAAAAAGAGCTGATCAAGATCATCAAATCCTCGATCGACAGATGCCGGGGATTGATCAGTGAAATAGAACCACTCCGCGAACCCAAAATGGGTTTGATCCAGGCAATCAAGAAATCAATCGGCCAGAAGTTCATTAATACCAACACTAAGGTTCATCTGGACCATCCAAGAAAAAGCCTAAAAATCAATCTCCTCACCAAAACTAATGTCCTTCGTATCATTCAGGAAGCTTTGATGAACGTACAAAAGCATGCCGACGCAACGGAAGTCTTTATAAAACTAACGGCTTCAAGAAGCAAATTGAGGATAAAGGTCAAAGACAACGGCATTGGATTTGATCCAAAATCAATTTCTTCAAAAAGAATCCGACACTATGGGCTCCTCACCATGCGAGAAAGAGCCCATCTCATCGGTGGCGAACTTACGCTTTCCAGTCATCGGGGCAAAGGAACAACTATTATAGGTGTTTTCCCATTAGAACAGAGTCAAAATGCCAGAACACGGAATAAAAACACTCGTTGTTGACGATAGTGATTTGTTTCGCGCAGCTATTAAGTCTTATCTTGAAGCCCAGAAAGATATTGATTTGATTGGACTTGTAGATAGTGGAGAGAAGTGCCTTAAATTCGTCAATAAGCATAGCCTGGATTTGATAATCATGGACGTCCGTATGTCTGGGATGGACGGTTCTGAAACTACGCGAGAATTGAAGAAAAACCATCCTAATCTCCAAGTAATGATCTGCACTGTCTGGGCAGAACAAGAAGCCCGGAAATACGTAATCCAGTCTGGTGCTGATGACTACTTTGTAAAAGGAGAACCTCTGTCTGTGCTGCTAAGGAAGATCAAATCTCTGTTTCCTTCTTGCCGGCAACTTCACATCTTCCAAAAACCTCAGTAGTCCTACCCACAAACAAATACGTAATCCTCTCGATTGCATTACCCCCTCCAGCCCTTAGAATAGAAAGTAACAGGGAAACAAGAATGACTAATATCTATGGTATTTTTCTGGCTGATGACCATACGATCATCCGGCATGGTTTGAGACGTATAATTGAGGAAAATCCGGGTTATAGGATCGTGGGTGAAACAGACAATGGTCTGCAAATAATTCCGAAAATCCGGACCCTGCATCCTGATATGATAATTCTGGATTTATCCATGCCTGATCTCAATGGCATTGACGTAGTTAATAGAATTAGAAAATACAATAAGAAAATCAAAATCCTCATTCTCACCATGCATAAGAATAATGAGTACGTGTATGAGTGTCTCGTTAATGGTGCCCAAGGCTATATGCTCAAGGAAGATGCCGATTCAGAATTAGTCTCTGCAATCAGAGCTATCAAAACAGGAGATATCTATATCTCTCCATCATTCTCCAATGAAATCATCAAAAATCTAATTGAGCATAGAAGCAGCGCCGGGAATAAAAGAGGGAATGCGATTAAGTGGGGGTTGACGCCCCGGGAGCGTGAAGTTTTAAAACTCGTTGCTGAAGGTAATTCTAATAAGAAGGTTGCTGACAAATTGGGCATCAGCGTACGTACTGCTGAACATCATAGACTGAATACCATGAAGAAACTCGGCGTGACCAATACCGCCGGGTTAGTAAGACATGCATTGCGAACCAAGGTGATCGATTGATCATGGATTCTATTGGTATGAATGACCTTCATACCTCCCTCCGCGGAAGCTGGGGCACACGCCCCGGCTTCCGCAACCTCATAATATCATGAAAAAAAAGACACTTCTGTTCCTGCGCTTTATTCTAATCCTATGTACTGTCCTTGTTATGACTTATTCAAAAAAGGGTCTTGCCTTTCCCAGCCCAGGATACACCATCGCCCTTTTGTACTTGATTTCCAACCTTGTATTCTATTTTTTATCTGAGAAGATATTTACCAGACCCCTTTTTTCATTCTTCGTTTTCTTGTTTGATATCATCACTATTTCTTTAACCATATATTTTATTCAGGGAGCAGAAACTGACTTTTTCCTAATCTACTTCCTCGTCATCTTCATCGCATCAGTCAGCCAGGACATTGGAGGCAGTCTCCCTACTGCAATTGTGGCAAGCCTCATATACGGGTGGCTCATTTATCGATCAAACCCAGGGATCTCAATCCTCAGTCCAATTATCCTATTGCGGGTTCCTTTCCTGTTCGTTATATCACTGATAAGCAGCTACTGGTCAGCAACCACGCGTAAAGAGTTGAAGAAAAAGGAAGAACTAGAGATATTTAATCGCGAACTCAAGAAAGAAGTAGACAGGATCGCCGCGGATGAGATTGCCTCGCGAAGATACACTGAGAAAATCATCAACAATTTTCCGAGTGGTGTAATTGCCATTAACAACGATGCTACGATCACCATCATCAACCCTGAAGCCACCAGAATCTTAGGTTTAAGTAAGGCTAAAACAAGTGGTGAAGATATAAAAAATATAGAAGGGCTTGGCGCGCTCTGGAAAAAAATGGAGCAGTCAATTGTTGCCGGTTCAAGCGTAGGTAGAGATGAAGTTACAATACACAATCAGAAAGGCAAATCAATACCCATCGGATTTTCAATTTCTCCAATAAGTGGCTTGGAAAGTAGATTTTCTGGATGTGTTACGATTTTCAAAGATCTATCAGAAATAAAATCTCTGCAGGAGAAGTTGAAACATGCAGAAAAACTTTCATATCTGGGAAAGATGGCGAGTTGGGTGGCACATGAAATCCGAAATCCCTTGGCTGCTATTGACGGTTTTGCCCATTTGATAGTAAACACCGAAAAAAAGGAAAAGATCGTTCTATATAGCGATGAAATAACAAAAGGAGCAAGTAGAATAAATAATATTATTGAAGATATACTTGCTTTCGCCAAAACAAAGAGAAAAGAATCGAGACTAGCAGAAATAGACCTGAAGTCTCTGATTGACCGGATCGTCAGAGATATGAATATCAAAATGACGACAAAACCTGAAAAAACACCGTTGATTGAAGGAGAAACAGAATCCATAAGAAGAGTATTTATAAATCTGATAACTAATAGCGTGGAGGCTATGGATAAAGATGGTCACCTGAAGGTTAAATTTACATCAAATAAGAAGTGGGTCATCACCGAAATTATCGATAACGGTGCAGGCATACCCAAAGAAGATCTCAAAAATGTGCTTACCCCATTCTACACGACGAAAGAAAGAGGCACTGGTTTGGGTCTTGCTATTGTCATAAAAATAATTGAAGAACACAACGGCAAGATAGATATTGAAAGTGAAGGAGGCGTCGGTACGACAGTACGGGTATTTCTACCCAGAAAGGTAGAGCAAGGTTCAGACAAATCCGAAATTGTTAGTAAAAAACAAATAAAGAGAAAGGTTGGGAGAAAACAACCAAAAAGAAAAGACAAGAAGGTATAAGATGGCAAAAAAAAGAATCTTGGTGTGCGATGATGAAAAATCGATAAGGCTATTACTCAATGAGATACTATCTGACTATTATGAAATAGTCGAGGCCTCAGACGGCAGAGCAGCTGTAGACATGGTCGAAAGCGATAGCCTTGATCTTATCATCATCGATATAAAAATGCCTCATATGCACGGTATGGAAGCGATTGAGCGGATACGACAACGAAACCAGGAAATTCCAATAATAGTATGCAGCGCATACGGCAAAATGAAGGACGACTCCACAATCAAGGACTCTGATGTTGCTGCATTCATCACAAAACCAATAGATATCAAAGCGCTGAAAATGAAGATTTTTGAATTGATAGGTGCTTAGCATGAATATAATAGACCTGGATTCAGAAAACCGATTTGAGCCCCAACTAAAAGAAGGCTCAATCAAAAAAGTCCTCATGATTGAAGACAATATTGACGATGCCAATATCATGCAAGAAATGCTCACCGACGCAATAGAATCATCATTTGAATTGATACGCGCTGATTGTTTAGAAAGCGGTTTGGAGAAATTATTAACAGGTGACATTGACATAGTCTTGCTTGACCTCTCTTTACCTGATTCTCAAGTGCAAGATACGTTTAGCAGATTATATGAGCGGACGCCTGATGTGCCGATCATTGTCATGGCTTCGCCAGGCGAAGAGTCGCTTGCGGTAAGAGCAGCACAATTGGGTGCAGAAGATTATATTATTAAGGGTAAAACAGACAGTTTACAACTTAGACATTTAATCAAATATGCTTTCGAGCAACATGAGTTACAGCATGAACTCAGCGATCTTACACTCGTTGATAAACTCACTGGTCTTTACACAAAACAATCGTTATTTATTCTCAGTCAGCATTATTTAAAACTTGCAAACCGAGCGGAAAAAGGGATGATGTATTTTCTGGTGGATATAAGCAATTTAAATGAAATATCAAACGTTTTTGGTTCTGCAGAACAAAAAAATGCCTTGATTGATACTGCTAATATCCTCAAACAAACCTTCCGAAGATCAGACGTCATCGCCCGCTATGCAGAGAGTATATTCGCAGTCGTTGCTATAGAAGCAAATAAAGACAGTGATAAAATCCTCACCCATCGTCTTCAAACGAACCTCGATAACTATAACCAGAGTTCTAATAGGGACTTTAAGCTATCCATAGAAATAGGAATAGCCTACTATAATCCCAAATATCCATGTTCTATTATTGAAGTAATAGCACGAGCCTGTAAATCACTATACAAGAATGGGGTCAAATCTTGAATAGTGAACGGGTATACGCGATTAGAATCTCAGAGAATCTTATTTTGTTATTCACAATTTCGGGTTTGCACCCATTATGATGGACCAAATGAAAAGGGGTAAAAGCAAATTTCTGCAATCACCAACAATTCTCATTGTTGAAGACGAGACGATTATTGCACAGGATGTAAAAAGAATGCTGGAAAATGCCGGGTATACTGTTGTTGCTATTGCTTCATCTGCAACAATGGCAATTGAGAAAACAGAAATGTTTCGCCCTGATTTGATCATGATGGATATTATTTTACACGGTGAGATGGATGGTATTAATGCAGCACATCAAATACAGACTTTCTGTGACATTCCAATAATATTTCTCACCGCATGCAGTAATGTCGGTACCCTGGAGCAAATGAAGTCCAAGTATCCATTCAGTTATGTGTTGAAGCCTTTTCTCGAACATGAGTTATTGAGTGAAATAGATTCCGTTCTTGAAAAATATGAAAACACAAAGAAAGTAAAAAGCGCCTGCAATTCTGTAGAATTATACAAGAAATTCAAAGCACTGGTTTACGCTCTCAGCTCAGCGATTGAATTAAGGGAACCACATGTTGTCGGACATCAAAGTCGTGTTTCACTCCTTGCTTGCGCTATTGCAAATGAAATGGGATTGCCAATACAGCAAAGGGAAAATATTGAAATAGCTGCAATTATCCACGACCTTGGAAAAGTGGGAGTCCCAGTTTCAATTCTTAACAAGTCTGAGCGATTGAGTAAAGAGGAATTTGCAGCTGTTAAAACTCATCCTAGATTTGGGTATGAACTGCTAAGCAATGGTGAACTCCCGCAATCAGTTACTGATGTAATTCTTGAGCATCACGAGCGCATCGATGGTTCTGGATATCCAGAAGGATTGAAAGCATCAAATATCCGCTATGAATCGAAGGTAGTAGCTGTCGCTGATGTCGTGGAGGCGATGTCGTCACCAAGACCATATAGATCTAGTTACGGGTTAAAGTCAGCGATGACAGAAATAATCGAACACAAGAATATCCTGTATGATTCCTCTATTGTGAATACATGCCTGTGTCTATTCAATGAGAATCGTTTCAGCTTTCCGGACCGAATGTTGATTTCAGATGTCCATAAAGAAGGACTAAATACCATTTCACAAATTGATGATATGACAGCCAGTTACAAGGATATTTTATGACTCAGAACGCAAAGATCATGATTGTTGAAGATGAAAGGATTATCGCAGAAGATTTGCGTAATACCCTGCAGAGTTTGGGTTACACGGTAATGAAAATTGTTGCAACCGGTGAAGAAACCATAAATATTCTTAAAAAAAGCAAACCGGATTTGATACTTGTTGATATCGTTCTAACGGGTCAAATTGATGGTATAGAAATGGCAGAATATATAAAATCACGTTATGACATTCCCATTGTATATCTAACCGCCCATGCAGACAAGGATATAGTTGCTCGAGCGAAAGCAACAGAACCATATGGCTACATCATAAAACCCTTTGAAGAGCGTGAACTACAGACAACCATAGAAATAGCTCTCTACAAAAACAGAACAGAAACCCGGCTTAAGGAAAGTTTCGATAAACTGAAGAGAGCACTTGAAGCAACGGTCGCGGCACTGGCGACCGCGGTTGAAACGCGTGATCCGTATACGTCCGGACACCAACTGAGGGTTGCGCAGCTCGCCTGTGCAATTGTCAGAAAATTGGGGTTTTCAAAAGATAAAATAGAAGCAATCCGCATTGCCGCGATAATTCATGATATAGGAAAAATCCATGTACCAGCTGAGATCCTGGGTAAACCCGCAAAATTAAGTGAAGCCGAATTTGAGATCGTCCAGTCGCATCCACAGATCGGATACGATATCCTGAAGAATATCGAGTTTCCCTGGCCAATCGCACAGATCGTGCTCCAGCACCATGAACGTCTTAACGGTTCTGGATATCCAAAGGGACTGGACCATGACAATATACTGCAAGAAGCACAGATCCTTGCAGTCGCTGATGTTGTCGAAGCAATGCTTTCCCACCGTCCATACCGACCAGCGCACAGCCTGGAAACAACCATAGCAGAGATTTCAACAAACCAAGGTGTTCTCTATAATTTCAAAGTAGTTGAAGCGTGTATCAAATTATTCAAACAAAATGATTTTAACTTCGTATAGTATTGGAATTGGTTTTCATTTATATAGCATACTATTGTAGGAGGATATGAATGGACGACAGGAAGAGAAAAAAGGATGATCTCATAAAGGAGTTGGTAAGATTGCGCAACAAGGTTGCCAGATTAAACAAGGCACTGAGCAGAACTACTATTACTAACCTAAATACAAAGATTGGCTCTCGAGAAAAGAGAATGGAAGAAAGTCTTCGCCAAAGTAAAAAGTTCCATCGCTCCATAATGCAAACAGCACTCGATGGTATTTGGATCAACAATCTCGAGGGACAAATACTGGATTTAAATCAGGCATACTGTAAGATGATAGGTTATTCTCGTGACGAACTCCTCAAGATGTCGATATCCGATATTGAAGCAAAAAAAAATTCTACGGATACAACCAGGCACACCAAACAAGTCATTCAGCAAGGATATGACAGATTTGAATCACGCCATCGGCGAAAAGACGGCAAGATTATCGATGTTGAAATAAGTGCTAGGTATTTGGATGAAGGTAAACGATTAGTTGTATTTATACGGGACATTACTAAACTCAAGAAGGCTACTGTAGAATTGAATAAATACAGAGGTCAACTAGAACAAATGCTTAGAGAACGCACAGCTGAACTGATAGATAGCGAGAAGAAATATCGAAATTTATATGAATCCAACTTAGACGGAATTATTCTTGTCAATATAGAAGGTCGAATAACAGAAGCAAATGAAGTACTAGTTAAGATGCTTGGTTATACTAAAAAAGAGATATTACAATTATCCTATCAGGAATTAACTCCCCCTGAGTGGGCCGAGTCTGATAAGGTGAAAGTCAAACAGCTGCATGAACACGGTTACATCAAAAATTACGAGAAAGAATATTATAGAAAAAATGGGATAAGAGTTCCAATAGATTTGTCAGTTTGGCTCATAAAGAACACTGATGGTAACAGGATCGGCATGTGGGGAATCGTCAGGGACATTACCGAGCGCAAGAAGACGGAGGAAAAACTTAAAACCATCAATAAACACCTCCAACACCGTACCTTGGATCTTGAAGGTTCTAATAAAGAACTTGAACAATTCGCTTACGTCGCTTCCCATGATTTGCAAGAGCCGCTCCGCATGATCTCCAGTTATACCCAATTATTAGCGCAGAGATATAAAACTCAATTGGATGAGGATGCAAGGGATTTCCTGAAATTCGCGATGGACGGTGCAAATCGCATGCAGAAACTAATAAACGATTTATTGACTTATTCACGTTTAGGAACAAGAGGGAAACCTCTTAAACCTATTGACTGCCACACCGTACTTGGGCAGACGCTTGCCAATCTACGCAAGGTAATACAGGATAACCATGCCCTGGTAACAAATGATGATCTACCCACGGTTATGGCAGATGAAGCTCAACTTGTCCAGTTATTCCAAAATTTTATCTCGAATGCAATCAGATTCCATAGTAAGAAACAACCTCGTATCCATATTTCGGCCGAGGAAAAAGATGAGGAGTGGATATTTTCGATACAGGATAATGGTATCGGAATTGAATCGGAATTCAAAGATCGCATATTTGTTATTTTCCAAAAATTACACTCAAAAGAAAAATATCCGGGGACCGGCATGGGACTAGCAATTTGTAGAAAAATTGCTGAACGTCATGGTGGCAGAATCTGGTTCGATTCTGTTCCGGATAAAGGATCGATATTTTACTTCGCTATTCCAAAAAAGGAGGAATAATGGTAGTAAATATGGGTAAACCGGTTGAAATTCTTCTGGTGGAGGATAATCCCGGCGATGTACGTCTGGCAAGAGAAGCCCTACGTGATAGTAAAATTCATAATGTGTTGCATGTTGTTGAGGATGGTTTGCAGGCAATCGAATATCTGCGCAAAAAAGGCAAGTATAGAAAAAAATCTCACCCTGATCTCATTCTACTGGATTTGAATTTACCAAAAAAAGATGGACGCGAGGTCCTGGCCGAGATCAAAGAAGATGATGATTTAAAACGAATCCCAGTAGTAATTCTAACTATTTCAAAAGATGAAGAAGACATCATGAAAACATATAACTTACATGCGAATTGCTATATTACAAAACCGCTCGATATGAAACAATTCATCAAGGTTGTCAAGGCAATAGAGAATTTCTGGTTCACAATCGTTAAATTGCCACCAAATGGTGCTAAATGACGGATAAGAAGTTGAGGATTCTTTTGGTTGAAGATAATCCTGGTGATGCAAGGCTTATAATCGAAATGCTAAGGGAGCACGGTAATACGCATTTTACCATCAATAGTGTTACATCGCTTTACGATGGACTTGAGTATCTCAAAAAAGATACGTTTGATCTTGTGCTACTCGACCTGGGTTTACCAGATTGCCAGGGACTCAATACGTTAGAAAACATGTTACCCTACACGCAGGATATTGCGCTAGTGGTTTTAACTGGACTCACAGACGAAGAGGTCGGTATACAAGCGGTTCAAAATGGTGCCCAAGATTATCTAATAAAAGGTCAAGTCAATGCTTCACTACTTGCTCGTTCAATACGTTATGCAATGGAGCGTAAGAAAACAGAAAAGGAGATCCAAGCAGGTTATTACAAACTTGAATGTGTTTTCGAAGAAACAGTTGAAGCATTATCTTCAGTGTTAGGACAGAGAGATCCATTCACTCAAAATCATCAACGCAATGTCACCAAACTAGCTTGCGCAATTGCTGAAAAAATGGAACTTTCACAAGATAGAATCAAGGGTCTGCGGTTAGCAGGTTCACTGCATGATATAGGGAAAATTAGCATCCCAGCTGAGATATTGATAAAACCGAGTCGGTTAACTAATGCTGAATATAGAATTGTAAAAATACATGCAAGAATAGCCTATGATATTCTTAAAAAAGTAGAATTCCCCTGGCCTATTGCGGATATCGTCCTTCAACACCACGAACGTTTAGATGGTTCAGGTTATCCCCAGGGCTTGAAAAATGGTGAAATACTATTAGAAGCCCAAATCCTAGTAGTAGCTGATGTTGTAGAAGCGATGTCCTCCCATCGACCATACCGTCCCGCACCAGGTATTGAGAAAGCTTTGGCCGAGATAAAGAAGAATCGAGGGAGGCTGTATGGCTCTAGAATTGCAGATGTCTGTTTGAAACTTTTTAAAGAAAATGGTTTTAAGTTTGAGTAAAAAAATGCTGGATAAAAATAGAACAAAAGAACAACTTATAAAAGAATTGACTAAATTACGCCAGCAGACTACTGAATTGGAAAAATCCTCAGCCGGACGTAGATATGGTGAAGAGAAAATCGACAAACAAAATGAGTTCTTTAAGAACATTATAGACTCTTTACCCTATGTTTTTATGGTCATAGATGTTAAAAATTACACAGTAGAAATGACCAACACTGCTGCGGATGGGAGTGCTTTATCAGAAGGAGTAACCTGTTATGCTATTAGTCATCATAGAAACAAGCCATGTATGGGTGGAGAACATCCTTGTCCCATTGAAATAGCGAAAAAAACAAAAAAACCAATAGTTGTTGAACATATTCATCGCGATAAAGAGGGAAAATGTATAACTGTAGAGGTTTATGCCTACCCGATATTCGATGACAAAGGCAATGTTAGCAAGATAATTGAATGCTCATTTGATGTCACCCAGCAAAAAAGAGCTGAGCAACATTTGAAGCAGCAGAGCAGAACGCTTCAAATTTTGAGTAAAACAACACCAAGCATGCTCATAATTACCGATGAACATGGAAAAAATAAATACGTCAGCTCGAACTGTGAGAAAATTACCGGATACACTCCTGAAGAGCTACATGGAAAAGTCGTATGGTGGGTTCATGATGATGACAGAGCCAGGGCAACAAAGATATTTAAAGATACATATAAAAGAGGAACTGGGCGCAGCAATTTTGAATACAAGGCAGTTAAAAAAAATGGAGATATATGGTGGGCTTCTTCATCATGGGGACCAATCTTCGATGATAATGGTACGTTCACGGGTGTAGTTTTTCAAACCTCGGATATTACTGCGCGTAAAATAGCAGAAGCTAGACTATATGAGAGTGAAGAAATATTCAGGAACCTTGCTGAGCAATCTCCCAATATGATTTTTATTAATGTAAAAGGTAGAATTGTCTACGCGAATAAAATGTGCAAAGAAATCATGGGTTACACAAAAGATGAATTCTATTCACCTGATTTTAAGTTTATGAGCCTAATCGCTCCTGAATATCGTGTGCAGCAAGAGAAGAATCTTAGTGCTCATTTTAGAGGAAAAGATGTCACACCATCCACCTTTGCAATTTTAACTAAAAAAGGGGGGAAAATAGAGGCAATATTGAATACAAAACTTATTAGGTTCAAAGGTGAAAATGCTATACTGGGGATCATAACAGATATTACCAGGATTAAGCGCATGGAGAGAAAAATCAGGAAATCACTTGGAGAAAAAGAGATATTACTAAAGGAAATACACCATAGGGTCAAGAATAATCTACAGATTATCTATAGTCTACTCAATTTGCAAGCGAGACATTTGCATGATGAACGAAGTAGAGACCTTTTCGACCAAACTAAGAACCGTGTAAAGACTATGGCTCTTATTCATGAAAACCTATATAGATCAGAAAACCTCATGTTTGTTGATTTCGGAAAATACGCTCATGTTCTGGCTACTCACCTACTTCGTTCCTACGGTAAGTCAACAGTCGAACTACAGATAGAAATTGAGAAGGTTTCCTTAGATATCGAAAGGGCGATTCACTGCGCTCTCATTATAAACGAACTAGTCACCAATGCAATCAAACATGCTTTTTCAAATGGCGAGAAAAACAAAATCCTGATTGTTTTCCGCACAGATGACGCGCAGTATGTGCTAAGTGTTGAGGATAATGGTAAGGGACCACCTAATGATCTTGACTACATGAAAACTGAGTCACTTGGGCTCCAATTGGTTTGTGCTTTGACTAAGCAGTTGCATGGAAATATCTCTCTTGATAAGAATCATGGGACTAAGTTTACAATTGCATTTCGGAAGAAATGATGAAGAATGCTTTAAATGGTGAGATAGAAACACCTACAAAAATCCTTATAGTTGAAGATGAGATGATAGTGGCAAAAGACATGCAGGAAACACTAAAGGCTAGAGGTTATACAATTGCTGGAGTTACCAGTTCAGGAAAAGATGCAATAAGAATAATAAAAAGAGAAAGACCTGATTTAGTTCTGATGGATATCATGCTAAAAGGAAAAATGGATGGAATAGATATTGCAGGAAGAATTCACACTGAATTCGATATACCAATAATTTTTGTTACTGCATTAACTAATAGCAATTTGCATGAGAAAGCAAAGACTGTAGAGCCGTACGCTTATATAACAAAACCCTTTGAAAGTAGTGAGTTGTACACCAACATTGAAATGGCACTCTATAAACACGCTTTGGAGCAGAAATTGCGGGAATCAGAAGAGCAGCTAAAGATTATTTTTGAAAATGCTAATGATGGAATACTTCTCGCTGATATTGAAAGCAAGAAATTCCATGCTGGGAATACTAAAATTTGCAGGATGTTGGGTTATGACCTAAAAGAGCTACAGACTTTAAGTATGTCGGATATTCACCCAGAATCTGATTTACCTTACGTAATCGAACAGTTCGAGAAACAGGTTCGAAAAAAAATAGAAACCGCGCAAAACATTCCAGTAAAAAGAAAAGATGGGAGTGTTTTCTATGCAGATGTCAATTCTTCACCAGCAAATATAAGAGGAAGCAAATACCTGATAGGTTTTTTCAGAGACATAACACAACGCAGGCAGGAGGAGAATAAACGTGATAAGTTGATGCATAATATGCACGAGCGAATTAAAGAACTCCAGTGCATGTATGGAGTGAGTCGATCAATTAGCCAACGTATGACCCTGGAGGAAATTTTTCAAGATATCACTCTCATTTTACCATCAGCATTACAATATCCAAAAATCACACGTGTCAAATTGCGTTTTGATGATCGAGAATACATCAACCGTCCATTCGAAGAAACCGAGTGGAAACGGACCCAGGATATTAAGATTGACGGAAAAAACAGAGGTAGTCTGGAAGTGTACTATTTGGAACAGCGACCGCAAATGTATGAAGGACCATTTATGAAAGAAGAATGCAATCTCATCGATGGTATTGTCCGTCTGCTTACTGAAGTATTGATGCGTATGCAAATCGAACGAGATCTGCGTGACAGTGAAGAAAAACTCAATATAATGATTGCCAAAGCAGTAGACGCAATCATAATGATAGATAATCATGGCAAAATCACCTTATGGAATCATGCGGCTCAAAAAATATTTGGCTACAGCCCAGAAGAAATCATCGGTATGGATTTACATCTGTTTCTTGCACCAATACGATATCATAGAGATTTTCACAAAGGATTCAGGAAATTCAAATTGACTGGACAAGGGAATGCGGTCAATAAAACGCTTGAACTAACAGCTTTGAGAAAAGACGGAAGCGAATTTCCTGTAGAACTGTCCATGTCTGCGGTAAAGATCAAATATAAATGGCATGCGATCGGTTTTATCCGTGATATTACCGAGCGAAAAGAAACCGAAGAAAAAATAATTCGGTTAGCGTCCTTTCCTGAACAAGACCCCAATCCAGTCATTGAAATCGACGGTGGCGGCATGATCAGCTATATGAATGATGCAGCCCGGTCGCATTTTCCAAACATTCACAGCTTGTCCTTTCAGCATCCAATTCTCAAGGATCTGAAGACGCACATTGGCAAACTCACAAAAGAAGGTAGTGATGCGATTTCCCGCGAAGTTGGCATTGGAAACCTGGTATACGAAGAGAAGATATGCTACTTTCCAGAAAGCAAACTCACACGTATCTTTATATATGAAATCACGCAGCGCAAAAAGCTGGAAACGAATCTTCGTAAACAGTCATTGATTGATCAGCTCACCGGTTTATATAATCGTAGAGGCTTTCATACGTTGGTCGGGCAGCAGATGGATCTTGCGAGCCGTACGAAAAAAGGATTCTACGTACTTTTTGCCGACATCGATAGAATGAAATGGATAAATGATAACTTAGGTCATCACGAGGGTGATATCGCATTACAAAAAGTTGCTGCATCGTGTAAAAACAGTTTTAGAAAATCCGATATTATAGCGCGCCTTGGAGGAGATGAATTTGCGATTTGCGCAATCGAAGCAAAAAAGGACAGTGCGGAAATACTAATGAACCGTCTGCGGAAAAATCTTGATATCTATAATAAAAAACGGAAACATGATCATCAATTGTCAATAAGCATTGGCACAACATACTATGATCCATGCAAACCATGTTCTGTCGATGAACTACTTGAACAAGCAGATAAACTCATGTATGAACAAAAAATGCTCAAGCATACTCCACAACTAGAGGGGATAAGAACGAAATCCCATATTTTATCAAGTGCAAGCGAGATACGACACCGAATCGAATCTGGTATCATCAGCGTATTATTAATTAAAAATAGCTCGGAATCTGGTAATTCAATAGAAGATTTATTGAAAAAAACCGATACCTGTAAATTCGATGTAGCATGTGCAAAAACAATTAGTGAGGGCTTGGGCTTTCTCAAAAGAAACAGTATCGACGTAATCCTACTCGATCTGAATTTACCAAGTCGTAATAATCGCCTTGAAATACTCAAGAAAATCAAAGCGGTGGTCTCTCATGTGCCAATAATCGTACTAACTACGCTTGAAGATGAGGATTTAGCAGTTGAGGCGATACGTGAAGGTGCTCAGGACAGTATTATAGAAGAAGATATGGATATCAATACCCTTGTGCGTTCTATCAGACATGCGATTGAAAGAAGCCATGCTGAGCTGGAACTCAAAGGCAGTTTTGGCAAATTCATGATCGTCCTGGAAGAAACAATAACCACTCTTGCCAGCATTGTGGAAATGAGAGATCCGTATACGGCAGGTCATCAAAGGCGTGTTTCACAACTTGCACAAGCGATTGCCGAGGAAATGAATCTCACACAAGAACAAACTAAAAGTATAAAAATGGCAGCAATGATCCACGATGTCGGCAAGACACAAGTACCTGAAGACATTCTCAATAAAAAAGCAAAACTTAGCAAAAAAGACATGAAGATAGTAGAAACCCATGCCAGTTCCGGATATGAGATATTGAAAATGATAAAATTTCCGTGGTTGATAACTCAAATTGTCCATCAACACCATGAAAGAATGAATGGTTCTGGTTATCCTAGGGGAATTACTGATAAGAATATTCTTTTGGAATCAAAAATCCTTGCAGTTGCTGATGTTATTGAGGCAATGATGTCAGATCGTCCATACCGTCAGGCACCGGGTATTGATAAAGCACTTGATGAAATCAAACAAAACCGCGGGAAATTATATGACCAAGACGTCGTCGATACCTGTATAAGACTATTCAAAAATAAAGATTTCAAATTCGCCAGTGGGGTCAAATCTTGAATAGTGAATTCGCCAGTGGGGTCAATCGCCAGTGGGGTCAAATCTTGAATAGTGAATTCGCCAGTGGGGTCAATAACAACAGATGATAGATACTGGATACTAGATATTAGTGGAAAAAATGGCATCACCAGAAATTGCATCTTGACAAAGCTCGATACTTACAGCCTCTCGATATACTCCTCTCATTACTTCATCTCATTACATTCGATATTTTCAACATCTCGCCATCCTCGATATCTACGACGAGACCTTTGGTAGCGAATTCTAACTGAAAAACCAGTCGAGGCTTCAGATTTTGTTGAATGAATGTATTGAATTAACCGTTTACCAAATAAATCTTTTTATGATCTTATGCCACTCATCATCAGTGAGTCGCTCACTGATATTATCAACTACTTCACCGCCATCCGTGATTGTAATTTTTGCATCGGTTTCAATTTCCTGATGGAGCTTCTCAAACTCTTTTTCGAGCCAATCCTCGGCTTTATTGCCTTTCATTAAATCGCTTATATCACGTGATAGCTTCAATTTCAATAACCAGCCGTTATTATAGGGATCTTTACGTATCATTGAGGGCGTCGATTCAACCGCTTCATTCTTTTCGATGATTTCTCCTTCAAATGGCAAAGACATGGCAATCGAACGTCTATCCTCACCTATATGCCAGCATTCTCCGTCCATTGAGATTGTTTTCCTATCGGGGAAATCGACTTTATTGATATTCCCAATCATGCGCGCAGCGAAATCATCTATCCCCACTTTGACTATTTCACCCTCAACCGCAATCCAGATGTGATTTGGCAAATAGTGCACATCATTCCTGAACACAAATCCTCTAACTTTCTTCTGTCTTTTTGCTATTTTCTGTCTTCTCTTCTGCAGATAAGGATTTGCCTCAATCGTATCTTGTATATATTGATCAACAACACAATGCCAGCATTCATAACTATTCGGGCAGATTTTATAGGAAAAATCGCCGGTTAGCATATATCGGCATTTTCTTTCTGTTGCTGGCAGCTGCCTTAATTTCTCTATCGCCTGAACGACCATGGGCAATTCAGAACTCGAACCACCCTGCTCCATGAGTGCCTGATCAAATTCACAGTTCTTGCAATCATAATCTCTCGTACATATCCGGTGAGCAATGACACCTGCTTTCATCCAGATACAGGGTTTTTCCTGCTTTGAGGTTTCAGTATCCTGCACAACCTCTGATAACATGTTTTCCTCCTTTTCCTGACTCGATAAAAATTCTCGATATATTAGGCAATCCTCAAAATTACCTTCACATGCATTCTGCGCGACCAATTGGTCCTTGGGTAACATCTTTCTGGTCTTGCATGCATTGCAAAAGACCATGCTTAGTTCTTCTAAAAATTGGCATTTTCTATTCATTTTCATCTCCAGTTAATTATTATGCAAGAATCATGCCAAGAACCTGGCAGAGAAATGCTCGATATTTAATAGATTCTTCTATGATGCTAGATAGCTAAGATTGAATAGTTGTTGTATAATTATACAAATGCAAAATACGTCTATTTTTCAGTAGATTATACTGTATGTTTTCTTAACATATTGTTAATAATCTATACAATTATTTGATTTTGGGGTTTTTTAACCCATACTTCTTTATTTTATTGTATAGAGTGACTCTATTAATACCCAGAATATTTGCTGATTTTCGAATATTCCAGTTATTGATCTTCAAGGTATCCATTATATGTTCTTTTTCCAATTTCTCGAGCGATTGCGGAATTTCTCTGATCGCAGCCTTTGTCGTGTCTTCAACTTTGGATGCAACGATATATCCTGGGAAATCACATACTTGAATCTCCAATTCATTGGCAACCACGATAGCGTGCTCAATTGTGTTCGCTAATTGCCTAATATTTCCTGGCCAATTATATTCCATTAGAATCCTCATTGACTCATCAGAAAGTCCGTAGATCTTCTTACCTGTATCCAAGCTGAATTTTTCCAGAAAATGTTCGGCTAGAAGGGGGATATCTTCTTTTCTCTCTCTCAAAGGCGGAACCTCAATCGCAATGACATTAAGGCGATAGTATAGGTCCTCTCGGAATTCACCATTCGCAATCATTTGTTCAAGGTTCTTATTCGTTGCCACAATGATCCGGATATCCACTTTAATTGAATCTTTTCCACCCACACGCCGGAATTCCCTTTCCTGGATAAACCTCAATAGGTTAACCTGGGTTTTCAGGCTTATGTCTCCTATTTCATCAAGAAAAAGTGTACTCTTATCTGCAAGTTCGATCCTTCCTTTATGTTGTGATACTGCCCCAGTGAAGGCACCTTTTTCATAGCCGAATAACTCTGCCTCAAGTAAGGATTCTGGTATTGCACCACAGGCCGCCGTGATAAAAGGGCACTTCTTCCTTGATCCAAGATCATGAATTGCTCGAGCAACTAATTCTTTCCCAGTACCACTTTCTCCTTTAATCAATACTGTAGATTTTGTCGGAGCCACAGTCCTTATCATTTCAATAACTTTACCAATCTTTGGGCTTTTACCGATCAAATCCTGGAATTCATGCCGTTTATTCAGCTCTTTGCGTAGACGAATATTTTCTTTTATTAGACGCCGGTGCTCAACGAGCTTGGCGATAACTGAACTTATCTCTTCAGGATTAAAGGGCTTTACAATATAATCTGCGGCGCCTGCTTTTATCGCCATGACCGCAGTATCTATTGTCGCATAAGCAGTAACGATTATGACAGGAACTTCCGGCTTCATCTTCCTTATTTTCTCAAGCACCTCAATCCCATCGATCTTAGGCATCTTAAGATCAACCACAGCTAAATCCCATTCTTCTTCTTTGATCTTTTCTATCGCTTTGTATCCATCTTCCACGGCATGGACATAATAACCATCTTCCTTGAGCCAATCACTCAGTGAGCTTCGCATAATTTCTTCATCATCCACTACTAAAATCCTATTTCTACGCATTATTCTCCTTTCTGAGTCTTTTATCTAAGAACTCTTCACATTTCACACAAAATCTCTTACCCTTATTATCAAGGCTCATGATATTATTCGATAGATACATCACACACTTGGAATTACTACAGTGAACCAGTCCATAGCAATGACCCAGTTCATGAAGACACACTTTCAAAAGCCTTTTAACCAGCAATCCATTATTTGCCGGTAATGAGTAGAATTCTTGTTTCAATCTATTCGTCGATACAATAGCTACACTACCGCCTAACTGCGCTTCACCAAAAACAAATGTTAAAACAGGTGTACATAGATCAATATCTGTAATAGCTATTAGCTTTTCACAATCAGCAGGTATATTCAATATCAAATGCTCGATTATTTTCTTGGCATAGTACTGATTTCTCCTTGGCTCAAAGGCGAATAAAGGATAATCATTCTTCTTGATGACCTTAAATGGTAAGAAATCCAGCGATTTAATCAAATCCTCTAATAGTTCTTGTTCAATAGCACCTATTGTCTTTAAATATAGATATCTCATATTATTATATGATTATTATAGCAATTTTCTACATAATGTCAATTTTTTTTACATATCGTAATCACCAATGTCTTGACAGCAAGCATTTGTATAATTATAATGTCATGTGAAAAAGAAAAAAGCAGTGGGACTTGATGCGATGGGCATGAAATCGCTCTTTGACGGATTGCTAAAAAATATGAATGGCGGTGTTTTTGCTGTTGATAAGGATAGGACAATTCATTTCTTTTCAAAAGCTGCGGAGTGGATTACTGGCTACTCACGTGAAGAGGCGATTGGCAAACCTTGTCATGAAATTTTCAAGTCAGATATGTGTGCTGATGCCTGTCCTTTTGAAATGGTCATTAAGAAAGGTCTTCCGATAAAGAGAATGAGTATGCTAATTTTGGGGAAGTATGGAAGTCAAATTGCCATCTCACGTACCGCCTTTCGCCTTAAAGATGTTGACGGAAATACATTAGGTATGGCCGCGGTCTTTCGCGATACAACTGAATTACAGAACTTAAGGCAACAGCTGCTGCAGTCAGAAAAGATGGCCGTGATGGGTCAATTAGCAGCAGGTGTTGCTCACGAAATAAACAATCCGATCAGTGGCATAATCACTTATATTCGTCTATTGCTCAGGAAACTCGATGAAAATAAGGTCGATATACAAACCTGGAAAAAAAATCTAGGACTTGTCGAGCGAGAGACGAAAAGAATCGGTCGATTAGTGAAAAACCTTCTGAATTTTTCACGAAAGACTGAACCCGAGTTAAGACCAGTATCCCTGGAAAACATCATTGAAGATAGTCTACATTTATTAAAAGAGCAATTATTGCTCAAGGATATTAACCTAATCAAGAAATATGATGATAATATCGCCGAGGTTCTTGGTGATCCAAATCAATTACAGCAAGTGATACTGAACCTTGCACTGAATGCAGTTCAGGCGGTCGAGAAACAAGGCAAAATAAAGATCACTCTTGGAGCCGAGGGTTCAGGTTTTGTGCATTTTAATATCTGGGACGATGGCATAGGTATTCCCCAGGAAGATATGGAAAAGCTTTTCGATCCTTTCTATACTACAAAAACTGGTAAGCAAACAGGTATTGGACTTGGGCTCTCCATTGCGCAAAAGATAATAAAGGCGCATCATGGTCGAATCATAATTCAGAGCGAAGTAAACAAAGGAACCACTGTTTCGGTTCGTTTACCAACACTATAATTCTAAAATACTGAAATTCGCCAGTGGGGTCAAATCTTGAATAGTGAATAGACCTATCAACCTCTTGACATATCCCAAATCTTAAGTACTCTTTCCCGTGGCGAGGGCTTTGCGTATACAATTCCCAGATGCTTATTATCACGTTATCTGCCGTGGTAACGCTAAAAAAACCATATTTTATGATGATCTAGACCGCAAAAAATTTCTGGAGCAACTTATCGATTCACTAAATACTTACGAAGTAATACTGCACTCATACACACTTATGCACAACCACTTCCATCTACTTGTACAGACACCGAAAGCCAATCTATCTGAATTCATGCGACGCTTCAACATCTGCTATACAGGATGGTTTAATTATCGTCACCAACAATGTGGTCACGTATATCAGGGTCGATATAGATCTCTACTTGTTGATGCAGACTCCTATCTTGTTGAACTGTCACGATACATGCACCTCAACATCGTTCGTGCACAAGGTACTGAACTAACATTATACGACGAGAAATGGAATCTGCTGCACAACTACAAATGGAGCAGTTTACATGGCTATTTTAATAAATCAAAAACCAAGGCATTTGTAAACTATGATTTTATCCTCTCAATGATCAATGGACGTCGCGCTTATAAACAGTATGTTTCTGATGCACTCCAAAAAGGTACAAGAAACCCGTTTGAACAACAGCTGTATGGTTGTATCCTTGGGAGCAAAACGTTTATAGATAAAATACGAAAGGAACATACTTTTGGAGGATCTACACGGGAACAACCAACATACAAGAAGCTCCTGAGGAAAAGTATTGGTGCTGAATCTATCATCGCGTGCGTAGCAGATGTATTTGCCATTGATAAGGTGCAAGTACTCAAGAAGCGTGGCTTTGATCCAGCACGGTGCATTGTTGCGGAATCGCTTTATCGTTTTGCTGAGATGAAACAAAAACAAATCGGTAGGTTGTTAGGAAATGTTGACTATTCTTCTGTCAGTAATATGCGAAAACGATTTAAATGTTACATCATTGAAGATAAAGAGATAAATATGTTCTTCAAGAAAATTTTAAAGAAATTGAATAAATCTTATTCACTATTCAAGATTTGACCCCAGAAGTTCCATATCCTCTACCAGGATATTCTGATAAACGTCCTCTGGAGAACAAATAAGGCCTTTCACTTTTTCAATGGCGTGATTGCTGATTAGATATATGCCCTTTTTTTGGAAGAACTTCCTGATTTCCACAATAGATTTGCCTGAACGAACCATACGAACAATACTGGGATCGAATTTCAAAACTTCATATAGCCCTTCACGTCCAAAATACCCAGTATTATGACACTTCGCACAGCCGACTGGATGAGCGATACGCACCGGAATATCATTAGTAAAAGGCATGAGTATATTCCGTTCATTCGAAGAAATCTCCGTTACTTTCTTGCAGCATGAACAGAGTTTCTTGACCAATCTCTGCGCAACTACACAGATAACTGCATCTGCTATAACGCCGCTCTCAATGCCCAATCTTTCAAGTCGGAAAACAGCTGTCGTCGTATCAGTTGTATGCAGCGTCGTTAAAGTAAGATGGCCTGTACTTGCAAAATCCATTGCCATTTTTGCAGAATATTGATCTCTAATCTCTCCAAGAAAGATTACATCCGGGTCCAATCTCACCACTGATTTAAGCAATGTCTTAAATGTTATACCAGCTTTTTCATTTACCTGCTGTTGATTTGCAAAAGGCATAAGATACTCAACCGGGTCTTCAATCGTCACAAGATTTCCTACCTTGCATTCTATGTGTGAGAGTAAACTATAAATCGTTGTAGTCTTGCCAGACCCTGTTGGTCCAACAACCAAAATCAGACCACGTGTTCGATTGATGACATCCATCATTGTATCAGCCTGTTCATTAGTCATCCCAAGCTCGTTCAATTTTTTTGGTTTGGCATACGGTTGCAGCATTCTTATTACGATATTCTCACCCTCTGGTGTTGATGCAGTAGCTAAACGGAGTTTATAATTCTTGTCGTCAATCACCGCTTCCAAGGCACCATCCTGGGGTCTTCGTCGCTCAGCTATATCCATACCGCTAATTGCCTTGAAACGACCTATTAACATAAAGCCCATTTTCTTTTCCAGAGTAAACATATTTCTCATATCACCATCTATTCTAAAACGAATAGTGCAATCGTTTTTCTTTAGCTCAATGTGTACATCACTTGCTCTTTCTGATGCAGCCGCGAATAGTAGTCTGTTTGCAATGCCAGAAGTCGATTGATCTTCAGTATCCAGATTGTAAGACGGAGTAGTAGTTTTTGGATCAACAGGCTCAACGAGCCCCTCTACTTCATTGGTACTGAAATCCTGAGATCGTACTGTATCATCTTCGTCTTGATTAGTATGCAATATTGATTCAATATTTATTGGCGGAGTAATCGTAAGCCTCAGTCTTTCGTTTTGTGAGTAGAATCTCTCCAAAATATCAATGACTTCTAGATTAAAGGGGTTGCTCAATACAAAGGTACATTTTCTATCTTTTTGCTTTAATGCAACAATAAGATTCGATTTACAGAATGGAACGGGAAGTATACCCAGCTCAACATCATCTGGTTTGATCTTAGGTAAAAAAGGAAGTTTTAGATAATCTGCGATATACACCGACATGCTTGTATTATCAATACCGATTCCATGTGCTGTTGAATAGAGACTTGAATGGTGCATCATATCCAGTTTATATTGCTGTTCAGGCGATAGATTTAGTTTGTCAGACAGAAATTCTTTGAATTGAATGAAATTAGATGAAGTAAGACTGACGTCTGACTTAACCGCATCTCCCCGGAAATCTTTCCATCGCAGGGCAGTTTTGAGATGATAACGAACGTTTTCAAACAAGATGTCTTTCTTTATAGGCTTAACAAGATAACCCACCGCGCCGAGGGCGAATGCCTTTGTTCGATCTTTTTCCTTTTTTAAAGCAGTCACAAATACAACCGGAATGAAGGCGGTTTCTGATTTTTCCTGGAGTTTGTAGCAGAAGTCATAACCATCCATTTCCGGCATCATAATATCAAGCAGAATAAGATCGGGCGTGACATCTCGGAGTATCTCCAAACCATGGAACCCACTTTCCGCAATCATAACATCATAACCTTCACCGCTCAATAAACTCTTGGTTAGCTTTAGTATATTACTGTCGTCGTCGACAACCAGAATAAGTGGTTTAGCTGAACTATTCATAAATGACCTCGATTCGTTCAAGATAATCCTTCAACTTATCTACACACTTCCTTATCTGCTCTTCATTTCTTTCTTGTGCTGCTTGTTCAAGAAATTCGCCGATTTCACTTATCACATCAAATCCATATGCACCGCCAGAACCACTCAAACCATGTCCCAATGTTTCGATTCTCACAAAATCATGATTCTCTAATAAAACTAAAATCACATCGACTTTGTTGTTGATGTCTACGAGATAACCAGGAATCAGATCTTTTATCTCGGCTAAAGCATATACAATTATTCTATTACCATTTTTGTGGCTTAGCATATCAATTTTGAGCTAATTGAGTTAATTCATTCATATACTGTAAAAGCTCATTATACTTTTTTTTATACTCTAAGAACAAATCCTTATAGTTATTATCGTTTTCGTCATCCACCATCTCTCTTTCTTCATCAGCGATCATCTTTTCAAGCGATGGTATAAATTCTTCTATTTCCTTGCCGTCATACTCAGTCTGTTTTTTCTGACTAGGTTCTAAGAATCCTTCTTCTTCAAGCCACTTGCGAGGATCGATGAGGTCCTGAGATTCTTCTTTTTGTAACCATATTTCCTTCGCTTTGTTGACATCAGCAATCACCGCGGGATAAAATCCTCTTACTTCAGATATATACAACTTCGGGAAATCAATATTTTTCTCATCGTACTTGATGAGTTTATACTGTTTAAAATATTTCTGAAATTCACTTTTCGCGCTTTCATCAGCCTCACTATACAGTCCTACTATTGGTGGAATATCAATATCGAGTTTCTGACAAAGTCTAAATAGTGTCCCCTGCATAATTATTTCAAGCAACAGATTAATATTTGCTATAATTATGTTGAATCTATTTTTGAATCTACAAATCATCTCGAGTGTTTCAGAACGAGTCCCGATTGCTATTATCCGCTCCCTGCAGAGTAGATCGCATAATTTTTTTCTTATATCTTTATCCGGCTCGATTAGAAGAATCACATATTATTATGAAATGAAAAGAATGATGTAGCAACCAAAGAGAATACGTATTTATCTCTAGGCGGTTCTACCCAAGGAGTGAAGATCCGTTAGTTGATAAGTGGATGGGGTCAAATCTTGAATAGTGAATACATAGCCAGAATTTAGATATTGCGAAGGAATAGAAAGTACGCTATTCACTATTCAAGATTTGACCCCAGTAACCCCCAGTAATTATACCTATGTGGGAATAAGCACTTTCCATCATTGTCTTATATTAGTATGACCATATAATTCAGTAAATGAAAAAACGAATCTTGGTTTGTGACGATGAGGAATCGATCAGATTATTACTCAGTGAGGCGCTAAATGACACCTACGAAGTAATCGAAGCATCTGATGGCCGCGAGGCAGTGAAAATGATCACGAAAGAACCCTTTGATCTACTCATTACCGACATAAAGATGCCGAGGACACATGGTTTTGAGGCAATTGAACGTATCCGAGAAAGAAATAAATCAATACCCATCGTTATCTGCTCTGCTTACCGACTGATGAAAGATGATGTTGTAGTAACTACCTCGGATGTGGCGGCTTTCTTTACGAAGCCGATCGACATGAAGGCACTTAAATCTAAAGTGCTTGAACTCATCGGTACGTAGATGAAACCCCGCATTGGCGAGCTTCTCGTCAAGAACGGCATAATCACTGAAGCCCAACTAAAAGAGGCTCTTGTGCTCCAGAGAGAACAAGAAAAAAGACTCGGTGAAATCCTTATTGAATTGGGTCACCTGTCTTCAAAAGACTTGGTCTGGATACTTAGTGAACAGGCTGACATACCGTTCGTAGAAATCCGACCTGAAATGTTAGATAAGAAGCTCATTAACGCTTTCCCGGAGAATATCCTCTATGATAATAGCATATTACCGCTTTACGAAACTGAGGACAAGATTTACGTCGCATTAGGCAACCCTATTGATACAACAGCCACACAAGCAATCAAGCGCTTCACCACAAAAGAGGTGGTTACCTCAGGCACTGACCCTTATAAAATCGAAAAGTTGCTGAACAAATTTTTTCTATCTGAGCAAATGGAAGAAAGTCTAGGACAAGAGAAAATTGACAAAACAGCTGTTAAGATCGTGACCGAAAAGGCAACCATTGAATTCATTGATGAGTTGGGTAAGGTAACGACAAAAAAAGCCCCTCTTGAGATTATCATGACTATTAAAAAGGAAGATGGAGATGCAGAATAATGGATGAAATGCAACAATTACTGCAACGGACGGTTGACATGAAAGCGAGCGATCTTCATATTAGTGCTGGCTCACCGGTCATGTTACGAGTCCGTGGCTCAATGAAAAATCTAAATGCAAAACCCATTAGCCAAGAAACTGCACAAAATCTAATAAACCAAATACTCACTAAGGAACAAATCACTACTCTCAAAAAAGATCATGAAATCGACTTCTCCCTTGACCTTCCTGATACAGGACGATTTCGAGTAAATGTCTTTCATCAACGACAAGGACTTAGCGGGGTTTTCAGAAGCATACCACATGATATGCCCGCAATAGAAGAACTTGGTCTGCCAAAAATAATTAAAGAACTAGTCGATTTGGACTGCGGGCTCATTCTCGTAACCGGACCTACCGGCAGCGGGAAATCTACCACGCTTGCCGCAATGATAGACTATATCAATAATAATAAAGATGGTCATATAATAACCATTGAAGATCCTATTGAATTCATTCACTCTTCAAAAAAATGCGTTGTCAATCAACGCGAGGTGGGAAGCAATACCCATTCATTTGCCGATGCCTTGAGGAGTGCTCTAAGAGAAGACCCTGACTACATATTGATCGGTGAAATGCGGGACTTGGAGACAATCGCCCTCGCACTTACTGCGGCCGAAACAGGACACTTGGTCTTTGGAACTCTCCATACTTCGAGTGCACCAAAAACAATCACCCGAGTCATAGATGTCTTCCCAATGACACAACAAGACCAGATAACAACACAGCTTTCAGAATCGCTTCAGTGTGTAATCGCCCAAAAACTGTACCCACGAATGGACGAATCTGGGCGTATTGCAGCATTCGAGATAATGATTGCAACTCAGGCAGTGCGTAATCTTATTAGAGAGAAAAAGATATTTCAAATCGAATCAATCATACAAACCGGACGCCAACTCGGCATGCAAAATATGGAACAGTCAAAAAGGAGACTTGTTTCAGAAGGTAAGCTCTCTCCTGAATTCCTGAAGGAACGGCTGAGTCTATATTGAGCACGTGTAGTCCCATACAAAATAGTCAGTCAACTATAGCACCAACCCCTTTCTATTAGAATACAGGTATTAGAATTGTTAGCATTCGTTAAGCAATCATTGCCAACGATATCATTTTGTCAATTAGCAAAATGACAAAATGAGATGGCGCTCAATTGTAGATCCTTGACAATCAAGATTCTGTTTCTATAATTGCCATACTTATGATCCTTTTGATCGAACCAAATAAACGTATCAGAAAACGCCTTTGTGATCTTTTGAGTCGTGAAAGAATTCTCGCTATTGGTACTTATCCTGAGACATTGGAGATGATCGCAAAGTTTAAAAATAGAATAAATATTATTATAGCAAGTATTCGTATGTTTAAAGATATACTTTTACGGGGAACGCTCTTTCGGCTCTGCCAGAAGCTCTATATAGAAATCCCTCCCATTCTGGTTTTTTACAGAAGGGGTGATGAGAAGATCAAGGAAGAATTTGAGACGAACAAAGTACACTGTTCAATTATTAAGTTTGATGGTGAAGATACGAGTTTCCCCGAGCGATATATTGCGGCTATAAAAACCCTGTATCCAGAGGTCATCGCTGATATCAACAAGGCTACTGAGATGTGGTTAAAAGGCGAGGAGTCAGAAACACCGAAAGATCATCGAAAGTGGCTTGAAGAAGAAGGGTTCCTCGAGGCAATGGAGAATCTGAAGATTGGGAAATTGACCAGAGACGTAGAACAAATAATCCCGCTGATGAGGAAAATGTTGTCCGAGGAGAAAAAAGGACCGAAAGAAAAAAAACAAAAAAAGAAACAAGAAGCTGATTACAAACGTATGTATCTTGAACTTAAACGAAAACATGATGAGCTTTTGAAGTATGTAAAGGAATTAGTCGATCTTTCAAAATAGAATGTTTTCTGTTTTAATAGTAGTAATACTCTTCATCATCCCTCAAATTGTCACAGGACAAAATATATTTAAAGATGTGCAAAATCGCTACCCGCGGGTGCGCCAAGCTCGAGAGAACTGTGAATACGATATTGACTCGCTTTTTCAAACGAGGGGCATTAACTATCCACCAGAAGAAATTTTAATAGTAGCTTATAAAAAAGAACGGCTTATTCACTTATGGGCACGCTCTGACACCAATAAAACTCTTCTTTTTATCAAACAATATCCCTTTACTGCATTTTCCGGCACGCTCGGACCGAAACGTAAACAGGGTGATCTCCAGATACCTGAAAGCTTTTATTATATCAATCATTTTAATCCTTATTCCAACTTTCACTTATCCATGAAGATAAGCTATCCAAATCAATCAGATAGCATACTTGGTAAAAAAGGCAGTCTCGGCAATGAAATACGTATTCATGGAAGTTTTGTAACTATCGGCTGTATTCCGATCGGCGATGAATCAATCGAAGAACTGTATATAATATGTGTTGATATGAAATCAAAAGGGCAACACAAGATACCGGTTTATGTCTTTCCAGGAAAGATGGACAAACAAAATTGGTCAGGATTAAAGCAAGTAGCCGGTCAGGATAGTATCCTGCTCAATTTCTGGCATAATTTGCGACAAGGCTATGATATCTTCACGGCAACACACCGAAAATTGAGTTATCGAGTTAACCTAAAAGGGCAGTATATTTACTCGTACGATCACTCACATTTAAATTCATTTCCGTGGCTCGATGTGCATAATGTCCAAAATTGCTTATTCAATAGGCTTGAACCACCCGCAGACTATGAACGGACATACTGTCCTCTCGGTTCTTTTGAAGATTGGCTAAGACATTTACCTTTGAAACCAGGTAATCCACAGGTATACCTGTATAATGGGAATGAGAAATCCTATCAGAGTGGTCACTATGCAGTAGTCGATATTGACGTCGGGCAAGAAGATCTGCAGCAATGTGCCGATGCGATAATCAGACTTTATGCAGAATATCTGTTTTCAAAAAACTGTCTTGATAATATCATTTTTGATCTAACTAATGGTGATGCGGTTGGTTTCAGAAAATGGGTTTCAGGGTATCGACCATTAGTCAGTGGGAATACTGTAACCTGGCACAAACGTGCGGCTTCAGATTCTTCGTATGATACATTCCGTGCATATCTGAAATTCATTTTTGCATACGCTGGAACTTATTCGATAAGTCAGGAGACACAACGTATTGAAAACCACCGTGATATGGTGATCGGTGATATATTTATCCAAGGCGGCTTTCCCGGCCACGCAGTCCTGGTTACTGATATGGCGACAAACCCCCGAACCGGTGAAAAAGTATTCTTGCTTAGCCAGAGTTATATGCCTGCCCAGGATATACATATTTTAAAAAATCTAAATGACCCGGATCTGAACCCCTGGTATAAACTGGATTTTGGCAATACCCTGCACACTCCAGAATGGACATTTGATACTGATGACTTAAAACGGATCACCCCTTGATGAAAAAACGCCAGTTGAATAAAGAACAGGATACTCGTCGTTTATATAACGATCTTGCCTGGACCTGGCCTATTATAAGCCCACCCGAAGATTATATCGAAGAGGGAGAAAAATACAGAAGTCTGATAAAAAGATATTCGAAGATACCAGTATCAACCCTGCTCAATCTTGGCTGCGGCGGTGGTCATGTTGACTGGGTGCTGAAAAAATATTTCAGGATCACAAGTATTGATATTAGTACAAATATGTTGAAACTTGCAAAAAAATTGAATCCAGATGTAATCTATAAAAAGGGCGATATGAGATCTATTAGATTAAAAAAAGCATTTGATGCGGTCTTGATCCTTGATTCAATCAACTATATGCTCACTAAAAAAGACCTGTCATCCGTATTTAAAACAGCTTACGAACATCTCAACCCAGGTGGCATGCTTTTGACTTTCGCAGAGGAGTATAATAAAATAGAACAGCACAAACTATCGTGGTCAACTCATAAAAAGGGTGATACTGAAATAACATTCATCGAGCATTATTATGATTCAGACCCGACCGATACTACATTCGAATGCATTTTTGTTTACTTGATACGCAAAAACAAAAAACTGGACATTCAGACCGATCGCCATCTTGGTGGTATATTCAGTCTGAAGACCTGGCTTCAATTATTAGAAGAAATCGGGTTCAAAGTGAAGAAATTGGGGCTTGGACATTCATCTTTCCCAAAAGGGACTACGATACCAACCTTTATTTGCACAAAACCTCTTCCAGCTTCAAAAAGCTAACCCATAAACCATCTTCTTACATACATTGACATCGATGGCTTTTTTGTTAAACTATTTGATGGAGGTAGTATGAAAAGATCATTTATATTATTCATATCAATATTTACAGCATTCACATTATCATGTCAAAAAAAGAAAGCTTTTCAAGCTGGGTTTGAAATCCCGGAAGGACAAAAAAGAGACGTAGAAGTCCTCTATATAACACCGGAAGGCGGGACCGAAGGACTGAGTGAAGTAGGCGAAATACTCGTCTCCTTTAATCAGCCGATGGTTCCCCTCCAAGGCGTACCAGAATTTGAAAAGAGTGGACCACTTGAAATCAAACCGGAAATTAAAGGTAGATTCAGATGGCGCGGGACATCCACCGTATTTTTTATTCCGGATCAACCATTGGTCGGTGGAACCCAATACACATGCAAGGTTCCCAAAGGCACAAAATCCTTAACCGGAACGCAGCTCAAAACAGACTACACCTGGCAGTTCACTACCGCACGACCACAGCTCAATACTTCGAACCCATATCACAATCAGAAATGGGTTGAGCTGGAGCACAAAATATATCTTCTTTTCAATCAACCGATGTCACCGGGAAAAGTGAAATCCTTTATCAAGTTACTCGTGCGCGACGAAAAGAGTTTCGAAAAACCAGTTTCATTTAAAACACGATCCATGACTGACAAAGAGAAACAGGGGATCGGTGCCTACTGGAAATCAGAAAGAACGATCGTTATCAACCCAGACCAAGACCTGCCAATTGAAAGTGAGGTGATGATTAAATTGCTCGAGGGTTTACCCGGAGCTTCAGGTGACTATGGCATGGAACATGAACGAACCATAACCTTTCGAACCTTTAACTATTTTAGATTTGAGGGTCTTGATAATACTATACAAAACCCCCAGGAATCAGTAAGGTTCGAGTTCAGCAACCCCGTGGTATACCAGGATTTTATCAAACACATCAAATTTAACCCGGAAATAAAAATACCTGAGCATTATAAGAACTGGACACATTCCTCGACGCGACTCTATGTCTATGTAGACCTTAAACCCGATACTAAATATCAAGTGTTTATTGACAAAGAACTGACTGACCGTTTCAACAATAAACTCGGTGAGGATATTGTCGCGACGTTCAAAACAACAGATTATGAACCCCAGATCAAAATAGCTACTGGTCGCGGGATCGTTGAATCGTATTCAGCAAAGCGACATCCAATTACTGTTATCAATGTAAACCGGGTCGGTAAAAAAATGGCGCTTTTGGAACGAAGTGAGATAATCCCCACGGTCCTTAGTAGTGGCGTATTTTATGGATGGCGCAAGTACAACCCGGTGTTTAATTATGACATTAATGAAAAATGGAAAATCAATGGCGAAAGAAACAAACGGATCACGGTGCCACTTGAACTTAAGGATGTTCTACAGAACAAAGACGCTGGTTATGTTTTCTTTGAGATCGATGCATACAAAAAGCTCCGCTATGGGCGGCGATATTACCGAGGCTTACTCCAGATAACAAATATCGGCATTTCTGCTAAATTCTCGTCGGAAAATAATCTGGTATGGGTTACGACCTTGAAAGATGCCCAACCCCTCTACAATGCGCAAGTCGAATTACGTGACGATAAAAATCGCGTGCTCTGGCAAGGCAAAACTGACCAGGACGGTCTGGTCCAAACACCAGGGTGGAAACCATTAGGTCTAGTCCCCGAGAACGACTGGAACAAACCACGGATTTGGGTATTTGCCAGAAGCGGTAATGATGAAACATTTATTGTGTCAGATGAAGGCACTGGTGTTTATCCATATGAGTTTGGTATCTCATATGACTGGAGTCCTGAACCAGAGAAGTATCAAACTTATATCTTCACTGAGCGGGGTATCTACAAAAGCGGCGAAGATGTTTATATTAAAGGTATCATAAGAGAAAAACATAAGGGTACGTGGCGGATATCCCGTAGTGTCAAAACCGTTGACCTCGAGATCTACAATTCGCGGGATGAACAGATATATAACAGGACAACCACTGTTTCAAAATATGGTTCCTTTGACATCAAACTCCCTATTGCATCAGATGCTCCCACTGGTTGGTATGAAATAACTGCTGACCTACCTGGTGTTAAACCTAATTTCTACGGTTCATTCAGGGTCGAAGCTTACCGACCTGCACAATTCGAAGTAAAGGCACAGAGCGAAAAAGAAGAATACATCTTTGGCGATGAATTCGAGGGCGAAATAAAGGGGACTTATCTCTACGGCGGGCCGATGGCCGGAGAGAGTGCCGAGTGGATAATAACCCTTGATCATTCATATTATACACCACCTGGTCATAAAGGCTATCGATTTGGTCCATCTTATTGGTACGATGATGAGGATTGGGAATTCGAAGGGGTTATTGGATCAGATGCTGGTGAACTTGACCAATATGGCAAAATGAAGCTACAAAAGAAACTCGCTCAGGAAGATATACGAAGAACAATGCTACTTACTCTTGAAGGATCAGTGACTGCCGAAAATCGACAAACCCTTTCAGGACGAACAAATTGCCTGATCCATTGTGGTGAGTATTATATCGGAATAAAACCCCAGAAAACGTTCATCGAAATAAAAAAATCAAGCCAGTTCGAGTTTATCACAACAAGACCCGATGGGGAATTGACCGTCAAGAAAAACATTAGCGTCGAGATCATCCGAAGGGAATGGATAAGTGTACGCAAAGCTGGTGTTGAAGGTAGATTCGAATGGATTACTGAGAAGAAAGACAGTATTGTCAGCAAATTCAAAGTGAAGACCAGCGAAAGTCCAGTCGCTAAGTCCTTTACGCCTGAAAGAACTGGCTTTTACATAATCAAAGCTCAGGGTAAGGATTCCCGTAACAATACCATCATTACGAGTACCTACTTTTACGTAACTGGTGCTGGCTATATATCTTGGCGAAGAAACGACGACGACCACGTGGAGATTATCCCGGATGAAGAAAAGTACAAACCTGGCGATGTCGCAAAAATACTCGTTAAGTCGCCCTATGAAAAAACCCTTGCCTTAGTTACGATCGAACGTGAGTTCATTATTGACAGATTTACTCAGGAGCTGATCGGATCGAGTGATCTCATTGAAATTCCGATTAATGAAAATTACTTACCCAATGTCTACGTCTCGGTTATCCTCATCCAAGGTAGAAAAGGATTTGATAAATTTGATGAAGCAGGTAAGGATATTGGCAAACCATCTTTTAAAATTGGTTACACAAATCTTAAGGTAGACCCTGGGACAAAACATCTTGATATTACAATTACTACTAACAAAGATGAGTATAGGCCTCAAGATTCAGTGATGGTGAAACTGAAGGTCGCTGACCATAAAGGTCAGGGGGTTAAATCAGAGATCATCCTCGCAGTAGTAGACGTTGGGGTACTGAACCTTATTGGTTTTGAAACACCTGACCCATTCCCCATGTTCTATGGCTCCAGACAACTCTCTGTACAAACTGCCGAGAGCCGACTGCATATTATAGGTCAAAGAACTTATGATGAAAAAGGCGAGAACCGTGGCGGCGGCGGAACAGCGGCGGCGCCCTTTGCCTACCGCTCTGAATTCTTGACAACCGCATATTATAATGCTCGTATCTATACGAATTCAAAAGGTGAAGCAGTAATACGCTTCAAATTACCCGATAACCTCACGACCTTCCGGCTCATGGCAGTCGGACACACTAAGGCCTCTTGTTTTGGTTCAAGTGATTCAAAGATCCGGGTGAAAAAACCGCTTTTGTTGCTTGAGGCATTACCCCGATTTGTCCGGCTCGGCGATGAATTCGAAGCCGGTATTGTTGTCCACAATAATACGAACGTTTCTGGTAACGTGGTGGTCGAAGCCTCGGCTGATAATATCACACTCGTTAATGAAAGCAAAGAAACGCTGGAAATCCCTGACGGTCAAGAAAAAGAAATACGCTTTGAGTACCGCGCTCACCAGGTCGGTCAAGCAACCTTCAGATTCAAAGTGACCATGGGACAGGAATCAGATGGGGTTGAATTAAAAATACCCGTGATCTCACCGCGTCTGACCGAGGCTGTTGCATTGTATAGCCAGACCATAGACAAAATCGCTGAAGCAATCACTGTACCAAAAGACATATACCCAGATGTTGGCTATATTGAGTTTACAACTTCGTCATCAGCGCTTGTCGGACTTGAAGGTGGTGTTGAATACCTTATTAAGTATCCGTATGAGTGTCTTGAGCAGAAGACATCGAGGATTCTACCGTTCATCCTCGCTGAAGATTTAATCAATTCTTTTGACCTTTCTGAGCTGAAGGGCAAAGACCTTAGAAAAGAAGTCCAGAATACTCTAAAAGAATTCAAAGATTTTCAACATTACAATGGTGGCTTCAAGTTCTGGCCGGACTCCTGGTATCCATCACCATGGTTAACTGCTTATGCTGTAAATGTGCTCGCAAAAGCAAAAAAGAAAGGCTATTACGTTGACATGAACATGCTCAATAGAGCAATAGACTACTTGAAAGATGTACTACGCCGCAGCGATGTTGATTGGGAATATCCCTATAATAAAAATGTTCAACTCACCACCAAATGCTTTATCCTGTATTCACTCGTGCTATGGGATGTCTACGACCACGGCTATATGTCCAGACTCTTTGACAAACGTGACCAGATCTCACTTTTTGGCAAAACCTTGTTGCTAAAATCAGCCCATATCTACGGAAATTCATATTACAGGAAAGAACTACGGAGGATGATCCTCAACAAAATACATATGGCATCGACTACTGCTCATTTTGAAGAACCGGATGCGATCGGCATGGCTTGGATATGGCACTCCAATGTCAGAACTACTGCGCTTATTCTCCAGGCATTGCTCGAAACTGGCGGTGAATTTGCCAATGCGGAAAAGATAATCAAGTGGTTAGTAACCGAAAGGAAAATCGGTCGCTGGCGTTCAACTCAAGAAAATATCTATGTCTTTGATGCATTCAATACATATTTTAGAATCTACGAAAAACAAACCCCCGATTTCATGGCGACTGTCTATCTTGAGAATAAGGAAATCCTAAAAGAAATCTTCAAAGGCAGGGAACTACAGATACGAAGAAAAGAAGTGGGATTAGGTGATCTGACAAAAGGCAAAAAACTGCCGGTTAATATTGAAAAAAGTGGTGACGGACGACTATACTATGGTCTGCGCATGCTTTACGCCCCCACGCGCGAACTCAAACCACGGGATGAAGGTCTCGCAGTATTCAAAGTGGTGGAGCCGCTCGCTGAAGGACTCTCTGGTGATGAATTGAGCGCCGGTAAAATCTACAAGGTAACGCTCAGTATTGTTACGCCCCAAGAACGTAATTTCGTAGTAGTCGATGATCCGCTTCCAGCTGGTGTTGAGGTCATAAATACATCATTTGATACTGAAAGCAAACAACTCCTCAAAATGATGGATGGTAACATGGACTACTATGATGAATATTATGTAGAAGATTATTACGGCGGTGAGTATGATGACTACTACTATTACTATCCATCATGGGGTACATTCGACCACTGGGAAATCTATGATGAAAAAGTTCTTTTGTTTGCTGATGCCTTAAGAGCAGGCGAGCATACCTTCTCTTATCTCGTACGTGCAATGACATTTGGGAACTTTACAATGCCACCAACCAAAGCCGAGGAGATGTATACACCTGAGGTTTTTGGGTATAACAGGCAACGAAGACTGGTGGTCAAGTAGAGCGTAATGCGTAAAGAGTAGCGCGTAGGGCGAAAAACATACTCTTCGAGTAAGTTCCGAGCTTCGCGAGAGACGCATCGAGAAGTACCTTAATGTATGTTCTCCCGCACACAGCACACGGGATGCTCATTGCTGCAATCACACTAAAACTGTGAGCAGTATTGGCATCGACAAAGCTCGCCTGTCTCGAACAAGGTGAGAGGAACAGTAATTATTCATCCCTCGAACAAAGCCTCTTCTAATTATGCCTCGAGCGAGCAGAGCGCTTGTCCGCTAAGTCATGCAGAGGAAGTCGAGAAGTTGCTAGCAAAATATACGGCGCCGAGTATCCCCGCGTCGTCGCCGAGCTTACCCGGGATGATCTTGAACTTACGGTATTGAGCACCCATGATTCGCTGCTCTGCTGTCTTTCTCATCGATTCAAACAGGACCTTTCCTGCCCTTGAGATACCTCCTGAAACAATAATCACCTCAGGGTCAAACAAAGAGATGATATTCGATAAACCGACACCGATATAGAACCCGATCTCAGTAAATATCTCCTTGGCAAGAGCATCACCCCTTTTTGCTTCTTGTGCAATAATACGTGGCGTTATCTTTTTGTATTTTCTCAGGCTACTTTTCCGTTTTTTCATCCGGCGGCGTGCACGTGCAACGATATAGCACGCACCTACATATCCCTCAAGATGACCAAACTGATTGCAAGTACATCTTTTACCATCATACTTGATCACGGAGTGACCAAACTCACCGGCAAACCCGTTTGCGCCAAATAATAGCTTTCCTTCGCATACCGCAGCACCGCCGACACCCGTGCCAAGAGCAAAAAGGAATATATTATTGTATCCCTTGCCCGCACCGAATTTCCATTCACCTAAGCATATCGCATTCACGTCATTGAGGATCTTTACTGGCACTTTAAATTTCTTATTAATTGTCTGGGCAAGCTCTACATTAGTCCAGCCGGCAAAATTAGGTGAGTATCTCACAATACCTTTTTTTGAATCAATAATGCCTGCAATACCGATACCGATATGTGATATTGGTTTTGTAAAGGTCTGAATAGCATTTTTAATCTGATCGACGACAGCACCTGGCCCCTGCTCAGCATGGGTCAAAACTTTTACTCGTTTGATGATCTTGTCATCTCTTACAAGTGCAGACTTTATATTTGTCCCGCCGACGTCCACACCAATGCAATATCTCTTACCCATGGTCATATCATAACTGTAAATACATCACCAAACTAAACTCCTTTATAGATTATTTCTTTTGTTCTTTGTTGGCGTCTTTCTCTTTTATAATACGAATACTATTGGAACCGCACTTGGGGCATTGCCTTTCTATCATCTTACCTTTTTCATAAGGGTATTTATTAATTGCGCCGCATCTCAAGCACTTGAAGTCTTTTTCTTCCATGCTTTAACCTCCTGCTTAGTAAATCTGGGGGCATTGCGAATAACCGAAGGAAGCATGGCAATCTCATCTTCTTAAAACAGTCGAGATTGCTTCGTCGTCCCACCCTTCCAAGATTGGCGGGATTCCTCGCAATGACACAACCAACTATTGCTTCTGCTTAAGCTTTTCCAGTTTTTGTTTTTTCTTCTCTTCTTCTTCGGTTAAAACCTTGATCGTATGTTCGATCTCCTCTTTGGTAACCTTTTTTCGTAATTCTTCGACATCCTGCATGGTTTTCTGGAATCTCTTGCCTTCTGCCGCGCTGATCCATTCAAGCAACAACCTTTCTGGACGTATCCCCAATTTTTCCAATTTATCCCAGAGCTTCTCTACCCTCTTCTGGGTCCAGCGGTTAGCATCGATGTAGTGACAGTCAACATAATGACACCCAGATACAACAACCATGGGCGCACCGTTTCTAAATGCACTGAGGATGAATTCTTCATGGACCCGTCCGCTGCACATCGTGCGGATGAGTCGCTGGTTGGATGGATACTGTAATCGGGCTCCACCACATGTATCAGCACCTGCATATGAACACCAGTTGCAAGCAAAAACGATCACCTTATCCTGTGGGTCTTCAGTCAGATGTGCATCGATCTGGGTTATGATTTGATCGTCTGTAAAATGTTTCATCGAAAGTGCACCAAAACGACATTCAGCTGCACACGTGCCGCAGCCTTTGCATAAAGCTTCAACATAGGTGATCGTTTTATTCTTCGGATCGACCGTGAAAGCATTATAAGGACAAACTTTCGAGCACATAGCACAGTATCGGCAGAGATCCTGATTCAAGGTTGATGTTATCGCCTCGAGTTTGACCTTACCTGCAGAAAGCAATGTTTCAGCCCGTGCTGCCGCTGCACTCGCCTGAGTAACCGAATCCTTCACATCCTTGGGCGCTTCAGCACAACCGGCAAAGTACACTCCAGTCGTAGTTGCATCAACAGGTTTTAGTTTCGGATGTGCCTCCATAAAGAAACCGTCCGGGCTCTTGGATAGCGTAAGGAGTTTCTGCACCTCGGGCATATCAAGTCTTGGTGTCACGCCAACAGAAAGTACCATCATATCAAATTCATGTTCTTCGATTTTATTGGCCGTGGTATCCTCAACCATAACCTTTAAATCGTGTGTCTTTGGATCCTCAATTATATCACCAGGGATACCTCTGATATATGCAACACCGGCTTCCTTGCTGCGTTTGAAAAGATCTTCAAAACCTTTACCAAATGCTCTAATATCGATGTAAAAAACTTTGGCTTCAATGTCAGGATAGTGGTCTTTCAGTAATAATGTGTCCTTGATCGTGTTCATACAACAGATATTACTGCAGTATGGTTTGCCGATCTTCTCGCACCGGGATCCGACACATTGAATAAAACCAACGGTCTTGGGTCTTTTTCTATCGGTAGGTCTGATAAAATGGCCGTCTGAAGGTCCACCTGCTGACATAAGCCGTTCATATTCCATGCTTGTTATGACGTTTTCGTATTTTGTATAACCGTATTCATCTAATTCTGTAGGATCATACACATCCATACCAGTAGCAACGATTACCGTACCTACATCAAATTTAATAACCTCATCTTTCATGTCGTAGTCAATACATTTCTTGTCACATTTCTCAGCACATTTACCGCAGGCGATCGGATTTATGCCAAGACAGGATTCCATATCAATGATTGAAGCAGAGGGTATGGCCTGAGGGAACGGGATATAAATCGCCTTGCGACATGAGAGTCCCTGTTGATACTCGTCAGGGATGATCACCGGACAGACTTCAGCACAATCACCACATGCTGTACATTCTTCTGCGTTTACATAACGGGCTTTCTTGAGCACATTAACATGGAAATTCCCCACGTAACCCGAGATAGATTCTACCTGGCTATGTGTTAAGAGTGTTATGTTGGGATGTCGACCGACATCCATCATTTTCGGACCGAGTATTCATATCGCACAATCCATAGTAGGATAGGTCTTTGCCAGCTGAGCCATTATACCACCGAGAGCTGGGTTTTTCTCAACCAGATATACTTTGTAACCAGCATCAGCAAGATCAAGACTTGATTGCATACCAGATATGCCACCACCGATAACGAGCGTTGCTTTAGTCACTGGTATTTCTGTCTCATCCTGAGCTTCGAGATAACGAGCTCGAGCAATATAAGCTTTCATAATATCTTTTGCTTTCTTTGTCGCGGCTCCACGATCGTCCATATGAACCCAAGAACATTGTTCACGGATATTCGCCATATCAACGAGATAAGGGTTAAGACCTACTGAAGAAACACACTCCCGAAATGTCGGCTCATGCATACGTGGCGAACATGCAGCAACAATAACACGGTTGAGTTTTTGTTCTTTGATCGCCTTTTTTATCTCTGCTTGCCCAGGTTCAGCACACATATATCGGTTCTTTGCCGTGTATACGACATTACCGATTTCTTTAGCATCCTCGACGAGTTTGTCGACATCGACTGAACCAGCTATATTCGTACCACATTCGCACACAAAAACACCAATCCTTAAATCATCCTGCGGCACTTTAATCACCTCCTTTGTGGATAAGGTTATCCTCAATCTTCATACTTTCACACTTCCATTTATCTTCTCCAATACTTTGTCTGCTTTTATTCGATGGGTATGCAGACCAACCTGCTCGACAGTCAAACCCTGTGCAAGACCGAGCAGCTGGAAAAGATAAATAACCGGAATATTATAGCTCTTTCCCTTTTTACGGGATATCATTATTTGACCTAAATCAAATGAAGAAAAACATGTCGGGCAGATCAAACCCATACAATCAGCACCACTTTTCTCGATCGATGCAAAGATCGCTTCAGTCATTTCCAAGGGCAGTTCATCATCCATACATCCTTTTCCGCAACATAATACTTTTTCATGATGTTCAAGCGGGATTGCACCCATGGCAGTTATAAAGTCTTCAAGTATATCCGGGTAATCAGCATCATCAACATGCATAACCTGACTCGGTTTTAATATGTGACAACCATAATGAATCGCCACGGTAATTTCTTCAAGGGATTTTTTTATTGATTTCTTTACTGCTTCGAGACCAAGATCATCTCTTATCATCTCAACGGCATGCTTTATTATTATCTTACCTTTATATTCCCGATTAATTCTCTTCAATCGTTTATTCACCTCATCTTTCAATGCTGGGTCTTCATTAAGGAGAAATTGTGCTTCTTTCAGAGTTGAGATACACCCGGAGCACATCGTAATCAGCATATGTCCAGTCTCTTCAGCTACCGCTAAATTTCGAGTGGCCGTTACCAACCATTTCATCTTATCACGTGACTTGAAGTAAATAGGATCGGGGCAACATGTAAAATTTTCAATATCAACAAGCTCAACACCTAATAGCGGTAAAGTGTTTCTCAGTGCCAATTCCATTTGAGGGTATTTGAGAGGCATCATACAACCCCAGAAAGGCACGACCTTCATGATCGTACCACGGCTTTCTTTTCACATAATTCAATCAACACAGCAGCTCCTTATTTATCGATCGTTTCATCGGCTGGTGTTACTTCTTTATCTTCAAGGATTGTATTTAACTCATCGATCGGGATCGTCTTCAGTACTGGAAGCCCTAATTGCTCTCTTCTTCTGTTGATTGCTGAAGATACTGTCACACTCATGCCGGTTTTCGCAATATTATCTGAAAGCTTGGCCAAGTTGACAGGTGCAGTTCCTTTTTCTACGGCCATGTTCTTGAGGGCAACAATCACCTCAATAGGACGCACGTCCTGCGGGCATCTTTCATAACAGGAATAGCAATTCGTACAGAGCCATATCGCTGAATCCTGACCCAGGAGTTCTTCTTCCATACCCAACAATGCCTTTAATAATATTTTTCGCGGGTTGAACTCTTTTGAAAACCTTGCGGTTGGACAGACTGCAACACAGGCACTACATTGATAGCAATAGTTATGATGCTTTCCGCCGGATACCTTATTTAGCTTTTCGCGAAATCGGTAATTTACTACTATTTTATCTTTTGCCATTTTAGCCACCATCTAACAAATCTGCAATAAGCGTAACCAATTGGATGGTTTCAATCTTCACATCCTCACCTACTTTATCATCCTTCATCGCACAATTAAAGTGAATCTCACATTTTGGGCAAGCCAGCACCAAAAGGTCTGCTCCAGTCTGTTTTGCCTCTTTCAAACGTGCAAGTTGTATACTCTTCGAATATGTAGAACAGTTAATCCATGCACTGACACCACAACATATTGCACTCTTTCTGCTTCTTGCCATTTCTTTCAATTCCAATTGTGGAACCGAAGTAATGGCTTTTCTTGGTTCATCATAAATACCAAGATGCCTTCCAAGTCTGCAGGGATCCTGATAAGAAACGGTTTTGGCGAGTTCCTTAAGTTTTATTTTTCCTTGATCGATCGCTTCAGCTATGACTTCAGTAATATGTTGCACTTCAAAATTGCATTCAAAATATTTGGGATAATCAATTTTGAATGTCCGATATCCCTCAGGACACGAAAAAATAATCTTTTTTACCCCTACTTTATTGATTTCATTAATATTGTATTGCGCCAGTCTTTTGAAATTATCCAGTTCTCCACCCCATAAGAGATCATGTCCACAACAGCGTTCATTGGGTAACACTACTGGTGTGATACCTAAATGATTGAGAATTTTTATGCTGGCTTTGGCAGCTTTTATTGTATTGATCTCGATATCTTTAAAAAGGACATCAAAATAAGGCAAGCATCCAACGAAATATAGTGTCTCACCTGATCCGGCAACCTTCAAATCATTATCGATCCAATCCATGCGTTTCTGTTGAAGATCTGGTGTCGACATAATACGCATCAATGATTGTGCAGCACCACCATGCGAACAGATCGCTTCTTCACCGATTTTCTGTGCTTCCTGACGGGTAGCAAGGGTCAGATCGATATAGTCGATATTGGCCGGACATCTTTCATCACAGAGTTTGCATGTCAAACAAGCCCAGATATTCTTGTCCTTTAATAACTCAAGCTGACCACTACGAATTGCTTTATTAACTAATATGCGTGGCGAATAGCCATGATTAAATCGTGATATTGGACATGAACCCGTACATTTACCGCATTCAAGACATAAATAAGCTCTGGATTCTTTTATCGCCTTTTTAATACTCACTTTACATCCTCAACCTGATTATCTGATACTTTAATGACCTTCTTAATGGAACTCGGACCAAGTTTTCTGATCGTCGCGGTGAATGCTTGAGCAACCTTGGCAAACTTTGTGGCTTCGGCCGATGAAATCCAATCAAGCATGAGTCTTTCTTTTTCAATACCGATCATCGCAGTAAGTTGCTCAGTGATCTTGTGAACATCAGCTGCCTTTTTTGCACCAAACATATAATGACAATCTTCAAAATGGCATGTGGCAACCAAAACACCATCAGCACCCAATTCAAATGCCTTCAAAACCAACCCCGGGGTCACTCTGCCACCGCACATAACCCGCACAATGCGGATATTTGTAGGATATTGAAGTCGCGAAACACCCGCACCATCGGCAGCTGGATAAGAACACCAATTGCAGCAGAATGCGACTATCTTTGGCTCAAAATTCTCCTTTGGTAAATCCATTATTTAATCATTCAACCTTTCAACCATTTTGTAACCATTCAACTATTTAACCAAATAATGCTTCCAGCTGTGCTTCGATTTGTTCGCTCATGAAATGTTTCAAGTCAATTGCACCGGTCGGGCAAGCAGGTACGCAAGTTCCACAACCTTTACACAGTGCTTCATTGACCTGGGCGACAAAAATACCTTTTTCTTTTTCAATAAGTTCAATTGCATGGAATTCACAGACTTCTGCACACCGACCACAACCGCGGCAATAGACCTCATCAACGATCGATGTTATCGGTGCCAGACTTATTTTATCACGGCTCAGCAGTCCAGACACTTTCGATGCAACTGCGGATGCCTGAGATATTGAATCCCCAATGTCTTGCGGGAATTGACAACAACCACATAAAAACACTCCTTCAACTGTAGTTTCAACCGGACCGAATTTCGAATGACGTTCCAGGAAGAATTTATCTGGACCCCTTGGTACTTTTAATAACTCAGAAAGGCGCAAAGAATCCTCAGCAGGAACCATGCCTACGGAAAGCACAATGAGGTCGACTGGCACACTGATCTCAGCATTGAGGTCCACTGACGAAACCGTTATCTGGTTAGCCATATCAGTACCGGAAATCTCCGGTTCATCCTCATACGGTAAAAAGAGCACACCTAATTCCCGTGCTTTCCGATACATCCGTTCGGCACCTTTTGAATAAACCCTGACGCCGCGGTTTAATATCGCGACATCAATGCCTTTTTCTTTAAGATATATCGCCTCTTTTATTGCGGCTTGACAACAGTATCGAGAACATCCTGGATTACCAGCATCCCCTCTCGACCCAACGCACTGTACAAAGGCAACTGATTTGATATTCTTAATATCACCCTTCAGGATCTTCTCTTCCAATTCCATATTGGTTATCACATTCTTATATCGACTATAACCATATCTTTGGGCTGGATCGTAAAGACTAGCCCCAGTAGCTAAAACAATAGCACCTACTGTAAATTCGGTTTCTTTTCCTTTAATGTTCAGTTTTACCTGAAAATTCCCAACATAACCAGTGACATCTGTCAGCTCTGCAGAAATTAAGAATTCGCCACCTGCTTTGGTGAATTCATCGATCAATTTAGTGATAATGTCTTTACCCGGCTTGAAACTTGGATAAATACTCGATAAATCACGCACCAAACCGCCGGGAGCTTCATTCTTCTCAATGATCTTAACCTTAAAGCCACGCAAAAGCAGGTCAAGTCCACACCTTAACCCGGTTATGCCACCACCGATTATTGCAACATCCCGGTTAACTGACAGTTCTTTCAAGTAGAGCGGTTTGAGTTCTCTGACACGCGCGACTGACATTCTTACCAATTCCTTGGCCTTGGCAGTTGCTTTTTTAGGTTCTTTCTGGTGCACCCACGAACATTGATTTCTAATATTCGCGATATCGAAAAGGTAAGGATTTAGACCAATCATAGTCAACGAATCCTGAAAACTCGGTTCATGTGTTTTAGGCGTACAGGCAGCGACCACGACTCTATTGAGTTTGTTTTCGGCGATACGCTCCTGCAGCTTACGTTGGTCAGTTTCTGAACAGGCGAAAGTATAATCTTCCGCAAAAACCACCCCCGGCAAAGTCTTGGCATATTCTACTACTGACTTCACATCAACGACCTTTGAAATATTGGGTCCACAATGGCAGACAAAGACACCGACTCTTGGCGGTCCGGAAATATCGACTTGTTCGATATCTGGCTCTTCAATCTCCAGTTCTTGTCCTTTGAGAAAAAGCGATGCTTTAACCGCTGCTCCGCTGGCTTCAGCGATCGAGTCAGTAATGTCTTTGGGCCCGGTTGCACATCCGCAGACCAAAATTCCTTGTTTCGTGGATTCCAGAGGTTTAATTGCTGGCTCTGCATTCTTGAAAAAGCCATCTTGGTCAGTTTCAACACCAAGCACATCGGCCAGTTCCTGGCAACCATTGGGTGGGATCAAAGCTGAAGCTAAACAGACAGCGTCAAAAACCATTTTTGATGAGTATCCCTGGTCGTCCTCATAATGAATGATCAAATCACCATTTTCATCTTCAATGACCTTGGATGGCTTTCCTTTAATATATTTCACGCCTTTTTCTACTGAACGATTATAGAATTCTTCAAAACCCTTACCAAATGCCCTTATATCAATATAGAACACAGTGATTTCAATATCTGGATAGTGTTCTTTCAATACCAGACTGTCTTTTATCGTATTCATACAGCATATGCGACTACAATAATTAATATCCCGGCGCATATTACGTGAACCAACACATTGAATAAATGCAAAACGGATAGGTCCTTTTCTTTCTTTGTCAAGAGCAAGTTCACCATTAGTTGGACCATCTTCACTCATTATTCTTTCCAGCTCAAAAGAGGTATAGATATTTTTGAAACGTTTATAACCATATTCACTCGCTTCTTTAGGATCGAGATAATCGATTCCCGTCGTCACAACGATCGAGCCAATATCAAGATCAATGAATTCATCTTCCATGTCATGAACAATAGCTTGAGGCTCACAGGCCTTTACACACTCCAAGCACTCAGCACACCCTGCGCAGTTGAGACAGCGGTCAGCTTCTTTTTTTGCTTGTAGTGCAGAAAATCCCAGCGAGACTTCATCAAAACTCTTTTTGGACTTTTCCAGATCAAGAACTGGCATTTTTTTCCGAGCGGTTGTCTCGAGACCATCCGGTATATCGATGTCTTCATCCACAACGCGCGCCGGTTTTTTCTCTCTTCCTTCTTTAAGATCAACTCCTCTAATGAATCTATCTATTGATTCAGCAGCTTCTTTCCCCGCTGCAATTGCCTCGATTACGGTTGCTGGTCCGGTCACAACATCACCACCAGCAAAAACGCCAGCAATAGTTGTTTGCAGTGTATCTGGGTCAACTTTGAATGTTCCCCAGCGTGTTAACTCAAATTGATTTTCCTTGTTTAGAAATGAAACATCGACAGCTTGACCAATTGCCATAATAACCATATCAAGATCTATGGTGAATTCAGAACCTTCAATTGGTACCGGTCTTCTTCTTCCCGAGGCATCTGGTTCACCAAGTTGCATCTTTACACACTCTATCCCGGTAACCTTGCCATCTTCACCAAAAACCTTGGTTGGCGCCGCCAAGAAATGGATTTTAATCCCTTCCTTCTCAGCTTCCAGCACTTCTTCTTCATTAGCCGGCATCTCTCGCTGTGACCGGCGATATACAATAAAAACTTCTTCTGCACCTAAACGCAAAGCAGTACGGGCAGCATCAATCGCGGAATCCCCACCGCCAATCACAGCAACTTTTTTACCAACCGTGGTCTTATCGTCCATAATCGTTTTTTTAAGAAACTCGACACAGAATTCCACCCCCTTTAAATCCTCACCTTCGATCCCCATGGATTTTTCCTTTGCAGCGCCTACGCCAAGGAAGATTGCCTTAAAATCTTGATCGAAGATATCTTGAATTCCGAAATCTTTACCAAGCGCAATACCGGTTTTAATCTCAACACCCCAGCTCTTTATATAATCTAAATCGCGTTTAAGGGATTTTTCAGGTAACCTGAATCTGGGGATTGCCCAGTATAGGAGTCCTCCAGGATGATCAGTGGCTTCATAGACGGTTGAGCAGTACCCTTGTTTAGCAAGAAAATAGGCAGCCGACAAGCCAGCAGGTCCAGCACCAATAATGGCGATTTTTTCTTTGGTCAATTTTGGCATTGCCGCTGGTTCATTATCTACTGGTTCTTGGTCAGCAATGAAACGTTTTAACTGTGCTATTGCTAAAGGTTCATCAATATCTTTACGTTTACACTCTGATTCACAAGGGTGAGTGCATACTCTTCCGCAAACTGATGGAAAGGGATTGTCACGTCTTTCTAAATCCAATGCTTCCTGTGATTTACCTTGAGATATAAGAGCAACATAGCCCTGCACATTAACCCCAGCCGGACAAGCATACCGGCACGGTGACCATCCTTTTTTATCAATAATGAATTTATTCGGAACGGCTTGCGGATACTGACGGTATATTGCCTCATGCTTCGACAAATCCAGTTCAAACTCGTTGTCGAGTTTCACTGGACAAACTGAAGGACATTCACCACAGCCAGTACACTTATTCCAGTCAACATAAGTGGATTTGTGTTTGATCTTCACTTTAAAATTTGGAGCTTCCCCGTCGACTTGAACCACTTCGCTGTTTGTGAAAAGTTCAATGTTCGGATGTCGACCGACATCCATTAACCGAGGACCGAGGATTCAACCAGTGCAATCCATCGAGGTGAAGATCTTATGGATTTGTGAAGTCCGACCGCCAAGACATGGACCATGCTCAATAAGATAAACCTTAAAATCAGCATGTGCCAAATCCAAAGCTGATTGGATACCAGCCACCCCTCCACCGATTACTAATGCTCCTTTTTGCATTATTTTTATCTATTCCTTTCTTAGATTAAAATTATTGTGGATCCTTTTGTTTTTTTAGAAGTTCAAGACCAAAATTATAGCCGTGTTTAAAAGCCTTTATGTTTAAATCCAGAGCTTTTTCAGGAACTGAGCCAGGCAAAGCCTTTTCCATGGCTTCGCATGTCACTATCCCGGTTATCGCAGTGAAGAACCCCAACATAACAACATTAGCCACAATTTTCTTGCCGAGCTGTTCAGCAAAACGCGTTGCCGGAATAAGATGGACCTTAATATTCCCCCGGGGTGACTTGTGCTTCACTAAATTTTCGTCAACGAGTAATATACCGTTTTCTTTGAGTTCCGGTTCGAACTTATCATAACCCTCCTGGGACATGACAACCAAAACATCAGAATTAGTGACATATGGATATAGTACTTTGGTTTCTGATACCACGAGCTGAGAGCTGCAAGCACCACCCCTTGCTTCCGGGCCAAAGGATTGACTCATTGTACCATATTTGTTATCATAAAGCGAAGCTGCCTTACCGACAATTATCCCGGATCTTATAATACCTTGACCACCGTAACCGGCGAATCTAATCTCCGCCATTTTTGCCTCCGGGATCCGCTCCTGATCTGATTCCATGTGGGGTGAATTTCTCTCCCAACACACTGCTGAGCTGAGCATTATATTGGTCGATAAATGTTGGTCTTTCTTTGCTTGTGAATTTGCCCACGATAATTTTGCTATCCGGTTTGATCCCCACATTCTTCGGGTCTTCACTATTCCTTATCTCCGAGTTATCATAGTAAAAACGTACCAGATCAATATTCACCTTGCTAATACTGGTATAATAGTCAGGGCCTGGCGCCAGAATTTCAATAACTGACAGACCTTTTTTGCCCAATGCCTCGGCAATCGAAGCGGCGAGTTCCTCAGTATGCAAAGCTGTCCAACGTGCGGTATATATTGCACTGCACGAGTTTCCAAGATGTGGGATATTGAATGGTTCTTCAAAGGTTGAATAGGGTGAGAATTTCTGAGCCGCAGAGGGTACTGATTTACCGGCGATTTTTCTGTACACAAAATTATTAATACATATCACCGTAAGTTCCATATTTCTTCGACTGCCATGCACAAAGTGATTGCCACCGATCGTCATAAGGTCACCTGCGAAGGGGACAACTTTGAGAGCAGGGTTGGCTAATTTTAGACCAGTTCCAAAAGCAATGGCTCGACCGCGTGTCGTATGGAAATAATCAAAACCGAACCGTTTGACTGTCTCTGGTTCAAACAAAATGTCTGAAGGCACACAAACCTGGTCAGGTTTCACCCCAGCCTTTTCAAGGGCTTGGGCAAATGTCGTGATTATTTCATTCATTCCTTTGATTTGGGACCTCCTCCGAAGACTGATATCTCCAATCTTGTTTTGAATTCAATGACCTCTTCGATTTTTCGCTCTTCCTTCGCTACTGATACAATTGCATCACATATGTCATCCGGGATATGAACACCAGCACCACCATGCGGGACGAGCACAACATTTGCATTACCGTGACAGCACCTTGCAACATCAAAAACAACCTGTCCGTAATTGATCTCAGGAACTACAAGCGCCTTTACTTTCTTGGCTATTTCAGTGATCCGTTCATCGGGGAATGGCCAGACAGTAACGAGTCTTAGACTACCAACTTTTATCCCTCTTTCTCTCGCCATTTCGATACCGCGTACTGCAACCCTCGATGAGATACCATAAGATACGACGACTACATCTGCATCATCAATCTGTTCTTCTTTTAACTCAATGATTTTGTCTTTATTGCACTTTATTTTATCTACTAATCTTCTCACATACTTCAGTTTATAATGCTCATCGTCAACTGGGTAACCGCGTTCATCATGGAGCCTTCCGGAAATGTATAGCTTGTGACCTGATCCGGCCTTAACCATTCTTGGGACAAGGTCTTCATCCGGTTTGAATGGCAGGTACTCATCAGGTGGACCTGTATACCACCGCCTTGGTTCAATCTCGATTTCTTCAGCTGGCGGGATAACGACTTTCTCGGTCATATGACCAACGCATTCATCAGACATTATCATAACTGGACAACGATATTTTTCTGCCAGATTAAAGGCCTTTATTGTGTAATCAAACAGTTCCTGAGGAGATTCCGGCGCTATGACGATGAGCCCATAATCACCGTGTGAGCCCCAACGCGCCTGCATCATATCTGCTTGCCCGGTCTTAGTTGGAACCCCAGTTGAAGGACCACCGCGCTGGATATTAAGCAGTACAAACGGCGTCTCAAGCATTGCCCCAAATCCGACCGTCTCCATCATCAAGGAATAACCAGGTCCAGATGTTATGGTCATCGTCTTCGCGCCTGCCCATGCCCCGCCGACGATTGCTGATACTGAAGCAAGTTCATCTTCCATTTGAATGAACAAGGCACCGTTTTTTGGGGCGATACGCGCAAAAGCCTCAGCCGCTTCAGTTGATGGTGTAATCGGATAACCGGCGACGAACTTACACCCCGCAGCAAGCGCCCCATAACCAGAGGCAACATCACCATCAATGTAGTAGACGCCGCTGAGCACATCTCTTTGATCAGCCTTCACCCGTCAGACCTCCTTTCAACCATCTTTCAATATAACGCTTACCTATTCCAAACGTTAAATGTTTTTTCTCTGTACCGCTATCTTCATAAGGTCTAACCGGGTTCATTTTCACCATCCTTGATCTCGGATAACCACTCGTTATAGCGATCTGTATAACTCGGTCTTTCTCGGTCGACGAACTTACCCATTATAATCTTTCCCTGTAAAGCTATATCAAGATTCTTGGTATCCTCATCATGACGTATTTCCGTATTATCATGGTAGAAACGCATCATATCAAGGCCATCCCCTAATCGGTTGATCCTTGAGTAATATTGGGCACATGGCGATATAGCTTCAACTACAGAAAATCCTTTTTTATTGAGTGCTTCAACAAAAGAATTCATAAGCCGACGGACATGAAGCGTGGTCCAACGCGCCACATACACAGCACCTGAAGATTCTGCCAAATATGGTATATTAAAAGGCGGCTCAACACACCCAAAAGGACAGGTTGTGGCATACGCAGTGAGCGGTGTTGTCGGAGCAACCTGACCACCAGTCATCGCGTAGATGAAGTTGTTTACGCATATGACGAGCATATCGATATTTCTTCGCGCTGCATGGATAAAATGATTTCCACCGATCGCAATAAGATCACCATCGCCAGAGAAAACCACGACTTTCATGTCCGGGTTGGCAACTTTAATACCCGTAGCAAAAGCGATCGCCCGCCCATGAGTAGTGTGGAATGAATCGAGCTTCACATACCCGGCAACCCTGCCTGTACAACCAATACCAGAAACAATAGCTACCTTATTAAGATCTATCTCGGCTTTTTCAAGCGCCGCTGCAAACGCAGTAACTGCTAAACCAATTCCACAACCCGGGCACCAAATATGTGGTATCCTGTCCATGCGAAGCACATTTTCCATCGGATGGATTATGTCCATACCTGATCGACCAGATTGGGTCTCCTCTTGCTGCATTGTTTTTGGTATTTCCATTCTACACTCCCTTATCTAAGCTCAACGATCCGGTCTATGATTCTATCATCTTGGACCGCTTGATTTATCGCCCTGAGGATATCCTCGGTGTCTTCAACACCTTTTCCACCATGTGGGATGAAGAACACATTTGATTTACCATAACTACACCGTTCGACTTCCAGAACAACCTGTCCGAAATTCATTTCTGGCACGACAAATGCATTAACTTTCCCGGCGAGTTCGGCTACGCGCTTCCCGGGAAATGGCCACACCGTTACCAATTTTAGACTTCCAACCTTTAACCCTAAACCCCTTGCTTGTTCCATCGCTTTCAATGCAGCCCTTGATGATACTCCATATGAAACAATAACAATATCAGCGTCTTCAATATTGGCTTCCTGCACTTCAATAATTTCATCCGTATAATCCCGTATTTTCTTTACCAGTGGATGCACATTGTACTCCTGGCATTCTTCATTCATGATCGGATAGCCACGATCATCATGGGTCAAACCAGTCACGTGGAATTTATACCCCTGACCTATATCAACCATGCGTGGGATTAAATCTTCATCTCTTTTAAATGGCAAATAACTACCTTTCGGACCATCGAAATATCGGCGCGGTTCAAGTGTGATGTCTTCCGCGCGCGGAATCACCACCTCTTCCTGCAAATGGGCGACGTATTCGTCGGACATCACAGCCACGGGGATACGAAAGCGTTCTGAAAAATTAAATGCTTTTATTGTAAAATCAAACATCTCCTGTGAAGAACTCGGCGCAAGCGCAATCAACTCATAATCGCCATGTGAACCCCAGCGTGCCTGCATCATATCTCCTTGAGACGGCTGGCTGGGCAACCCAAGACCCGGACCGACCCTTTGAACATCAACGATTACACAGGGTGTCTCCAGCATTATGCCAAGCCCGAGATGTTCCATCATCAGTGATAATCCAGGGCCAGAAGTCACGGTCATTGATTTCTTACCAGTCCATGAAGCGCCGATAACTGCCGCGAGGCTTGAAATCTCATCCTCCATCTGAATAAAGGTTGCGCCCGCCTTTTTCGCTCGTTGAAGAAACCTTTCACTGACCTCCAGTGCTGGGGCAATAGGATAAACCCCTAAAAACCGACATCCTGCGGCCAATGCGCCTTCTGCACAAGCACAATTGCCGCTAAGATTATATGTACCAGTCAAAACACCACTTGGATCTGCCTTCACCCCGTTTGACCTCCTTTTAACCATCTAATAACATAACATTTGCTTATCATAAACTTCAAACATTTTTTCTCTGTGCTCCCGTCTTTATAATATCTAACGGGATTCATTATTTCCCTTCCCCGGAATTCACTCCAACAGGATTTTCGTCTTTTTTTAACGTCACATAGATCGCAAATTCTGGACATAACATCTCACAAAGATGACACTCAACACAATCATCAGGATTCGTGATCTTGGGTGGATGATATCCTTTGGTATTGAACTCCTCGGACATTTCAAAAACATCTTTGGGACAGTACTCAACACAAAAGCTACATCCTTTACACCGTTCTTCTATTATATGAATTTCACCACACGGAATCTTAATTTCATCCAAATCAAAAGGTTTTCGCCAAAGTTTCATATCAACTCCTTAATGATCATTTTAGCCGAGACATCTATAATAGATATTTTGTCTTCCCTAAGCTCCCCAACTCCCATTCCACATGCATTATAGTAAAATAGGCTTAAATGTCAAGAACAAGTAACTTATTTCTGTTTCTCGGCATGGTGTTTAATAACACGCGCTTGAGCGATATATATGACATCTTCGCAAATATTCGTTGCCAAATCGGCAATGCGTTCAAGATTCTTGGCAACCAAGAGAAGTGGTATGGCCGAACCAATTTTATCTGGCTGTTCAAGCATGTAAGTAAGCAGTATCCTCATTGTCTCATCCCTCATTTCATCCACCACGTTATCTCTTTCACAGACTTGCTGAGCCATTTCCGCATCATTGTTCATAAAACTCTTGACGCTGTCATTGAGCATCTTTTTTACCTCAACGACCATTGACCAGATATTACTTACCGGCTTGATACGCGGTTGTTCAATCAAAAAAGCGACTGAACCGGTAATATTCACCGCATGATCACCCATTCTTTCCAAATCATTGTTCATCTTAATGACCCCGATCAAGAATCTTAAATCAGTACCTACTGGCTGGTGGCGTGCAATAAGTTCGACGCACTGATCCTCAATAGCAATCTCGAAACGATCGATTCTATGATCGATTTCTTTGACTTCCGACGCCATCTTGAGGTCTCTATTCTTAAGCGCTTCCAGCGCTTTGGTAATCGATTCGTCAACCATTGAGGCCATTTCTAAAAGGTTCTTTTTCACCTTTTGCAGTTCTTCATCAAAATGGCGATCCATTATACCCCCTTACTTTTTAGCCATTAGCAATTAGCCACTGGCTATCAGCAAAACTCATCCAAATCTCCCTGAAATGTAATCAAACGTACGTTTGTCTGATGGGTTGGTAAAAATCTTCTTCGCACTATCGAACTCAATCAATTCACCAAGAAGCATGAAACCAACCTCATCAGCAATACGCGCAGCTTGTTGCATATTGTGAGTTACTATTATGATCGTATATTTTCGTTTTAGTTCCAGCATTAGTTCCTCGATCTTACCAGTAGCAATAGGATCGAGGGAAGAGCAGGGTTCATCCATAAGTAGTATTTCCGGCTCAACTGCGAGAAGTCTGGCAATACATAGTCTCTGCTGTTTTTCTGCCGAAAGGCTTAGTGCCGATTCTCTTAGCCGACCTTTCAATACACCAAACAGATCAACTGCAGCAAGTGAACGTTCAACAATGTCCCGCAATGTTTTCTTATCAGTAATACCCCAAACCCTTGGACCATAAGCGATATTGTCAAATATCGATAATGGAAAAGCATTGGGTCGTTGAAAGACCATACCTACTTTTTTGCGCAATAGAATAAGGTCGCAGATCGATGAATGTATGTCCTCACGATCAATCAACACCGCACCGGTGATTCTTGCACCCCGGATCAAATCGTTCATCCTATTGAAAACCCTGAGCAAAGTTGATTTACCACAACCCGACGGCCCAATAATTCCAGTAATCAAGTTTTCTTTGATCGATAGATCGATATCTTTCAAAGCGTGGAAACTCCCGTAGTAAAGATTCAAATTCGCTGTTTTAACGATCATCCAAACCTTCCTCGAATATAGCCATCGGTCCTTGCATCGGCTGGTTTCGTAAAGATCTTTTCAGTCTTGTTAACCTCAATTAGTTCACCACCCAGAAAAAAAGCAGTCCGGTCTGCAGTTCTTGCTGCTTGTTTTGTATTATTAGTTACTAATATGAAAGTGTATATTTTTTTCAGCTCAAGCATTGTTGCTTCAATCTTGGCCGTTGAAATTGGGTCTAAACCTGAGCATGGTTCATCCATCATAATCACTTCAGGGTTCATTGCTAAGGTCCTTGCGATGCATAAACGTTGCTGCTGACCACCTGACAGAGTTGATGCTGACTCGTATAATCTGTCCTTCACCTCTTCCCAGAGATTAGCTGCCTGCAACGCGTCAGCAACCGTATCATTGAGTTCCCGTTTCTTTATTTTCCTGTGGAGTTTTGGACCGTAGCTCATATTTTTTAAAATCGTACCCGGTAGGACAACCGGTGTTGCAAAAATCAACCCTACCCGCCTTCTGAGGTCATTGATAGGTATATCAAAAATATCTTCCCCATCCAACCTTATCTTGCCCGAAATACGAGCATAATCGATCTCGTAAAGACGATTAATGGCACGCAATAAAGAACTCTTACCCGCATTGGCTGGACCAATAACACCAAGGATTTCCTTTTCGTGAACTGCCAGATTCACATCAGTTAAGACCTGGTTTTGCCCATAAAAAAGACTCAGTTGATCAATTACAATCTTCGGCATATTCTAGTAATACTTGGCCATGAAACGATGCATTAACCGGTAAGCAACGAGGTTGACAAAGAGGATGATAATAATAAGAACCGTAGCTGTAGCATAAGCCTTAGGCATAGATATCCCTTCGCGGGCAAGGATATAGAAGTGAACCGCCAGGGTCCGCGTCGATGAAAATACTGAAGTCGGCATACCCAAAGAAGAACCAGCCGTAAATATGACTGCGGCAGTTTCACCGATCGCACGACCGATGCCGAGAATAACACCGGTTAAAATACCAGGCAGTGATGTAGGTAGAACAACCTTCAATATCGTATCAAGCTTACCACCGCCTAATGAGTAACTGATTTCACGATAGGATTGAGGCACTGCTTTTATAGCTTCTTCACTGGTGCGTATAATGGTCGGTATGATCATTACCGCAAGGGTCAAACTGCCTGACAGAATACTCCAGCCTAATTTCAATTGTATTACAAAAAATATAAAACCAAATAAACCAAAGATAATAGAAGGAACACCGGCAAGGCAATCTGCTCCAAAACTGATTATCTTGCGCAATAATCCGCCTCTAGTATATTCGACAAGATAAACAGCACTTCCAACGCCCAAAGGTGTTGCAATAATTATGGCAAGAACCGTGATAAACAACGTACCGACTATCGAAGGTAAGATACCCCCTTCTTTACCCATTTCCCTGGTTCTATCGGTTAGGAATTCAAGACTCAGTTGAGCAAAGCCGTTCTTGAAAACATACCCGATTATGAAAAATAGCACGATAACGGTAACGATCGTCATAAGTAAAAGGATAATATGAGCTATTATTTGGCTTGTTCGCGGACCGATCCTAAAAGTCATTCTCGACGTCCAGTTATCCTTATTGCAATAATATTTAAGGTTATTATAATAATGAAAAGAAAAGCACCGCAGGCAAAAAGTGCGGCGCGGTGATCACCGGTTGCATAACCTAATTCCAAAGCGATCGTCGAAGTCAGAGTACGAACTGAATCCAATATTGAATGAGGTATTTTTAGTGCATTACCAGCGATCATAATCACCGCCATAGTCTCACCGATCGCTCGACCCATACCAAGGATAATACCGGCTACGATACCTGAACGAGCCGCTGGTATAAGCAGCTTAACTACGGTCTGCCATTTGGTTGCGCCTAATGCATAAGACCCCTCACGATAGGTATTGGGCACCGCAATTAGTGAATCATAGGATATACTGACGATAGTCGGCAAGATCATTATGCCTAAAATAATACTCGAAGCCAGCACTGAAAACCCTGGTCCTCCAAAATGAGTGCGAATAAACGGCACCAGGATAACAATGCCTATAAAACCATAGACCACTGAAGGAATACCAGCTAATAGTTCAATGATCGGCTTTAATGTCTTTTGAACCATCTTTGAGGAGAATTCAGCGAGATATATTGCGCAGGCAAGGCCAAAAGGAATACCAACGATCAGGGCACCGATCGTGACCATTAAGGACCCGATAATCATCGATAAAATACCAAATTGACCTCTGGTTGGCGACCAGTGCATTGAGAAGAAATTACCCAATCCAATCTTGAAAATCAACGGAATACCCTGTTGAAAAATAAAGAAGGTAATGAGAAGAAGTGAACCGATTGCAGAAAAAGCAATGAAGAGTAAGAGCTTCTCAGCGATCTTATCTTTCATACGCTAGTACTTACCTATTTCTGTAGCTGATATCAAACCATCACTTTTTAATATATCCTGACCTTTTTCAGAAAGCACAAATTCAATGAATTTCTTCACTTCACCAGTCGGTTCTTCAAGTAGTAAAAAGAGAAAAGGTCTGGTAAAACCGTATCGGCAGCTTAGCAAATTAGCAAGCGTCGGTTTATTGCCATCTATTGCCAAAGCTTTTTCCCGTTCGTCAACCAAGCCAACTGAAATGTAGCCGATCCCTTGAGGTGTTGTGGCAATTATTTCACGGACCGCCCCGTTTGAATCCTGCACCAGACAGGCATCACTGATCGCGTGCTCACCCATAACCATATCTTCAAACGCACCTCTGGTACCTGACCCTTCTTCTCTGGTAACCGGAATAATCTCTCCACTTTCACCTCCGAGTTCTGACCAATCCTTATGGGTTCCAGCAAAGATACCCTGTATCTGTTTGATGGTCAAATCATCTATTGGATTATCTTTGTGGACGATGATCGCAATGCCATCAATTGCGATCAAAAATTCACGTAGTTCTTTTTCATCACCCTTAAGGTTTCGCGATGAGGTGCCGATATGACAAGTATTATTAAAGGTCGCCTGAATCCCTGCAGTTGATCCGCCACCTTGAATATTTACATGGATACTCGGGTTTTCTTCTGTAAAACGTTCGGCGACTCTTTCGATGAAAGGTAGAACTGACGTAGATCCGGCAATAATGATTCCATCCTTTCTCTGGGAACAGGTTGTGAGGAAAAGCATGCAAACAATGGCGAGATAGCGCACTGTGCGGTAATTATAATCAGAATCTAACCTGCGTCAACTACTTTTAACATATACCACGATCTCAACAATTCACTGTTTCCCAATTACTTAATTACTGAATAACTTAACAACCAAATGCCTTGTCTTGTATTGACTTCGCACACCCTGTGAATATCATATAAACCATGATCAATGACATCCGGGTCAAAGGCGCGCGCGTTCACAACCTCAAGAACATTGATATCACTGTACCACGCAATAAATTCGTTGTCATCACCGGTATTTCCGGGTCTGGCAAATCATCTTTGGCATTTGATACGCTTTATGCAGAAGGTCAACGCCGCTATGTTGAGTCACTTTCTGCCTATGCTCGTCAATTCCTCGGCATGATGGATAAACCCGATGTCGATGAAATAACCGGTCTTTCGCCAGCGATCGCTATTCAACAACGTAGCGCTTCAAAAAACCCACGCTCCACAGTCGGTACAGTCACTGAGATCTATGATTATCTACGGGTTCTGTTTGCTCGCATTGGTACCCCCTATTGCTATAAATGCGGACGCAAAATTCAATCCCAGACAACTGATCAGATAGTCGATGCAATTATGGCTTTGCCAATCAACTCAAGGATCGAAGTCTTAGCACCAGTGGTGCGTGGTCGTAAAGGTGAATACAAGGAATTCATTGCCCGGCTTAAACGACGCGGTTATGTACGAGCAAGGGTTGACGGAAAAATCTACGAAATCGAAAAAATCCCTCTACTTGAACGTTATAAGAAACACGATATAGAAATCGTTATTGACCGCATTGTTATGAAAACTGGTATCAGAAAACGGCTTGCTGACTCAGTTGAAATTGGTTTAAAAGAAGCTGACCGAATCCTAACAGTTATTATCAACGGCAAAGAAACCATAAGGTTTAGTCAGAAACTCGCATGTATGCACTGCTCCATAAGCTATCCAGAAATCGCGCCACGTATGTTCAGTTTTAACTCACCTTATGGCGCGTGTGCAACCTGTGATGGTTTAGGCACAAAAATGGAAATCGATCCTGATAAGGTCATCCCAAATAAAAAGTTATCCATAAATCAAGGTGCCATAGCACACTACGGCATGCACAGCAACTGGCGTCGCTCCAAACTCGTGGGACTTGCAGAGGAAATGAAATTCAACCTTGATATACCGTTCCATAAACTTGGGGCAAAAGCGAGAGAGGCCATTCTTTATGGCGACAACATACAAATAACGGTAAAATACGTACGTACTGATGGCACAGGCCACGGTGAGTTTGAGGAATATTTCGAGGGTGTAGTGCCAGAACTGATGCGTCGTTATCACGAAACTACATCTCAGGCGATCCGTCAATACATCGAAGATTTCATGACCATCACAAAGTGTCCTTTATGTCACGGCGCGCGCTTAAGACCAGAAAGTCTGGCGATTAAAATTGGTCACAAGAATATCGCTCAGGTCACTGAGCTATCAATAAAAAGTGGCTATGAATATTTCCAGAACCTGAAATTGTCGACGACCGAGCAGAAAATTGCGGGTGAAATGATAAAAGAGATCAAAAGACGCTTGAAGTTCCTCATCGCGGTTGGTCTTGACTATCTCACCTTAGACCGGCCTACAGAAACTTTGGCTGGAGGTGAAGAACAACGTGTCCGCCTTGCCACCCAGATCGGCTCAGGGCTCGTTGGCGTACTCTACATACTCGACGAACCTTCAATTGGACTCCATCAACGAGACAATATAAGATTGCTCAATACATTAAAAGCACTGCGCGACCTCGGCAACACGGTGCTCGTCGTTGAGCATGATGCAGAAACAATCCTCAGTGCTGATCATATTATTGACCTGGGTCCAGGAGCAGGTGAACAGGGCGGTCAGGTAGTTGCTACCGGTACAGCAGACCAGATTTCCCGAACCAAAAAATCGATAACTGGCAAGTATCTTTCGGGTAAGAGAAAAATTGAAGCACCAGAGCGACGCAGACTAAGATCTGCGCGTAGCCTTATCATAAAGGGCGCTCAGGCGAATAACTTAAAGTCAATTGATGCTGAAATCCCTTTGGGGTTGTTTGTTATCATAACCGGGGTCTCTGGTTCTGGTAAATCAACACTCATTGTCGACACCTTATATCGTGCCCTGGCACAAAGGTTCTACAATAGCAAGTATCCAGCCGGACAACATAAGGAAATCAAAGGGTTGGAATATATTGATAAAGTCGTAAACATAGACCAGTCACCGATCGGTCGAACACCACGCTCAAACCCGGCAACCTATACAAGCGCATGGACACCGATACGCGAATTATTTGCGCAATTACCCGCATCAAAGGTACGTGGCTACAAACCCGGACGGTTTTCCTTCAATGTACCTGGTGGCAGATGTGAACAATGTGAAGGCGACGGCTTGCTGCGCATTGAAATGCACTTCTTGCCTGATGTTCACATCACCTGTGATGCCTGTCATGGTAAACGTTTTAATCGAGAAACTTTGGATATCAAATATAAAGGAAGAAATATCAACGATATACTGAATATGTCGATAAATGAAGCGCGTGAGTTCTTCCAAAATATCCCCAGAATCAAGAGAAAACTCAAACTTCTGCACGACGTAGGTTTGGGATATATCAAACTTGGACAATCTGCAACAACGTTATCAGGTGGCGAAGCACAGCGTATAAAATTGTCAAAAGAGTTGAGCAAAATCGCTACTGGCAAAACCCTATATCTTCTTGATGAACCTACAACCGGACTGCATTTTGAAGATGTCAATCTCCTTTTGCGCGTTCTGAACCGTTTGGTTGATAAGGGCAATACTGTAATCGTTATTGAACATAATTTAGAGGTCATTAAGTGCGCCGACTGGATTATTGACCTTGGACCTGAGGGCGGTGATCATGGCGGCGAGATCGTGTGTCAAGGAACTCCTGAACATATAGCTTCTGTAAAAAAATCATATACTGGCAAATTCCTAAGAAGAATGCTGACCGTCGTATTTTGAAGTTTTGAGGTTACGAGGTTCAGAACATCTGAATTTCTTAGCTTCATAAGTTCATCTTTTCCCAACCTCCTCTACCGTCATCGTCCGACTTGATCGGATGATCCAGACTGGATTCCCCGGTTGCACCGGGGAATGACAAGAAAACCCGGGAACCCTTACAAACTATGGGGTAAAATCTCAAAATCTAACAATTTGTTACCTGCTTCCGTTTTGTCAGAACATGTAGGTCATTTGTATTTCTGATTTTTATAAACATGCTATTATTTAACGGGGCGAGCCTAAAGGCTCTACTCCAAGAGATTTCGATATTCTCGGTCCGCCTGTTGACCCCATAAATAAGCACAGTTTTTGTGCACTGATCACGGATTCTATGCATTAAAACAGTTTTTACCTCTAAATTACATCGATTTCTCTGGCACATTCCTTGCATATAAAAAGTGTAATTGTGCCTTGTGCACATTTCAAGATTTTTTAAAAAATGAGCCGCGTGATCACGCCGCTATACTGAAAAATCTTGCGATGTTATAATATCAGATGTTTACCCCGTTTAGATAGTGAACATCTAACGGGGTTTGGACATTTAGGTATCTAATCTATTCTAGGAGGTAATATGCAAAGCATAGGTCTAATCTTCATGGTTTGCCAGCTGACTTATCAGGGTAATTTTAACACGAATGCCAATTATATACGTATCAGCCCCAAAGAGCGAGAAGATGAAACGTTGTTACATAGGAGAACTACTATCAGTCTTTTTGGCGGCCCGATCGTTAAATTCACTGAAATCAATGATGATTTCGCAGTCCTTGTCGGCGGTCGCGGCGGACTGATCATAAACCATGCGTTTAGCATTGGGGCTGGTGGTTATGGTCTGGTAAATAATATCATGGTTGATAACATTCCACCCCGCCAAGATTATTTCCTGGAATTTGGCTATGGTGGACTGGTCTTGGAATACATATTGCGGTCGAGAAAACTCCTTCATCTCAGTGTACACACGCTCATTGGTGGCGGTAGTCTCTGTTATCGCGATGACTGGTATGAACCATGGGATGATGATAATTTCTTTGTTGCTGAACCAGGTTTGGATTTGATGTTGAATGTAACAAAGTGTTTCCGGATCGGTATCGGAGGTTCTTACCGCTATATTGCTGGCGTAGGTTTGGACGGACTCACAAATGATGATGTGAGCGGGGCAACTGCTGGATTAACATTTAAATTCGGCAGGTTCTAACCGAAGCGGGTAGATTTTCCTCGTCAATATGTAATACATTTTATTCATCTCTGTCATCAATCTCTTATCATTGCAATCAAGGGGACCTTTTCAACAGAAAACGTCCCCCATCTTGACATATTATCTGCTAACGTTATAATTATCTATGAGGAAAAGATGAAGAAAATTATTGTTCTATCTACTTGTTTTGTTGTTGCAGGGTTTTTAAATATATCTTCACTAATTTCTACCACCTTCAACACCTCTCTTTATGCAGATACCTTAGTCTATTGGGAACCAGAGCAGAGGGTGACTTATGACAGCATTGGCCAGGTTGACTGTCGGGTCTGGGCTTCTGATTCATTTGTGCATATACTTGTGAATTATGACTTCCCCGCGATGTATCTAAGGAGTTCAGATTATGGACAGACCTGGTCAGATACGATCCGTCTCAGTGTTGAAAGTTCTAACCATCTTCAGACTCTCATTCAGCAAGATTCCGTGGTCTATTTTACCTGGAGTGAGTTTCGGGATGGTCCACCAAGCATTACCCAGGTTGATACTAGCTATGCCTTCTTTAAAAGAAGCAATGATTATGGGATGACACTGGACAGTGTGGTATTTTTGGGTAAGGGATGCTGGATAAGTATTGATGCAAAAAGGGAATCGGTATTTGTTGACCCTGTTGTTTGGAATTCACCTCCTCCTGTTGGGGGCTCTTATCTTACATATAGCTTTGATGGAGGCTTTAACTGGTCTGGATATTTCCCAATTGTTGATTCTGCTACTCAACCCAATGTCGCTTATCGCAATGGTATTCTTCACTTTGCAGGTTGGCGCGATTATAAAATAATCTATACCCGCTCAACTAACCTTGGAACTACTTGGGCTGCTCCAATTGAGATAACTGCGCCTAATACAGTTTTACCAAAAAGGCCCAATCTTACCGTTGGACCTAATCAGGATGTTTACATTGCATGGACTGACAATAAGTTTGGTGGTGGGATGCTATTTGATGATGTATTGTTCAGAAAAAGTACTGACGATGGTTTGACCTGGGGGCCGGAGCAACGACTAACCCCTGATTTTAAATGTGATGCAGGTGGTGCCCTGGATATGGTAAGTCAGGATAGTTTAATATTTATTGTCTGGGATTATAACGGGATTGGATCACCAGCACCTTGCTCTTTGTTTTTGCTGGCGACCACTGATTGCGGTGAGAGCTGGCGACCAAGAAAAGGGGTTGCAGGTGGAGAAGGATATGCGCTTAATGATGCTAATGTTGCAGTTGCTCAAAATTTTGTTTATGTAGTATGGAGAGACCCTCATCCTCTAATAGGATCACCACCTGAACTTTACTTCCGTCGCGGGGGTTTTATACCACCAGGGATAGAAGAAAGAACACCAGTATCTGTTTCTTCTGTAAATGTTTATCCTAATCCATTTAGAACAGATATCAGATTACAGATCCCGGATGGTAGATATAAAGAAATAGAAAATATAAGGATGTTTGATATAAGTGGAAAGGAGGTGTTTTATGAGGTGGAACAGAATAAAATGAAAGGTGAAATGGTGAAGATTAATACCAAAGACCTGCCGAGCGGCGTATATTTTGTATGTATAGAAGCAGGTAATGAAAGGGTATTCAAAAAAGTAGTAAAACTAAAATAGGAGGCGATCATGTTTAAGAAAAGAGTAATCTTTATATTATCTCTGGGTCTATGTGCTTTGGTCTCAGGGAACTGGTCCTTTTATGGAGGACCATGGTGTGCAGAAAACTTGGCTGATGTTGCAGTCGGTATGGTAAGTGGTTCACCAGTTATTTATGGTGTGAATAAGGATTATTCACTGGTTAAAAGCACTGATGAAGGGCAATCCTGGACAGTATTTTTGGAAGATGTTGATATCAGATGTGTTACCTGTGACCCTAATAATGGTAATCTGGTTTATATTGGTCGCAAGAGTAGTGATGGTGGAATGATGTATAGCATCAATGGTGGCAATAATTGGACCCAAATAAATTCAGGACTTCCTGTAAGTTTTACGCCAGCCAGTATAGCAATGCGTGATCAAGATCATATTGTTTTGGGACTAGAGCCACACTCAGCAGATCATTATAGTATTTATTACTGGGATGTTAACCAGTGGAGACCTGCAATTATGAGTGGTAGCCAAACAGGCTTCCGGGTCACTGATTTGAAATGGGATTCGAGACCAGGTTATGAATGGTTTATTTACGCCTCCTCAGACACTGTTGCTCAAGGTGGAAATCCGGATTACATTGGTGTGTATAAAAGTACAAATAATGGCGTAAACTGGTCGCAAATCGGTCATCCAAATCCTGGACAACCACAGGGTTATATGTCTCGTCCTGAAGCACTCTCTGTTGATTGTGGTGGAAATGGATATATCTATGCTGGCTACAGACCTCATGGAGGTAGTCACGATGATGGTGGTGTGATGAAAACAATGGACGGTGGTGCAACCTGGACTAGAGTTCTTCATAAGGAATGGCTGCCAGTGACAGATGTTCTGGGTGATCCGATTAATCCTGACAAAGTTTATGCTGCATTCGGTTCAGGAGATTATTCTTACGATGGCTTAGGGGTTTACGAGAATATGAGTGGTGGTGAAATTGCATTATGGCATCCGATTAACCAAGGTTTGACTGATTTGTACACCAATGTTCTCATAACCTTTGAAGTCAATTTTCAACACTTTTTGTATTTAGGCACTGATAACAGTTTCTATGTAAGAAATCTCACGACTCCAACAAATTGGCTTGAAAGAGTTAAAGGAATGCATACGCCCAAGGTGATTGCGGTCGAGCCAAGAATACCAAATTTCTTTTCTTTCTCAGATAAGGCAAATTATGCAAGTTTAGATAATGGTTCAAGCTGGTCTACGCGCTCAACCGTTGCTGCAGTTTCTGAGAACCTTTCAGCTGAGGTTCATCCGAGTTTAAATAATGAGATGCTTATGTGGACAAAGGTATTTTTACCTGATAAAAATTACGACCTTTGCCATAGCAATAGTGGCGGATTTAACTGGGATCCAGTCTATAGTGAAGAAAATGACGTCATTCCACCCATTCCAAATATTGACTATAGTTATTATTCGCCAGAGAGAGTATATACATTTACTAATCATGCTAATCACCAACGGTATCTATTGCGCAGTGATAATGCAGGCCTTACATGGACTGAATATCTTACTGACTTATGGGCAGCAAAAATGATGTGTGTTACCTGTGATCGTACGCCTAATAGTGCAAATCATGTTTTTATAGCAGGACCATTACTTATTCACGAAAGTACTGATGGCGGTGAGACCTGGATCTACAAATGTCATCCATTAGAATTTCCTTGGGTTGAAATTCTTTTTCATCCTTATAGTGGCACCTCACTATTAGCTGAATTAGAAGGACCGGACTTTTATATTACATTTACACAGACAACCGACTGTGGTGAAAATTGGCATGACCTTTCATTATTTGATGCTACATATTATGACCCAGGTTTCTTTACAATTGACCCTGAAGAACCGAGTCTTGTTTACTTTGCTCCTCTTAATTTCAATACTAATTATAACGAGTTCTATTTTAGTGTAGATTATTGCCGCGTGTGGATCCAGGGAAATAATGAACTTCCTAATACTCGCATTTGGGATTTAGAGGTTGACCCTAATGCAGCAGAATATCTATATGCAGGCACAGACTCAGGAGTCTATTATTATAACCCACCATTTATTAATAAGCACCTGGTTTCGTCTTCTGATTTGGCTACCGCCTATAATCAGGCTAAAAAATTAGTAAAGGTGGAAAATGAACATTGGCTCTGTTATGAAAGTGGGGGCGCAGTCTATGCGGTTCACTCAATTGATTTCGGCGAAACTTGGTCACGGAAGATGGAAATCGCCGAAGGACATTATCCGGCAATCAGCATGAGGACTAATGTTCCAGGTGCCCCGCCAGGTATTGTCTGGCGGGCAGATGGTTCACAAAGAGATACCATCTATTTTGCAAGATATATCAGTGGTGAGAAATGGACTGCACCCATACCAGCTGTTATTTCAGACCAGGGTGTTGATTTTAGCCCCCCATCATTTGCTATCGGCACTGATAATTATGGTCATTTATCCTATTCAGATGGCACGAATGCCTATTACACCCAATTTTACATATATAATCCAGAACCGGGAATACCCGAAGAGATTGGTTCGGGAGAAAATCCGAGCATTGGATTTATGCTACCAAGTCCAAGGACCCCAGAAATTCATATATGCTGGGAGAATAATTCTACGGTATTTTATCGGTCAAGGACGCTTTCCGGCGTATGGGGTGACCCGGTCACTGTTATGGGAGGTATTCATCCAAGTATTGAGATAGTTGGCAATGCTGCCCATGTGGTCTGCGAGAATGCTGGTGATATTTACCGTTGCTATGTCTATTATCGATATGGTTCGCCTTCCTGGTCAAGAATCGAGCGGATATGTTGCACACTGTTTCCTTCAGTCTATCCTGAACTTACTGGTAGCAGTGCCTGTGTTTGGGTTGAGCAGCTTCTGGATGACTATGAAATTTATTTCAGCTATTACGACCCTGAAATTGGTTGGGTATCGCCGATTAATATCAGCAATACAAATGAGTGTTCAAACTATCCACATATTACTCATCGACAGACACTGGGGAGCACGACTGTATATTTTATCTGGACAGAAAAAGATGAACCACCTTATGATATAAGATTCGAATCTTATTCTTTCGGTGGCGATGAGGATCTTGCATTTTATGTAGCCGATGCAGGTGAGGAAGATCCATCGCCCCATAATTTTCATCGTGGAGGTTTTACGCAATACGGTAGTGAACCTTACAAGCGGATAGACCTTGATTGTGAATATCTCGAATATCAATTTGAGGGCTTGAATCCAGAAAATGAATATGCCCTGGCAGCGTATGCATATCAAGAAGGATATAATAATCTGCCGATTACGGTTAAGGTTGATAATATTCAGATTGGTGGGATTACACTACCACCGGATACCCTGATTATCTGTAAACAGATGTTGCCATTAGAGTTGTACACTGACAGTGCAGTCAATATCAAGATATTTGGTAACGATGCAGTGAGTGCAGCATTGGCAATCTATGAATATGAGAATGATTCAAGCGGTGGTGGCGGCCCACAAGCTCTTGGGGATTTACCACTTAATTTTGACAGTCCAATAATGAGAGTCTTTCCAAATCCAGTACAGAAAGAAATCAATATTCAGTACACTCTGTTCAGGGAAACTAGAGTCAATCTGTCGATCTTTGATGTGGCTGGTCGATCAGTTAGAAATGTTATTAGCAAGAATCAGATATCTGGTACTTATCATAAGAGCCTCAGTATAGCTAATTTGCCACAAGGTGTGTACTTCATCAAACTGGATACCAGTGATGATGCCATCGTACAAAAAGTGATTTTCATAAAATAACTCTGCTAAGGGGGTGGCTATTTGCCACCCCCTTCTGGTTTGAGTTTCATTAAGAATTTCTGTAACACTACACAGTGTAAAGTTCTATATTCAACTTCAAACCAAGTAATTTTAGTGATATAACCAGAGCGAGTTGATTTTCCTCGTCAATATATAACACATTTTATCTATCTCTGTCACCAATCTCTTATCGCTGTAATCAAGGGGACCTTTTCAACAGAAAACGTCCCCTTGACTTTCGACTCTTTTTTCATAGAATTTGATTATGCGTCTTGTCACCAACGAAGAGATGAAAAAAATAGACAAGTGGTCGATCAAAACCCTTGGTATACCTGGTTGTATTTTGATGGAAAATGCTGGCCGCGGTTGTGTAAATGTCCTTGAAGAGTATTTTGATCTTGAAAATCTCGCCGTATTGATCGTTTGCGGTAAGGGCAATAACGGTGGTGATGGTTTTGTCATTGCCCGACATTTGCAGAACCGGGGGTCGTTTGTCAAAATAGTCCTTATTGGTCGTGGTAAAAGTCTGAAGGGCGATGCACTGCTAAATTATAAACTCGCCCGGCATGCAAAAATCGAAATTCACGAAACAGTTGATGTCGCAAGGATCAAAAGAATTTTGAATTCATTCAACCCGGATATTATTGTTGATGCTATTTTTGGTACTGGGTTTGAAGGACCGACAAAAGGGATGCATACTCGTTTGATCAATATGATCAATAATACTGAAAAGTTTGTGCTCTCAGTTGATATCCCTTCAGGCATTCATGGTAATGACGGTCATTTTATCAATACCTGTATTATTGCCGACGCCACAGCAACAATGTGCTTGCCTAAACGCGGCAATTATTTGTACCCGGGCCGGGAATTGTGCGGTGATTTATACATTGTTGATATTGGCGTACCGTACAAGCTGATCAACGACGGGTTTCCCCAGGTAGTTGAATTTGATAACATATATCATTTGATGCCACCACGACCACCAGATGGGAATAAGGGAACTTTTGGTAATGTTTTGATCATTGCCGGCGCCCAGGGATTTTCAGGTGCCGCAGCAATGGCTGCGATATCTGCTTTAAAGGTCGGAGCTGGCCTTGTACGCCTGGCTGCGCCAAAAAGCATTCTAAATGCTTTGGCAGCAAAGCATTTAGAAATCGTCAAGGTGCCACTATCTGAAACCAAGGAACAAACAATCAGCCCAGACGCTGTAAATGATCTATTACCTCATCTTGACAAAACAGATGTTGTGGTCATTGGTCCGGGTATCACGACTAACTCAAAAACTGCGGAATTCCTGTTCAGGTTCCTGCCTCAAGTCACTGTACCACTTATTATCGATGCGGATGCTATCAATATCATCTCTAAAAATATCAGATTTTTGAAAAAACTTAATGCACCATTTATCCTTACACCCCATCCAGGAGAACTGTCCCGGCTGATCAAACTCAGCCCGCAAGAAATAAACTCAAAACGCCTTGACTTGGCGCCATTATTAGCCAAGAAATTCTCTGGTGTCCTTGTTCTCAAAGGTGCACCCACGATCATTGCATCATCGAGCAAAGAAACCTATATAAATCCGACCGGTAATTCTGGTCTTGCTTCAGCCGGTTCAGGTGATGTATTGGTCGGCATGATCAGTGGTTTTCTTGCCCAAAACCTCTCATTAACTGAAGCTTCAACCCTCGGTGTCTTCTTGCATGGTCTATGTGCTGACCTGGCAATGGAGAAAAACAATGAATATTCGTTGACCGCTGAAGATCTAATAGCTTATATCCCCGATTCTATAAACTACATAATAAGGAGAGAATTTGTAGAAGATAAAAGTGATGATTAGTCTACAACTTTGTACCATATTATTTGCTATAAGCACTAGCCCGCAAAATATTTTCATGGACCGCTACACTCTTATGCCACCCCTTGGCAATATAAAATCAATCTGCGCCACACCCTTGAATGTCTTTGCAATAAGCGATAATTATCTGCTGATATTTGACAAACCGAGCTTAAACCTGGAAAAATCCATAGATTTTGACGAGGATATTGAGCTTGTGGGCTATGACCAGCAGTCCAATGACCTTTGGATCACCAGTTCTTCAAACATAATTAGATTCACCATCGCCACATATAGTATAAGAGGATACCCGATCACCAATGACGTAGAGCGCATCGGCATTGGTCTTAACTATGTCTATCTGGATGGTTCAAAAAACTATTCATTGAACAAGCGAACTGGCGAATTAAAAAGTATAACATCATTTCCTGGCGATCTAACATGGTCCAAAAGAACTACTGATGAAGAGATCAAAACCTATAGTTTTCTCACACCCTACTATTATTTTGATGATCTCAATGAGACCCAATCACCATTTACTAAATTCTACATAAGTGCTATCTTTGACGACGGCATCGACCTCTACGTAGGCACGAATGGCTATGGATTACTAAGATACAACAAAGTTTCCTGGTTAAAAGACCGTATTGTTTATGGACCATTAGATAAACGAATAAAGAAAGCAAAAAAAGTCGGCGATAAAATAGCCTTCATATCAAACCTCGGTATATCATACCTCGAAGATACTGATAAAGCCTGGCAGTACCAGCGCTTCACCCATCAAATCGCTGATGTTCTATACCAAGGCCATAATTTCATTGTCTCCTTTGAAAACCTGATTTCCCGAACTCATGGAGGAGTACTTATCACCATCAGTAATATGGATGACAATATCCTCTGTCTTAGCAGCGATGATACACTAGTGTATATCGGTACATCATCTGGGTTATATAAAATGTATCATGGTATGTCTAAAGTGATGCCTTTTGGGCCCTATAAATTCGCCGTGCATTCGGTTTATCCAATGAACAATGAAATATTTGTCGGTGGTGAGACTGGTTTTTTCAAGTATGACAAAACAAACAAAAAATGGACAAAAGAACTGGGGTTTGGTGTAAAGCATATCGTAGAATTGAATAAAACGCTCTACCTACTTGCCACGAACAACCAAATAATACAATACAAGAAGATGAAACAAGATCTAAACACTGATACTACCGAGATTCTCTTGCCATATTTTAATATCTATGATATCGCATCAGACGAGGAGGTCATCTACTGCGCCTCCTATGCTGGCATCTACTATTTTGAACCGGAAACCGACGCATATCGGGTAGTCTATAATCTACCGCGCATTAAGTTTGATCACGTCTTTGTACTTAATGACAACATCATCGCCGTATCCGCTAAAAATATCTATTCTCTGCCCATAAAGTACCGGGATTGACACTGATTACATTTTTCAAAAGATGATAACTAATTACTATTATGTCTGGGAATAGAATAAGTTTTATTGATCATCTCGAAGAATTAAGGAAAAGAATACTATATTCGATAATCTGCATCGGTGCATTCTCAATAATCGGCTTTTTCTTTGCAAGAAATCTACTGAACATAATCATTAATCAAGCACAACTTGGATCGACTTACTTCTTTACACCGCTCGAGGCTTTTACCACGCATATCAAAATAGCGATATTCATCGGCATATTCGTAGCTTTTCCATTTATCCTGTATCAAAGCTGGGCCTTTATTGGACCAGGTTTAACTAGAACCGAAAGGAAAATTTCCTTTTCCTATATGTTTTTCGGTCTTCTATTATTCCTCATTGGAAATATGTTCGGTTATTTTATACTCATACCGTTAGGCCTCAAGTTCCTCTTGGGTTTTGGCACTGAGTATCTCCAACCGCTTATGAACGTCAGTAAGTACATTGGTTTCATATTCTGGTGTCTTTTGGGATCAGGCATACTTTTTCAGTTACCGCTCATGCTTTTTTTCCTAATTAAACTGGGTGTAGTTGACGTAGAGACAGTCAGGAAACACCGGCCCGAAGCGATCGTCATAATCCTTATATTATGTGCTATCATAACACCTACTGGTGATTTCTTCACGCTTTTGCTTATCACGGTTCCCTTACTATTTTTATTTGAATTGAGTGTGTTTATTGCTGGAATCACTCAAAAGAAGCCAAAGAAGAACAAGCTGACCGAGAATCAGAACTTCCCAGCTTCTTAAGTTCATTTTTCCCATTAAACCATAGCCCATAATAGGACGTCTTATTAACTGAGAGGAGGCAATATGAAATACGCGAAAATGCTAATGCTTTTGCCGCTGATTGCAGTATTTGTAGTCGGTTGTGCCAAAGAGAACGATGAAGATGCAATTCAGGCTTTGCTTGAGTCTTCATGGTTTGTCGGCGACGGTGCGATCCGCAGCGCTGATGACAGTACCAATGTACCAGAGGGTCAGGATGGACCTGATTTTCTCGCTGACACGATCGGTTATGTCCGTTGGGTAAGATGGATTGAACGCCCAGTCGAGCGCGAATTCTACATAGTCGTAAATGGTGATAGTGCTGATGTAACGATCACCGCACATTTCCATGGTGAGCCGTTTGGTTATGGCATTTTCGTAAATAATGATCCACTTGGTCCAGTATACCAACGTGCCATATCAGACAGTGTCATCCGCAAGGTTAAACTTTACCGAGACGATAATAACCGCTGGCGCCTTGCAAGCTTCACGGTAGCTGATATTTACACAATTGGGACAGATAATCCTGTGACGATCACTGAACTCAGAGCGAGAGTTGAAAGCCGCGACTATGAATTTATCGTGACCAGCGCAGACACATATTTTGAAAAAGATGAGTTGCCCATTTTCTACCCGTCAGATACTGTTTTGGTCTCAGTAATATGTAGTTGTCAGGATGATTCAACATGGGCATTCCTGCACCACGGCACTGGTCACCGACCTGGTGCTGGTTTCCATATCAGACAACCATTCTATCGTGATAATACAACGGAATTTAGCAGAACCTGGATAATCGCTGAGGATTCTATTATCCACACACCCGCGGTCAGACACAGTGCAACCGATATCCTAGGTTGGCAAACCCTGTTTGGCGATTCAGCTGCAACATACTATGCCAGGGCATGGTGTTTGCCCTATATTGTCATGGAACCGGGTGAGGAAATGCCCGACGACGAAGAATAAAAAAGGGAAATATGCTAGAGGGGGCCTAATGCCCCCTCTAGCATTTAAGGTTCCATGCCTCAACCCGGCAACTATTTTTCTCCTTGACTTTCCATTTTTTTATTATATAATTTCTTTGTTTTATAATATAATGGGGCCGTAGCCCAGTTGGGAGAGCGCTTGACTGGCAGTCAAGAGGCCACGGGTTCGAATCCCGTCGGCTCCATAACTTAAGAAATGGAGGTATAATGAACATGATCCTAAAAGCAAGATATTTGGTCTTTATTTTGGTAGGCTTAATTGTCATCAGTTGTGCACCTATTCAGACAACAAGCAAACCGGATATTCAAGACCCCATTGTCCAACCTACGGAAGAAAACCCTGAAGCTTTATATGCTTTTGCTCTGGAATACTATAAGCAAAGCAATTTTGATGAAACGATCAATAAATGCCAGGAAGCCATAAAGATAAAACATGATTACTATGCAGCATATATTCTTCTGGCCAAAGCTTATCGTGCCAAGCGTGACCTTGTCAATGCCGAGGCGACCTATGCCGCAGCTAAAAAAACAGACCCTATGGATCCGAGGGCATATGAAGGACTCGCAGCATTGTATGCGGAAACTCAACGGTATGGTGAGGCGATCATAGAATATCAAAGTGGTTTAATGGCTGATTCCACGAGTGTCAATCTGCTCAATGGTCTCGGTTATATCTATATGAAAACAAAAGAATACGACAAAGCCCTTTCATATTATAATAAAAGCCTTAAATATGAACCAGATAATCTTTCGACCCAGTTCGCTATAGCCTCGGTCTATATTGAAAAAGATAAACCCAACAAAGCCATTTCGTATCTCGAAGAACTGGTGAAGTTGAAACCAAAAAACCTCGAGGTAAGAACAAAACTTGCCGAGACCCTCGTTGATTTAAAGCGTTACAAAGAAGCAGCTGTACAGTACGAGTATCTAGTAGCGCAAGAACCTGACAACTACCTTTTCAGACTCAAATTAGGACTCGTCTGTCAGCGTCAGAAACAATATACGAAAGCAGAAGTTGAATACAAAGAGGCGCAAAAACTGGAACCTAATAAAGCCTTACCTTTATTCTATCTTGCCGATCTCAATATCTCGCGGGGCAAATATGGTTCAGCTGAGAGCTATATCAAAGAAGCTCGGAAAATTGAACCAAATAACCTTTATGCCTATGTCTTGCTCGGTGATATCTATGAAAGAAGGGGCTGGGCAGCCAAACAAGCATGGGATAAAAATAAAGCCAAGAAGAGCTGTCCAACATTACACGCGGCTTTGAGTAATTTTCGCAGTGCGATCGCCTATTATTCAAAGGCCCGGGTTGACAGCAAATACAGCTCCTATGCGGGTAATGAAATAACGCGTTGCAATAAATGGATAAAAGGGCTTGAAGAAGATAAATGGTTCTATTGTAAATAACCGTGGGGGAAATATGAAAAACAAAGGCATTTCTGGTTTTGGCGCCATCATAATAATACTAATTATACTGGTAATTGGATATGGCGCCTATCAAATCTTCAGGGTCCACCTGACCCGCAGCACAATCGCGGAAAAGGTTACACATGCTGCAAAGATTGGTTATGCAATGCGGGATAATGAAATAATCAACCAGCTTACGAAAGAAGCAAAAGAGGCTAACGTTATGTTGAACCCGGATTCAATTTTCATCGATCGAACGGTAACGGATTCATTGAGGATTTATGTTGCTTATGATGATTCAACCAGTATTCTGGGATTATTCACATATTCGAAACATTTTGTTGTCGATAAAATAGAGCTAATTGAGATCAAATTCTAATGCTCCGGACGCCAGTCCTGCTGTTAAACCAAAACTATGAACCATTAACGATATTGCGCGTCAAAAGGGCGATTACATTACTGATTTTAGATAAAGTAGACCTCATAGAAAACATAGATGGTATCCTGATTCACACCATCAGTATTACGTACCGCGTTCCATCAGTGATCAGGCTGAAGTATTATGTCTGCATCAAACGTAAAGAAATATCATTGACCAAGAAGAATATTATCAAACGCGATAATCATCAATGTCAATACTGCGGTAAGAAAACCGGTATTATGACAACCGACCATATAATACCTAAAGCCCTCGGTGGAAGTGACACATGGGAGAACCTTGTATGCGCGTGTCTGGAGTGCAACAACAGAAAAGGAAATCGGGTACCAAAGGATGCTTCAATGAAACTATTTAGAAAATCGAAGAAACCGAATTATTTCACTTTCGTGTTGAATGAATTCGGTCCGCCCAAAACAAAATGGCGACCCTTTCTATTTCAATCATAGTACTGTGCAACATTGTTAGACGTTCTTAACTTCCTGCTCTTTTTATCAATGTCGAATATGCAGCAAGATATTGTAATTGAAATCCACGGTAACCGATTTTTTTCATCACAGTACTTACTCAAAGAAAAAAACGGAACAACAAACAGCTCTGACGTGGAAAAATTAACAAAAGCCATTATCCGCAAGTATGCAGAAGCGGGGTTTGCTTTCTGTCGCATCTATCCGTCGGTTATTTATAGTGATAACATCATTGAAAAAGTGGTTCTTATGGTAGAAGAAAATAAGCGAATAATGGTCGCTGATTATCTTTTTGCTATCCATGGCCGTACTGATCTAGGTCCCGTACGTAAAGTCGCAGACATTGAACCGGGAACCTATTTCTCCAGCCGGGCTCTTACCCGTACTAAAAAAAACCTCATCAAAACCGAGGTCTTCAGTTCAGTCCAAGAGAACATTGTATTGAGAGATGGTGACTACTATGTCTTACTCGAACTAAAAGAAGAACCAAGTGATAATTTGACTGCCTACGGTGCGTTGAGTGAAGATAAGTACGATTTTAGTATTATTTACAGTACTAAAAACCTACTCGGTACCTTACGCCGATTGAGTTTTCTGTATGATTATGAGACCCTCTTTTCACTCGATTTCACAGAACCGATCCTAATACACCCGATCGCCTTAAACGGCAATTTTTCGCTCTGGACATATGACAGTGTTCGTCTCGTCAAATTTACTGGTCAGGTAACCGCGCCGATCGGTGAATACTTTGACGTTTCTTTGATATCCGGGGTTGAATCCTTTTCGTATTTTGGTGAGGATAGTTCCAGCCAACGATATTCTGATAAGTTCGTAGGTATTGGCCAGGACTTTAATTACGAATCATCATTTTGGTCGTATTCTCAGCAGACTAGGTATGAATACCTTCTGCGCCAATACGACCGGTGGCGGTTTCAATATGATGCTGAATTTCAAATCGTGAAAATGAATGTAAGACCCCACTACCACTTTGTAGAAACCGATTCATTCGAGTATTTTGATTACTACCGAATTGGCGGTGCACAAGATCTACGTGGTTATCTTGAAGAAGAATTCTATCTTAGAAGTGCTGTTTGGGTCAACTTCGAATACAAGAAACTCTTTATCTACCCGTTGTTTGATATAGGCTGGATCCAGGATGAAATAAAGTACTCCTACGGTTTTGGTATAACAATAGCATCTAATGCGCTGGACGCCGCAATCATCTTTGCGTGGCCAAAACAGAGTACCTGGCAAGACGGCAAGATTCATTTAATGTTAGAAAAAGGGTTTTAATATAATGTCAAATAACAAATGAATGCCAAATGTTTGAATTACAGAAATTTGTCCATTGGGTTTTTGAAATTGAATTGACCTTTGAAATTTGGTATTTGTCATTAATAAATAGGAGGTTTTAGTGTTATTATTTATTTTGCTCACCTATACGATCCCACCTGACTCACCGATAATGGATAATATTGAATATTTGCAGATTAGAGGTCTTATTGACATTCCTTCGATAAGACCCTATGAAGCAGAGTGGGTCATTTCGCAGATAGATGAGCTCCTTATCAATGATGTCAAACTCAATCCATTAGACCGAAAAATCATATCACTTTTCAACCTGATTCTAACAAAAAACCAGGATTTCTCATATCTGGTTCACCTTAGTGGCGCCTACCAATTAGAACCAGAATATGGACATGGTTTTCTCGATGCGCGCTTAGGTGGACAATTAGCTAAAAACATCAAATTCTCCCAGGCATTGAGGCTTCAGCGGGCTTCAGACATCGATACATCCGGACCAAAACCCTGGCATGACTTCCAGTTTTATCTAACTGAAGGATTAATGAAAATGGAATCTGGTATCGTACATTTTGATATCGGCCGTAGAAATTACGTACTTGGCTTTGGTGACGATAATGACCTCCTTTTCTCGCTTGACTCTGAAGGATATGACAGTTATTTGTTATTCATACCTACTCGCTACTTTGAATTCTTCAATATCTTTTCGGTTCTCGATATTTCCCAAAACCGCTACATCTCAATCCACCGTATTGGAATAGACCTGAAGAAATTCCTGAAACTAGGGTTTAGCGAAACCCTGCTCTTTGGCCAATCGCTTGAACCACTATATTTGAATCCTTTTTTGCCCTTTTATCTATCGCAATGGGGACTGGACCGCAATGATAATATCATGTGGTGCTTTGATGTCCAGTTACGACTGTTCAAATCTGTTCTCTACGGTGAATTGCTGATCGATGATTATATGTATGAAGATGATCCATACCCTGATAAGCTGGCTTACAAAATAGGTTTTAAATCAGTAGTACTTAACAATTTTTTAGTGAAGCTAAACTACACCTTTGTTGATAAGTGGGTGTATACGCACCGGATACAGGACAATATTTATGTACGCGGTACCCATCCCCTGGGTTTTCCCCTGGGCAATGATGTTGACCAGTTATCCTGCAGTGTAAAATTCATGAATCGATTCGATCTATACCCTAAACTTGAGATTGAATATGTAAGAAAAGGACAGGGGAGTATCTTTTTGCCTTACGAGCAAGAAGGTGGCACATGGAAACCTCCTTTTCCATCTGGTATAGTTGAGAAAAAACTCCAGATCGATTTTGGATTTGACTATATGCTCCGTTATAATTTCTATCTTAAAGTCAAGGCTGGTCAACGCTTTTGGCGCAATCACGGGCATTTATCAGGTAATGACCTGAATGATACAACCTTTGATCTCAGCTTGTGGGCTGTACTTTAGTCATAGTACGGTAAACTTCTCGACTCTTCCCGCGATGCGGGAATCGCTCGAAGGTTAATGTCATTATTGTTCGAGCAACCCCGCACTTTGTTAGACAAATACTAATATATTACACATAAAGCTTATTTGGGTTCTACAAGAACAGCATACGCATTCATAAAACCTGATTCAAAACAAAGACGGGGGCGTCGAGAACTACATTGCGGAACTTCTTGACTTCTTATGCGAAACTCCAAATTCAAACGACCAAAACAATTTGGAATTTTGAAAATTCGAGACTGGAATTTGGGGCTTGGCTCTTGGAGCTTTTCTTTTCTAGTGCCTGAAATGCCTCATGTGCGTGAAGACCATCGCCATATCATGTTCATTACACGCATCAATCACTTCCTGATCACGTTTTGAGCCACCCGGTTGGATCACTGCGGTCACACCACTTTTCACGGCGGTATCAACGCCGTCGCGAAAAGGAAAGAAAGCATCTGAACCCATAACAATACCGGCGCTTCTGTCAATGGACTGCTGCACCGCGATCTCTACGGCACCGACCCTTGAAGTCTGGCCCGCGCCGATACCCACAGTCCTTCCTTTTATCGCAAAAACCACTGAGTTTGACTTGGTCCATTTGACTACTTTCCAGGCAAATTTCAAGGCTTCAGTCTCATAGTCATCAGGCGCTCTCTTGGTAACTACTTCCCAATCCTTGACATCTCCTTTATCACGTTCCTGAACCAAGATACCACCAAAAACCGGACGATACACAATCGGCAATATCAGTTCAGGCGACAATTCTACAATTCTTAGGTTTTTCTTGGTCTTCAGGATGTCGAGTGCATCTTTTTCAAAATCCGGGGCAATAATAACTTCGAAGAAGTGCTTTTTAATCAACTCAGCAGTTGGTCCAGTGACTTTCTGGTTAAATCCCACGAGACCGCCAAAAGCAGACATTGAATCAGCCATATATGCGCGCTCAAATGCCTCTTCCTGGCTTTCTCCGATCGCAACACCACATGGTGTCTGGTGCTTGATAACTGCACAAGCTATCTCATCAACAAATTCATTTGCTGTACCAAATGCAACTTCGGCATCAAGGATATTGTTATAGGAGATCTTTTTGCCACCATGTATTATAAAACCATCTTGTTGTAGTTTATTGAGATAGAAAGCTGCTTTTTGATGCGGGTTTTCGCCATAGCGCATGGGGATAAACCGCTCCGCACCAACCGAGAAATATATCTGTCTATCAATGTCCTCACCAAAATATTCAGCAATAATAACGTCATACCAGGCGATATAGCGGAATGATTGTTTTGCCAGGTCCAAGCGAAAGTCCTCAGTAAAGCCATCATTCTTCAGCACCTCGATGATCTCGTTGTACTGCACTGGGTCATAGGCAACTCCAACTTTCTTATAATTTTTTGCTCCTGCCCGTAGCAAAGTCACGCCACCAATATCAATGAACTCAACCATTTCATCTAAGGATTTACCTTTTTGCTCGAAAAAGGGATAGAGGTTACAGACCACAAGGCCGATTTCTCCGGTCTCAAGGATTTCTTTTGCAATCTTTTGACTGAGCGTTTTTACCCGTTCGCTTTCTGAACCACCTGTATAATCACTTATCTTAACTGCTTCAATACCATTTTCTTTCAGCAACTTATGAGTACCGCCCGTAGCGATTATTTGAAAACCAAGGTTTGCCAAAGATTTGGCAAAATCAACAATACCTTCTTTATTAGCCACAGATATAAGGGTTTTTTTATTTATTTTTTGTACCATGATTAAGCTCCAAATTTGTTTATTTTTAATGCATGTGCCAATAATAACGGCATCAAATCAAGTGACCTCATCCTACCTAAAGTACCAGTTACGCAATTCCTTTCAGTGAAATCCTTCTTTTCCGGAAAGACATATTTCGAATATATTAACAAGGGATTTGGATGCCATGAATGTGAGTGGAGCAAGGCAGGGGTGGAGTGATCTGCTGTAATACAAAGAACTTCAGGCTTCAATTTCAGGATATCAGGTAATTTATTGTCAAATGCTTCAATGCATTTAACCTTCATCCTCTGGTCACCATCCTCACCAGCTTTATCAGTTCCTTTGATATGAAAAAAGAAAAAGTCAAATTTCAGATAATTCTCCTTTAAGGTTTTTATTTGATCGGAGATCGTCTCACCGGTTTTCAAAACGGTCATGCCGACTAACCGGGCAAGACCCCGATACATTGGGTATGTTACAATCGCTGCTGGGTTTATACCGAACTGTTTGTCCATAGACTCCAGGTTAGGGTTCCTTGCATATCCTCTGAGCAGAACATAGTTTGCCCTTTCTTCATCCTTGAGAATCAAAGCAGCAGTTTTTATAAAAGTATTAATGACTTCTGCGGACTTTTCAGCGACTTTGTTCTTTGCCCTGACAAATACACGAGGTTGGTTTTCCTTTTGTGGATCAGCATCAGTTAGGTCCTGAGAAAGCTCTGCATCCTGAAATTTCACCACAAATCTATGTTCTTTAGCCGGTTTGATGATCAGTGGAATCCCTTCAATCGTTTTGATCGCAGCCTGTAATTTATTGCATAACCTGGTACATTCTTCAGTTGAAATACGTCCGGCCCGGCGATCCGTGATAACCTTATCACTTATCGTTGCAAAATTCCCCCGTATTGCCAAATCCTTTTCCTCGACATCCAGACCAATACCTAAAGCTTCAAGCACACCGCGCCCGATCTGGTGCTCTATGGGATCATAACCAAACATAGCAAGGTGTGAAGGACCGCTGCCTGGTGTAATACCAGAGGCAATAGGGGTTGTTAACCCAAAACTGCTTTTCTTTGCCAGTTTATTCAGGTTAGGGGTTTTCGCCATCTCCAAAGCGGTCTTGTCCGGGTTTGGCAAATCGCCCAGCCCATCTAGGACAATAAGCATTATCCTGTTTTCATTTTTGGTCAATAGGTCTTGCAGAATCTTTGACATACCCACTCCTTCTCGTTGAGTCATTACTATATCCGAAAAAAGCAGCAAGTCAAGATGAAAGGAAGGAAGTTAGGTTTAGGTTAGGAAACGAGAATATACTATATCCAGCATCTTAGCCCCTTGCCCATCTTCCATATTCTCTAGATTCCAAACCCAAAGCCATCATCTATTTTTATCAGTTGACTATTGTACGGGGGCTGTATATAATACTGAAAGAAAGGAGCAAAATAATGAAAAAAATTCTTGGTATAGTTATAATCATCGTGATATTTGCGGTAAGCATTTACCTGATATTGAAAATACCAAAACCGGAAAAGCTCGTTGTCGATCAGAACCAACTATCTACCGAACTGGAGAATACTGAGGAATGGCTTGGTATCTTCCTCCAGGGACAACGCATCGGTTATTCCTTTACTAAAATTATAAAAACTGATACTGGTATCGTTGTTGAAAATCGCAGCCGTATGAGCTTGATGATGATGAACGCTCAAAGGACTGTTGATACGCATATTTATAGTCATACTAATAAGGAATACGTCTTAAAAGAATTTAAACTGCATCTTGAAACTCTCGGTCATGAATCAAAGATTGAAGGTAAGGTACAAGGGAAGAAGCTCCTCTTAACCGCCTATTCACAGGGCACACCAGAAACCCACACCATGATACTGAAAGAAACACCATATCTGCCCAGTGCTATTGAAGAAGTGATAAAAAACAAAAAGATGAAAGCCGGCGACGAAATCACCCTCCCCTATTTTGATCCAACTACCCAATCCTCAGCTCAGGCCCATATCAAAATGTTTAATAAGGAAAAAGTAACTGTGTTAGGTGAGGTATATCTTGGAACAAGAGTGGAAATCGATATTATGGGGTTAAGTGAAATAGCATGGTTTGATGACGATTTCAAATTGATCAAACGAGCCTCGCCAGCAATGGGCATGGAAATGATACCTTTGTCAAAAGAAGAAGCGCTCGCCGATATAGAACCATCTGAAGCATTTGATCTCCTTTCTTTCTTTTCAGTAAAACCAGACAAACCACTTGGCGACGCTGGAAAACTAGCTTTTCTAAAACTCAAGCTCGGAGATATTACACCCAGTGGTCTGGACCTCGATGATGATTTTCAGAAATTGGTCAGTCAAGAACCCCTTATCCTGGAATTTTACTTACCAAAGCTCGCTGAATTACCTGAATTTAACACACCCATCAAAGAACACGATGAATTCCTCAAGTCGTCACTCTACATACAATGCGAAAATGCACAGATAATTGCCAAGGCAAAGGAAATTGTTGGTGGCGAAAAGAACGCCAAGAAAATTGTTGCCAAGCTCGTGACTGGCGTGTACAGGATGCTCAAAAAGAACCCTACGGCATCCTTACCATCAGCCATTGATGTATTGAAAACAAAAGAGGGTGATTGCAATGAACATGCAGTGCTGTTTGCCGCTTTGGCGCGTGCTTCGGGTATTCCAACTAAGATCTATGTGGGTTTGGTCAGTCTCCAGGGTTCGGCATATTTTTATCACGCATGGTGCGCTGTTTGGATTGGGAAATGGGTTCCAGTTGATCCAACATTCAATCAATTTCCCGCTGACATCGGTCATCTAAAATTGAAAGAGGGAGAAGTCTCTGAATGGGCGAAAGTCCTGAAAGTTGTCGGCAAATTGCAGATCAACGTGCTTGATTCGAAACTAAAATAATCACCATTAAGAAGAAATATGAAAACCCTCGTTATAAGAAAACTGCGCAAGCGCTTCGGTAAAGCATGGGCGCTCAAAAATCTTAACATTGAATTAGACCGCGGCGAGATCTTTGTACTTTTAGGACCTAATGGCGCTGGTAAAACAACGACACTTAAACTTATTGCTGGTCTTTTCCACCCTACGCACGGTGATATATTTATCAAAGGCATGAATTTAGCTGAAGAACCATTGAAAGCAAAGCGCTTGACCGGCTACATTCCAGATGAACCTTTCATTTACAACAAATTGACCGGTCGTGAATTCATTAATTTCATCGCTGGTATCTATAAGATCAACAAGGACCAATATGAAAGCCGAATGAATTCGCTTTTGCGGAAACTCGATATTGGTGGATGGATCGATGATTTCTCTGAAACCTATTCCCACGGCATGAAACAAAAGATAATAATGTGCCAACTATTTCTCCATAACCCTGACTTGATATTGATCGACGAACCGCTTGTTGGGTTAGATCCGAAATCCAGTAAATCAGTGCGCGAAACCTTTTTGCAACTGAGAACACAAGGTAAGACCCTGTTTATCTGCACTCACACGCTATCATTTGCCAAAGAAATCGCGAGTAAGATCGGCATTATTAATAAAGGCGAATTAAAATTTATCGGCACGCTCAGTGAACTTTCAGAGATCTCAGGAAAAAAAGATATTGAGGAAATATATCTTAAGCTCTCCCAAGAGACTCCTGTAGAACCTGAGGTATAGACAAACCCCTGAACAATGAGAGATTTTTTCATCATAATTTTCACCCGCATTAAGATAATCGTCAAATCTTTACTTTCAATGCATGCCATTGAACTACTATCATTCGTCATTGTGATCGGTTGTTTTCTTTTCGGCTCTTATTATGTATTCTTCCGTATCTTCAAGTATCTGGTGACCGTCGAGGCGATTGGTCTTGCACTCATGGATCGAATAATTGAAATGGCTTTTTTTGTCTTCTTTACTATGCTCTTATTCAGTAATGTAATAACATCATTCTCAACTTTCTATAATAATAAAGAACTGGATTTTCTGTTTTCCTTACCGATCCAGCCGACGTCAATATACCTTAGTAAACTGTTTGAAAATTGCATTTATGCATCTTGGGCAACAATGATCCTTGCCCTGCCTTTGCTTTCTGCTTATGGAATAGTAACCCATGCACCGGTTTTTTACTACCCTCTGTCGATTGTTAGTATCTTGATCTACTTGATCATCCCCGCCACAATGGCGTCCTTATTGATCTTCGCCATTTTCCGGATTTTTCCTAAGTTGACTTCAAGAGATGTAATAGTCCTATCGGTCACTCTTATCATCGGGTTGACCTACTTATTCGTTAAAACCAATAACCCCGAACTCCTCAAGGTCTTTGAGACTGACAACGAACAAGAACTTTTGAGGTTTGCCACCAATCTAACAACGGTGGGCGGTACTTTTGTTCCATCAACTTGGCTAACCAATATAATAAAGCGTCTGAGCGGTCGCGCAAATCTAGGTTTTTTCTATTTTGCATTGCTTTTCTTCACTAGTCTAAGTATGACGATCATCGCTTTTTTCGCGGCCCGACTTCTCTATGCAAAATCCTGGGCACTTATCAATGAACACGGGACAAAAACAAAACGAAGGAAATCACGCCTCCATGAATATAAATATAATCAGTCAAGTACATTATTCTTCAAAGACTTGCTCGTTTTTATCCGTGAACCTATTCAATGGGTACAGCTGTCGATCTTCATAATACTATTAGTCGTATATATGATTTCTCTGAAGAGAACCCCTCTATACTTCACTTTTCCCGTATGGCGCACTATTGTATCGTTCCTCAATTTTACCTTTGTCACTTTTGTATTGGCAACCGTGGGCGTAAGGTTCATATTTCCAGCGATAAGTCTTGAACGTGCTGGCATTTGGTTTATCTGTTCTTCACCGCTTTCTTTGAGCAAGGTCATGAAGATCAAGTACTATGCAAACCTAATAATGGCGATATTGATCCTGGAGAGTCTTTTGATCATCTCGAATCTATTCATCAAAACTGACTCCCAGATGTATATCTTGATGCCTGCAATAGCGTTGTTTGTTGCCGCATCTTTAGTCTCGATAAACCTCGGTTTAGGTGCGCGGTTCCCGCAATTCAACGAAACCAATCCATCAAAAATCGCGGCGGGCGGCGGCGGGGTTATTGCTGCTCTTGCAAGCATCGCCTATGTAGGGATCTCGATAATAATTCTTGCCACGCCAGCGTATCATTATATAACAAGTAAATACTATGATCGGCCCGTCAACCACCTCATGATATTGGTTCCTCTGATAGTCTTTCTCATCCTTAATACAATTACGATCATCTTTCCTTTGCGCATGGGTCTCAGATCCCTTGAGCAAAGAGACTTCTGAGCCTCGCTTCGCTTGATTTTCTTCTCCCAAAGAAGGTGTGTTTTGAAAATTTGAATTTAGGATTTATGTATTATTTAGAGTTTAGAATTTTGATATTAGGATTTGACCGACCTGCCGTGAGGTTCAACCAGGATATTTTTTCTTTATAAAACTGATAACCTCTTCAACCTGCTCCTTGGGGGTTGACGCACCAGCGGTCACGCCAATACTCTTGACACCTTCAAACCAGTCAATTATGACATCATCAACAGATTCAATGTGATAGGATGGTTTTATTTTCTTGCACATTTGGTAGAGCCGCGTTGTATTGGCGCTGTTCTTACCACCAACAACCAGCATCATATCAGCTTTCTCTGCAATACGCATAGCCTCTTTAGTACGCAGAATCGTTGCCTTGCAGATTGTGTTGTAGATTTTCATCTCTGACACACTGGGAATGAGATTGGCGATCGCCTCATTCAGATGGACTAAATCAAGCGTTGTTTGTGGAACCACGCCGATTTTATGTTTTTTGAGCTTCAGGTCCTTTGAGTACATCACTGCTCTGTTACCTGCATAGCCCAGGAGACCTTTTACTTCAGGATGATCTTTTTCACCAATGATTACAACATAATAACCTTCAGTGATGAGGCTTTCTACATAACGTTGAGCCCGACGCACCCTTGGACATGTTGCATCGATTATTTCAAACTTTTTTCTTTTCAGTTTCTTAAGAAGCACTGGTGGTATCCCATGCGAACGGATTATTACTTTTCCGCTCTTGATATCACTGATTTTGTCCACCGTAATAATACCTTGCTTTTTTAGACTCTCGACTGCCACCCGATTATGAATCAATGGACCAAGCGAATAGACTTTGCTTTGCTTTCTTGTGGCTTTAAGTGCCGTCTCAATCGCCCTTTTTACACCAAAACAAACTCCTCCGTAACGTGCGCGATAAATTTTCATCTCAGTTTCAATACCTCTTCTTTCAATCTCTGACTAAACCGCTCCATATCTTCACGGTTATTCTCATAACCTGCAGGAGAGATGGGCTTGCCAAAGCTGATTTTAAGTCTATCTGAACGCAGAACAAGTCGCAAAAACCGCTTATTAGAATTCGCTATGTACGTCGGAATAACCGGGATCCCCATATTTGTTGCAAGATAACTGACGCCAGGATTAAACGGTAGCATATGTCCTTTTTTTGACCTCGTACCCTCTGGGAAAATAACGACTACCGCACCCTTTTTTAGTAATTTCATCGCCGTTCTCAAACCCTGAATACCACTGATAGGTATTGCATTATATGCTTTTATCAAACGTGCAAAAACTTTTAAGTTCTCAAATAGATCTATTTTAGCCAGGAAATGGATCTCCCTTGCTGCACAAGCACCGACAATCGGTGGGTCAAAAAAGGACACGTGGTTGCACGCGATAATAAAAGATCCTTTTTTCGGTACTGAACCGTTTATCCTTATACCGGTTAGCAGCTTAAGTAAAGGGAAAACCAGAATCCAGGAAATAAACCATTTGAAAGTCATTAGATTATTATACTATGAATCATCGATATTGCAAGAGTTTTCTTCCTTATCCTATGTCTAATCAACGCGGCACTTAACAACCTGACATGCTCATTATAATGCTAAGTGGCAATCTGATAGGGGTTTATTGCAGGCATCATTTGATGCTATTTAGGTATTGACAGACGACTAATTTTCGCTATAATAGTATATGGTGTTATCCATAAGTAGATAGCCCTTAAATTTTCTGAAATTATTTGAAAGAAAGGAGGTAATACTTACAACCTTTAAAAAACTTCAAACGGGCTTATCAGGGATAGAGCCCTGTAAGATAGATTGATATCCCTATGAACTACCTATTGTTAAGTATAGTAAGGAGATAAAATGAAAAAAATACTTATGATTGCATTGTGTCTGGGACTCATACCCATGCTCTTTGCAGCACAAGAAGACGCTGTTCAAACTCAAACTGATCACGCTTTCAGAGTTGACAATCCTACAGCATTACCATATGATGGTCCCCGTTCAACTCCGACTCTTATTGACCAGATCGACCTTAGCCCAATCAATGCTACTGGTTATTGCTGGGGAATCACCTATGACTGGGAAATGGATGTACTCTGGGTTAGTCAGTGGAACTCTGCATATCCAAAGGTCTTTGCCATTCAGAAGACCTCGCCATGTACCAAGGTCGACTCATTCACGCTTGGTGGCGGTGCTCCATCATACCACCTGGGTATGGGTTTTGCCGGCAGTGGTATTCTCTATATGGCTGGTTATGATGCCAATATATACGAGATCAATATGACGACTGGTGCTGGCTCAGTATTCCGTACCTTACCCTGGAGCTCAGCCGAAGGTTTGGGCTTTAATAGTATTGATGACGCGGTCTATCCTGGTGATTGGACTGCAAATCAGTGTGCCTGGGCACAACCTGCACAGTCTGGTTCATGGAATACCTGGTCTCTGGCAAGTCCTTCAGGTTTAACAGGTGCTCACGGCACAACATCACCTGATTGGCTGTTCACTGTTGATGAGAATGCAGCCGGTGCAACATTCTATCAGCACTCTTTGACTGCTGGTGTACCCAATACCACACCTGACTCAACATGGGATTGTGACCCCGGTCAAACTGGCGCATCTACTGCTGATTGTGCATTTGACGGTCAGTACGTCTATATCCTTGACCAGTCAGGTCCAGATATGATCTGGGTCTATGATGTTGGTATTACTCCACAAACTACAGTAACCTGGGACTTTGAGACTGGTCATCAGGGTTGGACGCACACAAATGGACAGCCCTTCCCAGCAGGTTGGGATGTTCAACCATCTGGTCTTCATGGAGCCTGGACACCGCCAAGCGCCGATGACTCAACCTATTGGATCGATTCAGATGCTAGTGGTGGTGGATATGCTGATACTACATTGTCTCCACTCCTCACCCCGCTTCCATCAATGGATTGGCTCTGGTATGGCGTTGGTTATAACTTTATATCAGGCGGTGAATACCTTGAAGTCGGTCTTAAAGTCTTTGACGGTGCAACCTGGACTGTAGTACCGTTGAGAACTTATACTGCTGACACCGGTCCAATGACCGATTCAGTCGATGTATCGGCTTATGTTGGTGCTGTGAGAATCCAGATCTATTTCTTCTATGACGATGTCGGTATCTGGGCTTGGTATGCAGCATTTGATAATGTTACAATTGCCGCGACCGTATACGTACCGTCAGAAGATGTCGGAACCACGGCTATCAATGCTCCAGGCACTTTGATCATGCCAAGTACCACGCTTGATCCAAGCGCAACTTATCGGAACTTCGGAACTGATACAGAAACCTTTGATGTCTATTTTGTCATTGACTCTTCAGGAGCCAATATCTATAACGAAACCGCCAATATTACCCTTGATTCTGGTGTTGATACGACTATCTCATTCGCTTCATGGACCTGCGCTGCGACAAACGGTATTGTTTATGATGTCATGGCTTATACAGTTCTTGCCGGTGATGTCAATCCATCGAACGATACACTCACCCAGACGACCACGGTTAATGCATCATTCTGGGAGATCCTTACGAGTATCCCAA